>JACPSJ010000001.1 GCA_016193315.1 Candidatus Kerfeldbacteria bacterium
TCATTGCCACCGACGCCGGATGAGTTGTCGTTACTCACTTTCCGGGCGCAAGCGGCGCCCAACACCAGCAAGGCGACGGCGATTATGGAGATATAGGAGAGGCGTCTTTTCATAGGAGTTTCCTTTCAGTCCCAGTATAGCATAAGAAAAGGCCACCACCAGGTGGTGTGGCTAGCGCTAGGCTACTGCTGACTTAGGGCGGCCCTGTTCGAGCAGGGTTCGCAGCGCACCCGCCATCTGCCCGAAATCAAGAGGCGCGTTTATGTCTTCCGGCAAGACGTTCAGTAGCAGTCGGCCACGAGGACCATGCTCCTGAGCAATAGCTTGGCACGATATTCTGGCCGCTAAAAATACACCGGCGCTTCAAAGCGTTGTTCTGAATCCTTGACGCGCCCCCGCCACAGTGGTAGACCGACCCTAGTTCCTTGGCCGCTACCGTCAGCGACCGTTCTAACCCCGGCCGGATAGGAGGCCTGATGGACCCACGTGGGTATCTTGGGATCGTGCCTCCGGTCTGGCACGAAGCGTTCTTGCGCCTCATGGCGGGCGAGGATCCTGATCCGCACTTTGCCGAGTTCGCTCGCGGCAACCAGATGTGTCAACTGGCGATTTAGTGGGGATTTTTTGACAACCAAAATGTGGTGCCCCGCATCGCTCCCCCGGAATGCGATCCGGCGTCGGGCGCGGGATTACTTGGTTTCTTTTTGGACTGACACCAAAAAGAGTGCTGGTGGCGCTGTCGATGGCTTTGACAATCTGAATGTGGTAACCTTTCGACGGCGCTCAAGGTTTTCGGTGGCAAAGAAAAAGCACCGGATGTAATCCAGTGCTTTTTCGCATTGACTGTCCGAATGTAGCCAGAAGCGTTTATGCGGGATCCTTGTGTAATTTCTGAAATTGTTTGAAAAGTTGATAGCCTTGGCCATTAAACCTTTTTGAAACTTTATCTAAATACATTAAATAGTGAACCTTTCCGTGGAGTTTCGAAATCGATTGTTTCTTAGAAAAACCTGGATAAGCAGATTCATAACCAAACTTTTGCCATAAATAGATTTTTTGACGAACGGACCGGTAGTATTCCTTGGGTGCCTGTATAAAAGTTTTATTAATTCTGACTCCCGTTACTAAGGGCACATCCTTTACCATCGTTACTGACAAACCGCCTTGTTTTGTACTTATTCGGAACCCCTCAGAGATTATTATTTTGTTTATGAGTTTTTTTGCCCAACCCATGTTTTTGAACCCACTTATAGCTACATCGTCCACGTATCTGCTGTAAACCCAATTATGTTTTTCACAGAGCCCAAGCAGTCTTCTATCAAGGAAAGTTCCGACAAAGTTTGCGATATCTGTACTCGTAGGAGTCCCTTGAGGAAGACTACCGTCCCTGATTGTAATTCTAGCAATAACTGCCGAGACTAACTGGTTAAAACCAAAGAAGGCGAGGGTTTGTCTAACGCGGCGGTAAGTAATTGAAGGGAAATACGATTCTATGTCAAAAGTAATAATCTGTGTTTGATTTTTATGTCTTAGGGCATGATCAATTGACGAACGTCCTGATTGACATTCAACAAAATCAGGAAGTTTTATCTTTCCAAAAACATTATGATGGAGTCTTTCCTGGAGTCTCCTTACGGGCCAGTCTACCTTAACTATTTTTCTAAGCCCGCCATCTTTCTTTTTAGCAAAATCATCATAGTATGCGCCAGGATAAATTTGTAACTTTTCTAAGAAAGAAACGGTAACCCCTAGAGCAGCGGCCAATCCATCTAAACGCAGACTACTAGCGTAATCGAATCCACCCATCGGTAGCACATACCGTTGGGTGGGATGAAGAGTAGGATTTAATGATGTATTTCTTTGCAACTTCCACGATTTTATCGACTAAGTTTGCCATTACAGCTAGCCTGAATCGAAAGAAAAACCGACGGGTTACCAGAACTACATCAACTTCGGGGGATGCCCGAGAGTTCTTAGACATTCTACCACCCCCTTTCTTGAAGAGATCTTTAGGATCCCGAAGATCCTAGAGCGCGAACGACGCACCAAAAGACAACCAAGAAGACCAACACCCAAACACCAAAGGCAACAGAAGAGGAAAAGCAGACAGACAAACCAAGCCCAGCCGGAGAAAATTATGCCCTTTCGGGTACACAGGCATTAAAGCCTGGATTGAGGAGGCGGTCATTGAATAACTAAGTCTCCCTGTCAAAGATCTCGAGGCGAATCGCCTCCTGGATTGAAAACCAGAATGTGGTAAGAAGCGCGTCAATCTTTGATAGGTTTATACATCGGTTCACGATGCCTGACCGCGTAAAGTCGCTTGCGCGACCACGCGGTATAGCTCAATCCTGTCCACCATGCATCCAGAAACTGGAGATGATGGCTGGAGGTTTGAACGCGACCATCTTGATCCATGCACAGCTTCCGCTACGCATGCCTTGTTCATGTTTACCCTTCTGTCGCCAGAAGGCATGGACTATATCTTCATCCTTACTCGTAACTCCTTTACTTTCCGCGGATGCCACGATCCTATCATGCCGACAAAATCAGTTAATGATCTTGTCCGAATAAACATTCTCCAATAGCCAGGGGCAACTGACTTGCTTGGGTTATGCATCTGCCCAACAATGATCCCTAATTGATTGAGAAGATATTTGATCTTCTCAAGTTTTTGGCGATCATTTTGAACTAATTGCACATAGAATCTGGCTCGCGGATTGCGAGGTGTGCCGCCTTCAGCATCAAAGAGTCCTCGTACGTAAGCCACTTTCTCTTCTCCCGTTTTCAACTCTTCTGGGTTGAAATTCAGATCGAGACAGTCTGCATGAGTTTCGAGAACATAGACACTGCGCGCCTTTCCTTCGCGGTATATCCACGAAGTATATCCAAGGTCTCCCAGAAGCACCTTAAGGATATAGAGCCAACCAAGGTTACTCTGTGCAAAGCGAGTACGCTTGTTTGCTCTATTCCACGTACCATCATGGAAGGCGCCTTGAAGATAAGCGCGAGCGACACCTACTGAGTAAGGAGTTCGGCGTGTAGTCTCTGAGGGGTCAACCCATTGTAATAGGCGACTTCCCCGCTGATTGTCTGCACGTTTTGCATTTTCACCCATGTTCACACGAACAGGGTAGCAAAAGATTCACAGAGTTTCCAGCATATAGCCGAATTCCTATCCATAGTTACCTATGGAGGTCGCAACTACGGCAGTTTGCCGTTACGACTTAGCCCCTATCATCGAGCCCACCGTAACTCTCGCAAAGCGAGATTTTCGGGTGTTCCCGACTCTCTTGGCTTGACGGGCGGTGTGTACAAAGCCCGAGAACGTATTCACCGCAGCAAGGCTGATCTGCGGTTACTAGCGATTCCGGCTTCATGGGGGCGAGTTGCAGCCCCCAATCCGAACTGGGGGGTGGTTTGATGGGATTTGCTCCACCTTGCGGCTTGGCGTCCCATTGTTGCACCCCATTGTAGCACGTGTGTAGCCCAGGTCGTCAGAGGACCATGCTGACTTGACGTCATCCCTTCCTTCCTCCGGCTTATCGCCGGCAGTCTCGAGCGATTACGTTAACACTCGACAGGGGTTGCGCTCGTTAGAGGACTTAACCCAACAGCTCACGCCACGAGCTGACGACAGCCATGCAGCACCTGTCTAGCACCCTCGAAGGCTTTCCCGGTTTCCCGGGACGTGCAGCTAGATGTCAAGACCTGGTAAGGTTCCTCGCTTATCGTCGAATTGAACCACATGCTCCACCGCTTGTGCGGGCTCCCGTCAATTCCTTTGAGTTTTAGCCTTGCGGCCGTACTTCCCAGGCGGGATGCTTAACGCGTTAGCTTGAACGAGACTGAGAGGGTCGAAACTCCCAATCCCTAGCATCCATCGTTTACGGCGTGGACTACTGGGGTATCTACACGATTGTTATTCGGAGGGAAACCATACGGTTTCCCTTCCGACTCCCGCCGAGCTAAGCTCGGCGGCCTCCCTTCCCTTTACTGTGTCGACGCTCGTCGCTGTGCCGAAAGCAAGTTTCGGCTCGCGACTTCGCGGTTCGACCAGTTTTTATCTGTGCGCCCTCCCCTTCGACTTCGCTCAGCGTCGGTCGCATTAGAAGAGATTTGTCGGAATTTCCGGGGTGAGGCATTTCTGCTCACCTCTCTATGTCGCCATAGAGGTCAGACTATATCTTCCCCGCACCAAATCGCTTTGCGATTGGTGCGCGGGCTCGGCGTATAGTCGTTACGGGGTCATCCGTCAAAGACGGAGACTTCCCTCGGTGTTGTCTCGGAGAGAGTTTCACCGATACAGCTCCCGCCTTGCCTCACGGCTCGGCGGGATCCGACCAGTATTGTTTTGAGGACAATCTGTGCCGGACAAGTTTTCTTTTGGAGCTTTTGACTCTGACGTTACCGCCAGAGAGGACAATCACTTTCTGCCACAAGGGGTTTTGATGATCACCGCGATACCCACGCGTTTACCAACAAAGAAGTTACTCGTCGCGAGGCCTCGACTTTACGTCGGGCCGAGCGACACCACCTCCCTTAGCGGAAAGCCTCGTCCCGCTGTATAGCGGGACGAAATTCGTTTATCCCATTCGCTCCCCACGCTTTCGCTATTCAGCGTCAGAGTCGTACCAGCAAGCTGCCTTCGCCTTTGGTGTTCCTACCGATATGAACGCATTTTACCGCTACACCGGTAGTTCCGCTTGCCTCTTCCGACCTCAAGCCTGGCAGTTTCACCGGCAGCCCGACGGTTGAGCCGTCGGATTTGACCAGTGACTTACCAAGCCGCCTATTAGCGCTTTACGCCCAATAAATCCGGATAACGCTTGGGGCCTTCGTATTACCGCTGCTGCTGGCACGAAGTTAGCAGCCCCTTATTCCTTGGGTACTTTCAGAGTTACTCTCCAAGAAAAGCAGTTTACACCCCGAAGGGATTCTTCCTGCACGCGGCGTCGCTCCCTCAGCCTTTCGGCCATTGGGGAAGATTCTCGACTGCAGCCTCCCGTAGGAGTCTGGGCAGTGTCTCAGTCCCAGTGAGGCGGGTCGTGCTCTCACACCCGCTATCCGTCGTCGCCTTGGTAGGCCGTTACCCTACCAACTAGCTGATGGACCATAGGCCCCTCCCGAGGCGACTTGCGCCTTTCCCCACCGATCCGGTGATCAGTGGACACGTCCGTCATTAGCCCACCTTTCGGCGGGTTATTCCGAACCTCGGGGCAGGTTACCAATGTGTTACGCACCCGTTTGCCACTCGCCAGTGCTCCGCACTGGAAAATCCAAATTACAAATCCCAATTTCCAAACAAATCTCAAATTCCAAATACGGGACATTTGAATTTCGGTCATTGGATATTGTTTGGTCATTAGTACTTGGGCATTGGAATTTGCCAGTGCGAAGCACGGCTCGTTCGACTTGCATGCCTAAGACACGCCGCCAGCGTTCATCCTGAGCCAGGATCAAACTCTCAAGTATGAGAGCAGTCACCAAACGTGAATAAACGCGAAGGTTACATCACGCAGGAGCCCCGGCGTAGCCGGGTCCGGCTTGCCCGGCTTTCGCCGCGGCTTCGCCGGAAAACTCTCAAGTAAGATCCGGTTGACCGTTTCAGGTTAACCGAACACAATTTGAGGAGTAAGCCACGTATAGTCGCGAAAACGCGACACGTGGTAGCTCTTTGAATTGCTGTGTCACCGTTATTTTACTTGGCGGTGTCCGACCAAGATCAAAGTATTGACTTGATTCGTTGAATGGGGGAATGAGAGTTGATCCAAAGGTACAAGCTCCGCAGCCCCGACTTAATCGGGGGTGGCGCAGAGGACCGGATCGATAACCCTCGTTGCCCCATTCAACGATTTTGCCATTCCGTCCCTGGGCTTCAAGGACGGAGATGGCGCTTCTTACCACGTTCCGGTTGTCAACGATCTGCTCCGCTGCCCGATCCCGAGTGGACGTGTCGCCAGTGGGGATCAAACAAAAACAGAGAGGTCCCGGCAGATGTTTTTGTCATCCATTGGGGCCTCACTGTTCTTGGCTTTCGGAAGGTGCGGTATCGTGTGGGCTTAGGGTATGCCGATAGTGGTTTCCTTTACTTTTAGCCGCGTGCGCTTGGCGCTATACGCGGCTGCCTCAACCAGGAGACGGACCTGTTATCTAGCACCTCCATCATACCAGCCTGCCATGGTTTGTCAAGCCCCGAGCGTCCGAAAGGAACCGTTAACGTTGGCTAAAATTGGTACTGTCGTGGCTGGGGGAAAAGAAAAGGCGCGACCTCCCGAAGAAGAATCGCGCCTGCGAAAAGAGGTGAATCTACGGCGTGGCGAGCCGCAGCCCGTGCTGTAGGCGGAAGCCATACTGCGGCTTACCACCCTCCGTCAGCATGAGCTCGGCCATGACTCGGTGGAACCCACCGAGCGACCGCTCCAGCACGAGGAGCGCGGTCCTGGCCGCCGAGCTGGTTCGCTCGCGAGCGAGCTGGAGTCCAGCTCGCCACGGGCCGTGACGACCGGTGATTTCGACCTGATCGAGGGTACGGTCCTGGTCGAAACGCTCGGCCCGCAGGTAGGAAACGGAGCCGGGATTTCCGGACACCGTCACCAGCGCCGCTCCGTAGCCGTGCTCGTCCGGACCTTGACCAGTCAGCGAGACGGTAGCCGGTCCGACCGTGGACTCCAGACGGAAAACCATATCCGTCCGGTGGTCGGGCTGGCCGCTCGCCCCTTCGCCGGTCAACACTCCGAGATCGAGGAGGGTCGCACCGGCCCGGACCGTGGCCACCACTCCGGCGTCGGTGAAGCTCGGGATCATCCCGAACTGCGGCGACTGACGGAAGAGCGCCTTGTGCGGTGGCGGCAGGTGGAAGACTGGCGGCGGCGTCAGCCGACCGACGGCCACCTCTCCCCACCGACCGAACCGACGAACGCCGCCGGCCTCGAGCACCTGGGTCTGTGGACCCCGGGTGTCGAGGTGGAGGAAGATCTCCCCGCCATCGGTTCTCGCCCGGCCACGAGCGCGGGCCAGAGACAGCCGGCCCTGCTCGCCGTTCCACAGGAACTCGGCGAATCCCTCGGCCCAGCCGGTCAGTCGACTCTTGCCGATCCGGCGGACCTTGGTCGAGTCGACGAGGGAACTGTCGGTCCCGCCGCTGGCCCGGGCGACTTGCGCATACGCTTGAACGACGCCCAGGAACATCTGGATCGGCCCGGACAGCATGGCCACGAGCCAGGTGGCCAGGATGGCCCGACGCGAGTTGACCCGAATCAGCTCCGGGTACTCGCGGATCTGCATCAGCGCATCCTGCAAGTTCCGTGCCCGGCGCATCAGTACGAGCCGCTGCGCCGCCAGCCACTCCTCGTTCGGCTTGGTGTGGTGTGCGGCCCGATACTCATCGATGAGGCTTTGCAGCCGCCGCTCGATGACGCCCGGCTCGCCAGCATAGGCCCACAGGCCAAGTGGCCAGCAGACAGTTGCTAGCACCGGCGCCCACGGTCGCTCGACCAGCTCGGCCCACAGCGACTCGCGCCGCAGTCGGAAGCCGATGAGGATCGTCAGGAATGCCGGAATCATCGCCAGCAACCAGCCGTCGACGCCGCGCTTCGCGACGTGACGCCAGTTGATGCCTGGATCCGCAGGCGGTGGAGGCAGAAAGGCAGGACGCTGGGCGGTGCCGTGAGTTTCACGGTACTCGCGAAGCGCGTTATGGATAGTCACACTTGCTGCTATCATGCCCACCACGCCGGTCTGATCGTTGTAGTGGGCCATCTCGCTCAGCTGTCCGTGGACGTAGCGGAACTTCTGATTGAGAGCCAGTGCCGCCGGCGATCCATGCGTGGCTGCGATGCCGAGGCCTTGGTAGGCCTGGAATGCGTCCGACAGGGCGGCCAGCTGGTTGAAGTCCGCCGCGCCGTAACGCGACGTGTACCCCGGACCGGCCGCTCGAGCCTTGGCCAACAGATTGTCCAGGTAGTTGTTGACCTGGATGATGTCGCCGGGCGGCAGCTCCGGACGGTTGGATTCTAGCTGGCCCCAGCCAGCGACATTCAGGAACATCCAGGCGAACACCAGCACCGTCAGGCCGCGCATCAGCGACAGCCGAAACGGAGTCTGGGGGCCCGAATGGCGCCGGGCTTGGTCTTGATGCGAAACGTCGTACCACATGATTCCTCCTGCATCGTGAAAGGTGGCAGCGAACAGCCGACGAACGTCGAGAATGCTACGTGTCACTTTCTATGTTTAAGGTTCGTGCGGACACCAGAAAAATGGGAATTCAGAACACCGGACAGTAGCAAAAAACACCGTTTCTGTCAAGCCGATGTTCCAAGCGGTCTTAGGCCGTCACCTCCGCCGTCGTCTTGATGACGAAAGATACAATCGCCCAGGCCAGCAGGACGATAATTAAACTGATTAAAGAGTAGACGATGATTCGCCGTGCCCGGATGCGAACAACCTCACTATCTCCGGCAATGACGTAATCTATCCCGCCGGCCACGAGGAACGCAACGGCCAAGAGCGCCAGGAACCCAAGGGCTATCCGTAAGATGTTGATGACGGCGGTACGCAGGTCTGCTTGACTCACACCAATCTGCGAGCCGATCGATTCAACACTAAACGTGGTCGCGATAAACAGCCGCTCGATTGGTCGACGGGCTTTGACCATCGTGGTGCCGACCTAAACAGTTACCTCCGCCGTCGTTCGAGCTACGAAGAGGACGATGGCCCAGGCCAGGAGGATAATGACCAGGCCGATGACGGCGCCGAGAATAGTCCGCTGGGCGCGATCAGCCCGGTCTTGATCCGGCGAGGTGGCGGCAATGAAGCCGCTGAAAATGATCATCGCCACGGCCACGAGAGCCATGATGCCAAGCACCCATTGGATGACGTTGATCACCGTTTGTTTTAAGTCGGCTCCACCGACGCCGATTTGTTCCCCGATCGATTCAATGCTGAAGGTGGTGGCTTGGGCCAAGGCGGCCGAGGGGATCAGACCGAGGGTAGCGGTCAGGATCGCAATCAATTTTTTCATGGTTGACGGCTGAGCGGCTGAAACCCCATAATTTCTTTTACCACAGTATCAGCTTCTACGTCGAGCAACATTTCATGGCCCGAACGCTCGTGCCAGAGGATTTCTTTTGGCGTGCGGAGCAAATCGTAGATCTTCTGTGCTCCGCGGGGTTGAGCAACGTGATCGTTGCGCGACTGGATAATTCGGACCGGACAGCGGATGTTTTTGACGACATCGAGAATTGTCCGCGTCCTCTGCCAATATGAATAGTAGGCGGCCGTTGGAAACCACGGGTACCCACGATCGCGCTGGGCGAATTTCTGAAAGCTGAATTTCTTCTGCGGCGGAAAGGGATAACGCCTCATGAATGGTACCACCAGGGGTGTGAAGATGGCCAACGGATCTGTGAACTTGACCGCCGGCGAGATGAGGACCAGGCCGCTGACATGGGCCGGGTGCTCGGCGGCCAGCTCGATAGCCAGCAATGTGCCCATCGACAGGGCGATGACCACGACCTGGTCGTGATTCTGCCGCAGCCGGCGATAGGCTTGGTCGACATCGCGCCGCCAATCCGACCAGCGTTTGTTACGCAAGTCCTCAGGCCTCGTTCCATGCCCAGCCAGGATCGGGAGATGCCACTCAAGCCCGCGGCGCTCTAATTCGGGGATGAGCGGTTCGAGGCTGGAGCGGTGGCTGCAGAAGCCGTGGATCAGAAGAACAGCCGGCCGCTCGCCGGTCATACCTTACCGGTCATCAGCTTTCGGTAAACGGCCCACGCCAGCTCAGCGCCATTGACCGCCCGGTGCGGTTCCGGCTCCGGCGGCAGGCCAAGGTACTCAGCCACCTGGCGCAACCGGAAGGGCTTAATGTGCTTTTCGCGGAGGACATACCAGGCCATGGTGTAGACACAAAGATGATCGGTGAAGTGTTCTTTTGGCAGGAAGCCATTGGTCTCGAGCGCAAACTGGAGAAAAGAAAAATCAAAAGCGACGCGCCAAGCGCAGAAAACTGCGCCGTGGGCTCTCTTGACGTACTGATCGAGGGCCTGACGGAGTGAAACGGCTTCTTGCCAATCCTCCGGCCGATACCCGCTGACCCGCAGCGCTCCGGCGACAGCGGTCTCAATGTGTGTTGGGCGGACTTTAACGTTCAGCCGATCGACCACCTCGAGCGTTTGCGCCTCAGCGACCACCAGCCCAATTTCAATAATCTCGCCAGCCGGGGGCCACATGCCGGTGGCTTCGATGTCAGTGAAGGCTAGACGGTTTGGGAAGGTTTCGTGCATGGGGTCACCGCCGCTTCCGGAATACGTTTATCCGTTCTTCGGCCGTCAGCCGCTGGCGATGACGAGCCAGAAAACGTTTCCATTCCGGCCGTGTGCCGCGCCGCGGCTGTTCGTTATCGATAAATTCCTGGAGCGAGCGATACTGGTAGGACAGCACCTCGGTCCATTCGGCGATCTCCTTCATCCGTCGTTCTGATAACATTAACTGGTAGGCGTAAGCCTTGATGGTGCGGATATCGTCATGGTCGCAGCCGAACTGTAACTCGGCTTCATAGAACGACCCCGCCCAGCCCAACTCAATAAACACCAGGCACCCTTTCGGCTTCGTCACTCGCAGCGCTTCGTCGAGCGCCCGCGGCATTGATTTCGGCGGCACATGGTGAAACGACTTGGCGAATACGACCGCATCGAACGAAGCGTTTGGAAAAGCAATTCTTTCCGCCCGCCCATGCGCGTAGCTAATATTGTCCGCGCCGTTATTCTTGAGCGCGGTGCGGAGCGCGGTGCGGTCGGGGTCAATCGCCACCACGCGCCGGCAGTGATGCGCCAGCTCTTTTGTCCACAACCCCTCGCCGCAGCCGATGTCGAGGACGGCTTTGTCTTTCAACGGAACGATAGATTGGAGGCGCCGAAGGAACGGTGTCGAACCGCTCATTGTTTCTTCCGTTTCGCGGCCAACCAACTCGGCACCGGTCCGAAAACCACCGCCGGACAATTGTAGATTTCTTGATCGGTCACATCGTAATACGCCTGGTAGGCGATTTCTACGCTGCCATGGAGAGACTCGTCCCACCTCAGACCGAGACGCTCTGCCAGGCGTCTCAACGTCGGTTCGTCAGGCGACTCAATCTCCACGAACGGCGGGATCCACGGCCAGGAATCAACCACAATCTCGGCTGATCCAAGCTGCCACGCCTCGCGCCTGGTCTCCTGAATCGCGAATTCCCGCAGGCCGATGTCGCGCAAGAACTCACAGGTCCGCTCGAAGTCGTCAACTATGACCGCAACCTCTTTTGTGCCGTGCAGCGTCCGATCGTTGAGCTGTTTGTAGCTCAGCGTGATTTTTTTACCCTCGTTTCGTACCCGGACCCAACCGCCGATTTTCTCTAGGCGCTTATCCGGATAGTCGAAGTTTTTCCGACGCATCAAAATCTCAGCGTGGACCAACGCCGCCCCGCCCGCCCGCAACTTGGTTCTGATGTCACGCGGATCAATATCCAGCCACTTGGCCTCAAGTTCTGTTTTCACCCGGGTAGTGTAGGCCGTCGGTGCGCTGCGGTCCAGGGCACCAATCAGGCCGCGGGCTGGGGTGGGACGGGCGGGGCGGTCGGGGAGCGCTGCAAGTAGAGGTCGATGTCGGCGATGATTTTCGACGGCGTGTACATGGTTTTCGAATAGACCTGCCTGATCCCGGCGCGGAGGTACCAGTTTGTAATCTCTCCTTCGACGGCGTTCGTCACGAGGAAGATTGGTACATCAGAGAATGTCGAGCTGGCGCGCAAGAATTTTACGAATTCATCGCCGTTCTTTTCGGGCAGAAAATGATCGAGCCAGACGGCGTCCGGCATCGCCGGTCGGAGGTCAACGGTTTCCAGTTCCTGAAACAGCCCGATCGCTTCATCGACCGTCCGCGCAGACAAAGTTTCGAAGCCGGCCTTCTGGCAATACCTGACGATTATCTCAAGCAGGGGAAGCTCATCCTCAACCACGAATATCCGCCGCGGAATATTCACCATACCTTGACGATGCCCAACATTAAATAAAGCTTTTCATCATACCACAGCATCAGCAATGTGCCAATCCAAAAAAGCCGGCGTCAGTCTACAGCCGGCGGCAGCGAGCAATCGCCTTGGTCCACAACCCCTCGCCGCAGCCGATGTCAAGAACCGTTTTGTCCTTCAGAGGAACAGTGGCTAACAGGTCGCGCAGAAATGGAACTGGTCTACCCATTCGCAATTACTAGGTTTCGAATTCTATTTTCACCAGCCTTTCATGAGAGTAGTGGGTTTGTTTAGTGCAAGAGAAATCGCGGCCAAAAAACTTGGCTGCGGTTATGGTAATATAGGTTTGGGGCTGCTGACTAGCTGTCAGACCCGGCCGGATATCCTGATGGATAGACCCAGCAGCCCCAAGCAGCACCTTCCCTGACCCGGTGGCCAGCAGCAAGGGCAATGAGCCGCAGCACGCCTCTCGGCTCATTTTCTTTTCTTCATTTTTTCTCGCCAAGCGGTAATATCTTTGTGGTTCCCCGACAGCAATTCTTTGGGGGCTCGTTTCTTCCGAAACACCTCCGGCCGAGTGTATTGCGGGTATTCTAAAGTTCCTTCTTGGCTGTGTGATTCATCCACACTCGATTCATCTTTACCAAGCACGCCCGGGATAAGCCGGGTGACCGCATCGATCGCCACCATCGCCGGCAGTTCACCACCGGTGAGGACGTACGGGCCGATGGAAATTTCCTCATCAACATAGTCAACCGCCCGCTCATCAACACCTTCATAGCGTGGACAGATGATGATAATCTGTTTGTATTTCGATAGGCGTTTCGCGTCGGCGTGCGTGAACATTTTTCCCTTGGCGGACATCAGCAACACACGGCGCTTACTGTGGCGGGGCACCGCTTTGAGCGTTTTGTAGATCGGTTCGACTTTCATCACCATACCTGGCCCGCCACCGTAAGGACGGTCGTCAACGCTACGATGCTTGTCAGTGGCAAAATCGCGTAGATCATGGAAACGTAAACTAACCAACTTTTTCTTCTGGGCGCGTTTGATGATGCTCTCACCGAGGTAGGCGTCGAACATCCCCGGGAAAATTGTGAGAATGTCGAATCGCATGAATAAAGCATATCATATTCCAAGGTTCCCCGAATCGGCAGCCCCCACAGCGCGGGTTTCAAACCCGCGCTGTGGGGGCACATCAAATGATATGGTGAATTGCCTGCCAGTCAATAAACACGAAAGGCGCCTGTCCGTATTTTCCGTCCAGATCCATCTTCTGATAATTGTATCGTATGTATTCAATGGTGTTGATAAATCTTTCTGCGTTATCGACAATCCGAAAGTTAAACCGCGGTTGCCAAAACCTCCTCCCCGACCCATTAGAAACAACACGCCAAAATCTTCCTTTAATTGTTTTCATCAATACTGACAATTTGTGTCGGCCATGCTTTTGGATGAGCAAATGAATGTGGTTCGGCAAAATACAATACCCAAAAAGGATAAATTCTTTTTCCGCACATGCTACCTCAATAACCTTACCCAACGATGTGGCCCGTTCAGGAGTATGTAAAAACCACCGGCTGAACGTTGTATTCGTCGTTACAAAGTAAATATACGGCCCATCGATAGCTCGTTGCGTCATAATCATTCCACCAGCCACCGATGTGTAGGCCCAATGGTGCAGCCTAATTACTATCTTGTCAATGATGCGCCAGATTTGACGGCGGCATCGAACCGTGGTACCAATCTAGGCTGCTTGAGAATGGAATGTCATTGAGTTACCCGGCCGCACTGTCTCCCAGGAGGGCTCATGTACTTTCCTACCGATCCCGGCGCGGACCACGCTTTCCGCGGTCGACTTCGCCAGGCTCTTGGCAACCGGCCCGATGCAGAGCGGGTAGCCGCCGAGGTGGTCGCTCGCTGGGAACCGGTCCCTGGTTCCCCCGTCCGCGAGGAAATCGGGGATGATCCAGAAGCAACCAGGTTCGAAGCCGAACCCAACCACGTTCCTGCCACCGAGTAAAACCGGTGGTTTTTTTGTTGTTCTTCCCCATCCACATTTGACAACCCGGAGCGATCAAAGTTACAAAGAGTAAAGAAGTCCTTTACAGCGGCCGGGTTCTTTTCAGCTCGGCCGGTCATCGAATGGCGCCAAACAACCATTTCCTTGGAGGTTTGCCATGACAGTCACCGCCACACCGGCTCCAGCCAGCGCGCCACCGCGCAAGCCCCGAGCCGAAGGTATCCGCGGCCTGGCCAAGCTCCTGGGAACGGTTGAGACGCAGTTTCCTCACCACTTCCAGGATGCGCGGGTCGACCTGTTTGACCTTATCGTGTTGCCCCAGCCGCGTCAGACCTTCGTCTTGATCCCGGAACTGGCATACGACATTGCCCAGAAAGGTATCTTCAACCCCCTGGTGGTCGCGCAACTGACGACCGAAGCTTTCCGGCGCTACCTGGCCGTAGTCAATGTCTTGTGGCGAACCGATTTCCAACTGGCAGCGTTCGCCGACATGGCCCGGCCGGACGGCCAAGACACATATTACCAGGTGTTGCTGGCCGGCGAACGGCGGTACCGCGCTTGCCGGTGGCTGTGGGATACGGGTTGCGAACCGTGTCGGTCGACGAACGGAGGGGAGCTGGCTCCCGGAACCTGCTACCTCCACCACTTCGGCGAAGCCAAGGTCCGATCCACGCTCTGCACGGACATTACACCCCTCCACGCGTTGCTACTCCAGCTGAGCGAGAACACCCACGTCCGGGTGCCGGAGCACGAGGAGGCCTACGCCTACCAGCAGCTGATTGGCCTGATGCGCGAAGCGAATCCAACCTTCACGGTGGCGGCGTTTGCCCGCTGTGTGGGACGGAGTGCTGACACCATCAAGCGCGCCCTGCAATTCTGTGATCTGCCGGCGGCCATTCGTGAGGCGGTTGAGCACGGGCACATTCGCTACGGGATCGCCATCGAGGTCGCCCGCCTGCAGCGACTCGGCGTTCCGGACGAGGTACTCCTGTGGTGGTGCGAACGGGCCATGGTCAGGCGCTACAAGGTGCCGGACTTCCGCGGTCTCGTCAGCAAAGAGATCGAAACCCGAACCTCGGGCCAAACCGACCTCCTGGGCATCATGACCGCGGAACAAGAGCGGGCTAGCCGGCGCCTGTTCATCCGCCAAACCGTGGAGCGCGAAGTTATCACCGCTCTGTGGTGGCAGCTCCGCTACCTGCGAAGCGTTCTGACGCTGCTGCGTGCCGGCACGCTGGGACACAAAGACTCGCCGTTCTCGAGCCGCAGCCCGCGCCGCGTCTTGCGTGAGATTTTGGACCAGCAGGAGCTGGTGCTGGTGCACGGCGGGACGTTGCTGGGTCGGCGCGACCAGCGACGCGCTCGCGGGGTGGCGACCGCACTGCGGCTGCTCGTTGACGAGCTCGACCGGATCGACCCGCCTAGGGACGGCGAGACCGAACCACAACCCACGGGGTAGCGCAAGCTACCCCCTTTTTATCAAACCTTATCCAAGAAAAATCCGCCTTTTTGGGCGGGCGTTATGCATGCCAGAGCAGAGCCAATAGATCAATGTCTCCGTCGAGCTCGAACGGTGCAACCCGAGTCAGCCAGGCGCGAAAGTTCCATCGCCGGTTCCAGTCCAGCGGCTTTGGCCGATGCGAGCGACGGTTCATCTTGTGCCAGCGGGGAATGGCATTGTGACTGGCATCGGTCACGTGGCCATGGTCGGCCTCTTGAGCCCGACCATCTGTCACGACGGACGTGACTGTCCGCACGCGCGACCACTCGACCACTGTCGGCCGGGCCGTCTTGAGATCAAAGACCCGATCACCACAGCTGACGTTGAAGAACAAGAAGTAGCCTTTCGGCACCGCCGCGGTAAACCAACGCTTGAGGATGGCCAGTGGACGTGGGTCAGGGAAGAGCAACGCCCACAGGTGGTGGTCGCGCGGCTTAGCTCGCCAGAGATGTCGTAGGTAAACAACCTGTCGGCTGCCAGGGCGGACGTACTTCACCCAATCGACAGATCGCGGCGGAAGGAAGTTGAGGATTTGCTGCAGGCACTCCTCTGGATCGAGACTGCAGAAGACACGGTACCAATCCTGGTGGTTACCGGGGACACCCCTGATACTAGGGTCGAGGATTCTCGCATCCCTCACCGCAGATACCTGTCGAAGCCAGTGGCTGTATTCCCTGGCAAGCGTCAGTTCCATGGCACCCTCCTGGTGGGATAGAAAGGGCGATTGTGAGCTAGTAACTGTCGAGCCCACGCTAGCAAAAATAAAAGGCTAAGTCAATGACGACTTTAAGGCTAGATCAGAAAATAGTACCAAAAAACGCAGATGTGAGTCCGCGTTTTTTTGCTTTGGATTGGCTAAATCTTCAATTCATCCGCATCGCCGACACCGGCGTCGGCGGCCGCGGCCGGAGCGGGCTGTTCCGTCGCCATCGGCTGGTGCTTGCGGTAACCTTCCGGTTCGTAGATTTTTAGGTTGACCCGGGCGTGGTTCTTAGCGCCCACGACCCGGAGCAGCGTCCGGAGCGCCTTGGCGGTTTGTCCTTGGCGGCCAATGATTTGACCGAGGTCTTGAGGGTTGACCTTGAGGGTAATCAAGACCCCCATTTCGTCCACCGTCCGATCGCTCGACACGTCCTCGGGTCGGTCGACCATGGCCTTGACCACGTATTCAACAAAGGCTTGATCTTCTTGCATAAGGTGTTCCTTTTCAATGATTATCGCCAGGTTCTGCCAGTTCGACGGGCGGCAGTCCGGGATGCGGTAGTATTGAGTAGGATAGCAAAGCAGTTTAGGGTGTCAAATTCCAAGCGCCAAACACCAATTTCCAAACAAATTCCAAATTCCAATGACCAAATGACCGAAACGTCGTGGATAACCAAACAGATTTTTGAATAATCGCCGAGCATATCCTTTATTAACTCCGTAGCTTCACTGACCAACTGCATCCCCGATTGTTCATAACCGATGTCATTAACCGCAACTAGCAATTCCAACCAATAGGCAGTTTCTTTAGCTTCCTTACGACAAATCTTAAGACGAAAGATGAAATCTTACTTGCTCAGCGATTCATTGGCTTCAATGTAGTTCGCGCCGATCGATCCGGAGGATCTAGAACCTATCCTAAAAATCCATTCCGGCGCTGCGGCTCGGAATTTCGGGCTGCGGGGCTTCGCCTCGGACGCAAAATATCTCGATATTCCTCGTCCTCCGGCTCGCCCCTCGCCCGCGAAATTCCGTTCCTCGGCTCGACGGTCATCGGTAATTGTTTGGTGCTTGGGATTTGGAAATTGGGATTTCATAACAAAAATGGGTGGCCAGGTGAAGCCACCAACGATATTATCATGAACCAGTTTTCTAAAATGTCAAATCACTTTCTTCAAGATGCCGATTTGGTTTCCGCCGCCGGCCTCGTGGCGGCGGGTTTTTCGGCGGACTGGTCGACGCTTGGCGCCGCGGACGGGGTGGCCGTCGCTTCGGCTGGCTTCTTCTTGGCCCTGGCCACGACCAACTTCGGGACATTCATCAGGCCACGCTCAACCAGCAGATTATGCACGGTTGGACTCGGTTGAGCCCCGACAGATAGCCAGTACTTAACCCGCTCGCTATCAAACTCCACGGTGGCTGGGTTGGTCTGAGGATTGTATGTGCCCACCTGCTCGAGGTAGGTGCCGTGCGTGTCTTTTCGTTTGTCCGAGACAATGACTCGAAAAGTGGCGTGGTTCTTTTTCCCGAAGCGGGCGAGACGAATAACGACCATGCGAAAAAAATCTTTAGCCCCGACACCGTATCACGACCGGGGATAGGTGTCAACCCCACGGCTGCCAAGTGGTCGGTCGGAAGACAAAATGGTATACTGGGATTCAGAGTATGGCCCACCGCCAGCAAGTCGATACCGAATCGGAAGGCGTGATCGTCAAACTGGTGACCAACCTGATCAGGCTGGCCGTCTTGAATAACGCCTCCGATATTCACATTGAACCCGAGGGCGATAAAATCCGCATCCGCTTCCGCATTGACGGCGTGCTGCGCGAAGTCGAGACGCATCCGATTAGCCTGCACGAACCACTGGTGGCGCGGGTCAAAGTCTTGGCCAGTATGGACTTGGCCGAGCGACGCAAGCCGCAAGACGGGCGCTTTCCGATTACGGCCGATAATAAGCCACTCGACATTCGTGTCTCAGTCTTTCCCACCATCTATGGCGAGAATCTGACGATGCGGATTCTCAACAAGACCAACATTCTGCTCGGCCTGCCGTCGCTCGGCTTCACCCCGGCCATCCTTGAGCAATTCAACCAGATGATCCATCAACCGTACGGCATCATCTTCGTCACCGGACCGAATGGCTCGGGGAAAACAACGACTCTCTACGCCACCCTCAATACCATCAACACGCCGGACAAAGACATCGTCACCCTCGAGGACCCGATCGAGTATCAACTGCCGCTCATTCGACAGACCCAAGTCGATCCGGACGCCGGCCTAACGTTCGCCACCGGCCTGCGTTCTCTCCTTCGCCAAGACCCAGACATCATTCTCGTCGGTGAGGTTCGCGACATTGAAACAGCCAGCATCGCCGTCCGTTCGGCTCTGACTGGCCACCTCGTCCTGACGACGCTCCATACGAATGATTCAGTCGGCGCCGCCGTCCGGCTGGTCGACATGGGTATTGAGCGAGTGCTGATTGCCTCGGCGACCATTGGTGTCCTAGCCCAGCGGCTGGTCCGACTCCTCTGCACCACCTGCGCCGAAGAGTATGAAGCCTCTCTGCCGCTCAAACAACAGCTTGGGCTGCCGGCCACCGACCGGCTGACGTTTAAGAAAGCGGTCGGTTGCGAAGTGTGTGGCTACACCGGTTACCTGGGTCGAACTGGCATTTTTGAGCTGCTCAACCCCGACAAGCGGGTCCGGCAGATGATCACCGACGGGGCGAGCTATCTCGACATTCACAGCTACGTCACGAAAACGCTCGGCATGAAGACGCTACGGGAAGATGGTCTGCTCAAAGCCCGCCAGGGCCAGACGAGTGTCGAGGAGGTTCTCCGGGTGACCGCCGGAGAACTCGAAGAGTACGCCCGCGAAGGACGACTCGGTCCGGCCCAAGCGGCGACCACGGGTCCGATCCAACCCGCGTCTCCGGTCTAGACTTGACATCGTGGTAACCCGCGGCTAGGGTTAGGGCGTGATTCACCGCGTCTTCATCCGGATTGAGTCGATTCTGCCCCTGTTTTTCATTTCCGGGCAGTGAAGTCATAGATCGGACGGGGCCGCCGCCCCGTTTTTGTCAGGCCGCACTTTACAACTGACAACGAAGGTCAGTGGCCGTATTCGGCTGGCCACTACGGTGTTGATGTCGCGAAAGGGGGAAACTCATGGCAACTCATCTGTTGCTCCCGCCTGGGCACTTGATCGCCCTTCTGCGCTACCCCGAAGGGTACCCAGAATCTGGTCAACCATGGTGGGATTTCGTGGAAGAACGCGGGCCGATGGACCGCCGGCCGCACGGTGGTCACGAAGACTACGCCGACATCCACTTCACCGGCACTCGCTGTTTTGAACTCCGCGGCGGGCCGCATCGCAGCCAGCGGGCTATCTTCCGACTCGACGATCATGTCGGTAGCGATTACCTGGAAGGTGACCAGCAGGGACGGCTGGCCAAGGGGTGGATGACGGCCACCCCGTGGATTCCGCGGGCCATAACGTGGAGCTCACTGCGTCAGGCCATCAAGGAATTGGTGGCGCGGAACGAGTGGTTCGACTACATTCGGCTGACGGTGGCTGGTGGGGGGGACGTCGGGGTCTACGACCCCGGTCAACCCCCGCGGGTTCACATCCGGACCCGTAGCTTCGATCCGGAAAAGCGGCCGTACTACCCGGCGGAGGTCATGCAGCGCGGCTTAGTCGCCATGCTGACGAATGAGCGTCGCGGTTTCCCTTCGCCGAGGACGATGGCCAAGCTGGCAGCGAACTACGTTGCCAGCAACGCGTGCGAACACGAAGCTCGCACGCGCGGTTTCGACACCGGCATCCTGCTGAGCTGGGACGGCGAGCATCTGTCGGAGTTCTCGGTCATGAACCTCGGTCTCATCGAGGACGAGACATTGGTCACGCCCGACGACAGCGCGGCGCCGCTGCGCGGCATCACCATGATGACCGTCGGCACCATTGCCGAAGAAATCCATGGTTGGCGTCTCCGACGTGAACCGATCACCTTGGAGCGACTGTGCCAGGCCCGAGCCATTTTCGGCACCGGGTCAGCCAACGGGCTTCTCAAGGTCAGGGGCGTGGTCGATGCCGATCGCCGGACCCGGTGGGAGCTGACGGATCGTCAGGCCGAGGGCATGCTCGATACTTTGGCCAACGATGTATGGCGGGCGATGTATGGACAGCTCGCCGGCTTCCACCCGGAGTGGCACACCATCGTGCCGACGCCCCAGCCCGAGCCCGCCGGTGTTTGACGGTCGTACATTCGGACCCGCCTCTTGCCAGGCGGGATTTTTCTGACAACGAAGCTGGCCAAAACTCTCCTATCAGAAAACAGCTTCGTGATGTAGTAGCGAATATTACGTCTCGCTACCTGTGCGGAATCACCAGTTCTGCCCGCTGGGCAGTTTTGGTTGACGAACATCAATCATCGGTGTAGGCTGCTGATAACTTCGGGCCGCTGAAGGCCGAGCCCGTCGTCCTTTCCACCACGGAGGCGTGTATGAACCGGTTACTTCGTTGTTTGCTTGATGAGTCGACGGCCACAGCCGGCAAGATCGTCGACGCCATGCCGGAGGCAATGTGGCGTGATCAGCCGGAGGGTCGATTTGGTCCCGGTGAACAAGTCGTGCACATGAGTCAATCCGAGCTGTTCGCGCTCCAACTCATCTTGCCGGCCGGCGGCATCGGTCCGGGCTTCGTACTGCAACCGCCGTTCACAAGGATCGTGGAGATTCCCGACCTGGCGGAACGGCACCGAGCTCTGTCTCAACTCAATCTCGAAGGCGCACGACGTGGATTGACGCGATTCAACAGCCTGGCCGAGCTGCAGCAATGGTGGCAGCGGAAGCGTGACGAGGCAGTTCAGGCCCTGGAACAGATTCCGGACGTCGAGCGGATCTGGTGGACGGAGATCCAGCATCCGTTGGTGCCCACGTTGCGGCGGCCGCTGATCGTCATGACCGCCATTCTGTTCACGGCCCATCCATGGTACCACGCCGGCCAGACGGCGATCGAGATGAAGGTGCGCGATTGGGCGGCGGCCGTACCGTTTCCCTTCGGTGAATTCTCCGCGGTCATGGTCTAGACCCGAGGGAATCGCACGGGTCCTTTGGGATCCGTTTTTTTACATCCGTGATCCGCAGGTGAGAATCTCAGTACCCAAATCCCAAGAAAATCTCAGTGTCCAATTCTCAAAAATCCGAAATAATTAGTCTTGGGGATTGGAATTTCGGTCATTGGCCTTTCATTGGTACTTGTGACTTGGTGCTTGGGATTTCCCATGCGGAGCGGCCCCCTTGACAGGAGATTCCAACGGTGTATACTGGCATTCTCGTTCATGAAATCCAGGTGAGGGAGAAAAGTGCGGGCTGGATCGGCGCCGCCGGAAACAGCGCCTCGAAGCCCCCTTTTGGCGGGGCCCAGAGTAAACGAGCGCGCCGCGCCCTACATGTCGGTGGTCCGAGCCATGGCCGGATAACCAGCCCGTGAACTCCAACAACGAGGACCTGCGGTGTCCTCCGGCGTTGAATGGTGGAACCCTCCCTCACCTGTACCACATCTCGCACCATCTTTCGGCCCGGACTTCGGTCTGGGCCACGTTTTTATTCGGGGTCCTTGGCACGGTAGAGGAGGTGGACGGCCGTGGCCAGGCATACTAAACTACTTCCATATGCCAAGATACCTGATCGAAGTTCCCCACGAGGGCGGAGTCCAGGCCTGTAATCGGGCGGCCAAGTTACTCCTTGAACACGGCTCTCATTTTGTCACCAACGCCGATTTCGGCTGCCATGACAACGTCCATAAAGCGTGGATTATCATCGAGGCCGATACGAAAGATGGGGCACGCTACATGTTGCCGCCAGACTACCGACCACAGGCCATCATCACTGGCCTGAACAAATTCAGACTCGAAGAAATCGATCGGCTCACCGAACTGCATACATAGTTCAAGACCCGTTAGGAGCCAAGTCGACGGTTGGGGAGCACAAACCCGGCGCGGTTAACAGACGCTCACGTACCGATCAGGCATGTTTTATAGAGTTGTTATCGGCCGCGACTGCAGAATGTAGAAGTTCCCGCGCTGCCACGCCCATTCGATGTCTTGCGGGCGGCGGTAGTGGTTCTCGATTTTGGCGCAGAGTTTGGATAGAGCCAGAATCTGGATTTTAGAAAGTTTCTGTTTCGTTTTTTTGGCCGGCGGTACCGGCCGCTCGATCGTGCCATGCTGGCCACGGACGATGATTTTCTTTTGTTCACTGACATTAATATCAAGGATTTCCCACCCTTTCTTGTGGATGACGTACGTATCGGGCGTGATTTTCCCGCCGACGATCGCCTCGCCCAGACCCCACCCAGCTTCGATCACCATTTGATCGTAATCTTTGGTGACCGGATGAACGGTGAAGCAAATGCCCGAGACGTCGGACTGGATCATGGCCTGTACCACCACGGCCACGGATACTTTCGTCCGGTGTAATTTATTTTCAAAGCGGTAGAAGATGGCGCGTGGTGTGAACAGCGATGCCCAGCATTTCTGAACGGCGGAGAGCAAGTCTTTTTTTGTGACGTTGAGATAGCTTTCCAATTCTCCGGCCCATGAGGCGGCGGCGGCGTCTTCGGCCGTGGCCGAACTGCGGACGGCGACCGTTGGTGCTTGGAGCGCCACGAAAGCCAACCGCGTTTCTTTGGCAATGTCAGTCGGCATATCAACGCTCATGATCTGCCCACGAATGTCTTCAGAAACCCGCTCAATGGAGTTCACGTCGCGGACGTTGATTTTGTGGAGCTGCGCTTCTATTTCCACGTCGATGTCCGTCTCATCTAAAAAACTTTCAAAAGCCGTAGTCAGCACGACAAAGCCTGACGGCACCGGAATTCCCGCCCTGGCCATTTCACCGAGGCTCGCGCCCTTGCCGCCCGCGAGAGCAACGTCGGTCCGCGAGAGCAGCCTGAATGGCTTGGTAAACTTAGTCATCGTCGCGTCAACAGCTTTACCATACCTCGATTGCCGTCGACTTCGACTTGATCACCGTCTTGAAAAACCTGCGTGGCATACTTGGTGCCGACGATACAGACGATCCCAAATTCTCGGGCCACGATCGCGGCATGGCACATTGCTCCACCCTCGTCGGTCACAATCGCCGCGGCCCGGCGAGCCGCGGTTACGAAATCCGGAGTCGTCATCGGCGCAACCAAGACATCACCCGGCCGAACTTTCCGGAGCTGTGAGTGCTCGAACACGACTTTGACGCGGCCACTCGCTTTTTTCTGTATCACACTTGTCCCGCGGAGAGGGCCCGACGAGCCAGCCGCGGCATCAAAGGTGATATTGCGGCGACGGGCAAACGTTTCCAGGCGGAGGTCAGCGAATAATTTCCCGCGATAAAAGATGAAGCCGCGTTTTCGGCGGTTAATGTCTGGCGGCAGGCGGACTGATTCAACTTCCTGTTTAGTCAGGAGCTGGACTATTGGGGAGAAGCTCGCCGGGAGCTTTTTCTTAGCCATAGATACGAACGTTTTTTCGCCGACACTCAGCAGCTGATCGTATTGGTGGCGCAATCGTTGTGCCTTTTTAGCCAATGGCGGCGAAATTTGATCAGGGATAAAGCTGCCGAAAATGTCGGCAAAATCTATCAGTGGCCAGATGCTTAGCAGCAAACTGTAGGCTTTCGAAAAATCTTTGGGATTTGCTCGTTCCGATAACTCCAAAAATTGTTGCGCCCGCGTCTCGCATTTCACCAGCATTGAATCGACCGCGTGCCGATGTTTGGAATAGTGCTGCTCGAAATGATCGTAATCTTGCCGGCGATCGGAAAAGTCGAAGTAGAGTGCCGTCCCGCGGCCGGGCCGGTAGTGAAACAGGGGAGCGAAGAAAATACTGCCACCAAATGCTTTCGGTAAGATGACGCGTTCCCCGCGATCCCAATTTTGACAGAGCAGGAGGGAGATTGATCGATTTTCGACCTTTCGAAAGTGATGAGGCTTCACAATATCTTGACTACACCTTTCCCGGCATCAACTTCCACTAGATCTCCATCCTTGAGCACTTTTGTAGCCACTCGGGTGCCGATGACGCACGGCTTCTTCAACTCCCGGGCGATGATTGCGGCGTGACAAAGCATACCGCCCTCATCAGTGATGATTGCCTTAGCCCGCTTCATCAGCGGCACGAACTCAGGTGAGGTCATCGAGGTGACGAGGATTTCACCATTTTGAAAGTACCGTCCTTCGTGAATCGGATTGGTGATCGAACGAACCCGGCCAGTAGCTTTTCCCGAAAAGGCGGTTGAGCCTTGGAGTAGTTTCGCTTGCGCGATTGCTTCCTCGTGCCAATCTTCTTTGCGCACGCCGCTCAAAACTTGAATTTGCTGGCCCACCTGTTTAATGGTAAAACCCTTCACCTTGCGCCCGGCGACGATGCGGCGGATCGAATCGCCGCGAAGTCCAGCTATGATTTCCTCCCGCGACAGCCACCATAAATCATTGGGTTCGATACTGAGGCGTCGGCTGACCTCGTCGTACAGTGGGGCAGCGTGCTGCCAGTAATCGTGGATAAAGAGTGAATCGAGGTTGCGGTAACCCATCATAACCCGCAGCCAATGGATGTGTTGACGGACTCGCGGATAGGTACGGAAGCGGGCGAGGATCTTTCGCACCGTCGTGGCTGCTTGCCGTTCTTGAGTTTGGAGAAGTCGTCGGGCTCGTGGCACCGATAATCCCCGCGACCGAAGAAATCGTTGTTCATAATCAGCCGGGGTAAACGGCCTATTCGTACGCTCGTTGAAAACGCTATGGCCGAAGTCGTACCATTGTTGGAAAACTACGTTCTGAATGGCCGCCAGGCGACGCTGGCGCTTGATTCGATGGAGACGATGGATCTGTTGCAGGCGGCGGAGGAAAGCCATGCGCTCGGCGATGAAAATGGAACGGATGCCGACTTGACATAACTGTCGGTAGACCCGCTCTTGTTCTTCGTCCGTGGCGTCAATCAGAACTTCGCCAATCTCCTGTCTGACAATCCGTGTCAGCAGGTTCACTAGGTCATAGACGATGTAGTATCCCGCTGAAGCAATCTTGCTAGCTAGATGCAGTACTTCGAACTCGCGGCGGAGTTGGTTGGTGGACAACCCCAGGTAAAATTCAGGCCCCTTTCGGAAGATTGCATCGGTCATCCGCCTGAGTTGGCGGTACGAGTCGTGGAAATACCGATCGAGATATTGGAAATAGCGGTGCTCGCGCCGCAGGCGTTTCCAGATTTTTCCCAAAAAAGCATCTTCGACCTTCCGATCCCAATACAAATAGACTTGCCGCTTGTTCGGCCCGTCCATCGATACGTACTTGACCCAATTAGGCAAGTTTCGGTACGGCGCGGCGCGCCAGTTGAGCAACGTCACCTGAAGCGTCTCCTGCTCATGGAGGACTTCAATGGTCCGAACCATTTTTTCGATGTAGCGCTGGTCGGAAAAGGGACGGTACATTGTTCTATCGATTCCCGTGTTTCTGGATGATCGCCTCAGAGACCCCCCGCCGAGGCTCGGGGTGGAGGACGCGGCAGCTACCGGTTTCCATGTTTTTGTATGATCGCTTCCGCGTCCTCCATCTTGACCGATAGGATTTGTGACACGCCGTCATTCCCCATGGTGACACCGTACAGAATCTGCGATTTTTCCATCGTCGCCCGGTTGTGGGTGATGACGAGGAACTGGGTTTTCTTGGCCAAGTGGTCGAGGATGGCAGCGAAGCGCTGCGAGTTGGCTTCGTCGAGGGCGGCGTCGACTTCGTCGAGGACGACGAACGGCGATGGATTGTTAGAAATAATGGCGCAGAGCAAGGCGATCGAGGTCAGCGCCCGTTCGCCGCCGGAGAGCATGGTAATCGATTGAAGCTTTTTCCCGGGCGGAGTGGCCTTAATCTCGATACCGGTAATAACCTTCTGGCCCGGATTTTTGCCCGACGGCGGTTCGGATGGAACCGAAACTTCCTCTCCTTCTTCCATCTCTGGCTGGATGACTTCTTGGGTGAGCGCCAGTTCAGCTCGGCCGCCGCTGAAGAGCGTGCGGAAGTATTGGTGAAACTCCTGGTTGATTTTTTTAAAGGCGCTGTCGAAGCGTTGTTTAATGGTTGATTCAAGATGGTCAATGGCCTTTTCGAGCGAGGCAATCGCTTGACGAAGGTCGTCGGCCTGATGGCTGAGAAACTCCCAGCGTTCGTTCGTGCTCCGGTACTCGTCGGTCACTTGCTGGTCAATGCCGCCGATTAGTTGCAGCTGGTGGGTCAAGCGGCCGATCTCTTCGGCTAGCCGGCCGACGTCGCCATTCAGTTTCTGGTCGGCCGCCTGGGCGATCAGGTCGACCGCCTCCGGGGACATGGCTTGGCGGATTTCTTTTTTTAGATCGTCAATCTGTTGCTCGAGCTTGGCCATCTGCACCCGTAAACCGTTGACCGTCGTGGTGGCGTGGTTGAGATGTTGTTGGCTGTCGCGGAAGGCTTTCTGCAAGGTGAAGAGCCGATCCTTCTTGCTGGTTTCCAGGGCGTTGAAGTTATTGATTTCCTCTCGAGCCGCGGTCAGCGTTTCGTCGAGGGCGGCGATCCGCTGCTCGATTTCCTTGGCCTGCTTGGCGTAGGCGGCGTAGGCTTCCTCGGGGTTGGTTTTAGCCAGTTCCTGGATCGACGACTCCTGATGGAGTTTTTCATGCTCGGCGCCAAGCCGCTCGCGCTCGTCGAGCAGGCGTTGACGGTGGTCGTGAACCCGCTGGCGTTCCGCCCGCGCCTCAGCCAAGCGCTCCGCCGCCCACTGGCGTTCGGCCATCAGTTTTAAGGCCGATCGTTGGAGCGTTACCAGACTGCGCGTTTCGTCAGAGCCGGCCGAGTCAAGCTGGTCGAGCAAGGTAGTTAGTTCAACCGCCAGCGCGTTCGCTTGCTGGCGAAGGGCCGGGAGATCAACCGTTTCCGCTGCCAGGACTTTCTGCCACTGCCGGAATTTCTGCTGCCATCGTCTGAGCGCCGATTTCCCGGCCGCCAACGACTGTCGTGTCCCATGTCCTTCGATCTGGCTGAGTTGCTGTTCCAGCGCGGCGAACTGCTGGTCCAAGGCGGCCTTCGACTTTTCCTCACGCTCGACCGAGGTGCCGATACGCTGGCTCATCTGTTCCGCCACATCAAGCTCTTCTTGAATGCGATCGAGCGCCCGCTTCAATTCTTGGAGTCGATGTTGATGATAGACAACTTCTCCTCGACCCGCTTCTTTGACCGCCACCTCGAGTCGGCCCTTGACCACCGACTGTTCCTGGAGGAGGGCATTCTTCTGATCAAGGACGCGATTGTACTTTTTTTGTAGCTCGGCGAAGACCTCCGAGCCGGTTCGTTCCCGCTCGATCTGTTCCAGTTCATCCTGAATAGTCGAGAGTTCATGTTCAATCGTTCCCCGCCGGCCATCGTTCGACGAATGTGTCGCTTGTCGTTCTTCGAGCTGGCGGTGGAGGGCTTGCCACTGTAACCCGTAATACAGCCGCTGCTGCTCATGAAGCTGACGTTCGACTTCTTCCCGCCGCTCGAGGCGGCGAACCTGGCGGGTCAAAGAACGAAGCCGCGGCTCAATCTCCACCATCAGCGTCTCCCCTTGGGCCAGGTTCTCTTTGGCCTGAGCAAGCTTGTGAACCGCCTGATCTTTCTTCAGCTGAAATTGTCGAACACCGGCGGCTTCGTCGAACAGGTGCTTTCGTTCTTGGGGACTGGAAATGAGGAATGAGTCAATCATCCCTTGGCCGATGACCGAATACGTTCGTTGGCCGAAATTGGCCTGAGCCAGAAGCAGCTGCATGTCCTGCAAACGGGTGGCTTGGTGGTTCAAAAGATACTCACCCTCGCCGTCGCGGTAGACGCGGCGGGTCAGCACCACCTCGCTGTACGGCAGTGGGGCACGTTGGTCTTCGTTGTTCAAGTGGAGCGAGACCTCAGCGACCCCGAGCCGCGCCTTCTTATCCGAACCGGCGAAGATGACGTCTTCGCTCTTCTTGCCGCGCAGGGCTTTCAGACTTTGCTCGCCAAGGGCCCAACGAATCGCTTCGGCCACATTCGATTTGCCAGAGCCGTTCGGCCCGACGATGGCGGTAATGCCGGGCCGAAAGGTGAGGCTGATGCCGTGGGCGAATGATTTGAATCCTTGGAGATCGAGACGAGAGAGGAACATACGATAGTCAATGCCGGGCAAGGTTGCCTGGCCGCAGTCTCATGGTTGAGTCTTCAAACTGGCACCTTCGACCGACCGGAGAGGCCTACAACTTTCCCTGAATGCGGAGGATGAACAGCCCGATCATGGCGATGGCGGCCAAGAGCTTAACCAGCGTGCCGCCCATGAAAGCGACAATGGTGTAGTTGCCGCTCTGGTAGGAGTAGACGCGGTCGCGCCCGCGGAACAGTTCGAGGACGATGGCGCCAACCAGCGGTCCGACGAGGTAGGTGGAAATGGGGCCGAAAATCGAGCCGACTAGGCCGCCGACCACCGCCCCAATCACGCCCCAGGCGTCGGCCCGCAACGGTTGAACGCCGCTCCGGCTGAGGGTGTAGTCAAGAACGATGGTGGCGACGGCGATGGCCGAGATGAGAACCATAAAATTCTCACTCACCGCCACGTAACCGTGCGTCAGGCCGTAGAGGAAGATGCCAAACCAAATGGTCGGGATTGACGGGGCAAAAGGGAAAACAATGGCCAACAAACCACCGGCCACCAGGAGAAAGCTCAGAATGACACCAAGATTTGCTAGATTCATCTTCCTAGTCTTATGAATTCCAACCTTTGGCCGCCAACCCGTTGAAGGCGGCCATCACCTGAGCTTCTTGTTTTGAGGCGCCCTCGCCCGCGGCGATTTGATCGTCATCAATGTACAGGCCGACCAAAAAATGCTTGTCATGATCCGGCCCCCATTCTTTCAGCACTTTGTAGGACGGCGTGATGCCGAGAATAGCCTGGCTCATTTCCTGAAACTTGCTCTTGGGATCGACGTAGAGCTGTTGTTGCAGGATATCCGGCAGCTTGCTTAAGATCCGGGCCATGATGAACGCCTCGGCCGGCGCCAAGCCGCCGTCGAGAAAGAGGGCACCAATAATGGCTTCGACCGCGTTGGCGTGAATGTTCTGACGGGCCTTGGAGTTTTTTTCTTTGGCTTCGCCGCGGCTCATCATCAGCCAGTGATCGAGATCGAGTTCGGCGGCCACCGTGGACAGCGACTTGGCGTTGACCAGACTGGCCCGCCAGTTTGTCAGATCGCCCTCCGGGTTGGGGTAGTGATGGAAGAGGTGCTGGCTGACGACCAGTTCCAAGACGGCGTCGCCGAGGAATTCCAGCCGCTCGTTGTGCCCGAGCGGAAAATCAGGGTGCTCGTTGAGGTAGGAGCGATGGACCAGCGCTTGGCGTAGGAGATCGGGATGTAGAAATTGGTGCTTCAGGATAGTTTGGATTTCGTCGATGTCGGCCATAGCCGTCATGATTTATGTGGTGGCGAATGGGCGGAGGTAGCTGCTGGGATTTGATCGCCATACTTCCCCTGGGCGATCAGATCGCGGTAGATCGCGCCGAGCACCCCGTTGACGAACTTACCCGACGATTCGCCGCCAAAACCCTTGGCCACCTCGATCGCTTCGTTAATGGCGACTTTCGGCGGCACGTCTGGGCTGTATTTCAGCTCATAAACGCCAATCCGGAGAATGTTGCGGTCGACAATGGTGATTTGCTCCAGTGGCCATTCTGGTGCGTATTTCGTGATGGTCGCGTCGAGGTCGTTGATGTGGTCGAGGACGCCGCGAATGACCGACTCCGAAAAACCGTCATCGGCGAAATCCGGGGCGAACTGGTGCAGGTTGTCATGGAGAAGCTTGACCACGTCGATCGGCTGGCGACCATTAAAGTCCCACTCGTAGAGCGTCTGCATCGCGATGGTCCGCGCCAGGTGGCGGTTGGACATAGCCTAGGCTTCCTTGTGCTCGTGTTTCTCTTTTTGTTTCTTCTTGGCTGACTCGGCCGCCACCGGCATCTTAACCACCTCCCGGCCCTGGTAGTAGCCGCAATAGGGGCAGACATGGTGCGGTCGGATGCGCCGGTGGCAATGGGAACAGGCGACCAGTTGGCTGGGTAGGAGGGCGAAATGTGCAGCTCGCTCGCGTTTACTCTGTTTCGTGCGTCGCTTGGCAGGCAGGCCCATGGTGTCGTAGAGTGAGGTGTAGACTGGAAATGGTGTGCTGAAAAGGAGGCAAACCACTACTAGTGTACTAACTTTTCGCCCTTTTGGCAAGCCGTCCCCGACCTTCCCGCTTAGCGGGGACCGGGGATGACCGGCCGGCAAGGAGGTCCAATGCGCAAGCATACCCCGCCGCCGGCCATGGATGGTCAGCAATTGCTCGCCCTGGCCAAGCGGATTGCCCGCGCGGCCGAGGTGTTCTACCAACGGTACTGGTACGAACAAAAACTGAAACGTCAGGATCAAGAGCTGCGGTTCGAGGTCCGGTGGGACGATCTTGTGGCCGCGGCCGAGCGTCTTGATGATGAACCATTCGCGGCGTTGATGGAGCGCCTGGCAGCGGTGGCTGAACAGGACGACGAAACGGCGGCCAGACTGTTCGCCAGCGCGAAAAGACCGAAAAAGCTCAGACCGCCAGCCGCTCCAAGCACCTAAACCAGCCGAAGGCTGAAGGCTCAGGCTGGGTTTTCTTTGCGGTGCCGCCGCGTGATTGACCACCCCCACACAAAATCCATCTCACTTTCGGAGAACGGTGGCAGAACTTGGATTTGTGGCCAGTAGAAAACTTTGGGCCCCTCCTCATGAGAGGAGGGGGAAGTTAAGGAGGCGCCGCTGAGTAAGAAAAACCGCCTCGAGTGAGGCGGCGCAGAGTCATTTCTTGGTGCCGCGACGAGCAGACACGCGCCGCCGGTATCGTTGCCAGGCGAGGAGCCATTGGCGGCGGAATACCTCGAGGAGGATTTCGTCGTAGAACCGACCGCGGCGGAAGAACTGTTGTCGACGGCGGCCGATGACCCGATAGCCGCATTTCAAGGAGTAAGCCACGCTCCGGGCGTTAAAGGCGATGACACTGGAAAGAACTTTGCGGAGACCGAGGGTGTTGAAAGCGTATTCCAGTAGCATCATCTTGGCGTCAGTACCGTAGCCTCGATTCCAGTAGCTCGGCTCGCCGATGAAGGCCCCGGTGGTGGCAAAGCCGTGACGCCAGTTGATCCGATGGAGCCCGATGATCCCGATCGCCGCACCGTCTTTGGTTTCGATGATCAGGACGATGTCATCAGGATGCTTGGCTAAACCATCGAACCACTCGATCTCCATCTCCCGAGTCTTCGGGGTGCTCGTCTTGAGGTATTGCCAGACCTGCGGCCGGTTGATCCAGACGGTGACGAGCTCAAGGTCGCGTTGCTTGTCGGGCGGACGGAGGTTAACAAATATTCCCTCAAGAAAGACAACTTTTGGCGCGGACATTTGTACCTCCCGCGGTAGGAATGAACAAAACACCCGGCGGTTCCGCCGGGGCAGTCACTGTCTACGTCGAGAAGTTACTTAGCTCTTAAAGTAAACAAGAATTGGCCCGGCAGAACGCGTTGAGCGTTCCGGCAGATGATCATGGCGTGGCACTTGGACCAATTCTGGAATTGCATGATGCGAAGAGATTACATGCCTAGTGGCCTACTGTCAAGGGCGGCGCCGCAGCGTTGTTGGGCTCCCCCAACACAAAACCCACCCTATTTTCGGAGGATGATGGTAGTATTGAGACTTGTGGCCAGCAGAAACTCTTAGCTCCCTCCTAAGGTAGGAGGGGATGACGAGAGGCGCCGTGGGCCGATTACGTCAACTGCAACCGCCGCTTGACTCGCTCAACATCCCGCTCGATCCGGCGAATCCATTCGGCGGTGAAAACGCGTTCTTGGTCAATACGGGTGACGATGACTAAAGAGTCTGTCCATCACCTCGTGAAATTCATTCTTCGTCAGCATAGTTTTCTCGATCCGGTCGAATCGCGCATCATGTCGGTCGAACCTAGTATCATGTTCAAAAAGCTTCTTGTATATTGTTGTGAGATCGGGGCGAGCAGCTCGACGCTTCATTCAGCCACCATACACGAAAAGAGATCGAGCGTCAACTCTAAACGAAAGTTACACTCGCCACCCTTCGACTGGGCTCAGGGTCGCATCAGCTTTGTTAAATAAACGTAACGGATGCGACCCGATCATTCTTCTCCGAGAACCGCATCACCCGCACGCCCTGGGTATCACGGCCCAGCACGGATACTGATTTTAACGGTGTCCGGATAACTTGCCCCTTCTGTGAGATGACAATCACATCGTTTTGCTCCAATTTGGCATTAACGATGAACCCCGCTACTGTCTTGCCGGTCTTGTCGGTGATTTTGGCCGTTCGGATACCAATCCCGCCGCGGCCTTGGACCTTGTACTGTTTCAACGGCGTCCGCTTGCCAAAACCATTGGTCATGATGACCAGGAGTTGTTCGTTTGCTTCGGCCTTACCATCAGTCACTAAATCCATGCCGGCCACCTCGTCGCCCCGGCGGAGCCGAATACCGCGGACGCCGGTGGCAGCCCGGCCCATGGCCCGAACGTCTTTTTCGCGGAAACGGATAGATTGGCCATTGGCCGAGACAAGAATAATGTCGTCACTGCCGCTCGACGGCTTGACCCAGCGCAAAGCATCGCCACTTCTGAGCTTAATAGCGATCAGCCCAGAGCGCCGAACACTGGTGAAGGCGTCAATCGCTACTTTCTTGATGACGCCGTTCTTGGTGACCATGACCAGGTGTTTGTATGGCTTTAAGTCGGCGACCGACAGAACGGCGGTTACTTTCTCCTCGCTCGTTAACTGCAGGAAGTTGACGAGCGCTTGCCCGCGGGCCGTGCGTGAGGCGGACGGAATGTCGTAGGCCTTAAGCTGAAAGACGCGGCCGCGGCCGGTAAAAAACAGGATGTCAGCGTGGGTGGTGGTCGAGAGGAAATGGGTGACCATATCTTCTTCCTTGGTGGTCAAACCGACGACCCCTTTGCCGCCGCGACCTTGGGTTCGGAATAGTTCCGGCGAGACGCGCTTGATGTAACCGTCGCGGGTGGTGACGATAATCGTGGCTTCGTTCGGAATCAGATCTTCCTGAGTGAAGGCGCCGACGGCACCGGCCACGATCTCGGTTCGTCGCGGGTCGGCGTACTGCCGCTTGAGCTCGGTTAGCTCATTCCTGACGAGGCCCAAGATTTTCTTCGGACTGGCCAGCAAGGCTTGTAATTCTTTGATCAGCGCCAGCTTCTCTTTATGTTCTTGCTCGATCTTCAGGCGTTCAAGGTTAGCCAGCTGCTGCAGGCGCATTTCCAAGATGGCCGTGGCCTGCGGATCGGTGAGTTTGTATTTTTTGATCAGATTGACCTTGGCCTCGTCGCGGTCCCTTGACTTTTGAATCGTTTTGATAACCTCTTGAATGTGGGCCAGGGCGATGAGTAGCCCTTGAAGAATGTGGTCGCGCTCCTTGGCGCCTCGGAGCTCAAACTCGGCCCGCCGCCGGGCCACCGTCTGCCGGTGCTTGAGGTACTCTTCCAGCACCATCTTCAACGTCAGCACGCGCGGCTGGATACCGTCGACCAAGGCCAGCATGTTGACATGGAACGTCTCTTGCAGCTGGGTCAGCGTGAACAGACGGTTGAGTACTTTTTTCGGGTAAGCATCTCGCTTCAACTCGATGACGACGCGCACCCCGCCTTTGTTCGATTCATCGCGCAGGTCTTTGATGCCCTCGATTTTCTTGTCGCGGACGGCGTTAGCGATTTGTTCCAGTAAGGTGGCCTTGTTCACTTGGTAGGGGATGGCGGTGACAATGATATTGAACGCACCACCCTTAGCCTCGATGATATCTGTTTTGGCCCGCATCACGATCGCCCCCTTGCCGGTGGCATAGGCGGCTTTGATGTCCTGGCGGTTGTAAATTAAACCGCCGGTCGGGAAATCCGGACCCTTGACAAACTCGGTTAGATCATCGGCCGTAGCCTCCGGGCGATCGATCAGATGAATCGAGGCGTCGACCAGTTCACCGAGATTGTGCGGCGGGATATTGGTGGCCATGCCGACGGCGATGCCGACCGTACCGTTGAGGAGCAGATTCGGCAATTTGGCCGGCAGGACCCGCGGCTCATGCTGCGAACCGTCGTAGTTGGGAACGAAGTCCACGGTTTGCTTATCGATGTCGACCAGCAGTTCCGCCGCCATCCGATCAAGCCGCGCTTCGGTATAGCGCATGGCGGCCGCCCCATCACCATCCATCGAGCCGAAATTCCCCTGACCGTCGATCAGGGGGTAGCGCATGGCAAAGTCTTGGGCCAGCCGAACCATGGCGTCATAGACGGCGATGTCGCCGTGGGGATGGTACTTACCGAGGACTTCACCGACCACCGTCGCCGACTTGCGGTACTTCGCGCCAGGCCGCAAACCGATGTCCCACATGGCGTAGAGAATGCGCCGCTGGACCGGCTTCAGGCCGTCGCGAACGTCCGGCAAAGCCCGCGCCACGATGACGCTCATGGCGTAATCGAGGTAGGACTCTTGCATTTCGGTTACCAACGGCCGGGGCGCAACGGTGCCGATGGCAAACGATGGGCGTGATTCAGGGGTGGTGGGCATGGGAGTCGATTACGGCTGGAATTGCGGGAAGACTCGTCGCTCCAGTTGGCGGATTTCTTGATCGTTCGCCGAGGAGGTGGTGGCCGGCGGTAGCTTGACGGTCCGGAACAGTTGCGCCAAGTCAGTCAAGATGTTCGGCGGTCGGCCGGTCTGACGCAACTCGTTCCCCAGGTTCATCGCCCAGCCCAGGACGACGACCGTCATCACACCCAGAACGAGGCCCCACATCAGGCGCCGACGGCGTTCGATGGGCCACTGCTCAACTGGTTGCCGTAACGCCGCGGCGACTGGCGCCCGGGGGGCCGGCTTGGGCGACTCAATTCGTTTCGTGCCCGCGGTCGACAGCCCGGACCGGTTCGTTTTCACCGTCGGCCTAGGGTGGCGTGGAGTCATGGCGACCGTCACCTTGATCGGGACGGCCGCGGGCGACGATCGCTTGGTCGATTTTCTGGTAGTCATCCCGTTAGAGCGAGCTTTGTTAAGCGGTCAGGAGCTTAATACTGTGAGAGACAATCCATGTCGCGTTCAAACGGGATTATGGCTGCAGAACGACAACTTGAGTTTCTTCGGCCGGCAGGTCCTTGGTGGTTATTTTCAATTTCGGTATTGGACTGATGTTCTTGGCCCCGAACTCTTTCAGGAACGGATCGACGGCGGCGTAGGAAAAGCGGCTGCCGGCGAAATGGTATTGAATTGGAACGACTACCCGCGGTTCGATTTGGCTGATCAGCGCCGCCGCTTGCTCGGCATTGAGTACCCGCTTGCCCCCGACCGGTACGAACAGGATGTCGACACCCTCCAGTTGCGACAACTCGCCGTTGTCGAGCTGGTGGTTAAGGTCGGCCACGTGGCCGAGGCTTAAACCCTCGGCTTCGATCCGCCAGTGCACCCGGCCGGATTCTGAGGGTAATGCCAGGCCGTAGAAAAATAACCCCAGCAGTTCGTATTCGCCAGGAGTATTGATGACCAACGGCTGCCCCGTTACCAACGAGCGGTCGCGATGTTCGGCTTGCGACAACGCCACCACGTCAGCCGCCAGCTGGCCGGGCTTACTTCCGGTCTCGGCTGCCGGCGGGTCGACCACGGCCGAGGCCGCTTTCGTTTGGATCCGTAAACCCGCTTCTCCGAGCCAAGAAATCAGCATAAAAACCAGACAGTCGACATAGCGATAATGCCCTTAGTCTAGCAGAAAAACAGACTTGTGGCAAATGTCTCGCCGTCGTACCGGCCGGCTAGAAACCTGGTTAGATCGGCAGCTCGTGGACCTGGCTTGAGTCAGGTGGTTCCACCGGCTGAGCGGACGGCGGTGTGGCTGGCGGGAGAGTTGAGGGTCGGGATTCGGCCGCCGGCAATGACGAAGTTGGCGGCCGTACAGTTTCCGTGCCCCGGTCGTCTTTCGTCGGCACCCGGCCAGTTTGAATCCCGCCCATCAGCGGAGCGGCCACCGGGCGATGGGTAGACCCGACCGGTTGACCTTGACCGAGGCCCGCACCGGCCGGACCAGGGCGATTTGACCAACCGGTTGGCTGTCCGGGCAACGGCTCTGGTTCCAGAAACGCCGGCTGAACACCGCTCGTGGCAGCCATCCGGCCATGCTGAATGCCCAGCCGTTCACGGACCATGGCCATCGCCTGTTCGTGGCTCGGACGGGCCGGGGTAGTTTCGGTTGGCGGCGGAGCCGGAGCGGCCGCGGGTAGCGATTCTTTCAGCAGCCGTTTCGCCTGTTCGGTCTCATGCCCTGGCGGGTTGAGACCGGAACGCAACTTCGTTCCCTGTTCATGGGCCATCTTTAAAAAACCTCGGCTGTAGCGCCCGATTTCTTCCTTCGTCTTCAGGGTTCGCTCGTCCTTAAGCTGTCGGAGGAAGTAGGCTTGTTCTTTGTCCTCCACCCGGGCTGGTCGGGTCTGCCGGAGCTGTCGCTTAAACGATTCGGGAATGTATTTCTCAAACCCCCGCTTGATCAACTCCTGTTTGGCGGCCGGCGTCAACTGCTTCGGCCGATACGACGGTCGGAGCTGACGGGGCGGCTGCAGACGGCTGGGCACGTAACTTCGTCTCAGTGCCGGCCGACCAGAGAATCGAATGAATCGGTCGAGCATGGTCAAAAGAAAAACCCGATATCACAATTAGACCAGGACCGCAAGGAATTGTCAAAGGAACGGCCATCCTTGATTGCATAGTTTGTCTATAGTATACTTTCAGCGCTGTTGTTTCTATATCAGACGCTACTTATCAGCCCCCGGCGGTAACCCAACCTATCGGTTGGTCAGCGTCGCCGGGACCATGGTCGTGTTTTTGCCCAGCCCGTTTGCGGCCGAACAGCACGCCAGGGTTGAACAATCTATTCATGAACACGCCTTCATCCCTGCCAACATCCGAGATGGAGCGTTTGTTGCACGATGCTTCGCTGCCGCAGCTGCCCAAGGTCGGCGATATCGTCCAGGGCACGATACTTAGTATCTCGAAGAACGAAGCCATTGTTGATATCGACCGCATCACCACTGGCGTGGTGCGGGGGCGCGAGTTGTTCGACGAATCAGGGGAGTATACGGACCTGAAAGTTGGGGACGAAGTTCACGCCACGGTTCTCGAATTGGAGAACGAGAACGGCCAGATGGAACTGTCGTTCCGCTCGGCCGGCCACCAGAAAGCGTGGGACGAGCTGACGCGCCTGATGAACTCCGGCGAAGTGGTTGAGGTGCCGGCGGCCGATGCTAACCGCGGCGGGTTGATGGTCCTGGTCGGCCGGATCGAAGGCTTCCTACCGGTCTCGCAACTAACGCCCGAGCACTACCCGCGAGTCGAGGGCGGCGACAAATCGCGGATTCTAGAATTGCTCCAGAAATTCATCGGCCACAACTTGCGGGTCAAGGTGATCGATGTCAACGAAGGCGAGGGAAAGTTGATTGTCTCCGAGAAGTCGGCCTGGGCGAAGGAACATGCCCAAATCGTGGCTGGCTACAACGTCGGCGACGTGGTCGATGGGGCGGTGACCGGTGTGGTCGACTTCGGCGCCTTCGTTGAATTCGGCCAGCACCTCGAGGGCTTGATCCACATTTCGGAATTGGCCTGGCAGCGGGTGGAAAACCCGCGCGATCTGGTCAAGCCCGGTGACCGGCTGAAGGCGATGATCATCGGCATCGAGGGAACCAAAATCTCCTTGTCGTTGAAACGCCTAAAGGAGGATCCTTGGAAGAAGGCCGTCGAAAAATACCAAGTCGGACAGGTAGTGACCGGAAAAGTCCTCAAACTCAATCCCTTCGGCGCCTTCGTAGAGCTGGATGCGGAAATTCACGGCCTGGCTCATATCTCCGAGCTGTCTAAAAAAACCGTCCACTCACCGGCCGAAGTGCTGAAAGCCGGCGACAGTCGCGAGTTCAAAATCATCTCCATCGAACCGGAAGCGCACCGACTGGGGTTGTCTATCAAGGCCCTGGAAGAAGAACGCGGGTTGGCGACCGCCGAGGGTGAACGAGTGAGCGATCCGGCCTTGGCCGGCATCAGTCTGGAAGAATCCGTGCCCACGGGAGCGGCGGAAGAAAACAAGGCTCAAGAAACGTAGGCTGGATAACCCCGCCGCGCCCGTCTTGGACCTCCTCACCTAGCCTCTCCTCTAAGCGGAGAGGAAATAGGAGGAGCGCGGCGGACCAATCTCGCAGAATGTGCTCCTGACATGTCGTTAATTACGCTCAATCACATCACCAAGTCGTTCGCCGTCGGCGAAAGCCAATTTCGAGCACTTGATAACGTTAGCTTGTCGGTTGAACCCGGAGAATTTGTGGCCATCATGGGCCCGTCCGGTTCGGGCAAGTCAACACTGATGAATATCATCGGGCTGCTAGATCGCCCCAGCAGTGGCGAGTACCGACTTGACGGCCGGCCGGCGTCAACAACAATGTCTGATCGGCAGCAAGCCAGACTGCGGAGTGAGTTTATCGGTTTCATTTTTCAGAATTTCAATCTTCTGCCGAACGTCGACGTCCTGGCCAACGTCCTCCTGCCGGCGATGTACAGTCGTGACCAGCGCGACAGTAAACAGCGGGCTGAGCGCCTGCTCCAAGAAGTTGGCCTCGGCCACCGACTGCGTTATCAACCGAACAAGTTGTCCGGCGGCGAGAAACAGCGTGTCGCCATCGCCCGGGCGTTGATGAATAACCCGAAGGTCATCTTGGCTGACGAGCCGACGGGCAACCTTGATTCAAAGTCTGGACAGGAGGTTATGAAACTGCTGACCGCGCAGCGTCATCGCGGTACGACGCTCCTGCTAGTAACGCACAACCACGATTTGGCTCGCCTGGCCGATCGGGTGATTCAGCTGATGGACGGTCGGATTGTTTGACCATGTCTTTAGTTCTGGCCACTGCGGTCCGGTCCATCTGGTCGAAGAAGACGAGATCGTTCTTGACCATGCTCGGGGTGATCATCGGCGTGGCGCAAATTATTGCCCTGATCGGACTCGGGCAGGGCGTAAAACAATCTGTGGCCGATGAAGTAACGCAACTCGGGACTAACGTCTTGTTCGTCTTGCCGGGCAAACTGCAAGACGCCGAGGGCGGATTCAATCCGGCCGCCTCAGTCGGCGCTTCGACCCTGACCGAGAAAGATCTGGAAAATCTCCGGGCCCTGCCGGAAATTACAACCCTGACCCCGGTCTCGCTGTTGGCTGGCATTCCAACGGCCGGTCAACGTTCGGCGTTGGGGACACTGACGGTGGCGGTTGAGCCGGATTACTTCGAGGTTGTCACCACCATTCGACTGACCGCCGGTCAAAAGTTCAACGCCGACGACAATCGTCAGCAGCGACGCGTGATCATGCTTGGTCGCGCGGCCCAACGATCACTCTTTCCGAACACCGTGGCCAAAGACATCGTCGGGCGGTCAGTCGCGATCGGCAAAGAAACTTTTGAGGTCATTGGTGTGCTGGCGACTGACCAGTCAACTTCGATCTTCGGTGGGCAGACGTTCGACAACATGGTTTTCATGCCCTACCTGACTGGCAAGGCGACCAACGAAAACGTTCAGATTTTTCGGATGGTCATGAAGATTGATCCCGATCAAGACGTCAAAGCGTTTGCCCAGAAGGTTCATCAGTTGTTGAAGGACGAACACGGCGCTGATGACATTACGGTTTTCACGCAAGCAGACCTGCTCAAGGTGGTCGATGATATTCTCGGACTCATCACGAAGGCCATCGTCGGCCTGGCTTCGATTTCGCTCATCGTCGGCGGCATCGGCATCATGAACATCATGCTGGTGGCGGTGTCCGAACGAACCAAAGAGATCGGCTTGCGAAAAGCTGTGGGCGCTACTCGTCAAGCCATTCTGTGGCAATTCCTGGTCGAATCAGCCGCCATCTCCTTGATCGGCGGGGCCATTGGTGTCGGCCTGGCGGCGGTGGGCGGGGTTTTCAGTCAGGCTAAGGCGAACTTGCCGATCGTCATCAACCTGAATTCGATTGTGATCGCCACCGGCTTTTCGCTTGGCGTCGGCGTGATCTTCGGGCTGCTGCCGGCGATTCGGGCGGCACGTAAAGACCCGATTGAGGCTCTGCGCTACGAGTAGGATACCCCACAGCGTGGGTTTCAAACCCACGCTGTGGGGGCCACATGGATTCCTCATCGGCCATAGAAAAACCCCGCTCGATGATGAGCGGGCCAGGTAGAATCCTAGGTTACCACCTGATTCTCCCGGGTGATTGACGCCGCGGTAGGGTGCGTTTTTCTCGGCGCAGCTGAAGTAGTTCGCGGCGGAGGATGGTCACTTGGCCTCGGCGGCAGACCCTGAGGTACGTGAAGTACTGTGGCGGCACCCAGCGGAGGTACCAGTCCTTAATCACGGCCAGCGCTTTTCGTTGAGGGAAAAGACGCCGGTAGCGCTCGGCCCGCGGTCGATCGATTGACCGTGGGCAAGGCTTAAGCCGCTGCGGGTCAAAAGTGCGCCGATACTCCACCCACTGAACGCTACCGGGCGGCAACCACTCGTCGAGGAGCTGCTGTAAGACCTCCTCCGGGGTGGCATTGGCAAACACCGCATGCCATTCGGCTTCCAGTCGGCGCGGCAGGACGGCCAGATTGGTACCATCCAGACTTGCTCGCGAACGCGGCACGAGGTGATGACGAACATACGACGGGATTGGCCGGTGAGCCATGACGCCTCCTGGTGGAGAGTAGTGGAGAGTAGAAGTAGGGTGCAACCAAGCGAGTCCGAGGACAGCGTCGATGCTAACAAACGTCCTCAACGCCGTCAATGAACGCGCTCGCTGGCATCGGGTTGGTGAGTTGGAATTGCCCGCGGCCTATGGTAATCTAGAGGCGCCATGCCGGCTAAAACACCGAAGAACATTCTGATTGTTGAAGACGAAAAACCAACGGCCCAAGCTCTCCAACTGAAGCTGCAACGAAGCGGCTTTGCGGCGGCCATCGTCACTAACGGTACCGACGCACTCGAAGCCTTGCTGCAACGCCGGTACTCACTAATCATTCTTGACCTCATCGTCCCGCAGCTAGACGGTTTCAGCTTTCTGGCGGCGATGAAAGATCGCGGCGACCCGACGCCGGTCATCGTAGTCAGCAACCTCAGTCAGCCGGAAGATATGGCTCGGGCCGCCGAACTCGGCGCCAAGCATTTCTTCGTCAAGTCAGAAACAACCCTGGCGGCGATCGTCAACGCCATCAAGAAAACCCTGACGCCATGAAATTCGACGACGGCAAAATCAAGGACATCCTGCAAGGCGAAAATTACGTCTCGGCCGAAGATCTGGAAAAGGGGGCGGCCTCGGCGCGAGCCCACCGGGTCAGCCTAGTAGACGCACTGCTGGCCGAGAACCTGATCACTAAGGATCTGCTGGGGCAAGCCATCGCCGAGTCGTTCGATGTCGCCTTCCTTGACTTGTCGGCGAACCCGCCGCCGCGTGATCTGGTGACGCGGTTGCCAGCCGCGATGGCCAAGCAAGAACGAGTCGTGCTGGTGGCCGAAGAACATCACCAGGTGAAGGTGGCAACTGACGACCCGGGACGGTCGACGCTAAAGACGAAGCTGAAGAAACTCTGGCCCCGCAAGAAGCTGGTGGTCGTGTATGCGTTGCCAGAAGACATTGATGGCATACTGAAACACTATCGGCCGCCGCTCGGCAAACGGTTCCTAGCCATTCTCCAGCAACGGCAGCGGGTGGCGCCGGAGCTGATCGATGAAATCATCGAGGACGCAGTTACCAGCCGAGCCTCCGATATCCACATCGAGCCCCAAGGTCAGGAGATCGTTGTCCGCTTCCGGGTCGATGGCGTCCTCTATGAGGCCGGCCGGATCCCGAAGCGCTACTACGAGATGCTGCTCAACCGGATCAAGATCGAAGCCCGGTTACGGATCGATGAACATTTCGCCGCCCAAGACGGCGCTATTCGTCACGAACAACGGGATCGGGTGATCGATATGCGGGTCTCGATCGTGCCAACCTACGATGGAGAAAAGGTGGCCATCCGGCTGTTGACCGACTATGTCCGCGAGTTCACGCTCGGGCGACTGGGGTTGTCCGAACGACACCAGCAGCAGTTACTCGAAGCCGCCCGCCAGCCATTCGGCATGATTCTAGTCACTGGCCCGACCGGGTCGGGCAAAACCACCTCGCTCTACGCGTTGATGAAAGTGCTAAACGCGCCGGAGATTAACATCACCACCATTGAGGACCCCATCGAATACCAGGTCACTGGCATCAACCAAATTCAGGCCAATCCGAATACCAACTTGACGTTCGCCCAAGGCTTACGGTCGATCATTCGCCAAGACCCAGATGTGGTCTTGGTCGGCGAGATACGTGACCAAGAGACAGCGGAAATCGCCATTAACGCCGCTCTCACCGGCCACCTGTTGCTGTCCACTTTCCATGCCAACGACGCCGCCACAGTCATCCCTCGTTTGATCGAGATGGGTGTTGAGCCGTTCCTGGTCGCCTCGACCCTGGAACTGGTCATTGCCCAGCGTCTGGTCCGGACCATTTGCCGCGTTTGCCGAGTCAGCCAGCCGGTAAACCTCGAAGCGGTGGCCGAACTATACCCGCAAATCCGACGCTACCTGCGCGGGGCCAAGACGACGCTCTACCATGGCAAGGGATGCGCTGCTTGTAACGGCACCGGCTATCAAGGTCGGACTGGTCTATTCGAAGTCATTGCCATGACACCAGCGATGGAAGAACTAATTCTTCGCCGGCCAACGACGCAGATGGTCTGGCAACGAGCCGTCCAGCAAGGATCACGATCGCTGTTCGAGGATGGGATTGATAAAGTTAAAGCCGGGAAGACTACCCTCGAGGAGCTGCTGCGCGTCGCTCCGCCGCCGTCATAATCAACCATGAGGAAAAACCGCGCCAGCAACGACAGCGGTTCAGGCCGGCGGACGAAGACGCGGCATCACGACTGGCCGAGTCGCACGCGGGCACCAGGCCGACTCGGATGGTGGCGGCGTGGCTGGGGCAAGGAGCGAGAGTATCTGATTGAGAACTTAGCGATGCTCGTCGCTTCGGGGCTGGACTTAGTGTTGGCTCTCCAGTCGCTGGTCGAAGAAACACGTTCGCCGGCTGCGCGTCGAGCCCTGGTGGCTGTCCGGAGCGAGGTGGAGACCGGCCAACCGCTGTGGCGAGCGCTCGCCGGCAGCCGAGCTTTTTCAGACTACGTCATTTCGTTGATCCGCGTGGGTGAAGAAAGCGGTCGGCTGGCCGAACATCTTCAGGTGGTGGCCGAACAACTAGCCAAGGACCGGCAGTTCGCCGAGCGGGTGCGCTCGGCCATGATGTATCCGCTGATTGTATTATCGCTCACCATTGTGGTCGGCACGGGCGTGGCTTGGTTTATCTTGCCTCGTCTGGCCACAATTTTCACCCAACTCCACCGCGACCTGCCGGTGGTGACAAGGGTAATGATCGCCAGCGGTCAGTTCCTAGGGACATTTGGGTGGTTGGCGGTGCCCTTGTTCCTGTTGGCGGTGGTTGGTGTGGGGTACCTCGTCTTTGTCCATCCCAAAACAAAATTCATCGGCGAAGGGCTGCTCGATCGAATTCCTCCCCTGCGTCGCCTGACGCAGGAGGTGGAATTGGCACGGGCGGGGTACCTGTTTGGACACTTGCTGGAGGCGGGCGTGCCGATCATCGAGTCGCTGGAATCGCTCAGCCAGGCGACGACCACTCGTAAATACCGACAGTTTTACCAGCACCTGCGAGGCAGCATCGCCGATGGGCATTCCTTCCGCCATAGCTTCCGCGTCATTCCGGCCGCCAACGCCATCGTCCCAACGCCCATCCAACAGATGATTGTGGCCGGCGAGCAATCCGGTCGCCTAGCCTCGACGTGGCTCGGTATTGGCCAGCGCTTCGAAGCCAAGACGGAAACGACGGCCAAAAACCTAGCGGTCGTCATCGAGCCCGGTTTGCTTGTCGTCGTTTGGTTGGGCGTGGTCTTTGTGGCGGTGGCCGTCATTCTGCCGATCTACTCGCTGATCGGCAGCTTGGATGAGCCGCCGGCCGTGAATGGCACGTCTCGGAACGTCACGTCTCAGCCGCCGACCGCTGAGGCCAATACCAATACCGCGCCGCCGGCCGACGATAACGTCAATGTTACGGTCAATGCCCCGAGTGAGCCCGAACCCACACCCAACCCGCCGGTCGGCGATTCGAATGAAAATACGAATCAAAATGTGACTCCGGAGACGCCGACGACTCCGACGGCCGGCAACCAACTGACGATTAACCAGACCAGCACTGGCTATCTTAATGTCCGACAAGGGCCGGGCCTCGGATACACGGTCCTCACCCGGGCCAAGCCTGGCCAGACGTACCCCTGGCTCCGTCTCGAAGCCGGCTGGTATGAAATCGAATTGGCCGAGGGTCAAACCGGTTGGGTTATCGGCCGGTACGTAACCGTGGCATCGAGTCAGGAACCTTGAGTATGCTGAAAGCTATGCGGTCAGGAATTACTCTGATCGAGGTCCTGTTAAGTCTCACCGTGATCGGGTTGCTCGTCGGCCTGGCCGCACCGGTCATGCAGTCCCTCCAAGCGCGTAACGACCTCGACGTGGCCGCCAACATCACCGCGCAAACGCTGCGGCGAGCGCAAGCCTTAGCTGTGGCCGTGGACGGGGACATGATGTGGGGAGTTGTCCTCCAACCAGGGTCGGTAGTTTTGTTTCGCGGGTCGTCGTATGCGGCTCGCGAGCCGACTTTCGACGAGCAGTATGATCTCGCCCCGGCCATTACGCCGAGCGGGTTGACGGAGGTCGTATTTGCCAAGCTGACCGGTCGACCACAGGCGGTCGGCACGATCACCCTGGCTAATCCGGAGACGAGCCGGACGCTGACGGTCAACGAACTGGGGATGATTGAATACTAGCCTTGGCGACCCAGACGTGCTATGCCCCGGCACACGTTACCTGACCGACCCACCGCAGGTCAGATCAAACACTCCGGCTTTATCAGACACCTCGCTTTTAGTGTGATGCGACGCTCGCGAGTAAAGAGGAGAATCAACCAGCAGTCCAATACTATGGTCAGGCACAGACGGCAAAATGGCTCTAGCGCGGGGTTTTCGGTGGTTGAAGTTTTGCTGGGCGTCAGCGTCTTTAGCTTATTAGTGACAGTTTTCGTTGGGGCTTACATCTACGGCCGCGAAAGCTCGCTTTTGGCCGGCCACCGTGGCCGGGCCGCGTTGGTGGCCGAGGAAGCAATGGAGGGCGTTCGCAGCATTCGTGACGGCAGTTTCGTTGACCTGACGGCCGGTGATCATGGCGTCCTCCCGATCGGCGGCCAGTGGCAGTTCTTCGGGACTAGTGTCCTGAATGATATCTTCACCCAGCAGGTGACGATCAACGACGTCAGTCCGACGGCCAAATCAGCTGTCGCTCAAGCCACCTGGACGCAGAATCTGCAGCGGCCAGGATCCGTCAGTCTGAGCACTCGTTTGACCGACTGGCGGCGAACTGTCCGGCGAGGTGGGATGCTTATTTATGGCGATTACTCTGGGAATGACGACGTTATTCAGTACCGCCTGTTCAGCCGCGCCGGCACCTGGGGCGCCGTACAAACGGTTCCAGATTTCGGTGTACCGCTGCACCGACCGACACGCCGAGTCGAACTGTATTCCAACCCTTCGTCACGTGATGAGAAGGTGTTGGTAACGAAACATTTTGGCGGCGGGGCGGGAGATGACCTTTATCTGTATGCCCAAGTTTGGAACGGCACGACTTGGGGCAATGCCACTCAACTCGCCACTCGGAAAGACACGAACTTCCCGAGCAGTCGCGAGTTCGACGGCGACTATCTCGACGACGGTCGGTTTCTCTTGGTCTACGGCGATGACACCAGAATCCCAAAATTCAGATTCTGGGACGGTACGGCGTGGTCATCAGCCGCCCCAACCGTTGATATCCGCGGCCGACCAGTCTGGATTGTCGTTCGGTCCCGCTCAGGGACGAACGAAGCCATGGTCGTCATTCTCGACGACCAGCGGGATACGAACACCATCTACTGGAACGGCAGCAGCTGGCTCGGCCCGGTTGAACACGGCAATAACGGGCCGGGAGCGGAATTCGACATGGTCAACTTCGTTTGGCGGCCGACCAACCCGACGCTCGGCGCGCTCGTCTACAACGAAGGGAATGACAACCATCCAAACATCAAAGTGTGGGACAATGGAATTTGGGGCCCCAGCGTGGAAAACATCAACCTGGGGAAATCTATCCGCGCGATGCAGACCACCAGCGATCCGACGAGTGGCGATTGGCTACTCGGCGTCAAGGACAACGGCGATCGTATCAACAGCTTACTGAGTGACACCACGCCATCGTGGCATACATTGACCAACGGACAACTGGCGGTCAAGACCGACAACGGTCCGCAGCGGAGTTTTTCGCTGGCCTTTGAAACCAACGCCGGCCAGCGGGCCATCGCCGTCTACGCCGATGGGCCGAACGCTGATGCCCTGGGGATTCCTAAGTACCGGACGTATGACCCGGCTACGAAAACCTGGGGTGCCGCCGGGAACTTGGCCGATCTTGGTGGTCGGGCCGCAGCGCTCGAGAGCGTGGGGTTAATTCCCGACCCAGGAGGGGAGGATATCATGACGCTGATGGCCACCACCAACCAGCAGCTGTGGACGGTGCGGTGGAACGGTGCGACGCACGCTTTTTACTCGACCGGCGACGAGGCGCAGATTCGTCAAGCCACGAACGGATCTAGCGACGAAGATTTTTGGTTTGATTATGCCTGGGACAATTAACTACACTCGGCCGCGACCCAGGACCCAGCCTGACAAGGTTTCAGGATTGAAATCCCGGCCCAGCTTTACCCTGATTGAACTCCTCCTCTACATCTCGCTGACCGCCATCATTACCTTCTCGGTCAGCTCCTTTCTGGTCGTGACTATCGATGCGCGGGTAAAAAACCAAACGGTAGCCGAGGTCGAGCAACAGGGTCAGACGGCGATGGTCATGATGACGCAGGCGATCAGGAACGCTCAAGGCATCAACAGCCCCGCCCTGGGAGAGGTCACTAACACATTGTCGCTCGACGTGATCGAGGTGAGCAAAGACCCGACGACATTCACTTTGGCTGCCGGACAGCTGTGGGTGCAGGAAGGTGTAGCCCCGGCAGTGGCCCTGACGAATACCCGCATCCGGGTCATGGACATGTCGTTCATAGACTTATCACGCTCGAGCCAATCGCGCTCCGTCCGTATCAACCTCGTTCTCAACTACTTCAATACTAGCGGCCGCAACATCCACACCTACACCAAGGTCTTTCAAGCCGCGGCTAACCCACGACCATGAACCAACGACGAAAGGGCATGATTACGCTGATCAGCATCCTCGTCCTGGCCGCGGTCGGCGGCGCGGTGGCGGTGTCACTACTGCTGCTCGGGGTGGATGCCACCAGGACGAGTTCCAGCCGCGAGTTCTCGGCCGCGGCCCGGGCCCTGGCCAACGCCTGTGTCGAGACAGCCCTCGAGGAAATTCGTTCTTATACTCCCTTCACCACCGCCGGCACAAACCTGAACATTGGTTCTGGCACCTGCACCTACGTCGTGGCAAACACTGGCGGCTTCCGTCGCACCATCCAGGCGAGCGGGAGCATGGGGTCAGTCAGCCGCAAGGTCTTGGTCACCGTTGACCGAATCAACCCTACTATTCGGGTCACGTCTTGGCAGGAAGTGGGGGATTTCTAGGTCGGCGCCATACCGCTGGCCCGCCCAATCAGGCTGTGTACAGCTCTTTGCTTCACAGACGAGCGCGGGTGTGCTATAATAGGTGTGGTCGAGCCAGTACCTAACATCCAGATCTAGATAATCTCTCCAAACGAAAATGAAACTAACCATGCCGACGCTTTCGTTACAAACCCGCCGCCATCTCCCCCGCGGGCGGGCAGGACGGGCCGGTTTTACGCTGCTCGAAATTCTACTCGTCGTGGCGGCCATCGGTATTTTAGCGGGGATTGTCATCATAGCCATTAATCCTACCAAACAGCTCGGTGACACTCGGAACGCCCAGCGCAAAACGGACGTCAATACGATCCTCAATGCGGTGTACCAGTACGCGGTTGACAGCGGTTCAATCCCATCGACGATCACGGACACCGCTACCGAGATTTGCGCCACCGGCGTGGCCGCCGCTGATTGTACCACCGCCGGGCTGATTGATCTCTCAGTTCTGACCACGGCCGAGAAATACTTAGTCTCCATGCCCCAGGATCCGCAGTGTAGCACCGTTTGCGCGACCGACGGCGTCGACTACCAAATCCTCAAGACGGCCAATAACCGCGTGACGGTCAGCGCGCCGGGAGCTGAAGGAACGACCGTTTCGGTCACCCGATAAGTCAGGCGGCTTAAACCCACCAGATTCTCTCCGGAAAATAGCTCTCCCTGACGGGCGAGCTAGTGATTGCATGCCATGTTTCCCTCCACCACCGTCCACCATCCTCCGTCATCAACACTTTCCGCGCCTCAGGTAAGCCGCCAACCGTTGACCGGCCGACAAGTGATCGTGCGCTTAGCCAGCGCCGCGGTTTCTTATCTGGGCTTGTTTACCTTGATCGGCTGGGCGGGGGAACTCGAAACATTCAAGAGCGTCTTACCCGGGACGTTACCAACGAACCCGTTGCTGGCCGTGTCCTTAATCTTTCTCGGCGGCGCGATGTGGCTAGCGGAAGATCGTTCCCGGGCCGAGCTGCAGCGGCTAAGCGGCGTTTTGTCTGGCACAGTGGTGGCCGTGGCGATACTGCGGCTGGTGGCCTGGCTGGGGCTCGATCTGGGTATCGATCAAGCCATCTTCCCCAGAGCGGTTAGCTCGTATGTCCCGCCCATCCGGATCGGCATCGCCACCGCGGTTGGTCTCCTCACGGGGTCGACGGCGCTGGCCTTCCTCCGCCTCGGCCACCAACGGTGGTTGCGGCCGGCGCAGTGGTTATCGTTCCTAACGGCAACATTGGCCAGCCTGGCCCTGATCGGACATCTTTACGGCGTCACCGCACCCGTACCGATCGGTCTAGTTTCCGCTGTCGGCCTGTTGATTGTTGGTCTCGGCCTGCTGGCCAGCGATCCACTCCGCCAGCTGCCAGGCTTAGGTCTGGCCACGAAAGTCAGTCTAGCCGTCGGATTCTTCGGCCTGGTCAGCATGGCCGTCGCCAGCTACTCGGTCTACGGCAAGACGATTCGTGATCTCGAGCAGTCGCTCGGCCAGCAACAAGAAGTCGCGGCGGCTAACACGATGCAGAAGATTGACCGTTTGCTGGAAGAGGCGTTGGAGGATATCGAATTGATCAGCACTGATAACGCCCTAGTCGCGTCCTTGTCTAGTTCGCCAACAGACACAGACGTTAGCTCTCGTCTCAGCACGCTGGCCGGCGCCACTGGGCCGTGGTCGATGTTGAGTGTCGTCGGATCGGACTTTCAGCTGGTGTCCTCGACGAGCCCTTCGTTTTCATCAACCTCGACGGCCCTCACGACCGAAGGCCGGCGTGTCTTGACGTCGGCGCGGCTGCGATTGGTATCTTACAGCGATGTCATCCCACCCACCCGCCAGCGCTCACCAACCGTTATCCTGGCCGCGCCAGTCTTGGCCACTGCTCCTGATCGCCCCCTCCTCGGGGTGGCGGTCGGCGAGATAGATTGGTCCGGGGTGACCAAGACGTTACGCGACGTCCGTGATGGCACGGTCCAGCTCTACGACCGCCGCGGGATCATGGTGGCCACGAATGATGTCGGTCGGCAGCGCTTGGCGTGGCGAGCAAATTTTCGCGGCCACCGGGCGGTGGATCAAGCGCTGCGCGGGCGAGTCGGGTCAGAGATTGGTTCGGGGCTAGTCCCGGAGTCGATTGGTCAAGCCCCACCAACGCTCGCGGTAGGCGAATTAACTGCCGGTTCGGAAGCAACGTCACAACAAACACTCGTTTCCTACGTGCCGCAGCGTGGGTACCTCGAGTATCGCGGCAGTGGCTGGGCTTTGACCCTGGAGACGAAAACCGGCTCCGTGGTGACGGCGGCGCTGCAGACCGCTTCCCAAGTAGCTCTGACCACTGCGGTTTTAGTCAGCCTACTGATTGTGTCCTTGCTACTCGTGCTGCGGACGTTCCTTCATCCCGTGGCCCGACTGACCGCCGGCGCCCGCGGCTTAGCGGCTGGCAATTTTGCTCAGCGAGTGGCGGCCGACACTGATGACGAACTCGGCCAGCTAGCGGCGGCATTTAACACCATGGCCACCCGCCTCCAGGAGCTCTACCGACGACTTGATGATAAAGTCCATCGGCGGACGGCACAGCTGGTGGAGAAAGTAGAGTTCATCTCCCGCCAAAATCTCCTGCTACAGGAAGCACGTCGAGCGATGTCAAAGGTGGTCCAAGAATTACAAACCGACAAGGCGAGGATCGCCGAAGAGCAGGCCAAAGACCAAGCCATGCTAGCCAGCATCGGCGATGGGGTGGCCATCACCGATGCCGAGGGGAAGGTAGTAATGTTGAATCAGTCCGCGGAACGACTGCTGGGGTGGACCGTCGCCGAAGCGATCGGCCAGCGTTACGATCAGGTGGCCCCGCTGGTTGACGACCGTGGTCGAGAAGTCCCGCTCCTGGAACGGCATTTCTACCAATCGCTGCAAACCGGCGCGGTCACGTCGTTACCAGTCATCGCTTCCCGCTCATTCTATCGGCGGAGAGATGGGACCAAGTTTCCGATGGCGGGCATTACCACCCCGATCCATCTCCACCATCGAATCATCGGCGCCATTACCGTCTTCCGCGACATTACCCAGGAAAAAGCTGTTGATCGCGCCAAGACGGAATTTGTGTCCCTCGTCTCACATCAACTCCGGACCCCGATTTCATCAATCAATTGGCTGACCGAGCTACTCCTGACCGGTGAAATTGGTCGCCTGACTCGAGACCAACGTCAAGTGGTCGGCGAAATCGCTTCCGCCAGCCACCGCGTGATCGAGATGGTCACGACGTTCCTCAACGCGACACGATTAGAACTCGGTACGCTGGTGGTCGAACCGGAGCCGGTCGACGTCAGCCGCCTGGTGACATCGATTTTCCAGGAGCTGGAGCCGGTCGTCAAGCACAAGCGTTTGCAGATGGAACAACGCCAGGTCGGTCCAGGGACGCCGGTGCCGGCCGATCCGACCCTGATGCGCATCATCGTTCAGAATTTGCTCACCAACGCCGTCGTCTACTCCCGCCCCGGTGGCAAGGTTCGGGTGACCGTAACGAACCGTAGTCCCCAGGCCAGGCCGGCGCCGGACGCCCAGGGAGTGATGATCTTGGAAGTAGCCGATAATGGCATCGGCATCCCGACCGAACAACAGCCCCAAATCTTCGATAAGCTTTTTCGGGCAGATAACGCTCGGACGGCTGAACCGAACGGTACCGGTCTCGGATTATACATCGTCAAGTCTATCCTCGACCACGTCGGCGGTACCATCTCGTTCACCTCTCCAGCCGGGCGGGGCACAACCTTTACGGTCACCTTGCCGCTGAGCGGCATGAAGCGACAGGCCGGCACCAAGCCGCTCCAGATCAGTCCGCGCAAACAAGTATCTCTGGACACGAGTAACAAAAAACCCCGATCCCCGCGATCCCCAATTGAATCGGGGCGGGGAGATCGGAGACAGCCTGTTGGCATCAGGCGGTAATGGTGCATTTCATGTGGTGGATGAACGTCAGTAACCGACGGGTGATTTCCTGTCCCGGGCCGACGGCTTGACGTGCGTGCGGATTGAGGCCGACGGTGTCCTGGTGTTTCTTCCGCTTCTCGAGCAAGACCCGCGTCCGGACTAAGAACTGCAGCGCCGCGCGGAACTGCCAAGGATCGTAGGCGCCCCCCAAGGTTCCTTGGACCCGCTGCCGCACCTGGTTGACGGCTTCATATCGGTCTTTCACGGCCAGCTGGTCGCGCTTGCCGAGCTGGTACAAACCGTGGATGAGGATGGCCCGGGCGTGGCAGTGGTCGATGTCAGGGGGTAGGCAGTCGCGGACGTCGAATAGCTCCTCGGCTTCGGCGAAGTTACGAATTGCCGCCCCGTTGGTCGGTGCGACGGCGGTAGTCTTGCTTTCCAGCGGAGGTTCCGTTTCCTCGGGAGCTAAAGCCGCCTCCAGTGCCTGACCGAGCCAGTAATCGCCGATAGCCCGTCGGGGATTTGTCTCTTCCTCTCGGAAGCTGTGCAGATACTGCCTGAACCGCTCGAGTTGTGCCGGTGGGATGTCCTCTCGGCGAATCAGCGCCAGCCGGCCGAGTAAGCGCTGACGGTAATCGGGGCTCTGTGGAGATAGCGCTTCGCGCCGCGGGTGGTCCTGGCGCTCAGCCCAGCCTCGAACGTCCCACATCGCCCGCACGCGAACTTCCAACGCGCAGCTTGGATCGTTGGCTGTTCGCCAGAGCTGGTTTGCTTCCCCGGTCATTGCCCGATCTCGAAGCTGAGCGTCGACCTGCGGCAAGAGCCGGTGTTCGAGGTCATCGACCAGCCGGCGCACCACCCCGGCCTGGCGCGCCTCCTTTCGATTCTTCGTCAGCTCGACCGCGGCGGCGCTTAGCAGCCGGGCGTAGTGCTGACGATACCATTCGATCCGCGGTGACAGATTCAATAGCCACAAGCTCGGCCGCCTGACTCGGCGTCCGATCGCCCGGTGTTGACGGTAGAGAATGTACAGATAGCGGTAGGCGCGCCGGGTTTGACGGAAGTGGTAGCCGATCGCCACGACGATGATCGTCAGCCCGACGGCGATGAGGATCCTCGGTCGGGTGGCTTCAAGCAGGTGGGCGAAGTGGTAGTCGATGGTGCCGGTGGCTTTTGTCAGCGTTAGTCCGGGCGAGAAGCCGGGGAACATCGATCCCGCCCGGGCCGCCAGCCGCTGGTAAAGATGTTCGAGATTCGCCAGGTTGTCGGCGCGTTGGTCTGACTCCGGGTAGCGAATCCAGAGCTGCGGGTACTCTTTGTACCCCAGGCTTCTCTCTTTCTTCGCGTCGATGCCGGCGTTCGGTCCGACACCGAGCACCTCGTGCGGCACAAACATCGTCGTCAAGATGCCCGGCCCCCGCCACCAGTGAAACTGGACGTAGCCGAGCGGCTTGCCGCGGAGCGGATCGAAAGCAGTGATCACGCTATCGGATAGGCTTCTCCAACGGAGGCCGAGGGCCCGCTCATCTGCTTTCTTGCCGAGGCTTCCCAAGCGGTGGTTTTCGAGATAGACTTTGATGCCGGTCGCGCGCCGGAACTCACCGACGCCGGAGTCAAGAACGTATTCGGCGTTGCCGGCGTGATTGGGGCACCGCCACTTGTGGAGCGGCGGCCAGCAGGAGAAGAGGACGAGATACAGTCCCAGCAGAAGCGGCACCAAGATGACTGGCCAGCCGTAGTTCCGCTGCGACCACGAGAGTTGCGTTGGCGGTTGGGCCATGACACGAATCTCCTTTCGGAGTTGGGGGTGGGATGTCAAACAGCGTTCAAGATCTGCGGCAGCAAGGCCTTGTAGCATTTTTTCCAAGCGGTGTCAACCCCGGACGGGGTCGGTCTTGACGCGTTGCACTTTTTGTGTTACCGTGCCTTGTCCTTCACGGACACTCACGTCGAACATTTTTCAACCAGTTCCATGAGGAGGCAGCGTGGAAAGCTCAGTTGCGTCCCTGAAACTCGGCCCACCCGAACTCGTCGAAGCCCGCATCTGGGGGACCCTGGCCGCCGGCATTCTCATTGGTCACCTCAAGGATCCGGCTCGGAACTCCGGACGGCTACTGGTCATGACCGACAGCGGCACGAGCGAGTGGAACGTCGGGATCGTCCCCGACGACAAGCTGGCGAAACGCAAGGACATCGTTCGCGAGAAGGCTGCGAGGCTGAGGCGGATGAACAACCAGCGCGGTGACGTCTTATCCTGGCAGTCGAAGGATGAGGCCAACGAGCAGTTTGGTGGTGCGGCTTTCGCCCGGGACGTGATCGTCGCCTTCACCGGCCTGCCGCAGTTGGCTGACGAAGCGGTCAGCCTGGCCGTGCTCGTCCGGCTCAGGGCACTGTCGGTCGCGCCGGCCCGCCAGTACAGCCTGATCAGTGGCAGCACCGAGTTCTTCGACCTCCTGGCGCGTCTGTTCTGGCCGAATGAGTTCGCGGCGCTCGGAGCGCCGGCCGCCAGCCCCGTTCCCGCCTAAGCAGTCAGACCTTTTTCAGACCGCGGGCACGTCAGTGCCCCGGTTTTTTGTCGATTCGCTGGGCGCCGATTGCCAGGCGCGTCTCGCCGCGAGCGCGGTTCCAAACAAAAAAATTGAAATCCCAGCTGAGATGAGGCAGTAGAAACAATAAGCTTTCAACACGAATGCTTGCAGCCAGAGTAGATACAGGCTAAAGAGGAACCCCACCACGGTCAGAAGCATCAGGATCCGTAGCCACCGGACCTGTCCAGTATCCAGAACCATGATGCTGAGAACGACAATGACCAGGTAGTAGCCCGCGCCCAGGAGCGAAATCGGAACCGGGCCGATGGTAGCGTAGACGCTATTGGTCACTACGTCGCAGCCGGTGGTGACCAGGCAGGGGATTGGCCCGTGCGTTAACTTCTCGACCGTCAGGAATGTGGCGTCGGCAAAGCCAAGCACGCCCAGGACGAGAAAGACAATGACCCAGGTTTTTGGTTGACGCGCCGCCAGACCGTTAGTCACATCCCGTTCCCAAGCCCCCGACGCAGTTCTCGGTCGGCGGTTGACCGCGCTCCGGGCACTTCTCCGAGTAGATACAGGCTTTGTCCGTGACGTTGGCCACCTGATCTTGGGTTTCGGCCGGCGTGTAGGTGCCAAAGAGAACAAGAATCCTGTCCAGGTCGTTCGGCTGATAGGCGCCAAACTGTGTATTCGCTTGGCCATTGACGAACAGTTGAAGTTTCTGGTCGCCGCTGGTGCATTTGTCCTGGCCGGTGTCGAGTTTCAAACATTGCGCGGTCAAGCCCATGCCGAAGGAGGTCAAGAGATCACTGAGGCTGACGTCAGCGGCGTGGATGTGCACCACCTCGCCATTGCCGTCGTGGAAATGGATGCCGGGGTGGAGGTGGTTGGCTTCGGTGGCTTGGAATTTATCCTGGGAGAAGTCGATGGCTTGACCATCGACGACCAGGCGAAAATCAAAGTGGTTGTGCACGGTGGCCGGGCTGGTGTTTGTCAACGGCCGCTTAGCAATTGCTTCTTCAATCAGCTTCTGGAAGTCTTCCAGACTGCGCGGGTTCTGAAGACGTTCGCCGTTGAGAAAGAAGGTCGGTGTACCGTTGACTTGGGCGCGGCGGCCGCTGGCGGCGTCGGTATCGACGACACTCGATACGGCGGTAGAATCCAGATCAAGAGATCGTGCATCGGCCAGAACGCATCCTGTTTGGCCGCGGCCTCGGAGGCTTCGGCCGAGGCTTCAGCGTTTAGATGCGACTGGGTCAGCGGGAAGTGGCGGTAGGCGAGGCCAAGCCGGTCACCGAACTTGTCCGTCAATGATTGCAGGACCGATTCGTAGGCGGCGCAGGCCGGACACTGGAAGTCGCCGTATTCGATCAGAATCGCTGGTGCCTGGGCTGAACCACGAACATGATCAGTGGCTTTGATGGCATCAACCGATGAGTTAGTGTTGTTATCCGGTTGGCCCTTGGCCAAGTAGACGAGGCCCCAGACGATGAGGCCTAACCCAAGAATCGTCCCCCCCCAAGTGAGGATGCGCCGCGGGGCCACCGGTTTCTTGACCGACTCATTGGTCGGCAACAGTCCTTGCCGGCGTAACTCGCGACGCTGCTTCTTGGTCAAATGTTGGTCGTCCATAGGTGAACGGTTAGGTTACTCAAGTGTCGTCTGGCGCGCTATATTTCTCTGGATCGTCGAGGAATTGTCGAAAGCAATCGGCGGAGTGAAAATAATACGTGGTTTGGTGGTAGTCATATGTCTGAGCCGCTTGTCGAGGGTCGAGGGCGACATCACAAACGGGATCAACAACCGAGCCGATGGATGCGTCGTCGACTTCTGTCGATGCTGCATATGGACCAATGACCACGGCGATAGGCAGGTGCTGTTATTGGCACACCGGCGGCGATTCGTAACTGACCGATTCATAGGTTAGGCCCAGACTAGCGATTAAGCCAGCTTTTTCTAACTCGCCATCGCACTTATGATCGCCCGAAGGTCGTTTCCCAACGTTCCCGACGCAGTAGTACTGCATTTCGGTGCCGGTCCAGGGCCAATACTGGTCTCCGCACATGACCAGTGGACCGTCATCCGGCCAAAATCCTCCTCCGGCACAGTTACAGCAAGTCCCATAATAGGTGCTATTTGACGAGAAGGAATGACTAGTTTCAGTGGTGTTGCCATTTGGGGAGCGGTAGCGGCGCAATTGACCCTTAATTGCTTTGCTGGAGTTCAAGAACGCTCGGCTGCCGCTTTTTTCCAGTTCAATCTGAATGACATAGTGTTGGAAGTTGTCGAGTTCGCCGCTCACCAGATAGTGCCAGTGCTGCCGGTGCCAAGTGCTGCTCGGCCCACCCTCATATCTGGGCGTACCCGGAATTATTTTGTTAACAATCGGGTCATCGGGGATGGAACCGATAAGGTAGGGCTGTAAGATATCTTCCAACTGTTTCCATCCGCTCGGTAAGTCGCCCCCGGAGGCGGAAGAGATACACTCGGTATGAGGGTAAGTACCGTGGGCCGTATAGTACCGTTCGAGAGCCAGCTGAATCTCGGCCGCATCGGCTGCCCGCTGGGCATTCCTCGCTCGCACCCGCGCGCCGGAGGCGTAGTTGATGCCGATCAGGCTAATAATGCCGAGCACGCCGATGGTGATGACTATTTCGATCAAGGTGAAACCGAAAATTCGCCGTACTTTCTTGGTCGGAAGGTGTGGGGTTTGTAGAAGGTTGGACGGAGCCCGGCGGCTCGACCGGGCGACTGGGGGTGAAGCGGTTATTGCCGGCCGGGTGGCGGTGGGCTTAGGGTCTCGTGGTGTCACTAGCAAGGCGGAAACGTTTTAGCCGCAGTGAGTTTAGCACGACGAAGAGCGACGAGCCAGCCATGGCGCCGGAAGCGATGATCGGGCTGAGCAACAGATGAAACGCCGGGTACAGGACACCAGCGGCGATCGGCAGGCCGAGAATATTGTAGATGAATGCCCAGAAGAGATTCTGCTTGATATTCCGGAGCGTAGCTTTTGATAGGCGGATGGCGGTTACCACCTGACGGAGGTCATTGCCGACGATGGTGATATCCGACGCTTCCCGCGCCACGTCCGTGCCCGAGCCCATGGCCATGCCGACATCGGCTTGGGCCAGAGCTGGTGCATCATTGACGCCATCGCCGACCATGGCCACGCGGTGTCCAGCAGCCTGGAGTTCTTTGACCTTGGCCGCTTTGTCGCCCGGCAGAATATTGGCCAGCACCCGATCGCGGTCAATGCCGACTAGCTGAGCGATGCGGGCGGCCGTCACTTCGTGGTCGCCGGTGATCATGAAGACGGTTAGCCCGAGGCGACGTAATTGCGCGATGGCCGCCTGGCTGGTTGGCTTGATTTTGTCGCCGACGCCAATCAGCCCAGCCGTGTCTGCCTCAACCGCCACCATGATCGGCGTCAACCCACGCCTGGTGTAGGCTTGATGGTCGAATCGGTCACCCGTAGTGAAAACGCCGAGGTTGTGCACCAGCCGTGGGGAACCGACAATCACTCGCTGTCCATTGATCACACCACTGACTCCTTGTCCGGGATGGTTGTTGAAACCCACGACCGGCTGGAGAGTTAAACCCCGCTTCTTGGCTTCGGCCACGATCGCTTTGGCCATCGGGTGCTCGCTTTTTGCTTCGACTGAGGCGGCGTACTGCAGCGTGTAGTCTCGCCCGACGACATCGATCACGGCCATCTGCCCGCTGGTGACGGTGCCGGTCTTGTCCAGCACGATCGTGTCGACCCGCTGAAGCAATTCCAAAGCCTCGGCATCGCGCACCAGCACGCCTTGTTCAGCGCCGCGACCAACACCAATCATAACCGCCGTCGGCGTGGCTAAGCCAAGGGCGCAGGGGCAGGCAATGATCAGCACCGTGACCGCGGCGATCAAGCTGAAGTTCAGGGCCAGGACGCCAGCCGGCGGGAAAATCATCCAGACGGTAAACGCCACCAGCGCGATGGCGATGACAATCGGCACAAAAACTCCAGAAATCTTGTCGGCCAAACGCTGAATTGGAGCTTGCGAGCTCTGGGCCTCCTCCACCAGCTGGATGATCTGTGACAACATCGTTTGCTTCCCGACCTTCGTGGCGCGGAAGGTGAAGCTGCCGTGAGTATTGATGGTACTGCCGTAGACGATACTGCCCGGACTTTTCTCCCGCGGCAGGCTTTCGCCAGTGACCATCGCCTCGTCAACCGCCGACTGCCCGTCGACCACCTCGCCATCAACGGCTATTTTTTCACCCGGCCGGACGACGATCACATCGCCCACCACGACTTGGTCAAGCGGTACTTCTCGTTCTTGCCCATGGCGGATAACGCGCGCCACTTTGGCGGCCAATTGGGCCAGTTTGCGGATCGCTTCATTGGCGCCGGCCTTAGCCCTGGCTTCAAGATACTTACCGAGCAGAATGAGCGTGATGATGACGACGGTCACGTCAAAGTAGGTGGCTGGTTGCTGCCCACTGCCGGCAAAAGCCGCTGGCCAGACCACTGCGACCAGGCTGAAAAAGTATGCGGCGCTGGTGCCGAGAGCGATGAGCGTATCCATGTTCGCTTGCCAGAAGCGCAGCGATTTCCAGGTGCTGACGAAAAACTGCGATCCAGCCCAGAAGAGGACCGGCGTGGCCAGAAGAAGTTGAATCGGTCGAATGGTTGATTCGGGAGCGATGGTTGCTCCGAACAACATCAATGCGTCCGGCAGCATGACCATGATCGAAGTAACCACCCCGAACCTCAACTTGCGTTTTAAGATAAGGAGTTCTTCCTGTCGCAACATCCGGGCGTGATCGTGGACGCTGTGTTCCATTGAGCCGGTTTCACCGGTGTGTTCGTGGGCCGATGGTTCGTGTTCGTCATGGTGGTCGTGGGCGGCCGCGGCTCCTCCCCTGCCCGACCGCTCGGCCATGAGCTCGCGGCCGAATGGGGGGAGGTGTCCCGAGCTTCGTCGAGGGGCGGAGGGGTGGGAGCCGCGGCCGCCCTCAATAACGGCCGTGTATCCCAGCTTGTCGATTTGCTCGGCGATCCGTGTTGGTGAGCATTGCTGTGAATCGAAAGTCACCCGACCCTGCTCGGTGGCGTAATTGACGTTAACCTCAGCCACGCCTGGTAGCTTTTTGACCACCCGCTCAATGTTCTTGGCGCACGAAGCACAGTGCATGCCGACGATGGGAAAACGAAGGCTGGTGGTCATACCCTGGTCACTGAACAATGTTCACCGGCTGACCGTGCTCAAAAGCCTCGATGTTCTTTATCGTTGTGTCTAGAATGCGCTGGAGCGCCTCGCCGGAGTTAAAGGCGTTGTGTGGTGTGATGATCACTTTCGGGTGGTTGAGGAGCAGGTGATCGGCCAAGACCGTCTTGAGGTCACACTTCGTCTGGAAAACCTTTGACAGCAACTCCCGCTCTTCCTTGATGGTGCATTCTTCTTCCAAAACATCTAGGCCGACGCCAGCCAGGTGTCCTTCGCCCAACACCTTCAAGAGTGCCTGCGTATCAATCAGTTGACCACGGGCGGTGTTGATCAGCCAGGCAGTCGGCTTCATCAACCGCAATCGTGCTTCGTTGAGGAGATGCTGATTGTCCGGCGTGGCTGGCGCGTGGAGGGAAACGACGTCGCTCCGTCGCAACAGATCGTCCAGCGGGACGTACTGGAATTCAAGCCGTCGGGCCTGCTCTTGATTCGGGCGTGGGTCATAAGCGATGACCGACATTTCCAGCCCCCGCCCCATTTTGATCAGCCGTTGACCGATCCGACCGGCACCGACCACGCCCATGGTTTTACCGGCCAAGTCCACGCCACGCAGGTCGTCGAGACGAAAATCGCCATGCTGAGTTCGGACCACGCTGGGGATGATTTTTCTCGACAGGGCGAGGAGCAGGGCCAAAGCATGTTCAGCCACAGTGTTCTCGCCGTACGACGGCACGTTGCAAACGGTGATGCCGTGGCTGTGGCAGGCGGCCAAGTCAATGTGGTCGTACCCGGTCGACATGGTGGCGATCAGCCTCAGTGCCGGGTAGCGGTCGAGGACGTCTTTGGTGATCGGGCTGTAGATAAAGATGGCCAACACGTCGGGTTGCCCGATATCACCGGCTTCATCAAGATGCTTGGTGGAAAACTGCCCGTTGGGGAAAACCCGCCGTAGATAATCGATTTCCCATTGTTCCAGCTCGACCGCCGCCAGGCGCATGGTTTGATTCATAGTCGGTCAAAAACCTGCATTAGTTCAGCGATCGTTTTTTCGGCCGCCCCGCCTCTGGTGTCCCGCATGTCCCGGGCGACGCAGGTACGGAGGTGATGCTGCAGCACTTGCTCGTCAAACTTTCGCAGCGCCTGCTGGATGGCCCGCGATTGGTGGATGATGTCGATGCAGTAGGCGCCTTCATCGAGCATGCGGCGAACTTTCCGCAGGTGTCCCTCGACGATGGCCAGACGGTGAGCCGTGGTTTTTCGCTTATCTTGGAGGGTTTTCATGGTTATCCAACCTTCGTCCACAAGTCTGGTATGGGGGATTGAGGAATCATGGTGTGGATAGTCCTAATCCCCTATGGGGGGATTATAACAGTCCACAGGCCGGGGCACAATCCCCTCTATCTACGGACCTACTTCGCGAGGTTTTTGCTTGTCGCTTGACATTGAAATAGCGGCTGGTGTAGGGTGTGTTTACAACCGAATACGCATCAAGAGAGGGTGATAGCGCACGCTCAACGTGCCGCGGGTGTACTGGACCCGCCAAGCGCCCCCACAACCTACCTCAAGCTTGTCGAGAGGCAAGGTGCGAACCCAGCCCTGTCCGGCGGAGGGACGTAGTACGTCCCGGAGCCGGATCCGGCTCGGCCGGAAAAGGGACAGATGCAAAGAATCTCTTTGCAGTCCGTCCTGAACAGGGGCGGTTGTTTCATGCACATTGACAATTGAATAACATCAAGAGCGAGTGCTAGGGTCCTGGCCCAGTGATCACTCCCCCAACCAATTCCGCTATCCAGCGGAAGAACGGTGGGACTTCCAGCCTGAAATGGACAGATGTTGTATTCGAACTGCAGCCGCCTTTTCGGGCGGTTGTTTTGTCCTGCTGGCACCAAAAGGAGCAAACTATGCCATCGAAAGTAGAGAAGCAAGACCGCCACGCGAAAGAAGTATCGGCCATCGTGGCTGGGGCGCGTGAAGAGCTGGAACGCGCCAGCCAAACGCTCCAGCGCATGGTCGAGTTCGTTCACCAGCCGTTGTTCCTCCAATTCCGCAACCGGGCCGCCCAGATGATCGCCACCGCTCACCCTAAACTGGTGACGGCCATGCAGATCATCGAAGCGGCAGTCGAACAGGTGCAGGTGACCGGCAAGCTGGCGCCGCACAATCCGTGGCCCGGGCCGTGGCCGGAAACGTGGGACTGCCTACGCTTGCCGACCGGCGCGGTCGACTACGCGAACATCGTGTGCGCCAACTACCTGACCCGGCTTGAGGGCGACCTCGAGTATCACGAGGAAGGCTGGATGTACGCACTGCTGCCCTGCCTGCAATTCGCTCACGATCGGTTGGTTGCCGTTCGCGGAGAATTCCTCAGCCAGTTCGGCGAACCGTTTGATCGGGCGGCCGTGGATAGGCAGTACGACCGAGTCCCCCGGGTTCGCTTCGAGCACGTAGCCGACGTGCTGCGGGAGTGCGATGAGCGATCCCAGGGGCAGGCGCTCAGGGACTGGCTCAAGCGCCATGCCAACACGGATGTCACGCTAGCCGGCGGCCACGGCGTCCGGTTCATGCTTTGGGACCAGGGCGAAGAAATTATTCCCATGTATTACCTGGACCACGAGAAGCGGCCTGGTCGGAGCGATTGGAAGCATTGGCGGGACGCGATCAAACTGGTCATTGCCCGCCGGTCTCCGGCGCGACCGGACAATCCACAGTCGTGGCAGGAATTCTTCTGAAAGGAGGTGAACCAATGACCACTCGTGCGCAGCGGCAAAAACTCCGCAATCGACTTGAGGATGTCCTGGAAATTCGCCAGGAGGTCCGGCGCTGTCTCCGTTGCCGGGGGAGGGTTATCTCCCTTATCAGGAGGCGAGAGCGCTGCTTGGCGACGAGCTAGGCAAAATCGGTTGGGGCTGGCTCGATCTCCTCCACCTCCGTCGTGAACTTCAGACTGAGCGACGGTTGTGGATGGAGTGCCAGGGGACCAGCGACCCTCGCTGGATTGCCTGGCAGAACGGGGAATCCTTCTCTGCCCCGATGGGCGTGGAGGTGTAGTTCCTGTTCAACCCGCCGCCCCGAGCGAAGTCGAGGGGCGGCGGCGCGCCAATCAAGGAGCCATCATGAACCAGAGCACAGACGAATTCAAAGTCTTCCGTTTGGAGAAGTTCATTCCCACCCATTGCCCGAAGTGCGCCCATCCGTTCCGATCGAACGCGGATCGCGACTTCCTGTTCGACCACCGCCTCCTGCATCCGCAGGAAACGCCGGCCGAGTGGCTAGCCGTGTTTCCGGAAGCGGCTGCGACCGAGGGGCTGCACGCCGAGCCGATCTGGTGCGGCCGATGCCAGAACATCACCTTGCGCGTCGTGACCGCCGTTCGACATGTGACCACCGAGGCGGAGGCGGTCGAGCTCGAATCCCTCGGTTACGCCAACCGGCGGGTGCTCGAGTGCTCCGGGGAAAGTTTCTCGCAGCTACCGGAGTACACGTTAGCCGTTCTGGTAGATCCAGAAACAGAGCGCGGCCCGATTACGTTCTTTCCGAAGGCCATGCATCGACCTGGCCCACCCCGCCCCTCACAGTGAGGCGGGTTTTGTTTTGGCCGACGCTCAGCTCCGGAGATCAGCGTTGACACCTCTACACGCTGTCTGTTACAGTAGCTTCCCCTTGCAATATCTCGGATGGGTTGACCGTCCGTGAGGAGGATACGGTGGAAAAGCGAACCTTGATCGTCGTCAAGCCGCGGCCATGTCCACACTGCAAGGCGCCGGCCGGGTATGGCGACACCGACTACCGGTGTCCAAGTTGCGGCCAAGGATTCTGCAGCCTGTGTTACAAGACGGATCCTGACGGGCCGGGAGATTACGTCTTCTGTCCCAGCTGCAAAGCCACGCTGTACTTTCCGATAACGCTCCTGACCGCTTAGCCGCTCCTCGTCGAGCGGTTTTTTGTATGGCTGGAATGGGCGCGGCGGCGCCTAAACTAATTCCACCGGGTAACCCTCCGAGTCGAGCGCGGTCTTGAGAGCCGCCGATTGGACGCTGTCGTCATGCTCAACCGTCAACGTTTTCTGCCGGACATTGACTTCAGCCTTTTTCACTCCCGGCGTATCTTCGCAGATGCCTTCCATCACCAAAGCGCAGGAGGCGCAGTCGTACTTGAGAACCTTGAATGTCGTCGTCATTAGACCGCCTGGATCGTCCCGCGGAACATGCCCATGCCGCAACTAAACGTATACTCGCCCGGCGCGGGGAAGATCGCACTTACCAGCGTGGTACCGGTTCGCGGCAGGGATCGTTCAATCTGGAGCTTCGGGATGCGAAAGAGCTGGGTGCAGCCGGCGTTGTTGTTCGTTACCAAACTCAACTCGACAGGTTGGCCGGCTGGGACAGTAACGATGTTCGGTTCGTAGCCATTGTTAAGAACATTGATAGTTAGACTAGTTTCCCCGGCAGTCGAAGTCTGAGTGGTGCCGTAGGCCAAGGCTCGGAAGGCGGCGATTTCGTTTTGAATGGAGTAAGGCGAATCGACCATCACCAGCACGCCGTTGAGCGTGTAGAGTCCTAACGCCACCACCACCGCGGCGGCGGCATAGGCCAACCGCCGTTGCAACAATGCTGTGCCCTTAGCCAGAATCCCGACGGTAAAGAACAACGGCGCCGTCCCCAGGACAAAAGCGAGCATCACGCTCGCGCCTTGCCAAGGGCTGGCCGTGGCGATGGCCGCCACCTCCATCGCCTGCGTCGTCCCGCAGGGGATGAGCACCGTCAGCAGACCGAGGATGGCGGGCGCGATCAGGAGTTGACTCTTGGCGCTCCGCCGAATCAGACGGCGGGCCGAGGCCGGCGGATGAATGGTTAACCATGGTAACCAGTGGGGGAAGATCAATCGAACGCCGGCTACCAACATAAACAAACCGGCTAACGTCTGCAGCCAAATACGAACGGTGGTGGTCAATTGGATGGTATCGCCGAGCCAGCCGAGGCCGAATCCAAGGACCGTATGGATAATCAGCTTGGCCACCAGGAAAGCGGTTACCGGCAAGATCAACAGTTGCCATCGCTGCAGGTGGGGTTCCTCTCGGCGGCGGGCCAAAAGTCCGAGTAGCAGCCCGCCCTGGACGGCCAGGCAGGTCAGGCCCCCGGTACTGAGGCCAGTCAAGAAAGCAGTCAGCGGCGTCATGGTCTTTCTACTACATACTGTAGTACCTTGGGCCGAGTGTCAACCCCGCACCACTTTTTGGTATTCTCACGGCCGCGGATGCCGCCGACGTCGAAGCCGCCTCTCATTGTATACCAAGAGGCGAATCTGATTGGCGGAAAAGTGGTGCGGGGTGCCCGGCCCCCGGGGCCAGCGCTATGGCCGGACCGAAAAGCGCTTGTCAAATGGGGTAACCTTGGCTATACTTCGCCTGCTTCGTTTGGTCGACCAGCTATGGCTAAGACTCCCAGCGTCAGCCCATTGTTCAAGAAGATCCTCGGTTTCTTCGTCTCTTTAATTGTCCTCAGCTTAATCCTGAGCTCGTTCTCCTTGCCCGAGTCGAGAGCCAAGGCCGTCACCCTCGGCTTCGTGGTCGAGCAGATCAAAGCCGGCAAGGTGAAGGTGGTCGACATCAACGGCGACCGTCTCGAGGTCACACTCAAGGATGGGACAAAACTTATCTCCCGGAAGGAACCAACGGTCGACTGGACCACCGCCGCGACCAATCTGGGCGTTAAGCCAGAGCAGTTGATCGCCGTCACCGGCACGGTCCGTGACAACACCACGGCCGCGTTCTGGCTCAATACCTTGCTGCCCATTTTAGTACCAATTCTGTTCGTCGGTGGTTTTATCTGGTTGACGTACCGACAGGTCCAAGGCCAAAACACCCGAGCCTTGTCCTTTGGTCAGGTGCCGACGAAAGAACCAGAGACAGCGAAGAAGAAACGGATCACTTTTCGTGATGTGGCTGGCGCGGCGGAGGCAAAGGAAGAGCTCCAGGAGATCGTCGAATTCCTCAAGAACCCCAAACGTTTCACCGACCTCGGGGCGCGAATCCCTAAAGGCGCTCTCCTCGTTGGCCCACCGGGGACCGGCAAAACCCTGCTGGCAAAGGCGGTGGCTGGCGAGGCCGATGTCCCGTTCTTCAACATCTCCGGTTCAGAATTCGTGGAGATGTTCGTTGGGGTTGGCGCGTCGAGGGTGCGTGACCTGTTTCGCCGGGCCAAGAAAACCGCGCCGAGTATCGTCTTCATCGATGAAATTGATGCCGTCGGGCGGCAGCGCGGCGCCGGTTTAGGCGGCGGTCACGACGAACGGGAACAGACGTTGAATCAGATCTTGGTCGAGATGGATGGTTTTGATACCGATACGCACGTCATCGTCGTCGCGGCCACCAATCGACCAGACACGCTTGATCCAGCTCTGCTCCGGCCGGGGCGATTCGACCGGCGCATCACCATCGACCTGCCAGACATCAACGAACGGGAAGCGATCCTCAAAGTCCACGCCCAGCAAAAACCGCTCGGCCCGGATGTTAACTTGCGGCGCTTGGGGGAACGGACGGCTGGGTTCTCCGGTGCTGATCTCGAGAACATGCTGAATGAAGCGGCCATCATCGCTGCCCGACAGCATCGAACCCTGATCACCTTCCTCGACTGCGTCAACGCCATGGAAAAAGTCCTGCTCGGTCCGGAGCGAAAGTCGAAGGTCATGAGCGAGGAAGAAAAGAAAATCACCGCCTACCACGAAGCCGGACATGCGGTGGTGGCGCATTTCCTGCCACACACTGACCCGGTTCAGAAAGTCTCGATCATTGCCCGTGGTCGGGCCGGCGGCTTCACCCTCAAGACGCCCGAGCAGGACCGCAGCTACCGCCGGTACCGCGAGTTCATGTCCGAGTTATCGGTCATGCTAGCTGGTCAATTGGCCGAGCAACTTGTCTTTAATGAAATCTCCACCGGCGCCGCCAACGACCTGCAAAGCGCGACGCGCCTGGTCCGCCAACTGATCACCCGTTTCGGGATGAGCAAGCTGGGACCGCGGACGTTCGGCGAGCGCGAGGAACTCATCTTTCTCGGTCGAGAGATCCACGAGCAGCGTGACTATTCGGAAAAAGTGGCGCAAGAGATCGACCGCGAGATTGATCGTCTCCTCGGCCAGGCCCGGCTGGTGGCGGAACGGATCCTCCGCGATCACCGGTCCGATCTGGACAAGGTGGCCGGAGAATTGCTGGTCAAGGAGACTATTGAACGGGAGGATTTTGAAAAGTTGCTCGGCCCGAAGCCGACGCCGACCAAGGTCGCGACCGCTCGCACATAGACACGACCGCTGATTCCTGCTATAGTTAGGAGGGAAAAACAAAGCCATGCCGTACTTCTACCGTCGCGAGGTGTTCCAGCAAGCGCTGGATATCATCTGGCGAAAAAAATACCTCTGGTTTCTCGGTTTCTTTGCTGGCCTGGCCGCCCATGGCGGCGAACCGGATTTGTTGTTCCGCAACACGAATTCACTCCGCTGGCTTCAGGATAGCGTCGCTATTCTCCGCGATGTCGTCCGCGGCGGTCAAGCCGATCAATTCCTGGCTAACCTCCGGCTCTTCTTCAACAACTACACGCTCAACGCGGTGGGATACCTGGCCGTTCTGATCCTGATCTTAGTCGTTATCTTGTGGCTGGTGATCGTTTCCCAATCAGCCATCGTCCGGGTGGTCGGTCGGGCCAGCCAAAAGAAGCAGACTAGTCTATTTGACGGGTTGGCTACGGGGACGGAAAAATTCTGGTCGCTACTGACCGTCAACGTGGTAACTAAACTGTTCACGTGGGCACTCTGGATCATTGTGGCCGGCATCCCAGCCATCGCTTTTTTTGTTACTGGCCAGGCCGCCTGGGCCATAACATTCAGTCTTGGCTCGCTCTTGGTCACCCTCCCGATCAGCATCGTCGTCTCCTTCCTGACCAAGTATGCCATCGCCGCCATTACGCTTGGCGGAACGGACACCATTGGCGGCCTGCGGCAGGCCTGGAAGATATTCCGCGACAATTGGTTGGTCAGTATTGAGCTGGCCGTGCTCATCTATCTGTTCAACTTGGCCGTCGTTTTGGTCGTGGCTGGGGTAACGCTGCTGGTAGTGCAAACAGTCACCTCATTCCGCGAGTTCTTCACGCTCTTAACGGTCCTCGCCATCGTTCACAGTTTTGTCAGCGCCTTCAGCTATGCGGCTTGGACTACGGTCTATCAAAAGTTACTGATTAGCAAAGGCGAAAGCCAGCTCGGCTACTGGACCACGAAGCTGACCAATTTCATCCAACCGAAGCGATCACTAGGATAGGGTTGTCGCGATGATAGAACGGTGGTAGAGTGAGACCGTTGTTTTTCCAATCCTGATGCCCGTGCCCACCGCGCGCCGCTTGCCTGGTCGGTCCTTAGCTCCTCGTAAAGACCGGCGAAGCCGGTCCACGGGGCAGGCAATGTACGTACGGTCCCGCCCCGGTTCGGTCCCTAGCTCAATGGTAGAGCACTCGTCTTATACACGAGCGGTTGCAGGTTCGAGTCCTGCGGGACCGAGTTTGGGCGGGACAGGTACACGAGCGGTCGCGGGACTGCCCCGAAAACGAGGAACTACGTGACAAGTTGTACGGGACTCGAATCCTGGCGGGCCGACCATGGAAAGGGTGTATCGCCTCAGCGCTTAAGGCACCCGGTGTGAAAGATTCAACCGAAAACTATGAAAGCAGTTTTCTTTGAGCGGCCTGGCGGGCTGGAAGTTCTTCGGTACGGAGATTTCGATGATCCGATTCCGAATGAAGGCGAAGCTTTGGTTCGAGTCAAAGCTGGTGGCCTGAATCGACTGGATATTTGGCTGCGCGAAGACCGGGACAACATTCGGAACATACCGATGCCTCACATCCCCGGGTCAGATGTATCGGGCACGGTGGAGAAGATCGTAGGTCAGGCGGGTTTCCGAATCGGTCAGGACGTGGTGCTGAATCCGGCCATTCCGTGCGGCCTCTGTCCGCGTTGCAAAAAAGGACAGCCGTGCGAGCTGGTGAAGATATTCGGCGTCAAGAATCAAGGTGGGTACGCTGAGTACGTGGTAGCACCAATCGCGCAGCTGTATCCAAAACCGCCCCACCTTTCTTTCATCGAAGCTGCGGCATTTCCCCTGACGATGCTGACCGCTTGGCACATGCTGGCCGGTCGGGCTCACGTGCAGCCGGGTGAAACGGTCTTTATCTGGGGCGCCTCCGGTGGCCTAGGATCGGCGGCCATTCCTGTAGCTAGATATCTGGGGGCCAGGATTATCGCCGCGGCCAAGTCTGAAGAACAGGCCCGCCGCATCCGTGAGTTGGGCGTGGATGAAACCGTGGTCTATACGAGGGATGACGTTGATCAAAAAGTAAAGAGTCTGACACATGGCCAAGGAGTCGATGTCGTCTTTGAAAGTGTCGGTCAGAAGACTTGGCCGACAACGCTGGCCATGCTTAGACCGTTCGGCCGCGTGGTGATTGCCGGCACCACCACTGGTGACGTGGGGACGCAAGATTTGAGTGATTTGTACGTTCGCCAACTGTCTATGCTAGGCGCCAGGATGGGCACCAAAGAAGAATTCGAAACGGTCTTGAGATTAATCGCCAGCGGTCACTTGAAACCGATTATTGATCGGACCTTCCCACTCAGCCAAGCGGCTGAAGCCCAACGAAGGATGGTAGACGGAAAACACATAGGGAAGATCGTTCTAGAAATTCCGTAAGTCAGGTCTGGCGGGACGCCGGTGACCTCGATCCACGTGATTCGGGGCGAAAAGCCTAGCTCGCCTGCCAAGGTCGCTGACAGTGTGATAAACTATAACGAGATCAATTATCATGACCCTGCCGGTGACGACCAAAACCAAGGTTACCTCGACACTCACCCCGGTCATCATTCTGACGACCGCGGGCAGCCTGCTGGAGCTCCAGACAGTTGGGGTGGCGATGTTGATGGCTGTGTCAGCGTTGTTTATTCTCCTGCTGGCGCCGGCACCATCACTGTTCGGCTTGATCTGGCTCTTCAGCGCCGTGCTGATGGTCATCCGCGCGGCCCAGGGTTTCTTCGCCTGGCAGGCTGGGCTACGCTGACATTGACGTCCCTGTAACTCGCCGCGACGAATAGAATAGCAGGTTTCACTGCACTGTCGAATACCACTTGAGCCGCCCAAAGGAGGTGGGGTTGATGCCGCTACAGCTCCTTGAGACGTCAGGTCGCGAGGCCGGAGTGCTGATGCCCGACGATGAAGCCTTCACGCAACTAGGCGTGATGATCAGGCGACGGACTCGTTGGGTCCTGACCAGCTACGCACCGCAACGGGTCAGAGTCGGTGGTCAGCCGGCACCAATCGGCGTGGCGCGCGGCCTGCGGTCGCAAGACCTGGTCATCATTGGCGATCTGCCGTTCCGGTTTCGTCCGGTCAAGCCGGGCTCAAGACATTAATCTTAGCCCGGTATTTCTTACTTGAACTATTGGGGTCGGCGTGCTACCCTCCATCGCGCGAGTTTCCTGTACTTTCTGGTTTACGAGTTCGTAGCTCTCGCCCGCTAGCGCCTTCGGCGCAAGCCGTGGCGAGCGGGCAGCCCGGTTAGACCCGCCCGCCGGCTTCGCCCGATTCTGTCAAATTATCGTCTTGGTTTAAAGAAAAGCTGCTGTTGGGTTCGTAGCTCAGTTGGTTAGAGCGCCACATTGACATTGTGGAGGTCAGAGGTTCAAATCCTCTCGGACCCACCAAGAGCTTTTCTTACGCCGGCGAAGCGGGCCGGGGCGCTACGTTGACATCGTGAAGGCCAGAGGTTCAAATCCGGGCGTGGTACGTAGAACGTGCCGCGCGGACCGGAGGATGGTGGGAGATGAGTGGTATACTGTGGACGTGGAACAGGAGGATTTGGGCCGGAATCCCGAACGTCGTGAACGAGAATTCCAGTTTCGAATTGGCCAGCGCACCAGGCCGAGCGCCCGACACCCGGAGCGAAATGAGGACGCCATACTGGTTGACCAGGAAGCTGGCGTGTTTGCGGTTTTTGATGGCGTCAGTGGCCTGGAAAACGGAGCTGGCGGATCGGCCGCCCAAATGGCCAAAGAACACATCGCCCGACTGGTTCGAGAAATGCCCAGGCAGATGTCGCTGGTCGATGTCCGAGATTACTTGGTGTTAGCGGCACACCACACCAACGAAACACTGTGGAAACATCAACGTGAACGCAACCTCGAGGGCCTTGAAACGACGATGACGCTCGGCTGTATCGTTGAGGAACATGGTTCACGCTGTCTCCTGACCGTTCATGTCGGGGATAGCCGAGCGTATGTATTAAGAGGCCGGTCAACTCTGGAAACGGTCACTCTTGATGACAGCTTGATTCGGAGCATGGGTCTCGATGAGGCCGGAATGAAACAGGTGCAGAAGAGGCTCAGCAACGCCCAAACTGCCGCCGGGCTGTCGCCCGAAGAAAGACGCGCGTTTAGATTTCGGAACCTAATCACTCAGGGACTCGGTTATGAATCGATCGAACCACACACGACCGCTACCGAGATTCAGCCCGGTGATCGCGTCCTGCTTACGACCGACGGTATCCACGATAATCTGATTCAGGACGAAATGGAAGGAACTCTTAAATCGTCAGCCGACGTCCAGCAATCCGCCGACAACATGGTTGAGGCCGCCGCGCAACGCAGCGCGGAAAAAGGCGATCGTGCTAACCCGGACGATATGACGACGTTGGTGGTTGAGGTGGTGGAATAACAATCACCCCCCAACGGGGGGGGTGATTGCGTTGATGGTTCTAACTTTCCAACCCGAGCTCGCGGCGATTGCGTCGCAGGAGGACGTATCCAGCCGTCAGGGCGGCCACCCCGAGACTGAAGAGCACGTAGTCGCTAGCCGAGACGCCAGTTTCGGCCAGACCCAGCACCTGCGGCACCTTGACCGTGATGGTAGCTTGAGCGGTGATTGGATCGACGTCGTCGGCCGTCGCCACTGCCGTATTGACGTAGTTGCCAGCCTTAACGTCTTGACCGACGGTTACCTGGTAGGTGATCGTCTTTGCATCGCCGGGCGCGATCAAGTCGTAAGTCCATTCCTTGGTGCTAGTGCCATCGGGATAGGAGAACCCGGCTGGCAACTTGTCGGTCACCACGACGTTTCGGGCCTGGCCGTCACCGTGGTTGGAAACCACCAGGGTATAGGTCACGGTCTTACCTGGATTGGTGACGGTCGGGTCGGCCGTTTTCTCCAGGCTGAGTTCAGGAGTAGCGACGCCGAGGACTTGGGGTACTCTGACCACGATGTCCGAAGTGTCGCTGACCGGATCAGTGTTGGTGGCGTCAGCGGTGGCCGTGTTGGTGTAGGTGCCGGCCGTCGCGCCGGGGTCGATATTGACGACATAGGTGAAGGTTTTTGATTTGCCCGGCGCCAAGTCACCGATGACGAAATCCTTGGCTGTACCGCCGCCGTCGTTGAACGTCAGGTTAGCTGGCAGGACATCCTTGAGCGTTACGTCCTCAGCCGCAGCGGTGGCGGATGAAGCGTTGCTCACCGATACCGTGTAGGTGATAGCGCTGTTGGGATTGACGAAGGCCGGGGCGTTGTTTGACTTGGACACCCGCAGAGCCGGAGCTGATTTGACGGTGGTGGTGGCGGTGTCTTCGACCGCGTCGGTCTCGTCGCTGTCAAAGGTGGCGGTGTTCTCTAGGATCGTACCAGTAGCCAGCGGCGATTTGACTTTCACCGTGACGGCCACGCGGCCGCGGTCGCCGGGATTCTTGGTGCCGAGATCCCAGGTGACGGTGCCGTCGGCAAAGGCGCCGCCGTGGTCAGCACTGACGAACGTTGTGTCGGACGGAATCGGGTCAGTGATGACGGCCTGGGTGGCCGGCGTGTTGCCGTCGACGGACCAATCCAGGGTGTAAGTCAGGTTATCGCCAGCGTCGATGGTAGCGGGCCCGGTCTTGTCGAGATCGATGGTGGTCACCAGTTTCCGGTTGGTGAACGTGCACTGGTATTCAGCCCCCGGCGAGGCCCGGAAGGTGACACTCGTATCCTGGTCGACGTCCAATGGGTCCCCGTTGACGCGACACTCGACGCCGACGAACTCATAGCCAGCCTTGACATCTTCACGGACGGTCGTCGAGCCCGGACTGATGGTGCGCGTCGAACCCGTGGCGAAGTTTTGATTGCCACCGTTGAGATCCCACGTCCAGTTCGTGGCTCCAACCACGTCGCTGGCATCTTCCAGGTCGCCGTCACCGTTCTGATCGACGTTCTTGTTGACGGTCAGCGAGGCGGTGGGTAGAAGACGATTGCAGAGCGTAATGGCTGTATTCTGGAACGGCTCGACGTCAACCATGATCGGTAAGGTTGTGCCTTCAAAACTCTCGGCATCGTCACACGAGGCCTCTCGGTCGCTGAAGAACCAGCCCACGAATCCGTAACCGGCGGCTAGTTTTTCATTGACCGAATGGGAACCCGGGTTAGCCACGACGGTGTTGCCCATGGCGTTGGCGCTGCCGCCATCGACGGCCCAGGTGAATCCGAGTTGGTTGGCCTGGTCATTACCGCCCTCGAATTGTTGATCGAAGTCGGAGTTAACCTGCTTGTTGACCCGAATCGAGCCGGGGCAGAGCGCACGCGCATAACCGGTCAAGGCGTCGCCGATGCCGTCGAAGTCGGCGACCTTGATGACATCAGTGTTCGTGGTGATGGCGTCTGGGCTAGTGGCGATGGCCGGGCCAGAGATAGCCGACAACTTATAGTTATTCCAGCTTGAGTCACCGCTATCGAATTCCGGATCAGTGTCATCCTCGCCGATGCCGATGACGACAATGCGAGTACCGCTCTGTTTGATGGTGTTGGCACGCTCGATCGCTTTTTCCAATCCGTCGTTCCAGTCAAACGGTTCGGCGGCGGGATACCCCCAGCGATTCGGTGATCCGTCGGTAGCGATGACCATCAGGTTTGGGTTCGGACGCGGGTCGAAGCTGTCCCCACTCTGGGCCAGCCCGGCATCCCAGTTGGTATGACCGTCACCACTCGACGGCAAGGCGTTGATCGCGGCCGCTGCTTGCGCCGCGGTCATGGGAAAACCCTGCTCGAGATTTGAACTGGTGGCAAACGAGGCCAGGCTGAAGACCGTTGGCGTGTCGTCGAAGGCGTTAACGAAGGTGGTCATCGCCTCCTTGATCTGCGTCATGTCGCTGCTGCTGACGCTGTCCGAGGCGTCGACAATCAATCCCACATCGAGACCACAGGATTGCCCGAGGCCCGGATTCGCCGTGGGCATCAAGTAGTTGACCCTGACCGCCACCGAGTCGACGCCCACCCGATTCGGAGTCTGGAGGCTGCCCGGGAAGCTCGCCCGGAGGCGGACGGCGAATGAATCGTTGTCCAAGTCGGTGGCCGGCCACTGGTCACGGCCCCATTCGTCGTTCGGTCCACCCACGATGAGTGTGGTGTAGTCGGCACCGAAGTTGTCAGCGTCTCGCCGGTCCTCCCAACCCGACGTGCCAGCCGGATTGTCGGCGCTGACATAAACGTCGAGATCGAGTTCGCCGCTGCCGCTGGTGCGGTGAGCTTTGATTTGTACCTCCAGACCGGTGACGACCGCGCCGGACGGGATGGAAATGTTAAAACCGCCATACTTCTCTTGGCCATCGTGGTCGAAGACTGCATCCTCGCCATCGGCGGCGTAGGCTTTGGATGGGTTGGATACGATGGTATGAATATTGGCGTTCGATGTTGGCGCTTTCCAGCTCGTGGTGGCCGCGTTGGCCACCGCTGGTACGAACAACGCCGTCAGTGAACTGATGTTAATCATGGTGGCGATGGCCACCAAGATATTGAAAACTTTCCACGTGCGCCGGCGCGCGGCTTTCCGGCGGAGCGTGGCCCAGCCAATGATTGTGCCACTGATCATGAGAAAAACCCTGGTTAGCTTATGAAAACGGCCAAGGGGTTTTCTACTACCCCCCATAGCCGGTGCATGTTTTTGACCATGTTTCATTACCATGTTGATCCAGAGGTGTCAAATCGGTCCAAGATCTCTTGATCTGGTTGTGGACAGACCCTGTTGGTGATTCTGTCGAACGCCTACTTTAGGGGCCTCTACGCTGCATTAGGTATGCACAAGTTATCCACCATTTTTCATCACCGAAATATGTGGTCTGGGTTCATGATATGCTGAGCAGTGCTATGAGCAACCAGTCGATTGTAGTCCCAGCCGGGACGCCGCCAGTCCGCCTCGATGTCTTTCTGACGCAACACACTGATCTATCCCGGTCGCAACTCCAAAAACACATCAAGTCTGGCGCCGTATTACTGAATGGCCGGGCCGTTTCCGCCCACCACCAGGTACATCCTGGCGATGCCGTCGTCCTGCAGGAAATCAGTGCCACCTACCACGAGCAGCCGATCACCGCTGATACCGCTGACCCAGTGGTGGTGTTTGAAGATGACAATCTGCTGGTCATCAACAAGCCCAGCGGCCTGGTGGTTCATCCCGCACCCGGCATCCGTGAACGTACGGTTTACGACTGGGCCGTACAGCATGCTCCGGCCATTGGCGGCATTGGCGATCAACCACAATTGCGGGGAGGTATTGTGCACCGTCTCGATCGCGATGTCTCCGGGCTGATGGTGATCGCCAAGTCACAACCAATGTTCGATTTTCTGAAGTCTCGGTTTCAGGAGCACGCTGTGGAGAAGGAGTACCTAGCCCTTGTCCATGGCCGCTTGACTGACACCAGTGGCCGGATTGACTTTGCCATCGCCCGTAAAGCCGATCATTCTGGGTTAATGGTGGCGCGACCGAAGTCACAGGAAGGGAAAGAGGCGGCGACACTGTTTACGGTCGAGCGCCACATCAAGAATCTCACGCTCGTTCGGGTCCGAACGTTGACTGGTCGCAGTCACCAAATCCGCGTTCACTTCAAGGCCATTGGTCATCCACTGGTTGGCGACCCGCTGTATCGAATCCGGGGCCAAAAACGATTGCGGATCACTCCGCCCCGCCCGTTTCTCCATGCCACGGTGCTCGGCTTCACCGATCTTGCCGGGCAGCGCAGAAAATTCGAAGCGCCGTTGCCGAATGATTTGCAGCAGTACTTGGCTCGGGTTGGATAAGGCCGCCGCTCCGGACCGTGACCACCCCGTCTCCGCCAAAGGCGGAGCCACCCCTCCTTATCAAGGAGGGGATGGGCCGGAGCGGCGGCCTTGACCGCAATGGTCTACCGCGCTAGACTGTCGTGGTCCTCAGTAATTCTTATGCCCCACGAACTCCCACGCACCGACATCAAGCCCGGCCAAACCGTTCGGGTCCACCAGAAAATCAAAGAAGGCGACAAAGAGCGTCTTCAGGTTTTTGAAGGTGTGGTTATCTCGCGACGGCACGGCACCGGACCGACCAGCACTTTCACGGTGCGTAAGGTCAGTGAGGGCGTGGCGGTGGAACGGATTTTCCCGCTCCACTCGCCGATCATCGCCAAGCTCGATCTGGTTCGGAGTGCCAAGATCCGACGAGCCAAACTGTATTATCTGCGCCACCCGGGCGCCAAGCCGCTGAAGGAAAAGAGGTAAAACGTTACACTGTCTGTCAGGCCGGAATCTTGATCCGGCCTGATTGTGGGTGAGTAAAAAAAGCGACCCCTAGGGGTCGCTCAACCACGGGCCGTCGTAGACGGTGGTGTACCCGCCGAATCGGCACGAGGCCTCTTTGTAGACCTCGCGGTTGGTGGTCGTCAGGCCGCAGCGGAGGCATTGGAATTCACGACCTTTGGCGGTCCGGAGGCGGACTGGAGTTTTTCCTACCAGCGTAGCCTCAGGATCCTGGTCAGTGACGGTGATGACAAAGTGTTCGCCGTCACGGGACGTCGCCGTCCCTCCATAGAAGGCGTGGACAGACATGGTTCACCTCTTTCAGTTCGCTTCACGCGAGTGAAGTCGTAGTGGAAAGTTGATTCGGCCAGGACATGGGCACCGCTCAAATAGCGACCGGCTCGACCATTTGCTGTGACCGGGCGGCAAGACATTATCGTGACACTGGTCCTGTCGCCAGGGTTTGAAGTCATCTGGTTAGTCAAGACGTGTCCGTTGACGAACAGTTCCGGGCCAGGTTCATGATCCGCCATCGGGCCTCCGGCAAAGATGGAAAGGGCGAAGATAACGAAACAAGCTCCCGGTCGGGAGCTCATGTCTTGGCGTCGAGTAGTGGGTGGATTTATGGCGACAACACAGGAACTCCCGATCGGCTGGAGCCGGTCAGAATCAGACTAAGCGTGATGGTCAGAATCTGGGAGTAGACTGTGGTGTCCATACAAGAATAACCTAGCGCAAAACCGCCAAGGTGTCAATACCCCCCCTGGAACATTAGTCGTTCCCCCGCCTGCGCGTCTACCCAATTAGGCGCCCAGGTGGGGGAGCGGCCGCGTAGATGGCTTGCACCTTACGCGGCCGCCTCGTCTTGACCGCCATTCCGGTTTTCCGGAACGGCTTCCAAGGGTTTGGACTTGGCTGGCTCGCCGCGGTGGTTTTGGCGCCGGCCGGAATAGACCATCCCAGCCGCCAAAAGAATCGGGGTCGCGACCACCAGCGCGATCATCCACACCCAGGCAGGTACTGGCACTAGATTCACCTCCTTTGGTTTAGGTGCGGCTTTCCACGTGATCCGGACTGGCACGTATTACGTGGTGCTGCGGCCGGACTTACGTGGTCCCGGTCAGCTGCGGCGCAAAATGAGCGTTGGCCTAGGCATAGCACAAAGGCCTTCCGTTGTAAAGAGTGTGCTTGTCCGGACAATAGTTATGGCTAACGAGTGTGACAGTCAAGCTTGTAAGCAGCTGGTGCGGCCGAGAGGACTCGAACCTCCAATCCCTTGCGGGAACTAGCACCTCAAGCTAGCGCGTATACCAAATTCCGCCACGGCCGCACCAGCTGCTGACAAAGTTTCAAGGTGCTGCGTCCCTCTTGGTAGGTTGAGATTGTGCCATAAAAATTTGTCCTCGGCAAGCGATCATTCCAACTTGCCCTTCCTTGCTTTTTCCGCTAGGGTAGTCGCGGCCGGTCGAGGAATCGGTTATATGAGAAGCTCTTTGACACATCGGCCAACAACCGAAAGGAGGTTTCGGCATGCTCGACTGGATCCTGCGGCGCATTCCGCGCTGGCTGGTCTGGAAGATCGCCCAACGGTACATCGCCGGGACCTCGCTAGAGGGGGCGGTGGCTGTGGTACGACGAATGAATGATGAAGGTTTCGTCGTTGCCCTATCGTATCTCGGTGAACACTCGACTCGAGCCGAACAGTGTGACCAGGCGCTGACTCAGTACCTGGAAATTCTTGAGACCATCCATCGTCTCAAGCTCCGCGCCCAGTTGTCGGTCAAACCATCGCAGCTCGGCTTACCGCTCGACTTCGGCACCTTCCTCCAGCGAACCGTTGCCTTACTGACCCGCGCGTCGGCGCTCGGCATCTTCGTCCGCTTGGATATGGAGGATTCGAAGCATACGCAATCGACACTCTTAGCCTACCGTATTCTCCGCCGTCGCTTCCCGAACATTGGGACCGCCCTCCAGGCGACGCTCCATCGGAGCAAGACCGATGCTGCCAGCCTGCTTGACGGTGAGACGAATCTCCGTGTCTGCAAAGGGATTTATCCCGAACCAAGGTCCATCGCCTGGCAACGCCCGCCCGAAATCTGGCGCCACTATCTGCAAATCGTTTTACTCCTGATGCGCCGCCGCGCGTTCGTGGCCTTGGCCACGCACAACGAGCGGATGCTGCGCCGGTTGGAAAAGCTGGTGGCCCAAGTCGGGCTTCCGCCAGAGCGGTACATTTTTGAGATGCTGCTGGGCGTCCGATTCACCCGCGCCCGCCAACTACTGGCCGCCGGGCATCCGGTTCTTCTCTACGTGGGGTTCGGGGCTGAGTGGTATGAATTCGCCCTGCGGCGGATGCACGAAAGCCCGCAACTCATCTGGTTAGGTATTCGTGGTCTGTTCTCCCGCACCTGAAGTATCCGGTCCCGGCATGCAAGATGTGCTGAACCGGATTTTTTATAAGTCGAATTGGCCTTGACCCAGCACCACTTTTGTATGGAAACAAAAGTGGTGCTGGGTTGACAAATCCATCGGCCAGGAGAATGGTAAAGACAGTAGTCGTCCTTTCCCAATCATGGCCGATATCCATAGCCTGGAGATTTACTACCCAAAACCATGGAGCACATGACCGGGAAGAAAGTGAGGTTGTCATGTCTCCCGTTGTCCTGTCGGTCGGCCCCGGGATGCCATACGGAGCTCCGGAGCTGAAGGCCGTGCGACGCAAGTACATGGCCCGGGCCACCGTGTTCGCTTCCGGGCTGTGGTCGGGGGTGTATTTGTTGGGGCTAGCCTTGGGCGTTTTGGTGATTGCCCGATTGCCGGCGACGAGAATCATCACCCTGCCGTATCAGCTCTTACCAACGCCGCCGCCGCTGACCCAGCAAATCCCGCCGCCGGCCATCGCCATTGCCAAGCCGGCCGTGGCCACAGCCGGCGTGGCCGTGCCAGTGCCGGATGCCAAAGCCGAGCCAGAACGGACGATCGCCACCCAGCAGGAGATGTCGATTCAGGGTCCCACCCCTGGAGCTTTGGGCGACAGCCTCGTGGTCGCACCACCAGCTGAGGGAGATCTGCCCAAGCTCGACGATTACGTGTATCGCGAAGAAGAACCAGCCTTGATTACTGACGCCGCACCGGTTTACCCAGACATCGCCCGCGAGGCGCAGGTCGAAGGCACGGTCCTGTTGCGGGTATTGGTCGGCAAGAACGGACGTGTCATCGAGGTCCACATCGATCATTCCATCCCGATGCTGGACCAGGCCGCTGTCGAAGCCGCTCGGAAATGGGTGTTCAAGCCGGCCCTCAACAACAACCGGCCGGTACCGGTGTGGGTGGCTCGACAAGTTCGGTTTTCGCTCCACTAGCGTTCAGCCGCAGGCCCGCGGCACCACGTTAGCCTCGATTATGTCGGGGCTTTTTTCAAAGTCTTGGACGAAGAGTGGGCTGACCGGCCGGGCCCAAGTGCCTTGAAATGGACGGCCGATTCTGGTAAAGTAGCGCTGCTCCTGAAGCGCACGGCGGTCACTTGTCCGAGATGCACTGCGTCCCCGCCGTGGCCGATGACGATTAGCTCCGCGTAAAGCCCGAAACAAATTCGGGCCACGCGCCGCCGCAGCTAGTCAGAGCGCTCCGCTTATCCCGTACCACTTGTCGCTGCGTTCCTTGGATGCGGGGCAGGCATCGAGGACGGTTAGCTCAGCGGGAGAGCACTCGGCTTACATCCGAGGGGTCGCAGGTTCGATCCCTGCACCGTCCACCAAGAAGTCTGACGGGGTACGCCGAGGAAGTCGCCCCGCCAAAAGGCGGGGCATCGTCCACGGCTTCGGCCGGCGGGTCCGAAAGGCCGTCCCGCCGAATGGCGGGACACCGTCCACTAAAGCAAACCATGACATTCTTCATCATTCTCGGAGTCATCGGCCTGGGCGCGTTGCTGGTCATCAAGACCCAGTGGTTCTACAACTTCACCGGCCCGATCGACTGGGCCGAACAGCATCTCGGCACGGAAGGCGGCACCCGGCTGTTCATCAAACTGATTGGCATCGCCATCATTCTTGGCGCCTTCCTGTGGGTGACCGGCGGGTTGCAGGCCATCCTGAACGGGATTTTCAAGCCTTTTGCGCAGACGTTGAATCCGGGGAAGTAATTCTCCGCCTCGCACCACGGTAGGGGTGTAGCTCAGCGGCAGAGTCCCGCTCCATATATGGGCTGTTAGCTCAATTGGTAGAGCACCTCATTTGCAATGAGGAGGTCACCGGTTCGAGTCCGGTACAGTCCATATCTAGTGCGGGACGAGGGTCAAGGGGCGAGCGAGGCGAGCGGGCAGCCGGTGGCTGCCCCGGGCGCGAAGCGTGACTCCCTTCATCTCCATTTTGGTGCGGGACGACCCTCCTCAGGTCTAGAGTCCTCGAAAATGCATGAAAAGACTATACATCATCAACATCAAAAGAGTGTACGCAAAGCCGCAAAAGAATGACGGATTTAGGATACTTGTTAACTGCCTCTGGCCAAGAGGTGTATCTAAGGAGAATACAAAAGTCGATCTTTCGCTCAAAGACATCGCCCCAAGTAACAAACTGAGGAAGTGGTTTAGGCATGATCCGAAAAAATGGATAAGGTTCCAAAGCAAATACAGGAAGGAGCTCGCCAAGAATAAGAAAGCCGTCACGCTTCTGAAAGATATTATCAAAAAAAAAGAGGGACGCGGCCTTGCTTTATTCGGCTTCTGACGAGTAACATAACCATGCTGTCGTGCTTAAGAAGTTCTTGAAATCATGAGCCCGCACTTTCCCATGCAATGAAAGCTGAAATCGATCACCTCCAGAAGATCTTAACCGCCGGCGTTGTCATCGCCATCGGCTTGATCGTCCTAAAATACATCCCCATGGCCATCTGGGGGCCGAGTATTCTATTCGATGCCTCTGGGCACTTGTCCGGTGCGATCTTTGTGCTTTACGTGCTGTGGTTCTTCGTCGATCAGAACAAGCGATGGCGGTTGCCGTTCATCATCTTTGCCGCTTTTGTGCTGGTGGTAATTTCGCTGCAGCGGATCGTGGCCAATGCGCACAATGATGTTGGTTTGTTGCTTGGCTTACTGGTCGGGCTGTCAGCGATCGGCGTGGCCGAATGGAAAACCATTAGGAAGCGGCTGGATTTCTAAAATAAAGAAAAACTCCACGGACCGTAGCCCGTGGAGCCTCGACTCTCTTGCCGCTCACGCCGCGACTGGTTCCAGCACTCGGCTGGGTTGCGATACCGGCACGGTGTCGGTGCGGCATTCCCGCAGCTGGGCCGGGACAGCGAGCTTGCCGTCCGGTCGGACCAACCGCTGCCGCAAGAAGCTGAGCAGGCCGCGGGGCAGAGGAGCGTCGTGGGGCCGATGGCCGCGCAAATGGGCGGCTTCGGCCGCGTTCAGTGAGCCGAGTAAGTGATCGGAGAGCATTGGGGGACCTCCGAGGAGAAGAAAAGGGGGGACTCGAAATACCTGGCTTTATGTGCAGCACACGGCGCGGCCGGCCGCGAGGGAGAGGGGGAAAGTACGACTTTTATTATTCTAGCTAACCCTCCGATCTGGTGCAAGAAACCAACCATCGGCATCTTGGTTGAGATTCCGTTGCCGGCCGATCATCTTGACTCACCGCTAACGGCATGTTACATTCGGCCTGATTTGGCGTTTCGAAAGGAGGGCAGCGCCGTGACTGAACGTTACCAGGGGTTACTGGCCGAGATTCAAGCCGAGCTGGAACGGCGCCGGGCGATCCACCATCCAACGAGAATCACCAGCGTCGAGCTCGTGGGTCAGCAGTTCGTTTTCACCATCACCGAAGACAGTAATCGGCGTCAGATCTCTGTTGACTTTGACCAGGCGCAACTCGTGTTGGTCGGGATGAAGTCGTCTGGCCCACCCAAGCCGCCCTAGTATCCTAGATCCCAGGCCGGCTTTTCTTTCACCAACGGGAATCTTGAACGATTCTATGATATACGCTATTCTATCGAAGCATTTTTCTATTTCCTGATTGCTTGACATCGATCGATCGCACAGTGCCGCGGTAGCTCAGTGGTAGAGCGCAGGCCTGCCCGGCGGAGCCGGGTCCGGCTCTGCCGGAAAGAACCTGGCCCTTCGCTGCGGCTCAGGGTAAACTCTATCAGTTCGACTTGCCCCGCACCTCACAAACAGTAGTTTTTTTCTCGCCTGGTGCCTGCCTGGGTAGCTCAGTGGTAGAGCGCAGCCCTGAAGAGGTTGGCGTCATCAGTTCGATTCTGATCCCAGGCACCAGGCGAGAACGGAATGAATGAGGTGCGGGGTTCTGACCCGCGGCACTGTGCGATCTTGGTAGCGAAGTGGGTCGAGCCGGTCTCGCGAAGCGAGAGCGACAGAACTGCTTCTGTCGCGGCCGGCGAGACGGGCAATCCCATGTTCCGAAGGAACGGGATTGCCCCGGAAGAGCGCCGGGCACGTAAAGGCACGCTTCGCGTCTCCACGTGCCAGGCCTGCCCGGCGAAGCCGGGTCCGGCTCCGGAACGTATAACGTTCCTCCGCCGGAAAGAGCCTGGCGTCGTCAGTTCTGCCGGACTCCGATCGGGGCTGATCCCAGATACTGAGCAGGGTAATGCGGCGAGGAGCGGGGCCCTGTCTCCCGGCGCCAGAAACCGGTGCCAAATAATTTTTGAGCAGCGCACCCATTGACCGGCGCCGAGTGTGTGATACCGTGTCTGAAGACAACATGGTGGCTTTCGACAGGAGACACCATGTCCAACATATTAACCATGAGAGAGCTCAAAGCATCTATCGAAGAGGTAAAAGGCCAGATTCGAGGGCTTGATCTTCGTGTGCAAGGAGTTGAGTTAGAGGTCAAAGACCTGCGGCAGGAAATGCGTCATGGCTTTCATGATGTTGACCAGAAATTTTCAAGTCTTCAGTCTTCTGTCGACCGGTATTTTAGGAAAACCGAGAGTTGGCACGACGAACAGGTGATACTGAAAGCCCGGCATGATCGGCTCAGCACCCCCCTGATCGATAGGGGAATTTTGACTAAAGAAGAAACGCTGTTGTAAGGTGATTCCCTAATTCCTCCCAAGCGATGGAACCTAGAGAGGCTCTTGCTTTTTATTACGTTTTACGATAATTTATTGATCTGTTACGGCCCGCTCCCCCGCACCGCTTTCTTCTCGCTCGTTCGGGTGCCGGGCGAGACTCAATACACATACATCCGCGGCCCACGTGGGCCGTTAGCTCAGCTGGTAGAGCAGCTGCCTCTTAAGCAGCGGGTCGCAGGTTCGAATCCTGCACGGCTCACCACGCGAGCCGCGGAATGGTAATCGCTAGCTCAATTGGGTCCGGCGAAGGGACGTATTACGTCCCGAAGCCGGACGGGCAGAAGCGATCCCGCCGTACGGCGGGAGAGCGATCGGCGAGTTGCCAGTGGCAAGTCGCCGCTGCCCAGGAAGAGCAATTGCCTCTTAAGCAATGGGTTGGAGGTTCGAATCCTAGGCTGGTCACCAGCATTTTCACACGCAAGAAGCGCTCGTAGAAAAACTCATCATGGCAGAGCCAGATCCGGCGCCGCCGGAAAATTGACAACGATCGCGGCGGAACCGCCGGCGGATTTCTAAGGAGCGGCCTGCCCTGAGCCTGCCGAATGGGTCGAACCCTTTTCAAAATAGTTCACCAGCGGTGGCGCTTGAGGTTAACTCAATCGGGCCCGCGCCCGGCGGATCCGTATGTAACGCGGGGGCATTCTGCCAGACTTGACGTTTTTCCGGGATGATGTAGTATTGGGCGCGGGTATTCGTTTATTAGACAGATGAACAAGCTGGAGGGAGCTGCCACCAGGGTTGTTGATGTTAGGTTCCACGCCCGGTCAGGCGGTGTTGTTCTCGTGAACCGGACGTTCTATGATGCGCTTTTCCGATCAAACTATCCTGGTCATCGCCCCCCATCCCGACGATGAGGTTTTTGGTTGTGGCGGTTTGATCTCTCGCGCCAAGCGCGAAGGCGCCAAAGTCCACGTTTTGTACATGACGGTCGGGACCACTCAAGATTTTTCGCGCCGGGGCGTCTCCACCCAAGATGAACGGCTAGCAGAAATTGAACGAGTGGCCAAACGCCTGGGCTTTGATAACTACCGCATCGCCTTTCCCGGCAACAACTTTCATCTCCGACTCGATATGGTGCCACAAAAAGACCTGATTCACGCCATTGAGCGGGGCGCGGAAATATCGTTGGAGTCGCTCCAGCCCTCGATGGTCATCACCTGCTCACCCCATGACTACAACCAGGACCACCGGGCCGTCCATGAAGCCACCATCACGGCCACCCGACCGGCGGCTCCGGACGTCAAGAGTTTTCAGCCGTTGGTCCTGATGTACGATCATCCGTCGAATGGCTGGACCGGCCGAGAGACGGTTCATGCCAAGAATCTATTTATCGCTCTCGACGAACAGGATCTGACCGCCAAACTTGAAGCGTTGAAGCTCTACCCGTCACAGCTGAAACACTCGAATAACCCCTTGTCAGTAGACGCGGTCCATACCCTGGCGACGCTGAACGGATTCATGTGCGGCACTCGTTATGCTGAAGCCTTCTTCGTCAAGCGGATCGTGGTATGACCCGGTTAGAGCGTTCATGACCAAAGCATGGCGCCTCTTCAGACTGCCACCCCCGACACCCAGCGCTCTAACAAGATGAGCCCAGTTCGGCTGTGCGGATATCAGCCGCAGTACTTTCCGCGGCTGCACTATTTCGCTCGGATTCTGGACGCCGAGATCTTTAAGGTTTCTGATGCTGTCCAATACGTCCGGCGCCATGTTTACGCCACCGCCGAGGGGCGGGGGAAAACTGATGTTTCGTACCAATCCCATACGGTCATCAAGTCTGCCCACGGGCCGCAACGGCTCGGTCTGCCGATCCTCCACGACGGAAAAGTACCGATTTTTCAAACCAAACTCGACTACCATTGGCCGTGGGTGCACGACCACAGTCAAGCTATTCTCCTGTCGTACAGCAAGGCTCGTTTCGGACCCAGAATTGTCTCTCAAGCATCAGACCTCCTGCAAGTATCCTATCAGAGCTTGGCTGATCTCAGCCTGGCCACTATCCTCTGGGCCCTGAGCCGGATTTTGGACATGACCGAACTTCCCCGTGGATCAATTGCTCTCGACCACCTCAACCGACGTCTGGCTGAACCTCATCCGTTCCGACTGAAACGAATCATCATCGCTTCCCAGGCCCCGCTGCCACCACCACAAGATTTTCCCGACGCCACGGAGTGGATCATTGCCTTTTGTCGACAGTACGGCGCAGACGAATACTACTACGGCGGGACGGCCGCCGCCGCTTACCTCGATCTGGATCGACTGATCAAGGCGGGAATTACTCCCGTCATCCAGGACTGGAAATGCCAGGAGTATTCCCAGCGCTATCCCCAGGCCGGGTTCATTCCGAACCTGTCGATCATCGACCTGCTGGCCAACGAGGATCGAACCCGGGTTGTACAGATTCTTCAGGGCGCCTAGAATAGCGAAATGAAAACGAGGAGGTATCTTATCGTCGTCGTGGGCCTAGTGGCGGGACTCGCGATTATGAATATGGTTGGTCGTCCAACTGACGATTTGAGTCAGCCGGCTAAAAATGAACCGCTGACCAAACATCTTGACGTGATCGCCGGCATACCGTACTGGGAGTATACTCAAGCTTTTCAATCCTTCCAAGGCAATGTCGGCTCGATCGATACCATTGCCCTGTTTTGGTACTATCTGACCGAGGACGGGTCAATCAAGAAGTATTCCGATGCTCAAGACCCGACCCCGATTATTGAATTCGCCCGCCAGCATCAAGTGCAGGTGCTAGCGCTGATCGCCAATCTTCCCGAAGAAGAAGACACCACCTGGGATTGGCAGCGAGTTCAACGAGTCACCAATACGGCCGCGGCCCGGCAGCATCACATTGCCGAGATTGTAGAATTGGTTGAACGCCACGGATACGATGGCATCAACATCGACTACGAAACTCTACGTGACCACCAGACGACTGCGTTCACCGCCTTTGTCCAGGAGCTTAGTACCGCGCTTCGTGATCGCGGGAAAACCCTCAAAGTAGCCATCCAGCCGCGCACCACCAATCGCTACCAGAATGGACAGGATTGGGTCGCCCTGGCTCGCGCGGTCGATCAGTTTAGCCTGATGACCTATGAAGAACACTGGGATGCCAGTCGCCCCGGGCCAGTCGCTTCACTGCCGTGGGTCCGGCGGGTGCTCGATTTCGCCGTGGCGCTTGGTGTGCCGCAAGAAAAAATATTCCTCGGCGTGCCTTTCTACGGATATGACTGGCCGCAGCGGCCCGGTGGTTCCTACGGGACGGCGGAGGGACTGGAGTATGTTGACGTCCTGGCGCTCGATCAGGCCCACCAGGTTGATCCGACCTTTGCCTGGCCCGCCGCGTCTCCACATTTCACCTATTCTTCAAATGGCCGACTCCACGAAGTGTGGTACGAAAACAAACTCAGTTTTGCCCACAAGTTCAATCTGGCCAAAGAATTCCGGGTGGGGGGCTTGTCCCTGTGGCGTCTCGGGGGCGAGGATCAGGGAATCTGGTCGATCTTGACCAGGCTTAATCCGAAGTAATTCCCGGGCCACGGGCTCGGCACGGCCGCCTTCGCCCTAGGTGGAGGGTGCACCGGCCGTCGGAGTGGTTTTGTTTGGCAGCGTGTAGGCTTGACGTTGGGGTGGAATCCACTGGCCGTGACTCCGTTTCAGGAGCGAGATCGGCAAAGCAATGACGAACATCAGCGCGTCGAGGTAACGGAGGAAGACGAAGCCGAGGCCGTAGAGGAGGATGACTGGTTTTTTCTCACCCAAAGCGATGATGACGGTGATGACATAGTCCACCAGAAATATACCAACCAGGATATCAGAGACGGAAAGTTCGGCCAGTTGAGGAAGTCCAGTCATCAGGGCCGGAAACTGAATCGGCGCAAAAGAGTTGACCGCCAACATCACAAAAACGACCGGCAGCAACGATAGGAAAACAGCAAAGAGGAACATTTCCAGGGTAAAGGCGGCCATGGTGAACCAGAACCAGCTGGGCCAAACGCCGTGTCGCCAAACGGTTTGCCAGAATCCGACGTACCACCGCCTGACTTGACGAATGAAATCGCGGAGGTTGTACGGCTCCTGGTCAATGATCGTGGCCGCGGGGTTGTAGACGACCTTACCCAATCTCTTGTGGTGCACTTCAAAGGTCATGTTGAAATCTTCGATCTCCAGCCCCGGCGCATCAATGTGCAGTTGGCGCAAGACGGAGCTGCGGTAAATGCTCGAGCCGCCGGGGATGATCGGCGTGACGTTCATCGGTTTCCAGGTTTGGCCCAGGCGCAGGCCGAATTGGAGCGATCGCCAGAGTCGGATGCGGTAGGCCGTCACGAACATGTGCCAGCGTGGCCGCCGGTGGTTGAACCATTTCGGCACCGCCCGACCAACAGTCACCGACACCCGCGGGTCGTCGAACAGCGGCAGGAGCTTCTGCATGCGGTCCTGGCTCATGACGATGTCGGCATCAACAATCATCACCGCTTTGAAGTGGTCAGTGATGGAAAAGTGGCTCAGGACGGCCACCAGGGTTTTTGCTTTTCCCCGGTTGGGGTGAAGATCGAGGACCGATATCCCTAGCGCCCGGACGATCTCCACCGTCCGATCAGTGGAAGCATCACTGCCGACAAAAATATTCTGGGGCGGCAGGCTCTTCTGCAGCGCCTGGATCGTATCAGCGATCGTCACCTCCTCGTTGTGCGCGGCAATGACCACTGCCACGTCGGCGGGGGTAACGCGGTGAGGTGGTACGTCCGCGCCGGTCGGTCGCTGTCTGGCGGACTGACGATCGGCTGCCAGCTCAGCCATGATCATTCCGGCCATCACCCCGACCACGGCCACCGCCACTGAGGTCAAGGCCAAGAAGGAGCGAGTAAAGCCGTCCTGGGTCAGAATGACGAGCGTGGTCAGTCCAGCCAGGGTCAGCACATACGGCACAATCATCAGCAGGGAAGTGCGCTGAGGCGTCTTGGTCTCCAGATGCGTGTGCAAGTAGCCGGTCAGGACGCTAAGAACGAGAATCGCTAGGTATAACCACGTCAGGGTCGGGGCAAACCAGGTAACGGCAGCACTACTCTCCGTGGCCAGCAGCAGCCGGACAGTCAGTACACTTCCGACCAGCCCGGCACTTGTAACCAAGGCCATGGATAACCAGTTCAACTGTCTGGGTCGACGCCGACTTGCCTGCACCTGCTGAATCTTCTCGGTCACCATCCGCACCACGCCCATCAGCGCCCAAAAGGTGAAGTTGAAACCGGTGAACGAGATTATCCCAATCAACCATTTCATAAGCTAGGTAGATTAATCAGAAGTAGACGGCATTGTCAAACATTCTGGCGACCGGCAGACCTTGACATTTTTTTTCGGAATCTGCTATGCGGTCCTGTCAAAAACCAAATTACACCGGCGTTGTCGGTCCGCTCGTTGCCAATTGATCAATCGTATGATCCGTAACGGGAGGATTGAGATCGTACAGGCCCAGGTAACAAAGGAGGGTGTAGGATGCGGCGGCAAAACAGGTCGGGCAAGCCAGCGCTGCGATCTACGTACCACGAAGTAAAGGCTGTCGTCAGGATCGCTCTCGGAATCATTGTGTTGAGCTCGGGACTAAGGATGGCTTCGGTTCCAAGAATCCCCGAACCAGACGCCGTTGTACGTCTCCTGGAACTTGGGGCTAGCGTCCTGGCCTTAGTTCTGGTCTTTGTCGGCACTTTGGCACTCGTTCTGGGCGGCGCTGTGTTGGAATCCAGCGGTCGTCGGCCGGTGCCGAACCGGTGTGGTCCTGCACGGCTCTAACTGGGACCAGGCGGCGCGGTCGTATCCGCACGCGGCCGCGCCGGGGCATGCCATGAAGAAGTGGGTGTGCGATTTCGCTCCCCGCCGGGTTCGTGTCTCGGCTCTCCGTCATGGGCTCCGTCCAGCACCGGAAGATGAGTTGCTGAGACTGGGCATCGTTCCACCCATTCGTCCGACCAGTGAGCCCGGACGCTGGGCTGACTGGAGCATGTACCCGGGTCAGCCGGAACTTCGTTGTATCAACGGATTCGATCCGGAGGAATACCGCTCGATGCTGTACGATGCCGACGGGAATCCTCTACCGGACGGCCAGACCGCCAAGGATTTCGAAGCCAACGCGGCCGATCTGCATCGGCTGATCCGGTGGGTCATGTCGCAACCGACACGACGGTAATCTCCTCTTGCCGCCACCTACCGAGCCCCGCACGGCGAGCAAAAATCGAAGTCTGGGGCTTTTCTTTTTTTAATCAACCGGCACCGGGACGGTCTGCCTTTCCAGTGCTGAGGCGGGTTTGTAAACTCTGTCTGTCTTCTGAATCCCCCACGCCGTCATCATCTTGATTAACCCTTCAGTCAAGCTGACGGCTGGTTCCCAACCTAGAGCTTTAATCTTTTGCAGCGCCGGCAGTCGTCGCTGGTGATCTTCGGTAAAATGCGGTAGGTACTCGATGTCAGTTTCGACACCGGACAGACTGATTACCAGCCTAGCCAGGTCCTCAATGGAGATCGGGTGGTCATCGCCGATGTTGTAGACTTCGCCGTTTCCACCGCTGGACATGACCAGCTGCAGGGCGTCGACGACATCAGTGACATAGGCAAAGGTCCGTGATTGCCGGCCATCGCCATACACTGGCAGTCGTCGGTCTTGCCGGATGGCGTTTAGACATTGGGGAAGCACCCGTTGATCTTGTGGTGACATGTTCGGGCCATAGACATTGAAGAGACGAACGATGTTAGCAGTCAGCCCCAGTTCGCGGACGTAATGAGTAATGAACGCTTCGGCAAATCGTTTTCCTTCTTCATAGGCGCTGCGAGGGCCGGTCGAAGCCACATAGCCGGCGTAATCCTCGGCTTGCGGCGTCACTGCCGCTTGCCCATAGACTTCACATGAGCTGGTGAAAAGCACCTTGGCCTGGTGGTGTCGGGCCAGTTCCAGAACCTGACGCGTGCCAATCGAACAGGTTTCCAGCATCTCCTTCCCCAGCCGCTTGATATTCGGCACTCCGGTCGGGCAGGCCAGGTGGTAGATCGCGGCAAACGGCTGGTCAAAGAAACGGCGGAGGAATTGCGGCGAGGTGATATCGAGGTGATGGAAATGAAAACGGCGATTGCGTTTGAACGGCAACACATTCTCCAGCCGACCAGTGATCAGGTTGTCGACGACGTGAACAATCAAGCCGCGCCCAAGCAACGCTCGGCACAAGTGCGAACCGATAAACCCAGCACCACCGGCCACGAGTATCGAACCGGCGGGCGGTGATCCTGATGGTAAGTCGCGTGAACCCTGGAGGGGAGGGCGGGAAGACATGAGTAGTGGTCGAAGCGTTGAACGGCAATGGTCGGAGAGAGAAGGAATCCAAAACGGCACCCCTCCGATGCGCGCCTCCAACTGCTTCAGGAGTTGTGAACTCCTTTACCTCCGACAGCTCTCGCTTCCTGTCTTACACCAAACCTGGGCGGGTCAATTGATGCCCCAGTCTCCGGATTTGCCGCGGCAGGAACACGACCAATGCAATGTCAAAGCCAGCTCATTCTAGCAAGTCCCACCAATGGTAGTCAAATCGATGGGATCAGGCGTCTTATGGCCTAGCACTCATTTCAAAACCTGCTTTCATGGCGAAATGGTCGGTTTCGCGGGCGAGGCGCTGCGGCGGAGGGTGAAATGTATTAGATATACACTGAGCCCGGGCCGCCAGCCGCAGCCCGAAACCGGGCCTGGCAGCCTGGATTCAAATAAAAAAACCGGGCCGGAACTTGTGGCTCTGAACCCGGTGGTTACTCGTAGGTGCGAACTGGCCCCTATCCTAGGCGGCCTGGCCGACGTCCGACTTAGGTCGGCGGGCCGCTAGGCAACTAACGAATGGAGAGCGTCCGACAGCCGCTGGTGGTGAACAATCCTGATTTGATAGTCCACCAGGAAACGGGTGAACTCCCCGGCGGGCAGATTGAACTCCCGCGTTCCCACGTGCATGGTCATGCCCCGGTGGTCCATTTGTTTCGGGAGCGCGACGGCAACCACGCGTCCATCGGGGCGAATAAAGAACACCGCCCGTAGAATGCGAACGTGGTCCACCCACGGGCCTTCGCCAAGCATAATGTCGGTGTAGCCGTCACGCTCCATCCGTTCGAAGTGTTCAGCTGAGGTGTAGCTGGAGAGATCGAAGTGCCACGTTGGCCGACTCCAAACGAGTCGGCGACTCTGGGCACCCCATCTCCGGCGCCCAGCCGCCACCACTGCGGCTAGGACGAGTCCCAATAACATCCCCACCAGGACGTCATAGACGGAACCTCCAATCAGACTCATCGTTTCTCCTTTCGTCGAAAAGTAGTTTCCAATCGGGCTCAGTCAAACACACACATTGCGGGTTGTCGGTTGGCTCGGGCCACTGGTTAATTCACTTGTCCAAAGGACATCCAGAATCTAACCGCTGACCATAGACGATCGCGACTTTCTTGTCAAGTCGCGGCGTTCGGGAAAGTCACTCGATATGTTCGGCCACCCGGGCAGGTCGTTTCCGGAGGCTAGCGGTGGTGGACCACTTCGATTATTGCCTCGTCGTGGTCATCGCGGAGTCAACCATGCCACGGCGCTTCACTTCCGACAGCCCCAAGATTGCAGTTGCCTTTTCCACATCACCTCGGCCTTGACCAAACCCAAAAAATCGGCTATCATACTTGTCCGGCCAGAAAAACAACTAACAACAAACCCGCCATCGGGCGAAGAAGAGGCATCTAGTGCTGACGAATCTTCTCGGCCCGACGGTGCATGCCACCGTATGATTTTAACGTTGCGTATTCCTTGGATGTTGGTTGATGGGTCAACCGCCTCGGCCAGGCCGGTCTATGTTGCTTCCGGGCGCTACCGAGTTGAACGCATTCCCAATCCGGTGACCGGCCAAGGGTATTGGCTCGTCTTGGCCGGGACAAAAGTCGGAGCCGCCGAAGAGTTTCTTCGGAGCCTCTGCCGTCCTGAACTTCAAGATTTCTCCGCCGTCATCGAGCCTGATCCACATTATCCGAAGACATGGACGGAGGACAATCCGCCGAACTAAGACCGGGACGGCCCGAAAGAGAACAATGCCAATCCAACCACCCCCAGCAAGGGGGCAGTCGTTTCGTATTGTTCAAAATTACAACGCCGGTGTGGCCGGAGCAGCCGGCGCGGGCATTGACCCGCCGGTCATCTTTAAAGCATCCTTCAATGATTTTCCGGCCTTAAACTTCGGCACCGTCACCGCCGGAATCTGTATCTTCTCACCGGGTTTCTGCGGGTTGACGCCCATCCGGGCCTCGCGCTTCTTGGTCATGAAAGTCCCGAAGCCGGTGAGAGTGACTTCGCCGCCAGTCTTGAGCGTCTCGGTCACGATCTCTTCAAACGTGTTGAGCATATCTTCCGCTTGCTTCTTCGTGACGCCGAGTTTCTCGGCCATCTTTTCCGCTAATTCGATTTTGTTCATCCTCTCACCTCCTTCCAGGAATCTTGTTGATTAGACTTCTATCTCGTGGTAGATACGTTCGATCTTAGTCGTCCGTCGCTCGGTGACCGTGGCGACCAACCCGTTGATCGCTACTAGTCCGTGTTCGGGGATGTCGAATGGACTCCGTTCGTCAGTCAAGAATCGGGCGATGGCCATGTCTTTGTCGACGCCGAGCGACGAATCCCGCAGGCCGACCATACCGACATCGGTCATATACCCGGTCCCGCCGGGCAAGATCCGCGCGTCGGCCGTTGGGATGTGAGTGTGCGTGCCAACTACCAAGCTAACTTGTCCGTCAAGAAACCACCCCATGGCCACCTTCTCGCTCGTCGCCTCGGCATGGACATCAACGACGATCGCGTCGACATCCTGAGGTAAACGTGGCAACCCCTCTTTCATCACCCGAAAGAGACTATCCACAGGTTCAAAGTGCATGGCGTACTGACCCAGCAAGTTTATCACATGGACCCTTTTTTGGCCAAAGGTAAAGGTTTTTTGACCCTGGCCGGGCATGGTAGCCGGAATGTTCAGCGGCCGCACCAAAATGGTCGACGGCTCAGCCAGGAGTTCGCTTGCTTCCGGTTTGACAAAGAGGTGATCGCCGCCGGTGCCAATATCGACTCCGGCGACGACGATTTCCTGAAGCGTGCTGCGAGTTACTCCTTTACCGTGAGCCAGGTTTTCGACGTTGGCAATGACCACGTCGACGCCAAAGCGCCGCCGCAAGCCGGGCAGTACTTTTTGGAGCGCCCGCCGGCCGGGTTTGCCGACGATGTCGCCCAGGAAAAGGATTTTCACGAGGAAAATCCTTTTCCTGCCCCAGCCCCAACCCCTCCCCTGGAAGGGGAGGGGCGGTCGGGAGGGGTGCTATCGAGCATACTGAACGACACGCTTTTCCCTGACCACCATCACCTTGATCTCACCTGGATACTGCATTTCCTTCTCGATTCGGGCTGCGATCTCCTGCGCCATCTTCATGGCCGCAAAGTCGTCTATCTGCTCGGGCTTGACGAAGACCCGGACTTCTCGTCCGGCTTGGATGGCGAAGGCCCGCTCGACGCCGGCATATGACTTGGCAATAGTTTCCAGTTCATTGAGTCGCTGGACGTAGTTCTCATACGTCCCCTTGCGGGCGCCTGGCCGAGCGCCAGACAAAGCATCGGCCGATTTGACTACTGCCTGTTCGACGGTCTGCGGGATGTCCTCGTGGTGGGCGATGGCCATCTGCGCAATGTCCTCGGGCAGGCCGTACTTCCTCATGATTTCGTAGCCGATCTGGGTGTGGGCGCCCTGGACTTCGTGGTCAATGGCCTTGCCGATATCGTGGAGCAAGCCGCCTTTCTTGGCGACGTTGACGTTGGCCCCGAGTTCCTCGGCGATGAGACCAGATAACAACCCGACTTCCACGGCGTGCTGGAGCTGGTTTTGGCCGTAGCTGGTTCGGTACTTCAGGCGCCCGAGAAGTTGCAGCAGCCGTGGATCGAGGCCGGTCACGCCGACTTCATACGCCGCTTGCTCGCCAGCCTTCTTCATTTCGCTGGCCATTTCTTTCTTGATCTGCTCAATCGTTTCTTCGATCCGGCCGGGATGAATGCGACCGTCAACCATCAGTTTTTCCAACACCCGCTTAGCCAGGTGGCGACGGACAAGGTTGAAACCGGAGATGATGATCGACTCCGGGGTTTCGTCAATGATGATTTCTACGCCGGTCAAGTTCTCGAGGGCCTTGATGTTCCGCCCCTCCTTGCCGATGATCCGACCCTTCATTTCCTCGTTCGGCAAATCGACGACCGTGGTGTTCGATTCGGCCGACATCGGCGAGGCCAACCGCTGCATGGCGGTCGCCAGTATTTTTCGAGTTTCCGTTTCGATCTGTTCCTCGGCCGTCTGTTGCAATTTTCGGAGACGGGCCAGGAGTTCTTCCTTGGCCCGCAACTCAGCGTTTTCCATGAGTGTCCGTCGCGCCTCATCCATTGATAACTCAGCTACCCTTTCCAGTTTCCGCAGCTGTTCTTCTCGTATTTTTTGAATTTCCTCTTTCAGTTGGTCGAGCCGGGCCGACTTGTCACCAGCCTCCTTCTGTTTCTGCTCGAGCTCGAGCAACTTGGCGTCGAACAGCGACTCGCGTTTTTCCAGACGATTCTGGAGGTGGTTCAGCTCAGCCCGACGCGTCACCTCCTCCTGCTTGGCATCGTCAGCCACTTTCAAAGCCTGATCTTTGGCTTTGATCAGCAATTCTCGTTCTTTGTTCCGGGCCTCGGCAATGATGGCCCGGGCTTTGGCTTCAGCCGACTGGGCTTCGCGGATGGCCCAGGCGCGGCGAAGAAAATATCCGGCGATAATGCCAGCCGGGATGCCGACCAGCGCAATCAGTGCCCATAAAACGGTGATGGACATACGGTACGGATGGTAAGTCAGTAAAGCCAACACCATCAACCGGTGACCGGGGATTGTGCGTAACGGTTCGTTGGGTCAACATGACGGCGTTGGAAATCGAAAATAGACTGGGCGTAGTCTACCACACTTCGACCGGACTGACAAGCCGGCTCTTTAGAGGTTTGCTGGTGGATAAGAAAGGCGCCGAGCTGGGCTCGACGCCGGTACGAAGTTGCAGGTTGCGCTGCTGGCTAGGCCTTGCAGGCCTGGTGGAGTTCTCGCACTTCCCCGAGACAGGAGGCGTCCGGAAGCGACCTCCCGAACAGCTCGAGAAGGGGCGGCAAGCCATGCCTGAGCTGCTCGACATCTGCTCTGCTCAGGTCCCGCACGGTCGCCCGCCTACTCGGGTCCGGGTGCTTCACGATGTGCCTCGCTGCGAGTTCACGGAGCCGGGCGGCTTGAGCTTCCCCGCCCCCCGCCCGCTGGGCTCGCAGACACTCTGTCATCGCGTCACGAATCTCCGTCAGCTGCCCCGCTGTTGCCACTCCAGCGGCACTCATCGTTTCACTGTTTCTGTTGCCCGTGCCGTTGGCGCGGGCGCTAGAGTCGTTTCCATACGAGTCTCCTACAGGAAGAGGAGTGTTCCTCACAAAATGAGAGGAACGGAACAGAAACGGTGTCTACTTGCCTCTTACGAGGCGCTGTTCAGCAATACAGCCTCCTTCCTATCGCCGTCCGGGCGATGTGGGGCGAGGCGAAGCCACGCATATTGCGACAATCGTTGAAGGAGCCTTTTGGAGGGTGGGGACGCGGAGTACTCCGCGGAAGTCAAACCGTGGAGGTCTGGGCAGACGAGTCGGACCGCCCATTTTCCACAGGGACCCGGAGGCCCTTTCCTGTCGTTTGACCGGAGACTGGCGCCCCCCAACCCTCCATTTGATTTTGTAGTGTTCACTGTACTCGGAACCGAAAGTTTGTCAACCCAGTACCACTTTTATGGCACCCCAAAAGTGGTGCTGGGTCAACTCCTAGTGGTGTATGTAAGCGAAAAACGCCCTTTTTGACCCAGCCTGGGGCAAAAAGATTAGAATCCATTCAAAACCTCATTTCGGCTGCACCGGGCGTATTCGGGCTGCGGCTGGTGGCTCGGGCTCACCGTAGTTCCCACTACGCTTCGCCCTCCGCCACGGCGTCTCGCCCGCGAATCCGCCCGTTTCGCCAATGAAAGCAGGTTTTGAAATGAGTTCTAGTGTTTCTGATCGATGATTTTGTCGATCAAGCCGTACTTTTTGGCCTCGGCTGGATCCATGAAGAAGTCGCGGTCGGAGTCGTGGTCGACCGTTTTGAGACTTTGGCCGGTGTGCTTGGCCAGCAATTGGTTGAGACGATCTTTTAGTTTCAAGATCCGTTCCGCCCGAATCTTGATGTCTGAAGCCTGGCCTTCGGTGCCGCCCATGATCTGGTGGATGAGAATTTCGGCGTTCGGTAGGGCGAATCGCTTACCCTTCGTGCCAGCCGCCAAGAGCAGTGCCCCCATCGAAGCCGCCATGCCGACGCAGATCGTCTGGACATCCGGTTTGACGTACTGCATGGTGTCGTAGATGCCGAGGCCAGCGCTGACTGAGCCGCCGGGGGTGTTGATGTAGACTTTGATGTCTTTCTGCTTGTCTTCGCTGTCGAGGAACAGGAGCTGGGCGATGACCAAGTTGGCGACGTGGTCGTCGATCGGCGTGCCGACGAAAATGATCCGTTCCTTCAGCAGCCGCGAGTAGATGTCAAAGGCCCGTTCGCCGTAGGTGGTCTTCTCGAGGACGGTGGGGATGAGGAGTTGGTTGCGGATGTCTTTTATCATATCGGCATTAGTATAAGGGAGGCCCGATGATCTGACAATACCTAGTCACGCGATTTGGTGATCCGTGATACCTGCCACATGATTTCGAACAGGTTTTTCTGTGTTTGGTAGAAATCTTCCGATTCGATGATCATGCCGAAGTTTTCCTTTTCGGTGCCGATTAAGCCGACTTTATTGTCATAGAGGTACTGGGTCATCGGAAAAACGAAATCAGCCGGAGCATAACGCAGTGTTCGACTCTCAGTCACGCTCGTTGGCCACGTTTCCTCGATTTCTTTTATTTCCGAACGCATGACGCGTAGTTGAATACCCGCCTTAATCCGTCGCACGACGTAATCATCCATAAATCCTTTACCAGGAATTTTGTAGAGATCAGCCATCGACAAAATCCCGCGGAGCTGCTTATCGCTAACCGTCAGAGTGTCTTCAAAGACCGTTTTAACCCCGGCCAGACCATCGTAAACCCTGATTTTTGGACGGCGGCCTTTCGTACTTACGAGCGACTTCAATTCGGGCAAGACGGAAGCCAAACTACGTTCCTTGTCTTTGAGTAGCGCCTTAAGCTTCTCCGGTGATTCGGCGCTGTAGATGCGAGCCCGGCCCTTAGTCACATAACTAACGAGCGCCATCGCGGCTAAGGCGTCGAGAATTTCAATCACCGTCGTCCGCGGTAACCTGGCCTTGGTGGCTATCTCCAGGGCTGTGCCCGAACCGGTTTCCAGACTAGCCAAGTAGACAACGCCCTTGTTTTTCTTCAGTCCTAACTCATCAAGAACCTGTTGGATGGCCATTACAGTGCCTTATGTCGATTATTTCCGACGACAGTAACGATATCATACTTGGCTAATATAAGTAAATAAATCAATATCATTAACTTAGGCCAGTGGTTTTGTCCGGAAATGATTGACAGTTCGTTTGAATAAGTATATGCTGGCTTGTTCAAAATCGAAACCGCTAACATACGAACCTTTCCAAAGGAGACCACGATGCGCTGCCTGGTAGTCATTCAAGGTCGCACCGGCGATGTCTCGGCAGTGTGTGCCAAGGAACCGATCCAACCCGAGGACCTGGCGCTTGATGAAAGAGCAGGCGAGCAGATCGTCGGCAGTTTCAAACTCAACCTCCGGGCAGACGAGGAGCGTGCCCTGGACGTTCTAGAACAGATCGGACAGGAGGCAGATTCCTTCGGCGAAGGATTAGCGGACCTCATGGCCAGATGTTTTGAGCTCGGTCGGCTGTATGCCGCACTTCATAATTCACCGCCTCTCTTGGAAGCGTGGAAGAAAAGGAAACTGCATGGTTTCTAGTAGAGACGAACCCCGCTGCCCTTAGGACCGACAATTCATCGTCGGTCCTTTTCTTTTACCAACCTTGATTTTGAGAAACATAGAAAAAGCGCTGGTCTGCGCCGCGCTAGTCGAAGAAGGTTCGGTCGGCCCAATCGATTAACCGTTCACTCGTTTGTTCGTTGATCAGGCCGATCGTCCAAGCGATCGCTACCAGCACCGCCATGAGCAGGCCCACAACTGAATCCTCCACTGGTGACGAGTTCTTTTTATCTTAGTTAGCAGTGACTGTCAATGTCCGATCATCCCGACCAGATGGTCGGGCGAGGATTGCGTAGCGACCACGCTATCGGTCAGTCCCGGCTGGTATAATTCGCCATCCGTGTTTTGTTTCCACCAACTGGCCACGGATTTGAAACCCCGCCGCTTTCGGATGACCACCACCACCGAACTCGGCCGCCATATCGGTAACATTGACGTTCGGATCATTGGTGCGTAGGCTGGCTTTGATAATTCCGCCTGGCCGTTCGGATAGGACCAACGACAGGCGACCCTCGCGGAGACCATTGAGGAAATTGGCAATCCCGGTCATGGCCCGGTCGTCGAGGCCGAGCTCAGAAAAATCCTGTTCGGTCAGCACGGTCGATACCAGACCGGTTTGCGGATTGAGCCGCAGTCGCGACAACGCCCGGCCCCAAAGCTTAAGCGTGCCCAAACTTTTGTTTTTCATGGTCGCCTCGGTAATGGTCCGGTGTTGGGCGCCTTTGGCCATCAGTTGGGCGGCCACCTCGAGCGAGTGTTGGCTGGTGCCCTGATTGGTGAAATGTCCGGTGTCGGTCAGGATGCCAGTCAAAAGACAGGTGGCCAGGTAGCGATCAAGCGGAACAGCCAGTGCGTCAAACAAGTGCCACAACATTTCGGTGGTCGACCCAGCCTGGGTGTCGATAATGTGGTGGTCAACGGCCGATCGTCCCTGCCATTCGGAAACGGTCGGATGGTGATCGATATTGAGAACCTTGGTGCGGCCAGGGTTGCGTTTGATGAACTCGGCGACGAGCGGAGTTCGTTTCAAGTCGCCCGCGTCGAAAATCATAATCAGGTGGTAGTCGTGGATGGAGTCCGGCAGATCGCGCATGATCGGGTGGGCGGCGGTCAGGTACGAGAACATCGATGGGACTGCGTCCGGCGAGTAGCAAAATGGCTGCTTGCCAAAATGCTTTAACGCCCGGGCCATGGCCACCATCGAGCCCAGACTGTCGCCGTCCGGCTCCTTGGTGATGGTTAAAAGAATCCGGTTGGCCGGGGTGACGAGCTGGCGGAAACGCTGGGCGTGATGATGGTAAGGTTGAATCATGAAGCCAGGGAATGTATCGTATCTGCTGGCTCTGGTCAACTATTTGGGTATTGACTTTTCCGTCAGGATGTCTTAAATACCCTTGTTCACTGTTTTCTTAGTGAACAGCGCTGTTTAACAATTGTCTCGGATGGAACGTCCTGAGAAACGCTCGGGAATGGCCACTGGGACACGTCCGCTCGGCGATGCAGGTCGCTGGGTTTGGAGGACGTCATGAAACTCGAGGAGCGATTTCCGCACCTGCCGAGTCTGTTGGGGGATTGCCCGCGCTGCATCAGTCGGGCCGGAGTCGATGAACCGCGAAGTCTCACATCTCCTGCCTGGTTGCTAGCTAACTTGGGCTTACTTGCCGTGGCGGTTATCTTTCCGTTCGCGGTCGTTGAGGGGTTGCGGGCAAGCTCGGCCCTGGAAATCCCCCGGCTTATCCCGTCCCTGACTGCGGGGATTCTCGTGGTCGCGCTGGAGGCCGCTCTTTCCACCTGGCACTTCCCATTCAAGATGAACGGGAAGTTGCACATACACCGCCAGGATCCGCGGAAAGAGCTGCTCGGCAACGCCGACTATGCCTGGGTCAAGAACGAGCACGAGCCGTCATCCGCTCCGTACAGGATCGAGGGCCCGATCTTCCGTTTCCGGAACGGCGGGTACTTCTTCAAGGTTCTCTACCGACTCTTCCGGCGCCGCGACCCGAACCGCATCTTCTGGCCTTCCCACGGGACGACGGCCGACGTCGTCCAGCCCATGCGGATCTCCGACGGCTCCACCATCTACAACGTGGTGCTGATCAGTGAAAACCCCAGGGTCAAGGACTCTCGCAACGTGCCGCTCGAGAAGGCGCTCGAGATCGCTTCAGAGTGGTGCCGACTCGGTTCTTACCTGGACCATGTCGATCAGGAGAGCGGATGGTTCCAGGGGCTCCGGCTGAGTCACGCCGCGGTGGTCAAGTACCTAAACTCCAACCGTGATCGGCGGGGCTCTCCGGTCGGCCAACATGCCCGGGAGCTGCTGGAAGTGGCACTGGCCGATCTGGGCGTCGACTTCACTGCTTCACGGGGGCCTCTGACCGAGGCGCGCGTGGCGGAGCATCTAGGGAGGCTAGAGCAGCTGATCGCCGAACGGACGGTCAAGGAAGCCGAGACGGTTCCCGCCGGGTAGAACTTTCAGCCTTCAGCCTGTAGGTAAAAGCAGGCGACGGTCGTGCGATGAGCATGGCCGTTTTTTTGTGAGTGCTCAGTCCACAAATCCCAAGTATCCAAGGAAGGACCAATCATAGAAATCTCAATGACCGAATATGGATTAATGCGATCAGCCTGAAGACCGAACGCAGGCAACGACAAGACTAGCGACTCTCGAACATTGGAGCTTCGAACTTGAGTCTTCCTCGGGATTTGGTGTTTGGAATTTGAGATTTTGGTACTAGTGGTGGCAGGGTGTCAGACGGGTTTTTGGCCCGTACCCTGCGGCGCATTGGGATCCGGAGTCTCCTCAGCCAACGAATCCAACAACTTCGTAACCTGCTCCGTCCGTACCGGCTGCTCGTCCAGGAGAAAGGTGATTTTCGGCACGAACTTCATGACCAGGCGCTTATTGAGGAGATGTTGAAGGTCGCCAATTCGATGGCTGAGCGTCGATAACACTTCATCCTGATACTCCGCCGGCATGACCGAGACCCAAACTTTGGCGCTTTCTGCGTCACGCGCCACCTTAACTTTCGTCACCGTCACCATATACTCCCGCGGCCATTCGATTTCGCGGGCTAGCAACGACGCCACTTCCTGCTGTAGGAGGCGGTTCAGTTTCTCGACCCGTCGGGAGCCATTCTCGGCGGGCGGCTGGCCGATCGAGGGTACGAGATCCATAGGCGCTAGTCGCCCTGCTAGTCTAGACGGCGGCCACTCTTTCGTCCAGCCGGCGCTGTCGAACCTCAGACACGAAGGCCACCAGCTCATCGCCGACCTGGATGATTGGGTCGCCTTCGACTTTCAGCCCAGCTTCGTTCCCGACGGTGACCGTCTCGGTGTTCTGTTTGTTCTGCTGCAGCTGCGTGATTTTGCTTCTGGTCAAGGTTTGGCCCTGACGGATGACGTCGACGCCGGCGCTGGCCCGCATGTGGCCGGTGGTGACTTTACCGCCGACGACTTGGAACGTATTCTCATGGCGAAAAACAGCCAGAATCTTCAGCCGGCCGATCTCTTTTTCCTCGGCCACCGGCTGCAACATCGTTTCCAGCTGCGCTTGGACGTCGTCGAGTAGGTCGTAAATGACCTTGAATGACCTGATCGTCAAACCCTTGCTGCGAGCCAACTGGTCGGCTTTCGGAGAGATCGGAACATTGAATCCATAGATCGCTGCTTTTGCCACCTCGGCTCGCAAGACTTCAGTTTCGGTGATGATGCCCAAGCCCCGCTGCACGATCTCGACGCCCACCTCGGGATGGACGAACTTCTTCAGTGACTCGGTGATGGCTTCGGCCGAACCGAGGGTGTCGGTCTTGAGGATGACGTGTAGTTTCTCAACCCGCGGTTTCTTATCCGTCTCCTTTTTTTCGCCTTTCTTGCTAATGACCGTGGGACGTCGTCCCACCACGGTTTGGAGATGATGGACAATCTGGTGACCCCTCACTTTTTTCTTCAACTCACGAACCTCATCAGGAGCGACGCGTAGAATGTCGCCGATTTGCGGCGCGGCCTTGAGACCCAGGATTTGAACCGGCGTGGAGGGCGTGGCGGCGGCGATCGGTTGTCCGCGGTCAGTTTTCATCGATCGGACTTTACCCCAGACCTGACCGACGAGCACGTCATCGCCGAGGTGAAGCGTGCCAGCGTGGATCAAGACCGAGGCCAGCGGCCCCTGCTGCGGGTCAACGTGCGACTCAATGATCGTCCCCACCGCCGGTCGGTTCGGGTTGACCATCATCGCCTCGGGATGAACGTCCGCCAACAGCAGGACCGACTCCAGCAGTTCGGGTAGCCCGGCCTTTGTTTTGGCCGAGGCGAGAACCACCGGCGTTTGGCCACCGAACTCTTCGATCAGCACCTTATGTTCCGCCAATTCCTTCTTCACTCGCTCCGGCTGAGCCTCGTCTTTGTCCGTTTTAGTCAGAGCCACGATGTACGGAATGCCAGCGTGATGAATAATATCGAGCGCTTCCAGGGTTTGCGGTTTGACGCCGTCATCCGCGGCCACCACTAGGATGGCCACGTCGGCAATTTTGGCTCCCCGCGCGCGCATTTGGGCGAAGGCTTCATGTCCTGGCGTGTCGACAAAAGAAACCTGTCGTCCGCGGTCGGTGATTTGGTAAGCGCCGATGCGCTGGGTGATACCGCCGGCTTCACCGGCCGTGACTGCGGTTTGACGAATGGCGTCGAGGAGCGACGTCTTGCCGTGGTCAACATGGCCCATGACCACCACCACCGGTGGGCGAGCCACTAGCTTAGTCCCAGCCTTTTCCTTCAAGTATTGATCGACCGTCTGCGCCGGGGCGGCCGCTTCTTCCGCCGACTGCAGCTCGACTTTCTTCCCCAAGTCCTCGGCGATGATGACCGCGGTGTCGAAGTCAATCTCCTCATTGAGGGCGGCCATAATGCCGTTCTTGATCAACTCGGCGGTGACGGTGGTGATCGGTAAACTAAGTTTAGCCGCTAAGTCGCGGACGATGATGGTGGGAGGGATTTTGACTATCGATTCCGGCATCGTCAGAGCCCGGAAAGAATACGGAAAAAAGCGCTGATTGTCAATCCCGTTAGAGTCAAAAATATTCCTGAGACATCATGACTCAATGAATGTCTCAGACAGAAAAAGCCGGTCTATAATCTTCTGTGTCTCGCGACGCTAGCGGGATTGGCGTCTACTGTTACTGAACGACGACGGTTTGATCAGGACCGAAGGCGCACGCTCCGGCCGCGGTGCAAGCCCGGATGCGGAAATGATAGGTGGTTTTGAATTCGGCGTAAAACGACGTCCGGTGAGACGAGGCCAGGGTGTTCTGGAATGTTTGGCCGGAAGAATATGAATCGGTTAGACCCTGGAAGAGAGCCGTGTAGGCCGCTTCCGATGTCGTCCAGGTGACCGTCACCGAGTTGTTCTGGATGGTGGTCTTGATGTTCTTGATGGTCGGGCTGGTTGGCAGTCGCCCCGGGCCGTTCGGGTTGTAGCCGTTGGCCGCCTCCTCGCCGTCGGGGTAGCCGTCTTGATCGCTGTCACGTGAGTAGGCCTGGGTTTGGAACAGCGATTCCTCCATGGTCGACAAGCCATCGCCATCGTCATCCTTGGCTTCGGCTGCGCGCTGCTGATCCATTTTTGTTTGCTGGGCTTGTTGTTCGTCAGTTTGCTCTTGTGGCTGCGTTTCTTCGTATGGCGTTTTCTTCTCAATCGAAATGTCTTTGCTCGTGGCCGTGTTCAGTCCCTCAACGTGCTCTTCTTTATAGTAGCTTTCGACTTTATCGGTGATCTTCATCTGGTACGTTAACCGGTAGTCATCAGCTTCGGTTTTGTACCCGAACGTTTTGCCAGTGTAGAGGTCGATAATACTCAAGCTCTTGACTAAGCCGGGCACAGAGTATTGGCAATCATACTCGATCGAGTCGAAATCAACGCGGCCAGCATTCGTATTCTTGTTAGCCGTTGCTCGCCGTTCGCAATCTTGACTGATGGTCTTGATGCCAGCCACCAGCTCGGCCAGCGTCGCCGGGTAACGGTTATTGGATTTCTGGTATACGCGGAGGGCCTGCAGTACATCCTGCACCCGATTCCTTTGTTTTTCGAATTTCTGCTGATCCTCACTGACGCCGGTTACCAGCCGCACCGCCTCGTCGTAGCCGATGGTCGAGGCCGGGGGGCTGATAGTCAATCGCTGGTTGACTTTCTCCAGGGTAAACTCCAGCCCCAGACGGATCTGCTTGCCTTTGAGGCGCTCGTTGTCAGCGGTGGGGACAACAATCAAATTCCAGCGGACTTGACGCAGATACCCGGTGACGCGATCGATCCAAATTTCAAATCGTGAGTTGGCTACCAAACTCCTCAACAGTTCTTGTGTCTCTGGTCGTTCCAGGTCGGCGATGATTTTGTCGAATCGCTTGACGTCCTCCTCCTGGCCCTGCCGCTCATCGCGGAGCGCCCGATAGACCTCATCGATCTGATCCGTGTCGACGGCGATCAGGTAGTGTTCTGACCGCACGCCGCCAACGGTCTCGGCGGCCAGTTTCTGCTTGACGGAGAATACTTTCCCATCCAGGGCGCGCTGGAGAGCCTGCTGCAACGTGGCGATGGCCGCTTTGGTGTCGGCCTGCTCGAGCGTATCTTCGGTCAGGAAATCAAAACCATCTTGGGGCGTAATTCTGACCCACTTCTCCTTCACGCCGGAGAGGTCGAGAAAGAAGAAGCTGGGGAACTTCCGGATAATACCGTAGATGATTTCGTCTTTCTTTAGGGCCTCAATGTTGACCGCCACCAGCGTGTCTCCGCCGGCGTAGGTAGCGTCGATGCGTAATCGGCCGTCCGCCTCTTTGACTGGTTGATCAGCTTCTAGGTACAGGCTGACACCGCCAGTAAAGTTGATGTCACTGGGGATGGTGCGGAGTGCCGTGTCCGGATCAAACAGTCCGAGGTATAAACCAAGCGGCCCCTCCCCTTCCGGCAGCAGGCCGTTGATATTCTGGTTCGGCTTGATGGCGATGGGTTTTGATTGACCATCGTGCGGTTCCGCCTTGATCGTGAGCCGGACTGAGTATTCCGCGTTCTCGATCTGGCTGATCGAATCGATCATCTTGCCAAACAGCGCGTCCGCCTTGGGAGTTAAGAACGGGATCGATAGGTAGCCGCGGCTATACGCCACGTAACCGCCGCCGAGCAGGCCGCCGGCAACGACCAAGACAATGGTGAACCAGACCCACCGTTTGCCCCGGCCGGCCGGTGGCGATTCCGGCTGGACCCTCATCGAGGGCACCGTCATGCCGCCAGGCGCGTCAGGCAAGTGGAGCGGTGTTTCAGGCGCCGGCGGAGCAGTTTGTTGATTCACGGGGCGTGTTTTCGTCGGGTGTAGCTAAGTCCAGATTACCATGTTCAGGCGGCCGATGTCACTGGTGGCAGCACCCTAACCTCAATTCCGGCTGGCACCAATGATTTGAATTTCTTGGCGTCGTCGACAGAGCCAATGATCGTACCGTAGTGCATCGGGATAGCGATTTTCGGTTTGATTCGGACGGCTGCTTGGGCCGCTTCGTCAGCCGTCATGACATACGTTCCGGACACCGGCAGCAGAGCGATGTCGCAGTGGATGTGATCCATCTCCGGGATCAAGTCGGTGTCACCGGCGTGGTAAATCCGCCAGCCGTCGATGGCTAAGATGTACCCCACCCGCCGGTCGGCTGGGGGGTGGAACCTCTTGCCGATGTTGTACGCCGGGACAGCTTCGATTATTACGCCTTTCATTTCTAGCCGCTCGCCCGGCTGAAGAACAGTGCGTTTTCCGGGCAGCGGTTGGTTGGCGCACACCCGGGGTGCGATAACCGCGGTCGTGGTGGCCGCCACCTTCTCGACGTCCTCGACCGAACAATGGTCGAAGTGCTCATGGGTAATACAAACAAAATCCGCCGGCTCAGCGCCGGCCGGTAGTTTCCAGGGGTCCAGGTAGACCGTTATCTGTCCGTTGGAAATTTGGAACGCGTCGTGTCCGTACCAGTGCAACTGTGGCTCCGTGGCCATGGTTAAATCTGACGCTGACGACCGACGATGACCCCTAGTTTCTGCGGCGCGACTTCAATGGTCCGCGGCGCCTTGAGCACGATTTGGCCGTCGAGCAGCAGGCTGGCGGCCGGGGCCGAACTGGCGATGGTGGCTCGGCGGATGAGGAAGACGCTGGACGGTCCGTAATGACGGCGCCAGAGCGACCAGCCATGGGCGTCCGACTTGACGATCAGCTCCAGCCGGCCGTCAGTCGGCCGCCTCTCGAGGTCGTCAGAGCCGAGGTTGCCGATGACAAAGGTATTGGCTGGATCAACTGAGGCCACCGTATATTGGCCGTCACACTCAACCCGCTCGACGGCGGTCAGCCGCGCATCGCGGAGGAAATACTGATTGTCTACTTTTCCGACGTCCAGGTGGCGGATGATTCGGCGCGACAGCACGTCGCAAGCCGCCAGCCCGGTCGGAATACCGAGCGCCGCGGCGATTGTTTGCGGCTGCCCGAACGGAATCAATCCGAGCGTCACGCCACCATCAACAACCAACGGTAAAAGTTTCGTGACCGTCTGGTCGTTGCCGACCGCGACGACCGTCGTGGCGCCGCGACGAATAGCCTCTTTTGCCGCCTCGGCGAGATTCTTCAAGATGGTAATTTTTTCGAAACGTCCTTGGATGCCGAGCTGGGCCAAGCGGTTTTCGATGCGGAGGAGTTCGGTTTGATATTTCTTGTCGTGGAGGAAGCCGTCGACGAGGTAGGCGTACATACTTGTCTAGCCCTTGGTCGGCGGGGCGGGTTCCTGATTGGCCATGGTGATTTTTCCGTGGAGGATTGCGCCGTGTGCGACCACAATGCTCTTCGTGTCGACGTTGCCAAAAATCTTGGCCGTCGAAGCCAACTCGATCTTTCCCTGGCACTTGATGTGGCCACGGATTTCGCCGGCCACGGTAATGTTAGCGGCTTCGACTTCGGCTTTGACCACAGCTCCTGGCCCGACGCGTAGGCTCTTACTCGTTTTTAGACTACCGGCCACGTGGCCCTCGACCACGACATCCCCCCCGCCGACAAAATTCCCATCAACTTTAACCGTTGAGCCGATAATCGTCTCCACATCCCGCCCATGCTCGCTACTGTCTTTGGCGAACATCCCCATTGACTCCGATGCTCAGTGTTGAGAAAAACGTGGCTATTGTACGCTGTGCAGGCTCGGCTGTCAACGAAATTTTGTGCCGAAAAAAGGTTGGCTTAGGAAAGTAACCAATGTTTTGCTGTGACTCGCACTAGTGTATGACTTTCATTTAGCTGCCAGTAGACTTCTCCGACGCCGGTACTCACGACATCAGAAAGCATCGGATTAACAAGCTCAGAATATTTATTGGGGCAATGAGGGGTTCGGCCGCCAAGTTCGCATTAGGGAAAAGCAAATGCACAATAACTTCGATACTGTATGGTAGTTAGAGCGATTGGAACAGGATTGTCGTCTGATGTCAAGGTAAGTGTACTTTCGGAGTGTCGCATAGTCAGGTAAACTAGGCGCTGCATGGCAGTGGACAACATCAAACAAGACCTTATAAGGCTGCTGATCATTTCAGTCTTTCTAGTGGCAGCATTCATTAGTTTGAAAATCGTAGACAGCCACACTAGTAGAATTGATCAAGTTGGCAGGACCCTGTGGGAAAGGGTGGTTGATGAGAAATCAGGGAGATAACATTTTGCGACACTATGTTTTCAATACGATAAAAATGGGTCTTAGGATTTATAAAGCACGATTGCGCCCCTGTAGTTCAATTGGATAGAACGGCCCCGTCCTAAGGGGCAAATCCTGGTTCAAGTCCAGGTAGGGGCAAAGCAAATGCGTATCTAAGACTCGTGTTTATCAGCACTGACGGGATATAAATTGTCTGTAGACTTGCGTCCCGCGCCAATTTTGGGCCGTTAGCTCAGTTGGTAGAGCACTTCCATGGCATGGAAGGGGTCAGGAGTTCGAGTCTCCTACGGTCCAGAATTGCGGCGGGAAGGCGACCGGTTCCACCCCGGTATGTTCCAGCAATGGCTCGGAAAGGTAAGGACTTTAGAGTCCAAACGGTCGAAAGCAGACACGACGTTCTTCCTATCGAGTTAGAACGTGATAAGGTTTCCAATGGTAATAACATAGATAATGCCATCCAAATGAGTAATTTTTTAGATGTTCCACGAGGAACAATCAGGTATTAGGAGATGTTCCACGAGGAACAATCGCAAAAACGAAAATGTTCCACGAGGAACATTGACAAGAGAAAGGTAAAGTGTTATAGTATGGGGAGTTCTCATTGATGACTCTTTGAATCAAGGTAATTTGCATAGTATCGCATTCGTACTCTCAAAAGCTGGGGATGTAGTTCACCCGTAATTTCCTAGAGGGCGGGCAATGGCCGGGCATCTCATTCGTCCCCCACCATTTGGGCTCATAGCTCAATTGGTAGAGAACTGCATTCGACCAGTACCTTTTCCGGGCCGTTAGCTCAGCTGGTAGAGCGCTGCATTCGCATTGCAGAGGTCAGCGGTTCGAATCCGCTACGGTCCAAAAAAGGTGCTGGACGGGGTTGGGGGTTCAAATCCCTCATCTCCACCAAACACAGGCAAGCAGGCGGGGCGCCGCAGTAGCATTGCGGAGTTGGCCGGTTCGATTGCGGCTGGGTCCAAATGGTGGTGTTTAGAGCTTCAGGGTTCAAATCGGCTAGACCCGCGGACTATTTTCTGAAATCATGGAGAAATTATTCATCAAGAATCGTCATAATCAGAAGTTAGCCGTTGTAGTTGAGAAAAGGCCGAGCCAAGCAGGGCTTGCTTTTGTCATGCACGGGCAGAGCGGATTTAAGGAACAACCCCACGTTCGAACGTTTATTGATGCATTCCTAGAAAAAGGGTTTACGGTCGTCAGTTTTGATGTTGCAAACACCATTGGAGAGAGCGAAGGCAACGCGTCAGACGCAACCATCACGAGTTATTACGAGGACTTAGTGGATGTTGTGAAATGGTCTGAATCACAAGAATGGTACGAAGAACCATTTGCTCTTGCTGGGCATAGCCTAGGAGGTATTTGTAGTGCTTTGTACGCGGAGAACCACCCCTCCAAAGTTAAGGCACTTGCGCCTATATCAACAGTTGTGTCGGGAAAACTAAGCTATGAAGCCCATCCGAAAGAAGAACTCAAAGAATGGAAGCGTACCGGGTGGCAAATAAAGCACAGTAAATCCAAGCCTGGCGTCACAATACGACTTCCTTGGTCAAATATGGAAGATCGTCTGAAATACGATTTACTAAAAAAAGCGGGTCAGCTTACAATGCCAGTTTTGTTAATAGTTGGAGAAAAAGATGACGGGACTCCACCGAAACACCAAAAACTACTCTTTGATGCAATTCCGGGCAACAAAGAGCTTCATGTCATCAGGGATGCGCCACACACTTTTCGAGAAAAGGCACAGCTAGATGAGATTAAATATATATTTCTGAAGTGGATCGACAAAGTGAAAGCATTTGCCGCGAAAGAAAAATCGAATAAGATTGTTTCCCACGGCTTCGGTGGCGGAAAAACTTGAAATTATCAAAAAGGACGTGGTTCGGTGGCGCCCCGAATTGCGATTTGAGGTGGTCCAAGACCGTTTTTCATTTTCCATTATCGTAAAAACTGTGGTCATGGTTAATGTAGTGGGGTTTGATTACCACTGGACTCAACCCCGTTAGCAGTGGCCGAAACGCGCTCTCTGAAAAAGGCAACGATTCTCGCACCATCTAACACTTTGACGGAAACCTCCGCACTTCCACTTCTAACGGGGTTGACAAATACCCCCTGGGGGTATATGCTGTGTATATGCGCCGCGCGTCACGGACTATCAGTGCTAGAATTCACCGCCTCATTGGCCAGCTGCGGGCGGTCGAGGGGATGATTGTACGGAAACGCTCGTGCACGGAGATCCTCTATCAGGTCAGCGCGGTGCGGGCCGGTATCGAGCAGGTAGCGAACATCCTGTTCTTACGGGAACTCGAGCGGCTAGCCAAGACGAAGAGATGGCGCGACCCGGATTTGGCCAAGTTAATTCAATTGTACTCTCAGACCACCTAGACTGATGCCCAAAGTCATTGTTAACGACAATAATTTTTCGCCCGAGGTATTGCAAGAAGCAAATCGCCCGGTGCTAGTCGATTTTTGGGCTACCTGGTGCTATCCCTGCCGCGTTCAGGGGCCGATCGTCGATGAGCTAGCCAAAGAGTTCGGCGATAAGGTGAAGGTCGCCAAGTTAGAAGTCGATGACAGCCCGACGACGACCATGAAGTATGGCGTCTTGTCAATTCCGACGCTGGCCATCTTTAAGGCTGGCAAACTCGTTTGGCAAGGGGTCGGGGTCCATCAGAAAAACGCGCTGGCCGCCGAGCTACAGAAACACTTATGACGTCGGGCGATTGACCGGGCCGAGACAGCGGTGAAGGATAATCCATTCGAACATGCGCTGGTGCAGTTGCGTCGAGCCGCGGAACTAGGAAACATAGATCCGACGATGATCCGCCGCCTCGAGCTGCCAGAGCGGACAATCGAAGTCAGCATTCCGGTGACGATGGACGATGGATCGCTTCGCGTCTTCCCTGGGTGGCGCGTCCAGTACAACAACGCCCGCGGACCGTACAAGGGCGGCATTCGCTATCATCCGCAGACGAACCCCGACGAAATCAAGGCGCTGGCTTTTTGGATGACCATCAAGTGCGCGCTGCTGAATCTGCCCTATGGCGGCGGCAAAGGGGGGGTGACCGTTGACCCGCGACTGCTGAGTCGCGGTGAACTCGAACGTCTGTCTCGTGGCTGGGTGAGGGCAATGTTCCCCAATCTTGGGCCGCAGGTTGATGTCCCGGCGCCCGACGTTTACACCAACCCGCAGATCATGGCTTGGATGACCGATGAGTATTCACGACTGGCCGGTCGACCGACGCCGGCCGCGTTTACCGGCAAGCCGATTGAGGCCGGGGGATCTGCCGGTCGAGAGTTTTCAACCGGCCAGGGCGGGCTCGATGTGCTGACGGCGCTGATGTCGAAACTTGGCCGCGCGCCAAAAGACACCACCGTCGCCGTTCAGGGCTTTGGTAATGTTGGCTACCACCTGGCTCGTTTGCTGCAGCGGGCCGGCTATCGCATCGTCGCCTTGTCTGATTCCAAGGGTGGCATTGAGGACAAGCGTCGTCTCGGCATGGAACCGGAGCACGTCATGACTTCAAAGCAGGCGAAGGGCATGATCGACGGGATGTATTGCATCGGCTCAGTCTGTGACTTTACCAATTATCAAGCTATTACCAATAAACAGTTGCTGGCCCTCCCGGTCGATATCCTTGTTCCGGCGGCCCTGGAAGACGCCATCACCGAACAGAATGCCGGCGCGGTTCAGGCCAAGATCATTTTGGAAATGGCGAATGGGGCGGTGACCCCGGAGGCGGAGAACGTTTTGGTTCAGCGGCAGATAACGGTTGTGCCGGATATTCTGGCCAACGCTGGCGGCGTCGTTGGATCATATTTCGAATGGCAACAGAATTTGGCTAGCGAGCATTGGACCGAAGCTGAAGTACTTCAGCGTTTACAGTCGATGATGACCCAGGCGTTCGAACAAACCTGGTCAAAGGCCCAACAGCACCAAGTTGGCTTTCGTCTCGGCGCCTATCTGGTGGCGCTCGGGCGATTGGCGGAGGCGATGAAGCTTGACCACCCCCGCTAGCGCTTCGCGCTAGGCCCCTCCTCAGCTGAGGAGGGGCAGATTGGTAAAAGTCCCCTGTGTTTGTTTCCGCTTTCTTCACCAATCATCGAAGCGAAAAAAGGACCCCGCCGGGTCCGGTGAAAGTGAAAGGTGCCATCAGGCTTCGGCCACGGTTCCGGTCGGGGCGGCGGCTTTCGGTTTGGTTAAAAAAAGAACCGACTTAGGTTGTCGGTCCGTTTGGCCGTTGTCGCTGACTCATGTCAACGCACGCGCTCGGAACGAGTTTCAGGCGGCGGACCCAGCCATACATCTGTTCACAGCGGCTGTTCCGTCCGTACTCGATATCAACGACCAGACCAGTCTGATTCTGGTAGGTGACTGCGTCACCACAGTACCACACCCCGACTGGTCCTGGCGGGTGCTGAGCCATCACCCCGGGCGGGACGGTGCTGTGACGCCACGCGGCCAGTAAAGGCAGTTGCAGCAGCCGGACGGCCGGCATCCACGAATAGTACGTGGCGATGTCCGCCGGCTCACAGACGCCGTGACAAAACCTGGCCACTTCTTCAGCGAAGTACAGCGGCGGCTGCCATGTCTTCGGGGGCGCACCAAACAGATGCGGGAAACCCTTGGCTAAACCGTCGAGGACGCGGTTGTCATGGCAGGTGGTGACGAGTACGCGTAGCCAGAACTCCGGCTCGGCACAGATCGCCATCCAGTTTCGATACTGACGGGAACGATGCATGAGCCCTCCAGGAGAGTGGTTGGGTTCGAAAGTGCGAAATCACCGGACAATATCAAGCTGTGGCTAATCTGTCAAATCATCTTCATTGTTTTCCCCGAGCCGTCGTTCCTCTTAACCGCTAGCGGGGCGTCAAGATAATTACCCGCCTCCGTCCCGACGCGCTGGCGCGGTCGGGACTTCGGGTGGTTCCGCCGAAGTATTACATCGAGGCCACGGCCATACATGGCGTAGCCAGTCCGGCTACGCCGGAAGCCCGTGTCTGCCCAGCGGGAGCTGAACCATAAAAAAAGACCCCGTGGGGGTCCGGTGGAAGTTGGCATCAGCCTTCGGCCACGGTGCCAGTACTGGCGCGGGCCGCAGGCTGCGCCTGACGCGGCGGGAGATCGACTTCGATGTCGGCGACCGCGCCGATGAGGCAGTCGGTGTACGACTTCCCACGGCGTTCCCGAGCCAGGGCAGCCAGCTGGTCGGCCACCTCGCGTGCGTGCTGACTGGGGATCTTGGTCACCCTCAGAAGAATGATCAGCTCGCCCAGCCGATCCAGGGCCATCCACACGCTCGCTGCCGGAGCTTCGTCGGCCAGATTACACACTTCCCTGATCCGCTCGACGATCGCTTCGTGAAACGGCTTCTTCGGCTTCCGCTCGGCGGTCATTGGTTCCTCCTCGAATGAACGTGGATTTGTTTCGGTGGGCTGATGTTTCCTATCATAGTTCTTGAGGATTGTCAACCGCAAGCACCATGGTGATGGATAGATGGTAAAAAAAAGAAACTCCGCACTACGTCGAGTGCGGAGTAAAGGGCCCAGCTGGTGTGGGCGATCTGGATCAAGAAACGGTAACTCGAGATCGACGGCCGGTCTGCCCGCAGTCGCTGCAAGCATGGCGTTCCATACCGAGGAACGAATCGCTCAGTAAGCTTGGTTGAGCAGTCTTGACACTGGGTCATCACCTTGTCCGTGGTGGTCCGGGTGATGCCGGAGCATGAGTCGGCGGTAGGCGGCTTGAATCGCAGCCGGCTTGGCGCTCGATTCCAGGCCGAGGAGTTGGTAATAGGTGATCGACATGAGACCTCCGGTAGTTGGTCGTCGACCGTCAGCAGGATGGAAGGTTCTATCAAGAAGACGTCTGGTGTGGTTGCAAGAAAAGGAAGGGAAACTAGCACATAACAAATACCCTGTCAATAGGAGGTGCAAATGCTGTCCGGACACGGCCATGAAAAAAGCCCAGCCTGTATGCTGGGCATAGTCGAGAAGATCGGCGCGGTCAGTTGGTCGTCTTGGTCCGGATGACAACCGACAGCTGTTCTCGACCGCAGTGAACGCCGGTATCAAAGAGCAAATTGATAGCTCGAAGGTGTTGCAGCGCTGGAGCGGCGTACTTGGGGAAACGACGCGCGCATCGTCCATCGACGTCCCATAGAACTGCATAGGGCTGACTAGGTCGCCGCCGTAACAACCAGCGGTAGACTTCGACGACCGGGCGCGAGAGAACCAGGGAGGTGCCATGATGCGGCATCGGCGCCCGTCGAGACTTTGGCGGCATTGTGCGCCGGGATTTCCTTCGACGTGTCGGTTTGGCCGCCGAGGCCGGCGGTCGAGTCTTCGGTTGAGCCGGCGCCTTTGGCGCGGGTCGAGGAGGAGGTGTCGCTGGCGGACTCGGTTGGTGGTGAGCCCGAAGCCGATCAAGCAGCCCGGCCAGGGCGTCCGGAGAATCGGCGTAGAGCTTCAGGTGCCACGCTCTTCGGCTGGCGATGAAAACCTCGAAGACATAGTCGCCATGCTGGCCGAAAGGCGTTAACACCACGCCGGGCTTGATGGTCCAGGGTTCCCCGACCGCTACATTCCGGACGCCAGTCCAGGAACGAAGCTCGGCCAGTCTGACTTCCAGACCGGGCGGCAGGGCATACGGCTCGGCCGCTGATGGGTCGACCGGGGTCTGTGCCGGCCGGGCATCATGAAATCGCTTGAACAGCCTATCCCGGACCTGATACGGATCAGCCCGGGTACTCAACCGGCAGGTGAAGAGACGTTGGCGGTCCCCGCTTGGGTAGGTGGCCTTGATGGCCACGCCAACCTCCGGTGAGCGCCAGACAACGAACTCCGGCGAGGTCCGGCCGTCGACCCTCGGCTCAGTCAAGCCTGGTTCGACCGCCGTGATGCCCGGCGAGGCGCGCAGGCGCTGGAAGAAGGCTCGACTGCCTGGGGTTTGCTGTTCCTCACGATTCGAAATCGTGTGGTCCATTTGCCCTCCGTGGCTGGGGTTGAGGATTGAGAGGGACGAGAGACAGATCAATAATACCACGCTACCGCCAGTGCCAGCGACGGTGGCCAATGTGATATACTGGTTAAGCCGTATGGCCAAGACAAAGCCAAACCGCAAAGAAGAACTGGCTCTCCGTCAGGCTGGTTACGAATACATCGCCGGCGTTGACGAAGCTGGCAAGGGCGCCTGGGCCGGACCGCTGGTGGCGGCGGCGGTGATTTTGCCGGCCGATTTTTCCGTGGCCGGCGTGAACGATTCAAAAGTCCTGTCGGCGGCGCAGCGAGAAAAACTGTTCGTCCACATCACCCGTCAAGCCCTGTCCTGGGCGGTCGCGGTCGTTTCATCGCAATACATCGATCAGCACGGCATCGTCAAGGCGAATAAGAAAGCGCTGCTTGACGCGGTCAAGAAGCTTCATCGCAAACCGGCGGCCGTGCTGGTCGACGCCGTGCCGATTAAACACGGCAAGAAGCCGGTCAAAGCGATCGTTGACGGCGACGCCAAGGTGGTGTCCATTGCCGCCGCCTCGATCGTGGCCAAGGTCGTCCGCGACACGCTGATGAACGGCGAACACCGGCTCTACCCGGAGTACGAATTCCACCGCCACAAAGGCTACGGCACCAGTCGTCATCACCAACTCCTGCTGGCGCACGGCCCGAGCCCGATTCACCGCCGCAGCTTTCGGCCGCTGAATGGGAGTTCAGTCGCCCGCCGAGTGGCCGGCCGCCGCGTCCCGATCAGGTCGTCGAAGCGCTGATCGCCTAGCCATGCCATTGCCCACCCACGTGCTCATCGAACCCCGACAGCTGATCGACCGCCTCGGCGTCAAGATCGGCATGAAGGTCGGTGACTTCGGCGTTGGCGGGGCGGCCAGCTTTGCCGTGCCGCTCGGGCAGCGGGTCGGGCCGAATGGCGAGGTGTTGATGTTTGACGTCCTCAAGTCGGCGCTGTCAGCCGCCTTGAGCTTGACGAAGATGCGCGGTTTGAACAATTGCCGGGCGGTCTGGTCGAACCTGGAAATCTTTGAAGGCGCCCGCGGCGTTCGGCCGAACAGCCTCGACGCCGGGCTGCTGGTCAACGTCCTCAATCAGACCAAGAAGTACCGGGACATGCTGGTCGAGATTCACCGGATGCTCAAGACCGGGGCCGCGCTGCTCGTCGTTGACTGGCAACCGGGGATGAATCTCAGTTTTGCGCCGACGAAGGAAGAACGGTTGGCTGTTGAACACGTCAACCAGGTCGCCAGGGAATTGGGTTTCGCCACCCTCGACCAATTTTCCGCCGGGCCGTACCACTGGGGCTTGGTCCTCGTCAAAACCTAAATGCCTTCTGAGCGACAACGGTTTGGCGCCTGGGCCGAACAGCGGGCCGAGGATTTTTTGCGCCGACGGGGCTATCGGATTCTCGACCGTCATGTCACCTCGCGATATGGAGAACTCGATCTGGTGGCGGAGCATGACGGACTGATTGTCTTTATTGAGGTTAAAGCACGCCGGAGCGCAGCCATGGGCCAAGCGATTGAATCCGTGACCAAGAAAAAACTCGAGTCGTGGCAGCAGGCAGCCGAAACATACCTCCAGCAGAAGGATTGGCTCGAACGGCCGATACGATTCGACGTTATCACCCTGGACCACAGACGGCCCGGCACGTTAGCCATACGCCATCTTAAAGGAATCGGCGAATAGCCGTCGCACCGGATGGTTTTGACCTTGGTGATTTTGTGTTATCGTCAACTCACCCACACTCGTTCGGCAGGAACGACGTGGAGACGATGCACCTTCAACCTGCCCAACCACCACCGCATTGAATCCAAGCGAGGTGATGCAAAGGAGGAACAATCATGTCGCTAGCCACCATCGAACTCCCGCAGCAGTTCCACCATGCGGTTGAGCACTGGCGTCGCCACTACATTCCGGACTTCGACGCGCTCATGGCGGCCTGGGATCGGTACTTCCCAAAAGACGAGCCATTCTGCCTGTGCGCGAAACTGGAACTCGGCACGTCTGAGGTCGTCACGATTGGCGATCATGCCGGTGAAAAGAAGCGCCTCAAGCCGGACGAGCTGACCGAGGCTGAGGCCAAGCAACTCCTGGCCATCATCCGGGCTCAGGCTTCGACCGAGTTCGGCTCGATCCAGCAGCATCATGGTACCTTAGCTCGCGCCCAGGATGATGAGGATCGCTTCTGGATTCTCAGAGTGATGGCCGAGGAACTTCGCCATGGCTACCAGATGTTCCACCTGCTCCTTTCGGAAGACTGGAGCGGCGCTTCGGGAGGGACGAAGGGCGAAGACATGGTCGAGGAAGCGCTGTCGATGCAGACCGGCTCGCATGTGCTCGATGCCTTCAACCTGGATTTTGACTCTTTCCTCGACAGCCTGGTCTTTGCGGCGGTGATCGACCGGGTCGGCAAGTATCAGCTGACCATGCAGAAAGTCTGCGCCTACAAGCCGTTCGCCGATTCAATGCCGCCGATGCTGCGCGAAGAAGCGTTCCACCTGGCGGCTGGCGTGGTGCCACTCCGGCGGTGGGTCAAGCGGGCCGCCAAGGGCGATTCCCTCAACACCATGGAAGCGGTCCAGCGGGCGATCGCCAAGTGGTATCCCCGCGGTTTGGAAATGTTCGGGGACGAGCGTGGCGGCAAGACGAACGTCGGTTATGGTTTCAAGGACATGGAGAATCGCCCGGCGCAAGATCTGTACATCGCCGAACTGGAGCGCATGCTGCGGGACCTGAACATACGTTTTATCCGCGCGCGTCACCCGGAGTGGTCGGCCGAGCAAGCTGAGCTGGCGCTCGACACGCTGCATCAGGAGCGCGTCAAGGTGGACGGTCTGCGTTTCGAGGAACTGTTGCGACTGCCCGACCGGCGGTTCTTCCGCCGCAAAGGCGAGCCAGCCTGGACGATGGTCGGTTTCGACGGCGAAGCGTTCGATGACGTCGAGGCGTACTTGCCTCACTTAGCGCGTCACCTGCCCGAAGCCTACCTCGCCAGCCGCGACATGCGGCTCTACGCTAACACACTACGGAAAGTAGTATCAGGTCAGCTGACCGCGGCCGAGGCCACCAAGGCCATGCCGAAGCTCAAACGCGTCGGCGGCGTCTGCCCATGTTCACGGGCCGTGCGGTGGGTGGTCGAGGATGAAACTTCGGAACTCAAGGATGCACCTTCCCCCTAGCCGAGAGGTTAGGGCTTTTCTTTACCCCGCACCTTATGCGGTGCGGGGTTTCTTTGGCGCGATCATGAATTGACGCGGTTCTTTAGAAATACTCCAAATGAGATCAAAGATACTGCGGAAGGCCTGGGAAATCGAAGGATCGGTGATCACGACCAGATAACGCCCGGCCATAGAATAAAGCCCGATGTTCTGTCCCCACATAGAAATATCAATGTCATATTTCATGTTCGGCGGCATGATCCGGATCCGGCGGTTTTTAGAGTTGTATTTTTTGGCATAGACGATATCGGCCGGGGTGGCAGTCACAATTTCCCAGGCTTGCTTGATTTCCCCCCGTCTGAGTTGTTGTTCGTAGGCAGCTAAGAGATCTCCGTACAGCTCAGTCAGATTCTTTATATGGGAAATGAACCGATTCTCCGGGTGGTGGAACGTCGCCTCCATCCAGACTCTGCTGATATCTTCGACTCGATCGTAATAACGAATTTGCGGCTTGGTGCCGCCGCGATTTTCCAGGGCTCGTAACATCGGCAGTATTTCCAAGGCTACCTTTTCCTGCTGTTGGGCCGAGGCGAAGAGCTTCTGCGGTGACTCAGGTATGTAGACGGTTTTCTTTCCCTCAAATGCTAAACCAGCCAGTTGTTTTCGCCGTAAAGATTCTAAGTCAAGATAGATGGTCGGTCGCTTCAGACCGGTTTTTTTCGATAAGGACAGCGGCGTACCACGTCCCAGTTCAAGCAGGGAAGTGTAAATTCGTGCCTCGCGAGCCGTGAGACTGAGCTGGGCCAGAGCGTCATGGATATCCATACATTGATGGTACCAGGTTACATGATAAGTGTCAAGAATTGTGACATAAATTGCGTAAGTTATGAAAAACAGCTATATATAAGGCAAAATTCATTATTTAGTAAGTGATTATTATTGACAAAAGTGGAAAATTTCGCTATGATGGCCGGTTCTGAAGTGAAGAACCTCTGGCACATCAGCTTCCCATAATATGGAGAATGACCTTTACAAAGGAGAAAAACATGCGGCGCCTTCTCGTCACTCTGGCCACGGCGGTTTTTGTTGGACCCACGGCTTATGCTGGTTCAACCACGGTCAGTCGACCGCTGACCGTCATCCGGGGTGATCTCGACACGAGCTTCAAAGGGACGCTGCTCCAGATCGTGGGCGATCGCTACGTCTGGGATGTGATTTGGTCCAATCAAGGCTGGGGCGAAGTCGATCTCGGCCTGAACGTGACCAAGGGCACCTGGTATCTACAAAGCTTGCTCGGCGTGGACTTCATGCAGGGCGAGCACCACCGTACGATCTGCGGTTCGTTCTACCCGCAGCTCTACGCCATCCACTATGGTCGGGTGCATGCGGAATCGTGGTACGTCGGCGCGATACCGTTCCATGGAGCAGCTTCAACGCTCCACTCCTTCCGCGAGCTGGCGGTTCAGCAGATTGGGCGCGCACCGCTGTGGTTAGGCGGACAGTACGATGCGGCCGCATCCCAGGGGTCGGCGCCCAGTCATTTTCTCGGGCCGCTGGTGGAGTATGAGTTTCTGAAGGACTGCCGCCTGGGCTTCACGGTTCAGCGGCAGATCGGCGGGCCGCAGTCGAAGTTCTTGCTGACAATAGTCACTGTCAGATGAGGAGGGATGCGATGAAGGCAACTAAGCTAATACTCCTGCTATCCGGGTGCGTCTTGACCGCGGCGGCAATCATGTGGCTAGCCCTGAGGATATGGGTCGCGCATGAAACTCGCATGGCGCATAGCCGCGACCAGGAGTTAGCAAGAACCTGTCGGCGAATCATGATTCAGGAAACTCTGGAGTTCTCGGTTCGCCACCTGACCACTGCCGATTCAACATACGTTTACCCACCACAGCCGCACAACTACTGGAAGGTGGGGCCCTCAGAAGTAAAGAGCGAATGGATGGAACTTATTGGGGGCGATAGCCCAGACGGTGTCAGACCTCGCACACACGGATGGCTCGACGAGAAAAAAAGAATACTCTTTCTCAACGAGCCAGGGTATTACGAAAAGTTCATCGTCAGGGTTAAGGATCCTCCATGCTATTAGCAAAATGCCAAGGCACGTTGAAAGTTCCAGCTCCTATACGGAGCTGGTTTTTTTCATTGCGCAAGATTTTCTAGAGATTGGCCGCAAAGAATTTTAACAACCTTTGGCGATACTCTGGATCCAACTCCCCATGCGTCAGGTGTTGGGGGAACCAGAATTCAGCCTGGGCATTGTGGCGGAGTGCCGTTTGCAGGCGGCGGGCATGATCGAAGGGGATAACCTCGTCGCGCTGGGAGTGGATGAGGAGAACTGGTTTAGTCAGACTCTTGGCGGCCCGAAGCGGTGATCTGACGGCTGGGTCAACTTCAAGGAAAACACTGGCGTATCTGGCGGTCAGCCAGCCGAGCGGATACTTCAGAATCGGAAAACGGTAGAGCGCGTGGGCTAGGAGATCAAGCCGGGCGTAACTCGAATCCGCCACCGCGGCTTTGATCTCCGGCGACCGCGGCGCGATCATCAAGGCCACCGCCCCACCCATGGAGAACCCCCAGACGCCGACTTGGTCGATGCCACGCTGCCGGAGATAACGGATGGCCGCCACTAGATCTTCGGTTTCCCGCAGGCCGACCGTAGAAATGGCCCGTTCGCTTTGCCCCAGGCCGCGGAAATCAAAAAGCAGGAGGGCATACTGATCATGAAGAAACGCCAGAGACGGCAGGATGTCACCCTTGTCAGCTGGATAGCCATGGAGTCCGATGATCGTTTTGGGCTGGGTTCCCTCGCGGCCTGGGATGAACCAGCCGCGGAGCGTCAGTCCGTCGGCCGTGGCAAAGCTGACGTCTTCATAGTCCAGCCCCAGGTCCCGGGGCGTGCCGGTGGAGATAATTTTCTCCGGATGCGTGGCCGTGTATAGCCCGAGCAGGGGAATGACCACGAGCAAGAAAACAATAACGACTACGGTCACCAGCCAGGGATTGAGCGGTGTGGTCGTCGGCGAAAAAGCGGCCATCGTTTCTGATGGTACACCAATTGGCGCGATTAGCTAGAATCGGCCAGGGTTGACCCCGTTAGAAGCGGCTGAGATAAGCTTATGACCAAAAGTCCAATTTTTTTTAAACAACCTGCTTCATCCACAAAAGCTACGACCTATTCCGCTTCTAACGGGATAACGGGGTTGACTTCATCACGCGTTCCAGCTAGGTTCCCGTTACTGTCACGGAGGGACAGCCGCACTTTCCAGTTGAACAATCCAAGAAAGGAGACGTTGTGGACGAACCGAAAGGCAGATTGCGCTCGGTTGACCCGCCACCAATCACTGGCCGCGAATCAACCACCGACCTTATCCGTCAGGCGATGGCGGCCGGGATCGGCCGCCAGTTCCGCGATTTCGTGGCCAGTCTCCAACTGTCGATCGATGAGGATCACACTCTGGTCTGGTCACTGGCCGGGATTGTATCAGTGGCTGGCTACACCCGCTCGTGTCTCATTCCGCTGATGCGGCGCGGGCTTATCCACGCCATCTCGACTACCGACGCCGTCGCCTATCATGATCTGCAAGGTTGGTGGCCGCGGTTCATGCCCGAGGCGGCCGAGGTCAAGCCCGGCGTGCCGGAGTTTTTCGAAGTTGACTCACGCGGCGACGATCGGGCGTATGCGGCCGACGGCATCGTCCGCGTTTACGACATCGGCTTCGACGAAGGCCAGGGCTTGCTCGGGACCGACCGCGCGTTGATGCAGTTTGTGGAGAGGAACCGTGCTCTGCGAACAAACCTGACAACCGCCGAGTTCTTCTGGCGTCTCGGTCAGGCCATGAAAGAAGTCGAGCTGGCCAATGGTCACGATCCGGCGGACAGCCCGAGTCTCCTGGTTCAGGCCCATGTCCACCAGGTGCCGATTTTCTGCGGCGCGTTCTGGGATGGGTCGATCGGGCTCAACCTGGCTCGGTTCAACCTGTTCAATCCGCCGGGCCAGCAGGTGGTCATCGAGGGTGATCGTGATGTCCATCAGTTTGCCAGCCTGATGCATCAGACGATTGCAGTCGAAGGCCGCGGCATGACACTCGTCATCATGGGTGGCGGCGTCCCGAAGAACTACAGTCTGCAGATCGGTCCGTACCTGACCCAGATCTGCGGCTTGTCGGATGAGCTGCGGTACACGGCCGAACTTCAGATCTGCGATGCGCCGGTGGACAATATGTCGCTGTCCTCGGCGCCGGCAGTCGAAGCTCTGACCTGGGGCAAGGTCCTCGAACGCACCCTGCCGCGAAACGTCTACGTTCGGGCTGACTGGTCGGTGTTGCTGCCAGTCTTGACTCAATCGCTGCTCGAGCAGGGGCGGCAGCTACCGGGTCGTCAGCTGTTCTTTACCCGTGAAGGCGCCCGCCAGGCGCTTGATCGGGCCATTCGTGAACGCGCCGAGGTTTCAGCCCCGGCCTAACACCCGCTCAGCCGAGTGGGTTTTTTCTACTCCAACCTTTGACACTTCCCGATGGTGATGCTAGGATTCGTTATACCCAGTTCTTGACTGAACTGGTTTGTTTCACTGTCGCAAAGCCAATGGCTCAATCTTCCCCACTCAAACAAGCGATTGAGGAAATCTGCGAAGAGAAAAACATTCCCTACGACTCGGTCATTGAAACGATTGCCGCGGCTTTGGCCGTCGCGTATCGGAAAGACTTCGGCGAGAAAAACCAGAACATCGTGGTTGAATTCAAACCCGAGGATGGGACCAGCCGCGTTTTTGATGTCAAGAACGTAGTGGATGACAAGTTGTACGATGAGTTTTTGGCCGAACAGAAACTTCGCGAGCAAGCCGAAGCCGAAGATAAGCTGGCAGAATATCTCGAGCAGAAACGGCACGAGGAAGAGGCGAAGCGAAATGAACTCGGCATCGCCGAAGGGCAGCCGATTCCGGAGGCGCTCCGCGATGAACGGTTTGATCCCAAAAAACATCTCAGCCAGACCGAAGCACAGAAACTTGATGTGGCATACAAAGTGGGTGATGAGATTCGGACCGAGCTTTTCCCGCCGGCGGCCTACGGGCGGATGGCCGCCCAGACCGCCAAGCAGGTCATCATTCAGCGCATCCGCGAAGCCGAACGCGACATCGTTTACAAAGAGTTCAAAGGCCGGGAGGGCGAAGTGGTGACCGCCATGGTCCAACGGGTCGAGGGACGAATGGTGCTGATTGATCTCGGCCGTGCCACGGCCATCATGCCGCCGCCGGAGCAGATTCAACGCGAACATTATCGACCTGGCGACCGATTGAAGGTCTTTATCGCGGCCGTGGCCATGACGCCGAAAGGACCGGAGATTGTTGTTTCACGCAGTCATCCGGAGTTGGTCCGCAAACTCTTCACCGTGGAAGTGCCGGAGCTGCAAAGCGAATCAGTAGCAATCAAGGGCATTGCCCGCGAAGCCGGGCTGCGGACGAAGATCGCCGTCTGGTCGGAAGCGAAGAACATCGATCCGGTTGGGTCACTCGTTGGCCAGCGCGGTACCCGCGTCCAAACGGTCATTTCCGAGCTCGGCGGCGAGAAAATCGATATCATTGAATGGAGTGATGACCCGGTCAAGTTCATCAATAATGCTTTGTCACCGGCCAAGGTGATCTCCATTAAACTTGACCAGGACAGCCGGGCCGCAGTGGCGGAAGTCAAAGACGACCAGTTAAGCTTAGCCATCGGCAAGGCCGGTCAGAACGTCCGCCTGGCCGCCAAATTGAGCGGCTGGAAAATTGATTTGGTCGGCGAGAGCGGCGAGACGCCGAGGAGCGAACAACCACCGACGGGAGCTGAGGCGACGGAAACGACCGGGACCGCTGCCACTTCACCTACCGGTGAGGCACCCGGAACGCCGCCCACCGAGGTTGCGCCCGTCCCCGAAGCTCCAGCCGAACCGCCGGCCCAGCCCGCCGAACAACCGCCACCAAGCGCGGCCACCTGATAACTCTTATTCCTCAGACGACTATGGGATTTCTTTACTTCGCCTTGGTCATCAGTGTCCTGGGGTTGTTCATGACCTGGATTCTGGCCCGAGTCGTCGGCCGGCAGGCGGCGGCCAGCGCCGCCATGGAAAAGGTGGCGGCGGCCATACGATCCGGGGCCGCGGCTTTTCTCAAACGCCAGTACACGACCATCAGCTGGATCGCCCTGGCAGTGGCCGCAGTTATTCTGCTCGCCTATCTGGCCAATGGCAAACCCTTGGTTGCCTGGCAGACTTCGATCTCGTTTTTGATCGGCGCGGCCGCGTCGGGCCTGGCCGGATACATGGGCATGTTCGTTTCCGTCCGGGCCAACGCCAAGGTGGCGGCCGCGGCCGATCGCCGCGATCTCAACAAAGCCCTGACCATTGCTCTACGGGGCGGGGCGGTCGAAGGCATGCTCGTTTCGTCGTTGACGCTACTCGGCTTGGCCGCCCTGTTTTTGGTCTATTCGCAGTGGCTGCATTTCGACCCCCGCGCCATCCCCAGCGCCATCATCGGTTTCGGGTTTGGCGCTTCGCTGGTCGCCCTTTTTGCCCAACTCGGCGGCGGCATTTACACCAAGGCGGCTGATGTCGGCGCCGATTTGGTAGGCAAAGTCGAAGCCGGCATCCCCGAAGACGATCCACGTAACCCGGCGGTCATTGCCGACTTGGTTGGGGATAACGTTGGCGATTGCGCTGGCCGCGGCGCTGATTTGTTCGAGTCAACGGCTGCGGAAAACCTCGGCGCCATGATTCTCGGCGTGGCCCTGTTCCCGGCCTTTGGTTTGCCAGGCATCCTCTTCCCGCTGGTGGCCCAAGCTATCGGCATGATCGCTTCAGGCACGGCCGTCCTCACCGTCAGGGTCAAGAACAATGAGGATCCGATGAAGGCGCTCAATCGAGGTTTCTACCTGGCGGCTTTGCTCGGCGCCGTCGGCCTGTACGTCGTCACCCAGCTCATGCTCGGTGACCAGGCGCTGTGGTTCTTTGCCGCCGGCCTCGTTGGGATCGCCATGAGCATCGTTTTCCTATTCTTGACGCAGTACTACACCGACCATGCCTATCGGCCAGTGAAAGACATCGCCCGCGCCAGCGAAACTGGTCCGGCCACCACGATTATTTCTGGGCTGTCGGTCGGTTTTGAAAACGTGGCGCCGGCAGTGCTGGCCATTGGCGGGGCCTTGTGGGGCGCTTTCTCTCTTGGTGAGGCCAGTGGCCTAGAACACGGCGGTTTGTATGGCACGGCCGTGGCCACCATCGGCATGCTCATGACTGCCATGTATGTGTTGGCCATGGACACCTTCGGTCCGATCACCGACAACGCCGGCGGGATAGTGGAAATGGCAAATGCCTCGGAAGAAACGCGGAAAATCACTGATCGACTCGATGCAGTTGGCAACACGACTAAAGCGTTGACCAAAGGCTACGCTGTTGGATCTGCCGCACTGGCTGCCTTTTTACTTTTTACTGCTTACCTCGAACAAGTCCACATCACCGTCGTCGACCTAGCTAACATTAAAGTATTCATCGGTGCCTTCGTTGGTGCGATGCTGGTCTTCCTGTTCTCCAGTTCAGCCATGCGCGCCGTGGGTCGGACCGCGGGTTACATCATCGAGGAAGTCCGCCGACAGTTTCGGGACCAGCCGGGCATCATGGCCGGGACTGAGCAGCCTGACTACGGTCGAGCCGTTGACATCACCACCCGGGGGGCGCTGCGGAACATGGTGCTGCCAGGAACGATGGCTGTAGTGGTACCGATTCTTGTCGGTCTCATTCTCCGCGCCGAAGCCGCGGCTGGAATGCTGATGGTCGGCACCATCACCGGCGTCATCATGGCCCTGGTGATGAACAACGCTGGCGGCGCCTGGGATAATGCCAAGAAATTCATCGAATCCGGCGAGTTCAAAGACAGTCACGGCGTAGTCCAAGGCAAGAAGACTCCGGTTCATGCGGCGGCCGTGGTTGGCGATACCGTCGGTGATCCGTTTAAGGATACGGCCGGGCCGAGCTTGCACGTGCTGATTAAATTGTTGGCGACACTGACCTTGGTCCTGGCGCCGCTGTTTACTTAACCCTGTGCTGGGTCTGTTTCATGACGAGAAAAAATGATCCGTACAAACAAACAATCAACGTTTACGCCGAGCTTGGCGATACTTACCTCCGCGACATTGCTCACGCCGCCCCTCAGGAAATTGGCCAGTTTGCCCGCCTGATCCGGAAACAGGGTCGGGTACTTGATGTGGGATGCGCCGGCGGTCGTGATTCGGCATTTTTCGTCAACCGCAGGTTTCGAGTCATCGGTATTGACTTGGTTGACAAATTCTTGCGCTTTGCAAGGAAAAAAGTGCCCGGTGCAACATTCAAGAGAATGGATGTTCGGCGACTCCGTTTTCGCCCCAACACGTTTGATGCCATTTGGGCTAACGCGGTCCTCCTGCACCTCCATAAAAAAGACGTCCGGCAGGTCTTAAAGAAATTTTTTGTTATACTCAGGTTAAATGGGAAGCTGCACCTCCGTGTCAAACAGGGCCGAGGTCAACAGTACGGCCAAACGCGGGAACCCCTGGTCCAAGGAAAGCGTAGGTTGTTCACGTACTTTCAGCTCAAGGAGTTAGTCAAGTACGTAACGCAAGCAGGTTTTCAAATTCTCCGTTCAAAAATCTACCCCGATAACCTGGGGCGTCAAGATGTGAGGTGGGTCAGTATTTGGGCGGAAAAGCACTAGGATGTTTTTTACCGCACGGCCAGTCCTGGTCCGTATCATCGAGTCGCTTTCAGACAACCGGCCTGGTTTATCAACACGATGAAGAACGGTGATCAACATCTGATCGGCAAACACCTCCTCGTCTGCGCGGCTCATCCAGACGACGAGAGCTTTTGCGCCAGCGGCACCTTGATGAAAAACCGGCGGGCCGGCGGTACGACCACCGTCGTTTGCGCTACCGCCGGTGAAAAGGGAATGTCGCACCTCAGGCGCCCGGTCACGCCGGCAGCATTGAAGCAGATCAGGATTCGTGAACTACGCGGTGTGTGTCGGTATCTCGGCGTTCGCTCACTTCACGTCCTCAATTACCCTGACGGCGGGCTGACGAAACATCTCAACGGCATCGCCCAGAAACTACTGGCTGTGGCCCGAAAGGTCAAGCCGGACGCGCTGGTAGGGTTCGGCCCGGACGGCTGGACCGGCCACCGCGACCACGCCACCATGTTCCGCGCCGGGCGAAGAGTAGCCAGCCGGCTCAAGTTGCCCTACTTCGCTTTTTGTATTCCCCCGCTAGTGGCCGCAGACATGAAAAAGTGGATGCTCACCCGCCGCCGCTCGCCGCACTATCATCGACACGTGACTAACAATTTGCCAACCGTGCGGGTAGCCATCAGGGGAGCCGACAAGATCCGTGCTCTCCGTTTCCACGCTTCACAGCTCGATGGCCGTCACCCCTTCACCGGCATCCCCAAACACCTGGCCGAAGCTACGTTGCGGGCCGAGTACTTTGCGGAGTGGTGATTTTCTGTTGACCGACCCACTCGTAACTCCGCCACCACCCCGCGAATCTCGCTCCGCTCGCTTCGTCCCCCTCCTGAATTCAGGAGGGGGGCGCCGTTGAGCGATGGCGAAACGGCGCGGGGTGGTCAGAGCGCTATACCAGTCACCACCTGATGCAATCTCTCGAGCACGTTATCCAACTCGTTCATGACCTCACTGTTGGTGAACCGGATGACGGTAATATCGAGGGATTCGAGAAACCGCTGTCGGTACAGGTCGTAGCGCTGGCGACGATGTTCATAGTGCTGTCCGCCGTCGATCTCGATCGCCAAACGGTAGGACGGGCAATAAAAATCGATAATGTATCGGCCGATACCGTGCTGTCGACGGAACTTCAAACCATTGAATTGCTTCTTCCGCAAATAATGCCAAAGGCGGAGTTCAGCTTCAGTCGCCGAATTCCGTAATTGTTGGCGCAGTCTTTTGTAATACTGGAAATTATACAAAACGGGCATGGATTCTTGGCTGCCATGCCACCCTGGTTAGGATAATAGTTTTTCGATATTCGTCAAGAAACCGTGAAGCTTTTGTCGACGGGCCGGAGGACGGAAAAAGAAAACAGCCGCGTTAGCGGCTGGGGTGGGAACGATCTGGCTCAGACCAGAGACTGAGCGGCAGGACTTCCTCGACCACGTACGTCGGACCGACCTGGGGGCCATAGGCAGTGTAACCCTCGATTCTGTATCCCGACCGAGCCCAGTAGTGGGGTTCGACATAAGGCGCCAGGCGTTTGTACATTATACGTCCGGCAAAGGGGTTTGGACTGGGACTGGACATATCGCCGTCGATCACGAAGTGGTGGTTGCTGACACTCGGTGGCAAGAATGGATTGGGGAACCCCAACTTGGGATCGTACCCGGCCGCCCCGGAAGGAATCGCGAAGTTCAATTCTTCAGCATCAGTCGGGAAATCGCCCCGAACCAGAGCGAACCTCCGAGCCGCGTCGACCGCAGCATAGGTCTGCTGGCGGGCGGTCTCGAAGGCTTGCTGGCGGCTGCGTTCGGCGCCGTCTGTCTTGAGCGCGTGGCCGACAAAGACAAATAAGCAGATGGCAGCGATCAGAGCCAGAGGGAGCCAGCCGAAAAAGTGACTCAACGGATGAATCGACTCCTGGGAGCCAGTCATCTTGCTACTCCTTGTCTTGAGTGGTTGAAAAGCACCACGAATGGGGGAGCGATGCCGCAGCATTCAAAGAGCAGACTCTAATCGCGGCTGAGCGGAGCTAAACATACTGCCTGGCGGCTGTCAACGGCATTGCTGACGCGGCGATGACATCTTGCTGTATACTGTACGCATGCCCGTTTACCGCGTTCTCGGCCGCACGCTGCTGCCATTTCTGCGCTGGCGGATTTCTCGCCTGGGAGGTGAAAACAATGTCCCCCGCGGCGGATTCATTGTCGTGGCCAACCACCAAAGCTGGATCGACTCGGCCATCGTGGCCGCGGCCCTGTCTAAACACATTGATCAATCATTCCGCTTTGTCGCCCAGTCGAGCAAATACCGTTTTCTAGGCGGCATTCCGATCAACGAATATGACAAGAGCAAGGTCATTGACGTGGCCGCCGGTTATCTACGCGTCGGGCACCCGATTATCATTTTTCCGGAAGGCAATAGCAACCGCAACCCCGAACTGCGCGGCGGCAAGACCGGCGCCGCCCGATTGGCGTTAAAAAGCGGCGCGCCAGTGTTGCCGATCGGCATCCATGGCACCCAGGGCATCAAAGCCTGGCAATCGATGCTCTGGTTTTTCAGTTTTTGGAAACCGTGCGCGGTTACCATCGGCCCACCCGTAAGTTTTCCGCGACAAGACCTTCGACCGCAAGACCACGAACGGCTGATGGCCGTTACTGATGACATCATGCGGCAGATTAGCGCCGTATCCGGCAAACCATTGGCTGAACGCCCGTCCGAAGAACCGTTGCCGATTCATCAGCCCTGGCTGCGAACAATCCTCCACCGTTTCATCTACCCGATGAATCGCTGGCGGGTTGAAGTGCATGGCCAAGAACATCTGCCTCGGGCCGGCCCGTTCATAGTGGCGGCCAATCACCTCAGCTATTACGACGCACCGGCGCTATCGATCGCGGTTTTGAAAACTCGTGGTCTCCAGCCGTTTTACCCAACCAAAGCTGCGGTGGCCGCGGCTTTCAAAGCCATCGTCGGTCAAGGTGGGCTCGACGCTCTCGGCATGCTGCCGCTTGATGAACGAGATCGGACCAAGGTCTTGCGCTTTTCCGAGCGTCATCTCAAGTCCGGCGGCGTGATCGGCATCTTCCCTGAGGGGACGCGCAACAAGCCAAAGATCAACCCAAACTACCCGCATGAAATGCTGCCAGGCAAGACTGGTGCAGCACGACTGTTCTTGGCGACCAGGGCGCCAATTATCCCGGCGGCGATCGAGGCCCCAGAAGGGTTATCAGTCTGGAAATCCGCATTCAGCGTCATCGCTTTCTGGAAAAAGATGCGCGTTACGTTCGGTCCGCCGGTGGAGTTTGATCGGCTGACATCTGGTGAACCGACCAAAGACGACTTGACCACTATGACCCGGACCATCATGCAAGTGATCAGCCGGATATCTGGTCAATCGTATCCGTACTAACGTGGCAGCCAAACAGCTCGTTTACCAAACCCTGAGAAGAATCGGTTACCCGCTCTTCGGTCAAAAGCTTTCCAACGTCCAGGGGGCGGAGAACCTGCCGGGCGCTGGCGGCTACCTCATCGCCGCTAATCACGTCGACTTTCTTGATGGCTTCTACATTTCCGCGGCGGTCGGCCTAGCGCGCAACGTGCCGGTTTATTTCCTGACCGCCTCAAACAATTACTGGTGGACGACGGTCGCGGTTCAGATCAAGGCCGACCGCCGCGGCGCGATCATTGATCAGGCAGTTCGCGCCCTCACCGACGGCAAAGTGATTTGTAATTTTATCGAAGGCCAACGCAATCCGGCGACCAAACTCTTGGCTGGCAGGACCGGGACGGTCCGGATGGCACTGACCGCGGGGGTGCCGATCGTCCCATTGGGTATCGCTTGCTCGGCCGGAAAGAATGTGGGACAATCGCTGATGTACTTAATGTCAAAGAATCATCACGTGACCATCAAGATTGGACGGCCGATCCGACTACCGGCGGCCGATCAGCCAGAGGACAATGATTTGCGGCGATACACTCACCAAGTAATGCACGCGATCGCGCCCCTAGCCGGTAAGAAGATTTAGCGATGTATCTCGATTGGCAAAAAGTATCCCGCCTGCCGCGGGCAGAGCAGCAAGATCTGCAGAACCAGAAAGTTCGCTGGTTCTTTCGGCACAAGCTGCCGTACTCGCCGTATTACCGTAGGTTGCTGGAGAAACTCCAGCTGTCATGGTCGGACTTCAAGACCACCGATGATATACAGAAACTGCCGCTGACGTCGAAGGCCGACATCGCTCCCACTGTGGAAGATCGGGCTCGGCCGCGCCAGTTCATCCTCCAACCGGACGAACACCTGATCAAGAAACACGCTACCAAAGGGGAATTACTCCAGCTGGTCGGCATGAAAATCCGCAAACTGGACGCCAAAGCCGTATTGGAGAAAGAGTACAAACCGGTGCATATACACTTCACCACCGGCCGAACCGCGTTGCCAACGCCGTTTACTTACTCCACCTATGATTTGATGCTGCTCCGCGAAACCGGTCGGCGGTTGTTCAATGTCGCTGGCCTGTCCCGCGACAATGTTGGCCTCAACGCCTTCCCCTACTCGCCGCACCTCGGTTTCTGGCTGGCCTACTACGGTTTCCTTGAAGCCGGCATCACTGCCCTGGCCACCGGCGGCGGTAAGATCATGGGCACGCAGAAGATCATGGACTCACTGGAGCGCTTGAAAGTCAATGCCATGGCCATCATTCCCGGCTACTGCTATCACTTGCTGCGGGAGGCAGTCAAGCAGCGGCGAGACTTCTCAAATCTGAAATACATTTTCTTCGGCGCCGAGCGCGTCAGCCCGGCCTTCCGCGAAAAAGTTAAGGAGTTGCTTCGGCACGTCGGTGCCAGCGAAGTCAGCATCCAAGCCACCTATGCATCGACCGAGTTCAAAACCGCCTGGATTCAGTGCGCCGAACACACCGGCTACCATCTATATCCAGACCTGGAGTTTGTTGAGCTGGTGGACGAAGACGGCCGGCGAGTCAAAGAAGATGAAAGCGGCGAAGTTGTTTACACCGCGCTTGATTGGCGCGGCACGGTCGTCGTTCGGTACCGGACCGGTGATCTGGCGCAAGGCATCGAATACACGGCCTGCCCCAACTGCGGCCGGACCGTGCCGCGCATTCTGCCGGACATTCAGCGCCGCTCAGACATGAAAGAGTTTCATCTGACGAAAATCAAGGGCGAACTCGTCAACCTGAACAACGTTTTCCCGATCATGTCGGGGATCAAGGGGCTCGACGAGTGGCAGCTTGTCATCCGCAAAAAGAACAACGACCCGCACGATCTCGATGAGTTGGTAGTCCACGTGTCCGCCAAGGAAGGCGCAGCCTTCAATCAAGTTCGGTCGGAGGTCGAGAAGAAGATGCGCGATGAGATGCAAGTTGGCGTGATGGTTGAGGAGAAGACGACTGAGGAGTTGATTGGGAGTTTGGGGATGGAGACGGAGCTGAAGGAGAAAAGAATTCTAGATAGTCGCCCGAAGCAGTAATGTCCGCCGCTACATCGAAATATGATGGTCAAGTAGAAACCGTTGTTGGTGTGCTTATCGTCGATGAAGACGGGAGAATCCTACTCATCCAGTCCCCCAAATGGAGCGACAAAAGTCTGTTCCCGGGCGGGCACGTGGAGTATGGAGAATCGATTTTGGAGGCGGCGAAACGGGAGGGCGAGGAAGAAACTGGTTTGAAACTCGAACCGAACTATGTTGTGAACGTTGGAGAAAACATTCATAATCCCAGTTTCGAACGACCAGCACATTTCCTCTTCATTCATGTAGTTTGTCGGGCCCTGACGACTCAGCTTAGTTTGAATAGTGAACTGAGTCGGTTTGAGTTGGTTGTTCCTGAGGAAGCCCTCAAACGCAATCTCGAGGCGGGTGCCCGGAAGTCGATCGAAAACTATCAACGCGGCGTTCGCTATGGCATTAGTTCTCACCAATGGCCACAAAAATCGGAGCACTAGGTGATAGACTTGGTACTAGGCACAGAGCTAAATGGAAGTGCGACAGCGGGCAGCCGCCCCACGACCTACCGGTTGGCGACCGCTGTGGCTCGCCTGTACACTATCGGTTGACTCTACCTATGAGCATTGCCAAACGGCTAATGAAGGAAAGCGAATTGTCGGTCGAAGAAAAACCCAAACGGGCCCGGCAGATCAAAGCTTGACGCATTATTATAACCGTATTATAATACCGTCATGGCTCAAAAAGTGCTCCAAATCGGTTCGTCGGTCGGGGTAACGATCCCCAAGGGGTCACTCCGAACGCTCGGTCTCAAAGTTGGCGACCAAGTCAGGCTTGATGTCGATGAGAATCGGAAAACTGTGACCATCCGCCCAACAAAATCAGAATCTGGCGAGGACGGAACAATCGCCAAGCTCACACTTCGGTTTATCAATCGGTATCGTTCTGACCTTTTGGCGTTGGCCAAGAAATAAGTGCGCTACTTGACCATCGTGCACCTGTTGAAGATGCACTCATTTGTTATTGACGAAACAGGGGGCTTGCATGGCATTAGGGACCGGGGTCGTTTGTCTAGTGCGGTAGAACGCCCTCAACAAACGGCCTTTGGTCGGGAACTCTATCCCACTATTCTTGAAAAAGCGGCTGTCTACATTCATTCGATCATCGGCGACCATCCCTTCGTCGATGGCAATAAGCGAACCGCCATGGCAGCGGCGTTTGTTTTTCTTCAGACTAATCATTTCACGTCAACGGCTGTTCGGGGCGAGATCGAACAATTCGCACTTCGCGTGGCCCGAATGAAACTGAACGTTCCGGTGATTGCTTCTTGGCTCAGAAAGCATACTCGGAAGGCGAGAACACTGTGACCCAGTCTAATGTGTAAAGTTGACCCCGACGCTTTATTCGAGTCGACCCGGGATTGTATGAAGAGGTCCGCCGCCGATGACTCAGAACAAGGGGCAATGGAACTTGGACTGGTGGGAAGAAATTCAGACATCAAAGAACGAACTTTCAAGGAAGCCAGAGCGAATGCCAAAAGAAGCATGGTCGTTGGTGCTCGAGGTCAATCGTGGTAGATGACTCGATTCCAATCCCGCCATAGGTCTTCGCTTGGTCGACCGCGAACCGATAAGTCGGCCGCCAACGGAAACTCCATGTGGTTGTAGCCGAACTGGGCGTAGCCAATGATCCACGGCCGGTTGGCGATGGCGCGGAAATAGGCCTGGATGACGCGGGCTTGGTCATCGGGGCTAAAGGCGTACTGGCTGTTTTTTAAGTCGGCCTCGGGCCCGCCGTACCACGGAACCGAGGCGATGTCATAGAACGAGTTCCCCCGCCAGGTTTCCTTGACGTTGAAGTAGGTGGTGCGGACGAAGACTGGCTTCCCGTACCGATCATAGAGTTTCTTCGGTCCGGCCAGCACCCGCTCCGCGCCGGCTAGGAGCTCGTCGTCGGTCGGGTTGCTCGTGCTGGCGATCGGGGCGTCGATGGCGATGTAGAAGTAGTCGAGTTCGTCAGCCCAGGTGATATACGTCCCATCGGGAACCACCCCGCCTCCGGCCCCGCTCCAAACCATCTCGCCGACTTGTCCGCGGAAATGTTCGCGGATGGCTTTGAAGACCGCGCGCCAACGGGCGTCCGCGTCCGGCGCCTGGTAGTCGGTGTTGACCGCATAATGGATCGCCTCAACGCCAGCGCGTTCAGCTAGCTGGGCGAAGTGCACAAGAAAGTTGGTGATTTCAGAAAAATACGAGTCCCACCACCCGGCCGGGCGGTTTTGGGTGGAAATGACCGTGCAACAGTGTTGTGGTTGGAGCATTACTTTCAATCCCCGCCGTTTGAAAGCCGAGATTTCTTCCAACAGTTTGTCGTCGCTCGGGTAGTTCGGCGCTTCGGGATACTGATTGACGATTTTTGGCAACCCATTCTCCTCAACCATCTGCCACGGCGGGTCGACCTCGACCCAGCGGTAGCCCAGGTCGGCCAGGCGCTCGGCTGTCTGGTCGAAGGTGTAGTCGAAGGCCAGGGTGTAGAAGTCTTCAATCACCTGCCCGGACCGGAATTCGGTGCCGTTGAGTCGCGGCAAGAATTCGCCGACCGGTTCTAGGTCGCTGGTCCGGTCGATCGTCACGCCGCCAGGCGGAAACCAGCGCCAGCGGGTGACCGCGTCTCGCTGAACTTTGTCCCTGGCAAACGTCGCTTGTCGTCCGCGCTCGGTCCAGAAATAGTCACCGGTGTCTGGTTCGAGGTACTCGGCGGCGCGGAAGTCATAACCATTCCGGGTGTAGCGGTACTTGATGGTCTGCGCTGAGCCTTCGAGCTGGAGCTGTTCGCGGGTGAGGGTCAGGCGGAATTTCCTGGGACCGACGCGCGGCATTGGGAAAGGACTTTGGGCGTAAAGGTGGATGGTGTCGCTGCTTGGGGTATTGTCTGGGACCGTTACTTCAAAGGTCATCGAGTCCTTAGTTTGCCTCTGGTTCGAAGGTGAACCACCCGAGAAGTTCCGCGTCAGCGACCAGGTTGCGGCGCCGGCGGCAATCAACAAGACCAGGGCGGCGAGGACGGTGACTGTTGGACGAGACGTTAGCACCAGCCCATAGTACCATAAATCCGCCGCCGTTTAGTCCGAGCGGGAGGTTGACTGGTGATCATTTCCAGGCCGCAATCGGTTTTCCTGCTATACTGACCGACTATGGAGATGCGGATGTCCATCAGGCTGGAGGCGCGTCTGGAGCAGGCTCAGCGTCTGGTGCAGCGCCTGGAACAGCGGCTGAAGATGCATGTCGGTCATCTGGAGCGTCAACTGCTCAAGAAAGTTGAGTACGTGAACGTTGACTTCGAGGACCCCCGATCGCGGTACCATGTCGAGATGCTGGGAGAGTTCGTCTTTAAAGAATCGGAGGGACAGCCGTCGTTCGCTAGCCAGGTGCTCGAAGCCAATGGCGTCGTGGAGGATCAACTTGAAAAAGTGATCATCGAAAGTTTCGAGCAGGAAGACATTAGCTTGGATGTCGGCACGAAACGGAACGTCGACCGTGCGCTGCTCGTCCTGGCTGACGGAAAGACGATCGCAGTCACCCTCAGCTTGGACAAGTAAGCGGTTCGCGCTGAGGCGGAGAGTCCATCTTTGCAAGAGGCGTCGGTCTTGGCGGCGGTTGAGCCTGACCAAGCCTGGAGCGTCCAACGTCTGTATGGATCACGGCCAGTTGCCAAGCGCGGCAAGATCCGCGGGTTTGTGGTCAAAGAATTCCTTGAGGGAACGACGCTCGGCGAATACACTGCCGCTTTGCCGCCACCGAACGCCCCTGAGGCGGAAGTGGTACAAAAAATAAGCCGCGCCACCGGTGCGGCCTTGGCCAATGCAATCGAGCATCTCGGCGGCGTCCCCAAAGACGCCAACCCGATGAACTGGATCGTCCGGCAAAAGGCCGATGGAGACTTTCAGGTGCGAAACTGTGATGTCGAGGGAGTGGTGAAAGATCCTGACGGAATTAAGCACGAAATCAGGGTGCTCGGAGAGCAGCTTGGACCATTTCAGGCGGAGTTCTATGGAGAACTTCCAACATCATTTAGGGCGGAAGCACCGTTACCAGCCGAAGCTAAGCCAGAGGATTCCTAAGCGCCGAGGCGCCACCAACGACGACACGATCACGCCGTGATTTTTGTAACAATTCTCAGCTGATGGCACCGTTCGGAGTCAAAGCCGCTATCATCCGCCGTCGTATTTCCTCGGCGGCGGTCTTTGGTTTTTTAACGGCCCGCAGCCGGAAGTTTCCTCCAACGACCTGAAGGTACAGATCGGCCACGTTCATTCCCCATATCGGCGGCGCGCTGACCACGACACCCCGGATGTCACCGTAAGGAACGAGCCGTGGTTTCTGGTGGCCGAACCAGCGACCAGTCACGATTTCCAGGCCGCCGTCAGTCAGCCGGTAAACGGTCGCTAGTGGATCGACGATGTTGATCACAATCACCGCGGCCAGGGTCAAGGGCAACAGGCCGATGATGATGATTTGCCACGGCCAGATGATATTCTGAGATGCCGGGCCTGAACTGTGGCTGATGAGCTGAGGGTCAAAGGGCAAGTCCAGACCATAGCGGCCGAGCATGAACCACCACAAGGCCGTGCCGATGATAGCGATGGTCAGCGGTTCAAGAACAAGGATGAAGCGATGGAGTGGCAGGGTGGTCGTTTCTCTCATCCCGGCGGCCGGTGATGGTGGCGGAGGTGCGGCTTGAATCATCAACGGATTTGCTTCACTGTCGGCTGCTGCCGACTAACGGCCAAGCGGGTTAGCAGGTAACCAAGAGCAAACCCGCCAATGTGGGCGAAGTAGGCCACCCCGCCGCCAGCCAAACCGAGGCTGCCAAAACCGCCGAAGAATTGAAAGAGGATCCAATAACCGAGCATGAACGACGCCGGGACGCTACTGACGCCATAGAATCCCCACAGCACATCGATTCGGTGGCGAGGGTAGAGGACGAGGTAGCCGCCCATCACCCCGGCAATGGCGCCGGAAGCGCCGAGATTCGGAATGGTTGATGATGGATCGATGACAATCTGAAGCGCGGAACCGGCCAGGCCGGCCAGCAGGTAGAAAAGCATAAAACGTAAGTGCCCAAACCGATCTTCCAGGTTGTCGCCGAAGATGTGGAGGAAAATCATGTTACCGACGATGTGGCCCATGCTGCCGTGGAGAAACATAGAGGTGATGAGGGTTTGGAGATTGAGGCCGCGGACAATGTCGGCCGGGATCAGCGCCTGGCTATTGATGAAGCCCTCCAACCCGGCCGCACCGAGCGTCATCATGTACACGAAGACAACGATGTTGGTCGCCAACAAGCCGTACGTCACGAATGGCCTCCGGCCGGAGGGGTTGTGGTCGCGGATGGGGATCACCCCGTGAAAGCGTTAGAATATATAGTCTGCGGAACTTCGGATCTGAACGTGCCTGAGAATGGGCGCTCTAACGGGATCATTTACTAAGGCAGTATAGCACACGAGGTAGCCAGTTGACGGCTGAATCGATGATTGCTATAGTGTGTTGTTCGACCTTTCAAAACCATCGGGCCGCATCACCCAAAATTGCGAGGAACCTTAGCCATGAGAATCGGAGTCAGCTCGAGCGTCAACGAACGGGTGTGGCGCATGACCGAGCGCGAGCGCTACCTCGATTGGCGAGAGGGCCTTCGCGCGCGTATCGAATCGATCATCAACGTATTCAACGTCCTGCACCACCGCCGGATCCATCCAGTGCCGGCCCTGATTGATGCGACTCGTGGTCCGGGAGCTTCAATCAGCAGCCATCCTGTCCACGAGTACAGCCTCCTGGCCTGGCGCGGGCCAACGCTGACCGCCATGAGGGCGGATCCGGACCGGCCGGTTTCGGTGTCAATCGCTTTCGGTTGGGTGCCGGTTGAACCGCGGCGCGAGATCACGATCGAGATCCCGACGAGCTGGCGCAACCGGTACCGTCTCTACATCGCCAGCAACTTCATTGTCTGGCATGAACTTGCCCACCTCGTCGAGACGGACTTGATCGAGCGTCTATTGCTCGAAGCTGGCATTGTCGAGTTCGGTGACACTTCTGGACCTTTCCTCCAGTTGGCGTCCGAGGTGGTGATCGACAGCCTGGCTCTCCTGTTCGGTACGACGTGGTTCGTCGATTCGACGGGGGAAGGTTTTCTCGGTACCGCCGCCGAACGTCTGGGGGAGATGATCTGCAGCCACCGAGAGTTTATCCGTCTCACTCATGGGCCGGTGGCGCGGATCGGCGACGACTGGTCAGGCTACTTCTCGGCGCGGTGTCTCGGCGTCATAACCGCCTACGAGCAGTTGGCCGAGGAACGGTTCATCTTGGCCCGGACCATGGCCTCGCTCCGGCGCTCCGTTGGCGCGAGGCATCGGGCCGCAGCCGATTGGTATGCCTCGCTGTCGAGGTTGGTCTGGAAACTCGATCCGTCCACCATCAAGTTCGGCGAAGACATACCAGACATGTCCAGCGATGAGGCTCTCGTCAGATATCCACGCACCTGTGCGTGACCCACTGCTTCGGCAGTGGGATTTTTTGACAGCCGTCGTCAGTTCCGATACCCTATCGAATACCGATGGGAATTTGTTATCCATGAAGATCGAAGTTGCACCGCAACCAAAGTCAACCGTCAAGCTAACTGTCGAGTTGAGTCCGGATGAAATGAAGCCGCACCTTGAACGCGCAGCCGAAGTCTTATCGAAAGGGCATCAGATCGAAGGTTTTCGCCCGGGCAAAGCCAGCCTCGGCATTGTCCTTCAACGTCTCGGTGCCCAAGCAGTGTGGGAGGAAGCGGCCGAGCAGGCGGTCCGGAAATCATATGCTCAGGCAGTGAAGCAGCACGGTTTACAGACCGTCGGCCCGCCGAAGATTTCTGTTCACAAGTTAGCGCCGGATAACCCCTTCGTCTATCATGCCGAAATCGCCGTGCTACCGGAGATTGTCGTCGGGAACTACCGCGAGCTCAAGGTCAAGCGCGCGGCCGTCGAAGTCAAACCCGAACAGGTCGATCGCGCCGTGGCTGATCTGCAGTCGATGTTCGCCAAAGAAGTATTGGTTGATCGACCGGCCCAGCGGGGAGACAAGATTGAGATCGACTTTGATCTGGCGGTCGGCCACGTGCCCGTTGAAGGCGGATCGAGCAAGCAGCACCCGGTCGTGATCGGCTCTGGTCACTTCATTCCTGGTTTTGAAGACCAGCTCATCGGCCTCAGGAAAGAAGAGCGCAAAGAATTCACCCTGACCTTTCCATCGGACTACAAAAACCGTCAGGTGGCCGGCCAGCAAGGGACATTCAAAGTCATGGCCAAGGCAGTTTACCAGATCGACCAACCTCAGCTCAATGATGATTTTGCTAAACGCGCCAGCAAACAACAAACGCTTAACGATCTGCGCCAGCAACTCGAGCGTAATCTGCGCGACGAGGCGGCTCAGAAAAACGAGCGGATCTTCGAACGAGCGATCGTCGATGAACTAATCACCAAGTCGAAATTCAGCGAATTGCCGGAGGTGCTCGTTGACCACGAGGTGACGAAGATGCTCAATGAACTGCAGGAAGAAGTGGAGCGCCGCGGCGGGGCGAAGTTCGACGATTATCTCCAGGGGTTGAAGAAAACAACCGCGAGCCTGAAATTGGAGTTTCGCCCCCAAGCCGAGCATCGCGTGAAATCAGCACTGCTCTTGCGGCAGATCGCCAAACGGGAGAACATTACGGCCACCACCGAGGAAGTCGAGCAGGAAGTCAAACAGGCGTTACAGATGTACACCCGCTACCCCGAATTGAGATCGCAAATCGAGTCAGATGACTATCGTGATTTCGCCCGGGTGATGTTGACCAATCGGCAGGTCGTCGCCCGGCTCAAGAAGTTAGCGCTCGGTCAAACATAAGAAAAGCGCGCTTCCGCGGGAAACGCGCTGATGGTTCCGTCCCGGCGCATCATTCATCTTTGACGACCAGGGGCTCGAGGACCAATGGCAGGGGTTGACCACGGGCGCCGCGGCCTTTGATCGCGTAGCCGATCGGTACCTGAGCCACGGGGCAGATTTCGGGCTGGTAAGTAATGAGCCCAGAAGAATCTTGACCGGCGCACACGCCGACGAGGGCGTGGGTGAACGGATTGCGTTCGCCTGGCAGCAGGTGGCGGACATCGTCAAGGCTGGTAGGGAAAATGCCATCGTGTCGGACACCGAATTCCTCGACGGCGACCTGGACGGTGTGCATCTGCTCCTTGACATCGACTTCCCGGGCCCGGTTCCGCATGTCGATCAGGTTCGGGATGGCGATCGCGGCCAGGATGCCGATCAGGACGATGACAATCAGCAGCTCGATAAAGGTGAAGCCTTTCCGAGACATCTGGTTCCTCCTGGTTGGAAGTTTCGTTGACTCTGGTTTCCCCGGAGACGGCGAAACGAAGACTAGCCAGTCCGTCCACTCCTGTCAAGGCGTTCAATCTGGCGGAGTTGGGAGGACCGGGTGGGGCGTCGGCTGGTTGGACCACTCCGGCCCTCGACTTCGCTCGGGCCGCCCCTCCGCAGTGAGGAGGGGATGATGTGGAGCCCCGCCCCGGTGAAAAGTTAGTACCCTTTTTGTGACCGCATGATTTTAGACCGTCGGAAAATAGGGCTCGACTAACAGCATCGAGCCCCTGATTGATCAGGATCCCTGGTGCTCCCATCGTGGCTGTCGAGCCAGGATGTGAGGTTCGAAATTCCTGGGGCGGTATTTCACTGTCGGCTCCATCTCGACCACGATCGAGACTTCGCAGCCTCCCGCCTACGCTTCGCTTCGGAATTCCCACCAATGGGCATTGGGCTTGTGGGGTTCGAACCACTCATCCCCTTGCAGGGCGACATCCACGTCTGGTGCCCCTACCCGATCGATCCCATCCATCGTGGACGAGGCAAATGGGAGTGTCAAGTGATATACTAGAAACATGAGAATCGGAGCACCCCCCTCGACTTCGCTTGCGCTCCGCTCGGGGCAGGCTGCCTTTCGTGGAAGTCCTGAATTGACCAGGCGATGAAGATTGGGGCACACGTTTCAGCGGCTGGCGGTATTTTCAACGCCCCGGCCAACGCCGCTAAAATCGGTTGCGAGGTCTTTCAAGTCTTCACCCGCTCGCCGCAGGGCGGACCGGCGCCGAAATTGACCGAAGAAATTGTCGGACAGTTTAAAGCCGAGACGAAAAAGCATCGCCTTGGCGACTTCGCCATCCACACGCCGTACTATATTAACTTCGCTTCGACCACGCCGCGAATTCGGTACGGCTCGATCGGCATCGTGCGAGAAGAACTTGAACGTGGCACCTTGCTCGGCGCGAAGTACGTCATCACCCACCTCGGTTCGACCAAAGATGCTGGCAAAGCACTCGGTTTTCACAAAACCTGGCGGGCGATTCAGCGCATTCTTGACGGTTATAAAGGCACAACTGAGCTACTGATGGAACTTTCGGCCGGGGCCGGCGACCTCGTCGGCGGTACCTTTGAGGAGCTGGCTTCGCTGATCAAGCACATCGAAAGCAAAACCGCCGACCGAGGTAAAGTGAACGTCTGTCTCGATACTTGCCACCTGTTCGCCGCTGGCTATGACGTCCGGACGAAGACCGCGCTGGCAGAAACCATCAGGCGATTTGACCAGACGGTCGGGTTGAAACGGTTGAAATATTTCCACGGCAACGACTCAGTCGGCGGTTTGGGTGAGCATAAAGATCGGCACCAGCACATTGGCCAGGGTCAGATTGGTATGGAGGGGTTCCGGGCTTTGGTGAACCACCCGAAGTTGAAATATCTTGATTTGGTGGTAGAAACCCCGTGGGATGGCAGTTTTGCTGAGGATGTCAAAGTTTTGAAGAAGCTCAGGCGATGAAGTGGTGGCAGAGTTCGAAAGGTTGGTGGTGGCTGGGCGCCACACTTGGAGTATGGTGCGTCCTAATACTATTTACCCCCTGGCCAACCCAAGTTCTCGGACTGCCATTGACGGTTGGTGAAACTCCAGGCTCGGCTGATGTCATCATCGTGTTGGGTGCGGGGACACGTCGCGGTCCGGTGTCTCTCCCAGTTCAGGCGATGGATCGTCTGCGGCAGGCCAAGCGGCTGTGGGATCAAGACCTGGCGCCGCTGGTGATTGTGGCCGGGGGATTCAGCCGCCGTACGCACCAAGCCGAATCAAGATACATGAAGCCGTACCTAACCTCACTTGGTGTGCCCAACGAGTCCATCATCGAAGAAAACCAATCGCTGGATACTTACCAAAACGCCATCAACAGCCAACGTCTCATGGAAGCCAACCGTTGGGATACGGCCCTGGTCGTGACTAGCAGTTATCATACCTGGCGCAGCTGTCGAGTTTTCCGGGCCCTCAGGGTGGACATCGTTTGTGTGGCCGCGTCGCTTGACGACCATGATTCGGTATACGAACGACTGATAAACTTTCGTTCGGTGGTGCGAGAATATGGGGCGATCGTTTATTACTGGTTACGCGGATATCTGTAAAGGCGATTTCGTTCGCTCCGCACCATGCACCAGCCGAGCAAGTTGCCGGCGGAATGTACGGTAGAAAAAACACGGGACGCTAGTCTCCGTGACTGGTGGGGCTAGGCACCGGGACCAATTCGGCTCGTGCGGCATCGGCGTCGAGCCCGCGGAATGGCAGTGATCCTTCTGGTGGGTCGGACTCTGGCGGCCTGACGATGGCGGCCTGAGCGCAGCACGGCCGCTGGTGGTGCATGGTGATGCCGGGGATGCCGGAGTGACAAATGCAGCCACAAGAGGGAGCTGACCAATGTTCTGGGGCGCGCGGCATGATGTCCTCCCAAGGAACGAGGTGGACCGGTGGACGCCGTGAGTTTACGCCGACCGCGGTTGATTGGTAACTGTGCTAGAATGAATGCATGTTTGTGGCCGTCATGTCCGATCTCCACGACAACGTCGCCAACTGGCAGTTGATCGCCAAGTTCCTGGCCGAAGAAAACATCCAAACACTGATCAACTGCGGCGACACGGCCGCTCCGGCAATGTTGCAAGAAATGTCGCGGGCGTTCGCGGGGCAGATCCACACCGTCTTCGGAAACGTTGCCGATCGTGAACTCGAAACAACCGTGGTGGCAGCATTAGCAAATGTTACGCACTACGGCGAACATGGCGAGGTGATGATGGCGGATAAAAAGATTTTTTTCACGCATCAGCCGAAGCATGCAGAAGCCGCGGCCGCCCTCGGCCCGCTTTTCGGCGGAGCCTCGCCTGTGGCGGGGCGTGCCGGCGGTGCCTACGACCTAATTTGTCATGGACACACCCACCTGAAGCGGTGGGAGAAACGTGGCCGAACGTATTTCCTCAACCCCGGCACCGCCGGCGGCATGTTCCAATATCCAAGTTTTGCAGTCGTGGAGTTAGTCAACATGACCTGTAGTTTTCAGGACGTGCGGCTCTAGTCTGTCTCCATGCCCTGGTACGGTTACGCACTGATCGCGGCGGTCTCCATTGCCGCCGTTGGGTTACTGCAAAAACGAAACCTCCAACAGGAGCATTCCACCGAGTATGTGACGGTCTTTAGCAGCATTAAGTTGCTGCTTTTCCTCTTACTCTTCGGGCGGGTCGTGGACTGGCACGTGACGAGCAATCAATTCATCCTGCTCGTCATCGACGGCATCTTAGCCTCGATCGCTTTCTACCTGACCGCCAAGGCCATGCGCCGGCTCGAACTATCAACGGTCTTGCCGGTCCTCAGCCTGGAACCAGGATTGGTGGCGGTGCTGGCCGCCATGTTTCTCGGCGAAATTATTCGCGGCGGCCACTTACTCGGGCTGGGACTGCTGGTGGTCGGCGCCTATGTCTTGGAGTTTGAGCGCCAACACGCCCACCCAGCCACTATCAGTCCAGCCCAAACCCTAATCAATCCGCTTCGTCGCTTGATCGCCCGGCCCGGAGGAGGCTACGCTTTTGGCGCGCTGTTCTTCTTCTCCGCTTCCAGTGTGCTCGATCGCTACCTGCTCCAGCACGTCCCGACCACCACCTACCTAGCCTACATTTTCACCACCATGACCATTTTCTTCCTGCTTCGGTTCTTTCTCATCCGCGAACAGCTGGTCGTTTTTCGCCGCGGCTATCGGCCCCTGCTTTTCACCATCGTGGCCATTGCCGGTTTGCACCTGCTCTCCAACTACAGCCAGGCGCAGGCCACGGGCTTGGCGGCGGTCGGTTTAGTCATTGCCTTAAAGCGGTTGTCGGTGCTGCTCGACGTCATCATCGGCGGCCGGTTCTTTCACGAACATCACCTGGCTCAAAAAACCGTGGCGTCGCTGATTGTGCTCATCGGTGCCTACTTCATCGTGGCCACGTAATGACCATCCCAGACGCGAGTACGCTGACAAGCCTCGAACATATATCCACCGCGGTCCATGACTGCACGGCTTGTCCGCTATCGCCAGGCCGGCTGAAAGCCGTACCTGGCGATGGCGATCCCAATAGCGACCTGCTCTTCATCGGTGAAGGCCCCGGGCAAAAGGAAGATGAAATTGGCCGGCCATTCGTCGGCGCAGCTGGGAAGTTTCTCGACGAAATGCTCGCGGCCATCAACAAAACTAGGGCCGACGTCTTTGTTACCAACATAGTCAAATGCCGGCCGCCAAGCAACCGCGATCCCGAACCAAGCGAAATCACCACCTGCACTGATTTGTATTTGTGGAAACAGATTGGGCTGATCGCCCCGAAGTTGATTGTCACGCTCGGTCGTCACTCGATGGCTTTGTTCCTGCCGGCGACAATGAAGATTAGTCAGGTTCATGGCCAGCCGAAGCGGTTCAGAGGACGGGTGGTCCTGCCGCTTTACCATCCGGCCGCGGCGTTGTATAACAATGCGATGCGCGAAACCTTGATTCGGGACTTCAGGAAAATTCCGAACGTCTTAAGAAAAATCTGATCAGTTGATCGAAATATGTTTTTGTGCTATAGTCGCCGCTGCCCTGGCCTGGTAGCCAAGTGGGGGAGGTGGACCGCAATCCCGCCCCACATCGGCCCCAACGAGATAGCCTTTCATACGGCCACGTAGCCAAGGGGTAAGGCAGGAGTCTGCAAAACTCCTATTCGCGGGTTCGATTCCCGCCGTGGCCTCAAACTAGGAAAATGGGCCGATGTGGGGCGGGACGAATCCCCTCCAGGCCTGAATGCGGGAGTAGTTTCCGGCGAAGCCGGATCCGGCTTCGCCGGACAGCAGTACCCCGCACCACATCGATTGAAAAGTTAGACGCGGGTGTAGTTCAGTGGTAGAACGTCTCCTTGCCAAGGAGAAGGTCGGCGGTTCAAGTCCGCTCACCCGCTCCGTTGAAACCAAAATCAATCGTTGTGGTGCGGGGCTTGCCAAGGAAGAGGTCGTCCCGCACCGGACGGTGCGGGATCTCCCGCTCCAAACCATGAATCTCGCACTAGACGAGCGACACCCCGCCGGAGTGGCGAAATTGGTAAACGCACGGGACTTAAAATCCCGAGGAGGAAACTCCCTGTGGGTTCGATTCCCACCTCCGGCACCAATTACAACTTGTCATTTTTTCACGAGCGCGCGCGACCGCCAAGTATTCAGATTTGGGCGTAAATTCGAGTCGGCGATTTCGCCGCGATTGTCCAAAACCGCCAAAGAACCCGTCAAAAACATCGGCTCGAACGATATTTTGATTTTGGGAGAAGAAACATTTTATGAATTTGGATGCTATAACTGAAATTGTTAAACGAGGATATACAGATAAAGAAGTTGCAAAACACTACGGGAGTGTTACAGAAATCTGGCCTGAAGAAAAATTTATTTTCGATAGATTTTTCAAAAATGTTGGGCATATTCTCGATATAGGTTGCGGTGGTGGCCGCACTTCTTTTTACTTGGCCAGTCTTGGTAATAAAGTTACAGCAATTGATTTGTCGTCCCCGCTCATAGGGGCCGCAAAGCGAAGGCTTGCGAAAGAACCGGCGAATATTGAGTTTGATGTTAAAGACGACCAACATTTAGGTTATCCAGATAATTATTTTGACGGAATAATTTTTTCATTTAATGGCATTGGATATATTGCGCGGGCAGAAGGAAAAACGGAGTTTCTAAAGGTGGTTCGTAGAATGTTGAAACAAGATAAATTTTTCTTTTTTACAGCACATAATTTGTGGTCAATAAACGCATATTTTCTGGGCAACATTCTGCGGGTTACAAAAATATTATTCTCAAAATTATTCCATATCAATATTCGGGAAAAAGAATATGGGGAAAAATATGATGATACGCCTAATATTGAAGTCCCATATATTGATATCAAGCCCAAAAGGAAATGGGACGAGATTATCAAACAATCTGAATTTAAGGTTGCGTATTTTAATTCTAAATATGGCATAAGAGATAAAAGATCATTTTCTCTATTCAAAGATTATTCTGGTGCAAGTAACTATTTGTTCTTTGTATTGCAGAAATAATTCTAATATGCGGCCAAAAAAACTTGAAATTGTCATTCGTGCGGCTCCGCCGCCTTTCCGGATTTTCGCGGGGGGACTTCCTCGCCGCCTGTGGCGGCGAAAGCGGTTCGGACTAATTTACGTATTCTGCACCAAGACATTCGTGAAATCACTCCTGATCAGTCTGGTATTACTCTGGCCTGTGACGGCGCTCGCCCATGGCGGCGTCCAGCAGCACGTCGGGGATACGCATGTGACTCTCATTCAGCAACCACTATCCCCGCTGGTCGGTGAGCCGGTCCAGCTCAGCTTTGTGGTCAGTGATCAGGACAGCCAACCGCTGCCGAAGGAGAGTTTGACCGTGCGGGTGATTGAAACGTCGCCTGATGCCAACCGCGACCGTGAGGTGGCCCGGACGCAGTTGACGACCGATAGCAACGGCGTAGCCGCGTGGAATTTTGTGTTTCCCGCCGAGCGGCTCTATGATCTAGCCCTCGACCTCCCCGACGCCACGACCGACAATGATCATGCTATTGGTTTTTTGGTTGAACCGCGAGACGTGACGCTTCCGGTCGGCTACCCGACCAGCCGGGTGTTGATGGCGATGGGGATCGGCATTCTGGTGGGCATCGGTCTGATGCAAACGAAAGCCGCGCTGCAACAGCAATAAAAAAAAGCGGCTGAAAGCCGCTTGGCCCTAGACGATACGGTCGATCAGACCACGTTGCTTGAACGCACCGGCCGGGACAAAAAAAGAGCCGGGTTAGGGCTCGGGGTGCGGGAGCGCCACGATGACCATCGGCGTGTCGCGCCGAACGCGGAAGGCATGGGCTTCGGCGTCGGTCGGCAGCCAGACGTCAGCGTACTCATCGCCGTAGCGTTCGTTCATCCGGTCTTCGACCGTGAAGGTTTGGTTACCGAAGACTTCGGGCAGACGGACAACGGTCCCAAAGGGCAGACCATTATGGGCCAGCGTCCCGAAGCGAGGCCGCGAGCCGGAAGCGGTTATCCACGGCGTGCTGTCGGTGTGTTGCGGGACCGAGGCGTAGGCCGTCAGCTGGACGGTGATAGTATGCCCCACAAACCAATAGCCCGAGTTCCGGCTGACTGCCATCCGGTATGATGCTGGCAGGACTCGTCTGGCCCAGACCGGCCGTGAGCCAGGCGTCGGGAAGAGCGAGAAGACTGCGGAGGTGGCCTGGGCCGGCGCCGCCGGTTCGGCTCGCAGTCCAGTAGCATGCGACCAGCCGATGATCAGCCAGATTGCTATCAGCCACCACGATCGTTGGAAGTTCACACTACCTCCTAAGTTTGTCGGCGGCGGCCGACGAGCAAATGGAAGGAACGGCCAATGATCTGGCCATGGTAGCGGAGATGCCGGCCGACGTCAACTACACTACGAGGCCGCCCCTGGCGACGATTCAACTTCGGCCAGCGCCCGGTCAACCTGTTCCCCTGGCTCGCGCAGTGGACCGGTGTAGGCCAGCTTCAAGCTGGCGGCCATGGCCGCGAACTTTCCGGCCCGCAAGACATTGTCCGTTCGCGACCGTTCAGCCAGATAGGCGCCGAGATAGGTATCGCCCGCGCCGGTCGGGTCAACGAGTTTCGTTGGCGGGTAGGCCGGCAGATCATAGCCCTCATTCGTTTCGGCCTGATAAATGAATGAGCCGCGACTACCGGCAGTGATGATTACTTCGTTTGGCCCTTGTTCGCTGAAGGCGCGGGCCAATGACAAGAAACTCTCGCCGCGTTGGAGCGGAATAGCCACCTCTTCGGCCGAGACCGCGACCGTGGTCATCGGCCGGAGGTATTGTTCTTGCTCCGGCCAAGGGTCACGAGGTGCCAACCGACCTTCAGCGCTGGCGGCCCGCAAGGCGTTGCCCAGGTCCCCGACCAGGCTGACTCCGATCGTATTGCTGAAATAGTCGAGCAGTTCCGAAGAGATTTGCTGCCAAGCGCTTGGTGCCAGGACAACCTGATCGCTGGCTTCGATCGCTTGACGCATGCCGGCATTGAAATCAGCCGGACTAAAGACTTTGGAATCGAAGTGAGTAGTGGCTTCGACTTGATCGCCACGGTGAACGTTGCTATTGACTGTCCCGGTCGGGACGGAAATGACGTGGATGCCGAGCGGGTAATCCTGGAGGGTCAGGAGGAGTTTGGCGTCGGCGCTTGGTAACCAGGTAATGAGATCAGTTTCGATCCCGCCGCGACTGAGCGCGGCCGCGGCATAGAAACCTTTGCCGCCAACAGTTTCGACTACCTGCCCCGACGGTAGTATATTACGATCACGACTGACGAATCCGATGACCGTGACTCGCATCGGCTATGGTTGGCGACGAAAGAACCTGAGGCGCTGCCACAGACTCCGACGCCGCTCCGGCGTTCGGAGCAGGTGAACGAGGCCAGGCAACATAGACAAGATGATGATGAGCGCAATGATCGGCAGCAAGAAACGATCAATGTTGGCCACTCGTCCGCCGAGCCAGTAGCCGGCCCAGGTCAGCCCGACGACCCACAATAGGCCGCCAATGAGGTTGTAGATCATGAATCGACCGTAGTCCATGCGTCCTACCCCGGCCACAATCGGGGCGAAGGTACGAACAATGGGGATAAATCGGGCCAAGATGATCGTCTTGCCGCCGTGCTGTTCGTAGAACCGTTCGGCCCGCTCAAGATTTTCATGCTTGAACAATCGAGAATCCGGGCGGCGGAATAAGCTGCGGCCAAAGCGATGGCCGATCCAATAACCGACGGCCACCCCGACCACGGCCGCCAGGAAAAGTGTGACTACCAGAATCCAGATATTGAAATATCCCTGGGCGGCCAGAAATCCGGCGGTGAACAGTAAGCTGTCGCCGGGGAGAAAGAAACCGATCAGCAGGCCGTTTTCGGCAAAGACGATGGCCGCGATGCCGAGGAGGCCGACAGCCTGTACAATCGCCTCGATGTTCATGATCGACGGACAATCATGGCGGCGGAGTCAACGCTTCGTCAATCGATCGATTTTCGCCGCCAGGATAAAATCATTCTCATGCAGCCCACCAATAGCATGCGTCCAGTTTTCGACCCGGACTTTGTTCCAGTGGATATGGAGATCAGGATGGTGCCCTTCGGTCTCGGCGACATCCCTCACCTTGTTAACAAAGGCGATCGAGTCAGCAAAATCCTTGAACGTGAATGATTTGGCCAATGATGGATGATGATCGACCGTCGTTACTTCCCAGCCGGACACTTGTGGTTTCAGCCGCTCAATCTGTTCGGGCGTCAATGGCGGTTCGCCGCCTTCGCATGGAACGCACCGTTTCTTGTGCAGTTCCATCTGTCTAGTAGCCGGTGAACGATTCGAGCTTGACGCTGTCCCGTTTGACGCCAGCGTCGATTAACGTCTGTCGCATGGCCCCAACCATCGCCGGCGGGCCGGCCAGGTAAAAGATCGGTTTCGTGAAGTCACCGACCTGTTTCTGAAGCATTGCGGCGTCGATTTTCCCGGTCAGGAATTGCCACCCGGCTGGCTGTTCGTCAGTCAGCGTCGGCAAATAGCGGAAATTCGGACTGGTCTTTGACCACTCGACGAACTCGTCATGAAACGCCGTGAGGGCCAAAGTCCGATTCGAGTAGAACAAAAGGATCTCGTGGGGCAGGCGCTGGTGCCCAGCCCATTCGACCATGCTGCGGAATGGGGTGATGCCAATGCCACCAGCCAGGAACACCGCCGGTCGGTTGGTATCCTCATGGAGCACCATGTTACCGTTCGGCCCCACAACTCGCAGCGCCGTGCCAAGCGGCAGTGCACGGAGAGTATTCTTGTAGGCGCTCGACCGCATCCGGGTGGCGACGATGAAATGGTCGGTCTGGTGTGGCGAACTGGCCAAGGAGAAGCTGTGCATAGTGTCTTGATTCGCGCCGCTGGCAGGGGCGCCGGGCAAATAGAGATCGATATTTTGGCCGGCCTCAAAGGTGAAACCGGACAGGGCCGTGTCAAACCAAAACGCCGTGGTCCCCTCGGCCACGTCGCGACGATCTTTGAGGGGGAAGTGATAGGTGTTCATCGACCCCTATTTTTCTTGAGCCAACGGCGGAATGAAATAGGCCAATGACGCTCAGCTTGTTTGTACCAGGCAGCTACTGCTGCGGCCTGACGCTTCCCGCCACGCTGGCGGAGGAAAAGAAGTCGCTCACGGAAGAACTGATGGTGCTCCGGCATGCGCTGTGGGTAACGCCGAGCCCATTGATCAACGGCCAAAGCAATTGTTTCTTTGCGGGAGATAGTTTGTGGTTGAAGGTAACGATTCGCCGACACATCAAAGTCGATCGGTTGCACTTTCAACCGGACTTGTCGGCCGAATACTTTCGGCGCTAGAGATTTGACTCTTAATACTCTTGTCTGCTCGCAAAAAATAACCAAATCAACCCGGCCCGGCCCAACCAGCTTTTGAGAAAAAAGAAAGTTTTCCAGGGTAGAAATACTTTTCGTTTCGGTCTTCATGCGCCAACTTCGAGTCAGATGCCGCAGAAACGAACGCCCAGCCAGGCCAGTAAAGGCCTTGGCCATCTCCTGTCCTTCGGTTCGTCGATATGGTGGCCAGCAGTCGGTGTGTCCGCCGGACAAAATGATCAGTGGCCGCCGGATCTTCTGCTCGAGACAAGTCGAATAAATGGCGTTGAACGCAGCTCGCAGGTAGAGTTGGTAATTAAAATCGAGCCGGATATCTTTCGGCACGCCATAGCCGTTGATCAGGAAAACGTGTTTCATGACCACAGAGTATCAGAAAATACCCCGCGTATCAAGGCATCTAGACCCACAGAATTGCCTAATGAAGTATTCATACTTCGCTGCCTCAAGTCGCCCGCCACAGCGTCTGCCCGACTGAACCAACAAACCCAAACATGGTACACTTTCAGACGTGACCACACCAACTACTAGCATCTTGCTGATTGCATCCGGCATCCTGGCCGCTTCCGTTTCCGTGGTGTGGGTACTGGTCGGCCAGAAACAAGAACGCCCTCGGTCGGCGGTAAACAGTAACACCGAAGTTCTGCCCGGGCCGCTGGCTGACTACCTGGCCGCCAGGAAATGTGGCAATGCTGGTTGCGAGATTGGTGAAAACACAACCAACTGTTCGTCCGACTGCCCAGCGGTGTTGATCCGCGCCGATCAATGGACCCAGGTGAACGGCCCGTTCGGCGGCTTGATTACTGATCTGGAAAAGGTCGGCGATCGAATGTGGGCGGCCACGTCGTACTCATACGCTCTCGGTGGCAACGGCGTCTATGAGATGGCTGGCGATTTAGCTTGGAAATCGGCCGGTGGATTTGGAAGGAGTATTGAGGATGTGGCCGTCGACCTGACCGATTCCAGAAACGTTGCTTTCGTGGCCACACCAGACCTCACGCATCCAAACCTAGAAGACGGATTATCTGTCACTTGGGATGGCGGAGTCAGTTGGCAGGAACCTGACTTCAGCGAAGGGCATGCCACGGCCATGGCCATGAGTCGAGCCGACTCCAATCTGATCTTCGTCGGCATGAAAGATGCGGGTCAGGCCCAAGTTTTCATGTCTGAGGATGATGGGAAAAACTGGCGGGGATTGACGCCACTGCCGGCCACGGACTGGAGCGTTCGTCCGATCTGGGCTGGCATCACTGATGAGGACAGCAGTCGAATCACTGTTATTGCTCCCGACCCAGCCGATGACAACGTCCTGTTCGTAGGTACAAATTCAGCGCTCTTCAAAAGCTCAGATCAGGGACAGAGCTGGCGCCGGGTTGATAGCACTTTCCATCGGACTGACATTCTCGATATTAAGATCAACGCGCAAGAACCAGGCGAGGTCTACGTTCGCGTGGGCGTGTTCGAGGAACAGACCTGCATGGGAATTGCCGGGATGGAGGATCGACAAAAGGCGAATGAGATCGGGAGAGCCAAGTGCGCCGGCATCTACAAAAGCGACGACCTCGGCGAGACGTGGCAGCAACTTGAGGCATCTTATTTCGATCCTTCGGAAGGCGGGGTCTTTATTGATGAACACAATCCGAATATCGCCTACGCCATTTTTTCTCGCCAGATTCTCAAAACCGTGGATGGCGGCCGTCGGTGGGAAGAGTTCTTCTGGACCCATGATCAGGAATTCATCCCGAACGTCGGCGTCGAGCGGCTGGTGGTCGGGAGAAACAGCCGCGAAGTATTCATCGCCGGTCGGCAGGGGTTGTGGCAAACCACTGACGCCGGTCAACACTGGGAGGAGCGGAACAAAGGCTTCATTGGCAGCGAGGTGGTTGATATCGTCAAGGCCAGCGACGGCGCACTCTACGCCGGGACGTACACCTTGGGCATTTTCAAGAGCACCGACGCCGGCATGAATTGGACTTTTTCTTCGTACCAACTGGAGAATCCATACTTGATGTTGCTGGCGCCGCACCCGACCGACCCGGCCACGATTTTTGCGACTACGAATGGCGGCGTTTACGCCAGTCGCAATCGAGGCTTAACCTGGCAGCGGGTGGATGAAAGGTTTTTCGGTCGTTCAGCAGTCTTGCCGGGCGTGGCCCACTTCCACGGCATTGCTTTCGACCCGCACGACCCCAAGCGGATCTACCTCGGTGGCGGCGGCGATCAATACACTCCCATCAGGGGCGGTGGCATGTCGCTTAGTCAGGACGGCGGTCGGACCTGGCGGCAGTCGAATCGCGGTTTTGAAACCGACGTTCATGTCAGCAAGATCGTAGTTGACCCGAACAATTCCGCCATCGTGTACGCTACCACCCAAGGGCCAACCAATTTTCAGGAAAAGACCGGCAGTGGACACGGCGTTTTCAGAAGCACGGATTACGGTGCCACGTGGACGAAAATCAACCAGGGTCTGGAAACCGTTGAGACCAACACCCTGGCCCTGGACCCGAACGGTCAAAACGCGCTTTACCTAGGCACCGATGATGACGGAGTGTACAAGAGTGTCAATGGCGGTGGCTCGTGGCAGAAGATTAAGATCCCGCAGCTGCCAGACAGCTACGGAGTCGGCGATATCATCGTGGATCCCCGCAACAGTCAGGTCGTGTACGTGGCCACGGTTGACTATTTCCGATTGGCGGAGAGTCGCGGCGTGGTCGGCGACTACGGAGTCTACATCAGTCAGGACGGCGGCGCGACCTGGCAATCGTTCAACGACGGACTCAAACATGTCGGCGCCTTTAGTCTCGAACTTGACGCCGAAAAAAGGATTCTCTACGTTGGCACCCGTGGCGGCGGGGTGTATTGGCGGAAGATACAATAGCGCCGCCACGACTGCCGTCAGGACGAAATAGGATATGTCTTGGTCTTTTTTGGAACAGGTAGCCCGCTTAGGCGACCGCTTCGGTGCGAAGCGGCATCAACTTGTCCGGCCTCGAAAAAACACTTATGATGTTTAGCGAGAAAGTCGACTCTCTCCTTGGAGCAGGTATCGTATAATGGTAATACCTCAGCTTTCTCCCGCTCATTATTTCTCTAAACAAAACTGGCGAGATCCCGCAAGACGAATGCGGCTCGCGAGCGGGTATCGTATATCGGTATTACCTCAGCTTTCCAAGCTGATGAGAGGGGTTCGACTCCCCTTACCCGCTCGGGGGCTACAGGCAGCAGCGGGATCCTCGCCGCCAGACGGCCCCGTGCCTCGGCTCGTCGCCGCCGGACAAGCTGATGCCGCCCCGCACCAGTCCCCGATTCATTCGGGGTTCGGTGCGGGGCTCCCTGCTTTCAGGAGAGATTTAGTTTCGCGGCCGGATCCCGCCAGGATTATTGTAATTGACGAGGAGCTGGAGAAAGCTGACGGTGATTATTTCTTGTATCGTCGCTCGTTAGTTCGATAGCCGGTATCTTCGGCCCAAAACAAGAATAGTCTTTTCTTGAAACCACCCTTACGCACAAAAGCCTTTCGTTGTTCCGACTTAATCTGCCGTTCAGAAATTTTGAAAGTCCGCTTGATGGCGTTGATAACATCGATAGTATCCGCCAACTCACTGGCCATCTCTCGTTTGGACCGCAAGCGGGGCAAACTGCTAGCTTCTTCCCCGACTTTCTTCAGCAGCTCGCGCTGGTAGGACTTCAGGTCGAGTCTCTTGACTCGAAACGCCGCGCCGTTTTTTTTCATCACCAGCGGCACCCGGTCTCGAATGAGCTTGTGATAGTAGATTTTTTTCATCGTCTACGTTGGCTCAGCAAACGCATTGTACTACAGACAACGAAATAATCAATGGATTGTATCGGCCGACATTAAGAAAAGCTAATTATTCCGCTCAGGCCAACTCGACACCGGTTCATTGACCGTGTATAACCAAACGAAAAGGCCAGTCGGGCCGATGCTCTTGAACTGTTTTACCAAGATTTTTCGACGCTGGCGGTAGGACAGATGACGCAGTGAATGCAAGTATTTCTTGATACTGCCGTGTTCCGCCGCCAGTTTGAGGAATAGACCCGCATTGTCGACAATGGCGGTGATTTTTCGCCCGTTCCGAATGATCGCCGGGTCTTTCAGCAGTCGGTCGATGTTATTGTCGGTCAAGGCCGCCACCCGGTGCAGATGAAAACCATGAAAGGCGCGGTGGATATCCGGCCACTTTCGCTCGACGATCTTCCAGTTGAAACCAACTTGAAAAATCGCTTTAGCTAAAACCTCAAAATACTCGTCATTCGATCGAGGCGTGAACTTTTTAGGGATCAGGTAACCGCGAGGCATGTTCTTACGGCCGCCATAAATAGTGATTGAGTTCGACCCAAAAATTACCCTGGCGTTCGGCTACCTCCACCCCCTCTCGCCGCAGCAATTCTACCTGTACCGATTTTGGGGTGTGCATGTTTTCGATCGAAATCATCCCGTCCTTATTAATTACCCGTTGCCACGGCACTTTGGTGTCCGGCTCGAGCGCCCGCAAGGCCCAGCCGACCACCCGGGCCGACCGTGGCGAGCCGATGAGGGCGGCAATTTGACCGTACGTTGCAACTCGGCCGCGCGGCACACGGCGAACCATGTTGTAGATCCGAAAATAGAGGTTTTGCCCACGTCCCATGCTGCCATTGTACCGGATATGACCGAATACCAAAACCGCCGTCTCAAGTCTGGACGGCGGCTTGGGCTCTCTGGCTCCCTCAAGGTGCAGTCAGATCGAATAGACTCTGTATCCGCATATTCGTATTGCTGATGATCGATTCTGGAGGTTGCGGCCGCTGCGGCCTGGGAATTGGCAATGGCCGTGGGCGATGGATTGATGGCGGGGTGATATTGACGTTCGGACGGGGAGAGGCATTGGCGTTCAACTTGACGGAGATGTTGATATTGAGTGCCTGCCGCACCCGAACGAGCAGTTTCGCCTCTTGGGCCAGCATGTGCGCCCGCTGGAAGAGACGGAAGGCTTCAGCGAACTCATCCGCTTCCAGCTTGGCCTGGCCCTCAGCCACCAGATCTTTCGCCGACTCAAGTTTTACTTTGGCCTCGGCCACTACCTCGGTCCCCAGACGGTCTTCCCACTTGGCGATAAACTTTTCCACTTCGGCTATTTTGTGGTTGGCGGCCTTCAGCCGGCGAGTGGCCGCCGCCTCAAGGTTGGGGCGAGCCGAGGCCACCGCGGCTTCGTGCTTGATCCGTACTTCGGCCGCCGCCGCGGCCGCCGATTCGACGGTGGTGACGATGCTAATGCTAGCCGTTCCACCTTGCTCGGCCGCGCTGGTGGCGGTCGCGGACAGGCGAGTCAGAATGCTTTGGTGGGCATGGAGGGTAGCTTCGAGGTTCGAACTTAGGCGAGCTGCTTGTTCATGTCCATCGGCGGCCATTCGGTCGATCAGTGCACGGATCTTCATCTCACCGTGTTTGAAACTCGCTTCAATGGCCGCTTGGGCCGTGGCATCTAATCTGCCGCTGGCTGCCAGCGCCTCCGCTTCCTCCAGTCGGCGCTCCAAGCGGCGCATGTCCCAGTTCGCCCGTGCCTCCGAGGAGAAACTGAACGCCGCCCGAACTTCTTCGTTGACACCAACTTTCCATTGGTAGAGCGGATCGCCCGGCCGAGCGCTTTCGGCGGCCGCGGCCACGCCGCTGCTAACCACCACGGCGGCGGCGATGATGACACTGAGGATGGGCATCAGCTGAAGACGATGAGGGATAAGAATAGTTTTCCAGCGTCGCCACCCATGACGGTCGATCGACTCACCTCTTACCAGGCGTTCAAGTTTGTGCCGCAGCGACGCCGACTCCGCATCGGTCAGCCGGACGGATTGTAGACGCCGCAGGAATTGTGACCAGTTCTTAGATTCCATAGGCCAGCGTTTGTTTTAACTGCCGGATGGCTCGATGCAGTCGAACGGAGATAACATTTGGCGATTCGCCGAGTATCTCAGCGATCTCACGGGGTTCGAGGCCGTTGACATAACGCATCACAAAGACTTCGCGGTAATCAGGGTTGAGATCCTTAACGATCCGGAGCACCGCATCGGCGTCAAGTTTCGTTTCCGTCACTTCCGCCCCCGGTCCAGCCGGCTCAAATCCCTCGGCTTGAAGCTGATCAAGCGACAGCGCCCGCTTTTTGCGGGATTCGTCGATCAGTAAGTTGTTGGCCACCCGGTAGAGAAAAGCTTTCATGTTGAGAATCTTTTGGCCACGCTGCATGTATTCCCAGGCCCGGAGATAGGTTTCCTGGACTAAGTCTTTCGCTCGCTCGCGATCGAAAACCCGGTAGTAGCAATGCCGAAAAAGGGCGTCGGCGAGTTGATCATAGAGCTGAAGGAATTCATCGGCCGACATGGGGCTAGTATTACTTATGACGAGACGATCGCATTGTTCTTACACCAACCTGGGTAGCCACCCGGCTTTTATCATCGTCTCCCGCTGCAATCCAAACCATTCCCGGTAGCCGATCCCGTTCGGGTGGAACCGGTCGGCCGAGTAATAGTGGGCGGGATTCTTTAACCAGCGGTCTTCTCCGCGCTCGACAAAGGGATCGATGTACATCACGCCATGTCGATCGGTGGCCGCCCGGAAAATTTCCCGCAGGCGGCGTGAGCGGCGGGTGAACAAACGACTGAAGAATGGTGGAAAGAGCGGCGCATTGCCGATGTTACCCTGACTCATGAGCAAAACATGTGTACCAATTCGTCTGGCTAGGGTCAACACCGAGTCAATCGCGGCCGGGAGTTCTTGGTCACTGGTGAATTGAACTACATCATTGCCACCCACCAGGATGATGATCACGTCAAAGTGTTGATCAGTGACGCGACGCAGTTGTTTGACTACCGTTGCCGTGCGCGTCCCGTTTTGACCGCCGTTGACGATCCTGGCGTCCGGGTAGGCCTGACCGAAATACCCAACCACAGTCTGGTCCGGCCGGTCAGCGCCGGTGCCGACGACGGTACTGTCGCCCACGAAGAGTAGGCGTGGTCGGCCGGGACTGACTGGTCGCTGAAAAGCGACCGCCAAAGCTGGGGCCGGCCGGCCAATGCCGATCTGCTTGATGGTCTCGCGGATAACCAGAAACAGCTGCCCCCGCAGGAGTAGCAGAAAACCAATCAACGGGAGCGGAATCTGCATTGGGTAATGGTCTAGGCTTGGTCGAGTCGGGCGTGCCAGTAGAGCCCGATGATCGGCCTGACCGGTTTACCACGCCTGGTACCAAAGGTCCAGTGGTGAAGAGTTGGCACGCCGGTCGAACTGCGGTTGCTAATGGCGCGGCCGCGGCCGAGGTAGAAACCGAGATGCTGGTGCTCTTCGCCATCGGCGAACTTCTGCGATGCCCAGCGAATGACCCACCCCGGCCGCGGCCGCGCACCACCCCTCGGCCTTCGGCCGTTTCCCCTCCTCAATCCCCGCTGGCGCGGGGAGGAGGGGAGATGACGCCAACCGGAGCGCTTCATGTCGGCGACGGTGCCGGCCACGGTCAGATGGACACCACGGAGAAGATTAAAAAGACGGAGGATGCTGGAGACGTAAAAGGCGCACGATAGCTCACCGCGCCGGACGAGATTCTGCCGCCGGTCGTCAGCCAGGCCGTACGCCGAGCGCCAGATCTTGGACCCAGCGCTGTTCTTCAGTACCGCCAGATAGGTGTCAGCGGTCAGGAGCCTTATTGCTGCCTGTTTCTTTGTCATGGCCGTGTTCTCGCAATTCATGGCGTAGCCAATTGGCGTAGGCCCTCGATAGATGCCCGACCCGGACTGAGCCGAAAAACGGCACTTGGTCGGAGTGGAGTTGTTTGACCACCCGCTCGATGGCGCGAACTCGGGTGGGCGTGGTGGTCAGGACTAAGGTCGTACCCTGGCCTCGCTCCAGCTGACCGGATCGCGGCGGCCAGAAATAGCCGCTGGCTTGGCGCAGCCAGACGTCGAAGCAAGCGGCCAAACGCTTGGCGACCACCGCTTCGCCGATGGTTTGTGCCTCCGCCAATGACTTACAGTTGACGATCACCCAGATGGCAGTTTTCATGTCGCTAGTATAGCAGACTCAGCCGGATGCTGGCGGGACGCCAGGCATGGTATGCTTTCAACTAGCGGACGTGACGATGAGTCCTGACCACCCTCAACTCCCAGCACACACGACTCGTTTCGACGATCAAGCCGGACCGGTGTGGCAGTTTTTTCTCCACTACTACGAAGGGATTATCGTCGGCCTCGGCTTGGTTCTGTTCGGCATTCTGTGGTGGCGCCAACGGCGCCGGCAGCCACGTCACAGTCAAAACTGAACAACCCCGCCGGCCGGCGGGGTTGTGCTTTATACCAAAACGTTGGTACGTACCTCTGAGACTTACATCTGGCCACCCGGTTGGCCACCCATTGGGCCGCCCATTGAACCACCTGATGGCGGCATGTTTGGCATGGTTGGCGCGGCGGGCGCTGACTTCATGCCTCCTTTGGCGCCGGCCCAGACGATCAAGCCGAGGATACCGAGCACGGCGTGGACGATGGTGATCCAGATCGGCAAGTTGATGATGCCGAACAGGTCTTTGGTAAACAAGCCGACGACGGCCAGCAGGACGCCGACGATACCAACCCACATGGTGTATCCTTTATGCATTTTCGGCAGGGCCACACCCAAGAAGCCGGCGACAATGTGGAAAACGGCGTGGGCGGGCAAGAGTTTGATCGACTCGAAGAAGAAGTTGAGAATCCCAACAACGATCAGGACCCACCCGACGATCATAGCAAATTGTTTGGTCACACTCTCACCCCCTTTCGGTCAGTCATAAACGATTTCCACAGGTAGTATAGCATACCTGTTTAATGTTGCTTGACTGAGCGAAATCGGTAACCTGACCAGCGGTACAAACGGTCGGTCAGGCGGGTGAATGGGATGGCTAGACCGATGATGGCGGCCAGAAAGAGGACCAACCCCCACGGCCAAACTAGAACCAAAGGCTGGCGCCATGGCCACGAACCGATAGCATAGCGGACGAGGACGAGTTGAGTGCACGGTGCGTTGAGTGTTTTTTTGGTATATCACGATGCGAAGCGTTACTTCTATTCTATGTTGAACTGTGACCCCGAAGCAAATGCGATCTTGCTCGGTCCGACCGCCCGTGATACTGTAGCTCCGCTAGTGTCCCGGCTCCCCGTTGAAACGACTCGCACCGCTCGTCGTTCACGGGGCAAGCAGCAGATAGTCTGGCACCAAATCGCGCCCGTAGCTCAGTGGATAGAGTACATGGCTTCGGACCATGGGGTCGCAGGTTCGAATCCTGCCGGGCGCGGTTTGGCGCTAGCTTCGGACCAGAAGGGTCGCGGCCGGTTGCGAAGCAAAGAAGATGAACTGCTTCATCTTCGTCCGGCCGCGACGGGTGACGCCATGCTTCGAAGGAGCAGGCGGCACCCAGGAACGGGGTTCGAATCCCTCAGGGCGCACCATTGAAAATACGTCCCGCGAAGGCGGGACCTTCATTCGGTTGCGACCGAGGGATGAGAAGGGCAGGAGTGAGGCCGAGCAGAGCGACGGCCGAACGTCCGCCGAGCTGCCAGTGGCAGGTCGGCGCTGACCAGGGTCGAATCCCTCAGGGCGCGCCCGCGCCCGTTTGGATTCGAAGGGGTCGAGACTACAAGCGAAGCCAACTGCTTGGCTTCGCTCGCGACCGCCGAGACGGGCGAGCCGATGTTCCGAAGGAACAGCGAGACCCAGGCTCGAGCACCCCTGGTCCCGGATCAAGTCTGGGATGGCGGGAGAGCGCAAGCCCCGGCCTCGAAGAGGCGAATCCCTCAGGGCGCGATTCGACAAATAATTTGCTTTTGGCCCGGTCCGGACGCAGGCCGCGTCCCATAAATCAGCCCCGGCTTTCGCCCGGGGTAAACTCCGCGAATTTTGCGGGATTCGAATCCTGCCGAGCGCTGGGACTTGTCTTTTCCCATGATTTGTGTATACTCATGGTGTGCGGTTGTTGATCGGTTGGTCGTCGACTGCATCCGCAACAAAAGGCGTCAAAACAAAACGGAGGACTCTATGTCCGAACACGCGCTGGAAGTACTGCCGAGCGGCGAAGGAGAGCCGTCGGAGTTTGCGCGCTCGGGCGGCGAGATCCTCGAGCGCGACGATGCCGGCCGCCCGCGACGGTGGCTTTGTGGCTTTGACAAGGAGGGGCACAAGATCGACCCGCCCGATCTCAACGGCTCACCCGTTCTCCATGAGCTTGATGCTCGAGGAAGATGGGAGGGGCGTCGTTCCGGACGCGGAGGATTTGGCCGAATATGACACCTGGCCTCACCACTAGCCCCGACTCGACGGAGCCGCGGCTTCGAAACGTCGACCACGAGACTGGGCCCCTGGCCGCAGTCTCTTTTTTTGAGTGGACGATTCTAGTACAGTTGCCAGAGGCACCGCTTTTTGCTTCAATGCAGGCATCGGGGTGTGGCCTAGCGGTAAGGCGTCCCGCACCGAATCGGGGATTAGCGCCCCGTAAAATGCCGTCTCTCGGCAAGCTCGAGACGGAATCACGGGGCAAGCAGTTGGAAGCCCGCCTGCTTCTTGCCCGTCACAACACCATCAAGAGTTTCCCGCAGAGTCGGGGCGTGGCGCAGCTGGTAGCGCGCGTGGTTTGGGACCACGAGGTCGCGAGTTCAAATCTCGCCGCCCCGACTCTGCGGACAATACGCGATGGGAGCGGGAGGGTCGAGGCCGCGAGCGAAGCGTCAGCGACAGAACTGCTTCTGTCGCGGCGGCTGAGACGGGCGTCGCCCTGCTACGCAAGAGCGGCGGCGCTCCGGACGCGGTTCGAGTCTCGGTACCCCGACCATTCGAAACACAATCTAAAAAACACAGACCTCGGCCCGATGAATATTGGTCGGGCCTGAGTTCGAACCAAGCGGATCCGTCTCAACACCATTGTTGAACCATCGGTCTTATGGGATACGAAATCAAATTGGATAACGTTTTAAGTACAGCACGCGTTGGTATAAACCGTGCGTGGGTGTTTATGGGCCTCGGTGTCAATGCTGCTTCGATTGAGACCCTTACCCCAAACGTTACGGGCGCTTCTTACCTTAAGCTTCTCCCGGACGAAATCTCCGCAGACAGTCTGCGAGAATTTAAAACTGAGTTCAGGACATGGGTCGTTGTCAAGGGTTTAGAGGAACTAATCGAAGTGTTTGGCGTTTTTCTTGAACAGCTATATTCTATGGTGCTGTTCGTTGATGCCTGGAAAAGTAAGGGGCAAGTTGACCAAAAACAAATAAGCCAATTTACCGAAATGGGTATTAGGGAAAAACTGAATATCCTTAATCGAAATTTTGGCATTGGCACAGCGTTTAACGATGACATCGTGTCTGTAAATCAAGCGAGACACTGTCTTACCCATAGGCTGGGTATCGTCGCAACTCGAGACCTGAATACGTCCTCAGGCTTGAAAGTTCAGTGGCGCACACTTCAGCTCTACGGACACAATGAGGATGGCTCTGAGTTTGTCCCTGACATGGAACGATTTGAACCGGAAGGATTAAAAAAAGAACCAGTAGTGTTTCCAAGGGGCTCCCCTGCAAAGATGAGGAACGACCCACGTTCCAAAGTATTTCCGATCGGATCACGAGTAGTGCTGGAACCTCGCGATCTAAAAGAAATTTGTTTGTGGTTCTCTCTATTGCTGAATGAATTGAATGAGAGCGTAATTAAATATTGCGAGAAATCGGGTGTTCATGTTACGCGGCTTGCTGGACAAACTCCCGGAGCGACTTCGAAGAGTTAATGGAACAGATAAGGCGGAAGAGTGGGTGTCCGTCGCTAAGAATCATTGTTCTAACATCATCCACCAACCCCGACCAAGTTAGACATTGAGAATTTTCGGAAGAAGGTACGCGCTCGCTTCGCTCGCGCGCTGGGGGGATTTTATTCTGATTTTCCGCCACAATTCGCCATTCGCCAGACCAATCCCAGCCGACTTTTTTGGCAAGCAGGCGGCGGTTCGTTCCAATTTTTTCCACCAACGATTTTATTTCATCAAAATCGATGGACGAAGCCAGTTTTTCGGCGTGGTGAGCGGTTAAAATCCATTCGCGCAAAGATTCGATCCAATTGTTTCCCTTTCGCCCAAAATCTGTCTTTTCCAATTGAGGTCGTGTGAACCACTATATGTCTGGGTACGTTACGTTTTCGACTGATTCCTTTGTCAAAATATGGTACACTACACAAATGATAAAAACCAAGCAAAAGACTGTTCTACACATCCTCGCCCCCACAGCGGTCATCGCACTGGGTTTCTCGCTGCTCGGCGTCAGTGCTTTTGTTTTTTGGAATAGCGTTCGGCGGCCTACGACCACCATTAATAGAAATGTAACTTCCGCACCCACGCTGACGACGGACGTTGATACGACGCCGCCGACAGTTTTTTTTGTAAGCCCAACCAACGGACAGACCGTTTCGGGTTTGGCGGACATTACGGCGAACGCCAGCGACAATTCCGGGATTCTCAAGGTTGATTTTTTCCTTGATGAAACAAAGCTGCTCGGCACGGTCACACCAATAGCCCGAGGAATCTGGTTATCGCCCGATGAGATCATGGCGTTGCCGATCACAAGTCAGCTTGGTTGTGAGACCGGCACACCGTGCGCCGCGGCGTGGACCGCCATGCGGAGCGAAGCGGAGAGGCTGGTTCCAGGCAACGCTGATATTTCCGATCAGGATTCCTATCATGATGTCCAGACCATGGCCGCGGCCTTGGTTTGCGTTCGAACTGGTGAATTCTGTGCCCCAGCCCGACAGGCCGTACTGGCGGCAATCGGTACCGAGGAAAGAACCTTAACGACGCCGACTGAACCCCCGGGAAATCAGTGGTTGGCAGTGGGCAGAAACCTCGGCGCCTACGTCATTGCCGCGGACCTGCTCGATTTGCGGGCAAGCGCTAGCCCCGAGGGCCGACAGGTCCAAGACTGGATCCAAAGTTTCATCGGCCGCGTGGCGAGTTTAGGCGCCTCCTTCGGCGCCTTTCAAAGCGGTTCAAACGCCTCGGCCCAAGAGGGCTTTGTCTATGCCGCCGTCGCCGCTTTCTTGCATGACGCCGATGAGCTGGCATACGTTTGGAATCGATTTCAATTTTTTACCGGCGCCAGCAACGAGGGAACAGATGACATTGATCTCAACAAGGGCCTTGAGTATGGCTGGGCTCACAACGACGATCCCAACCTGGCGCTTCCGATTAATCCAATTGGTTCGACCAAGGTCGTTCCATCGGGATATCCGGGCGCGGGCACGACGCATCGAGTTGACGGCGCCGTGATCAATGATCAGCGGAGAGGCGCTCAGTACCAGTGGCCACCCGTCTATACGCATTACCCCTGGGTCGGCCTGGAAGGGTCGATTCCGGCGGCGCTGATTCTTGAGCGCGCTGGGTATCGCTCGTTTGCCTCGGCCGATCAGGCTTTGTTCCGCGCGGTCGATTACCAATGGTGGTTGGGTCAGGAATTGGGTCAAAGCCCGGCTTGCACTTTTGACTGTTGGTGGGATTACAACCGGGCCCTGGATATTAAGCACCTGGCCAACTGGCGGTACGGCACTGACCATCCGCACCTGACACCAGTGGCCGGCGGCCGAACAGTCGGTTTTACGGACTGGACGCATCCCACGTTGCTCGACATAGTCGCGATCGTTCCATACAGCATGACCTGGGATTTAACCCAACTAGTGAGCCTGGGTAATCACGTCTTGAGCGCCAAGTCCTGGGATACATCCGGTAATCTAGCGACCGCAGAGATTACAGTCTCTGTCTCCGACGATGGCGGCGGTGGCGGTATAAGAAAAATCCCAGAGTAAGGCTGCCGAAAAAAAGCGGCGACGGGCGGCCCTCGGTAAACTCGGGACAGGCAGGCGGGCGGAATTTTTACCCCGCACCCGAAGTGGTGCGGCGGCCCCCTTGAACCCCCTTCCGCCCGCCCGCCAGAAGGCTAAAAATTCGCCCTCTCCGGCAGAGCCGGATCCGGCTTCGCCGGAAAAAAAGGTTCGCGCAGCGTTCAGCAAATTCGACCACATAAAACAAAGTTTCGAAGATAAGCTCTCCAGCTCTCCGGGGATTGATGGGTAGTGAGTTCAAACCAAACCGCAAGACTTCCTTATCATCGCATGAACCGACACCCCATCGGGCTTTGGGGTACGAGGGCACAGCCGGTTTTTAGTTATTTTGATATATTGACAAAATTGATTTTCTTCGATATATATACGGTGATATGTCGTTTTCCCCATTACACCCCCATAAGCTACCAAAGCTTAGCCCAATTAGAATCACTAACGCCGAATACTGGCCCGAATTGATCCGTGCTCGCACATTGATTGCCGAGCTTCGGGGATTGAGTCTTACGCTCCCTAACCCCCTTCTGCTTATTTCTCCAGCAGTTATTCGAGAATCCATCGCTAGCTCTCAAATCGAAAATATTAATACTACAGTACAAGAAGTGTTACAGAGCCAACTGTTTCCTCTTGATGAGCAGCGATCTGTTGACAAAGAAGTTTTGCGGTACCGTGAAGCAGTTCTGTGGGGGTTCAAGCATAAGCGACTTCCCATCTCGACCCGTTTAATCCTTGGTATACATGAAAAGCTGATCCCAAGTGGGGGTGGACAATATCGAAAACAGCAAAACAAGATCGAAGATAGCACCACACACGAAGTGCTTTATACACCGCCAATCGCTCCCGATGTCCCTATGCTGATGAGTGATTGGGAAAATACCGCCAATCAGCAGACGGAGGACCCCGATCCACTATTACGCTGTGCGATGCTTCATTATCAATTTGAGGCCATTCACCCCTTCCTTGATGGCAACGGTAGGACTGGGAGGATCTTGATGGTCTTACAATTGGTCCGAGAGAAGCTGTTGCCCCTACCTACGCTTTTCGTTAGTGGGTACCTCGATCATCACCGCAGCGAATATTACAAACTTCTTCGCAACATTACCGCGCAAGGGGATTGGACACCGTATTTGCGATTCATGTTAGTTGCCTTTGCTGAACAGGCAGAGGAGACCCGTAATTTATTGTTAGCTATCCGGGGACTCTACTTTAGTACGAAACGAATTCTAAAGAAACGATTTAGCAGAATCTATTCTGTCGAGTTACTGGACGCTCTATTCTCAACGCCAATTATTTCTCCAGTGCGGCTTAGTGAAATCATCGGTACCCATTACGCTACTGCGAGTAAGTATCTGCAGCAACTTGCGAAGGCTGGATACTTAAGAGAGAGGTGGGTCGGGAAATACCATTTATACGCCAACACTCAATTGGTGAAAGTGTTTAGTATGCCACGTTTGGCGATCAGGCATGGTCGGGGTAAGAGTAATGCTGGACAAGATCGGAAGACGGCCTAAATGAGTTTAGCATTGTGAGACTCCTGGGCCCCATTTCTAGTATCATAGTTCTAACGTCGTCTACCAACCCCGACCCGACGAACTATGATGCATGCCTGTCCGCCGTAGCGATGTGAAGGCGGCAATTATTAAACTCTGCTCGAACCTATTTTGAAATGATTTGCTTAGATAAAACGCTGTCGACTCAAAAATCATTTCGAGAATATATATGAAAATGCGTATCGGTACAGATCACGCCATTATGAACTATTCTCGTATTACCCCGGGGACATACCTTGGTACGAACGCCTGTTGCCAACGGCACTTTGACCTAAAGCTTTTGCACCGAGGGATCACTGCCGACATTTCCCTCGAAGCTGAGCGTATTGATGCCCCACGCGGAGTAGACTACTTTCTGTGGTTACCGACGCCAGATCATTCTTCGCCAACGCAAAATGATCTGGAGCTGGGAAGCCAGGCCATTGATTGGTTCATGCGCCATAAAGAAAAAGTTTATATTCACTGTAAAAATGGCCATGGCCGCAGCCCAACCTTACTTGCCGCTTACTTTATCCGCTACCAAGGAATGACGGTTCAGCAAGCAATGACTATTATCAAACATCGTCGGCCAGAGATCCATCTCGAAACAAGTCAGCTCCATGCCCTAGAGGTATTCGCCAGACATCACCTCCGCTAGGGAGCTTTTTTAACCAGGGGCTTAGCCGCACTTGACGGCTCTTTTTGCGCTTGATAGTATTTCAATACTTATGGAAATATTTAATCACTAGTACTATGCTTGATCTCCATTCTCGCGAAGCTGAACGGATTCGCTCCACCCTCGCCAAAGATCACGTTGATGATAAAGCTCGGGCTTTTGATCTCCTGAGCGATCCGAGTAGGTATCGTATCCTTAGGGCTTTATCGCTTCACCCGGAGCTGTGCGTTAGCGATCTGACCGAGCTGTTTGATATGACCATGCCGGCGGTCTCTCATCACCTGCGGTTGCTGAAAGACGCCAAGGCGGTCACCTGTTGGCGTCACGGCCAGATGATATGCTACTCGCTGGAAAAAACTCCACTCGCAAACTTCATTCGCCAAGCCCTCGACAAACCTTTGTAGTTCCATGAAAGCCAGAGTGACTATTTTTCGGTATACGGGGAAGCAGGGGTTTTTTACCGTTTCCGCCGAAGCGTGCGAAGAGTGCGACGCGACCATCCATCTCGCGAAATCGCTGATCGCTCAGCTTCCACCTGGTAACGTCAAGCTCACAACCCGGCCATGGTGGCTGTGCTTCTGGAAAGTGCTGTATCGCGGCGGCTGGCATCCGCCGATTGTCACGATTAATGGGCGGGTTTTCAGTCAAGGGGTTGTCCCTGATGCGAGTTGTTTCAAGCAAGCGTTAGCCCAAGTTATCAATGGCTATACGTTTACGCCCTGCACCCATGCCGTTTGATGTGACGCAGCCGAGCTTTTTTCTAGCCTTTGTCGGTGGGCTGATTGCATTTCTCTCCCCTTGCTTCTTTCCGCTGATCCCGGCCTACATCAGCTATTTCGGAGGAACATCACTCAATCACCAAGCCGAGAAGCCGCTGGGTTGGGAAAACCGCACTCTCGGTCACACCTTGCTCTTCATTGCCGGGTTTCTGATTATATTTACTGCGTTGGGAGCCAGTGTTGGGAGTGTCGGCCGAAGCTTACTCGTGCACCGGCAGATCTTCATGCAGCTGGGGGGAGTATTGTTTATCTTCTTCGGTCTGTTTATGCTCGGCGCATTTCAGCATTTTACGCGACTGGGTGGCGAGATAAAATTTCACATCGGGCCGCACCAAACCAAATATCATGGCTTCAACGCTTTCTTGCTCGGCCTCACCTTTGCTTTTTCCTGGACGCCATGCATTGGGCCGGTGCTCGGAGCAATCCTCACGCTAGCCGCGACTTCAACGACTGCCGGAACCGGCGCCGTCTTGCTCTTCGTGTTCGGTCTCGGCATCGCCTTCCCGTTTCTGATCATCAGCCTGTTTTTGGATCGCCTGTCCGCCTGGTTGCGCCGATTCCGGCAGGTGACGATCTACGCCCAGCGTGCGGCCGGGACACTCTTGTTGCTCTTGGGAATCTTTATGATCCTGGGGAAATACGGCCAACTGACCGCCTGGATCTTGAACGTCACTAAATTTCAACCAGCGCTTTAATTCGCACGCTATGGCAAAACATCGCTCCCAATCAAAGACCGGTTACTGGATAACAGGCGTTGTCATTATCGGCGTATTGATTTGGGGACTGGCCAGCCTTGGCAGTCGTCAAGGTCAGAATCGCACGGATAATCAAAGCTCCGGAGCCGCCATGTACCTCAAACCCTCACCGGCGGTTACCGCCAACCTGGCAAATCCAGGCAAGCGAACCGTGCTGTGGTTCTCGGCCACCTGGTGTGAAATCTGTAAATCAATGAGTCCGTACGTCCAAGCTGTCGTGGAGCGGCACGTCGATCAGGTGGTGATTACCGAGCGGGATGTTGACCGTGAACCGGGGCTGGCCCGCCAGTATGCGGTCCGGGGCACGCCGACCTTTGTCCTGCTCGATGAAAACGGCCAGACCATTACAACGCGGGTCGGTTATCTGTCGGAAAGCCAGTTTGAGTCTTTCATCACCCAGGGAACGTGACCTCCCGTCGGGTCACTTTCCTCGCCGTCATCATCATCGGCGCCGGCGCCGCGATCTGGGGAATACTATCTCAACAAAGAAACGTGTTCACGTACTCAAATACCAACACGAAAGCACTTATCCCGATCGAGGACATTGTCGAGGGTGGGCCGGGTAAGGACGGCATTCCGTCGATTGACACGCCGAAGTTCGTCGACGTCGCTGCTGCCGACCAGTCGGGGATCTATGCCGACGATGGTTTAGGTATCAGCGTCGTGTCAGGGACAACTGCTCGGTTTTATCCCTTCCAAATTCTCGTTTGGCACGAAATTGTCAACGATACTGTCGGCGGCCGGCCGCTCGCGGTCACCTACTGCCCACTGTGCGGCACCGGCATCGTCTACGACCGAACGATCGACGGCCAGGCGGTCGAATTCGGCGTTTCCGGGAAGCTTTATCAATCCGACCTACTGATGTACGACCGGAAGACAGAATCTCTGTGGGCGCAAATCGAGGGGCGGGCTGTAGTCGGGCCGCTCGTTGGTCGCCGATTGACATTGATCGAGGCTCAAAACATCACTTGGAAAGAGTTCAAGACGAAATATCCGAATGGCCAAGTGCTGTCAACGGATACCGGTTACACCCGAAACTATCAGAGTTCCCCATATGGGGGTTATGATACAAACGAGGAAATCTACTTTCCGATCAACAACCGTGACAACCGAATCGATCTAAAAACACGAGTCCTTGGCATTGAAATCAACGGGAAATTTAAGGCCTATCCGGTCGAGGACGTCCAGCGGCTCAAGAACGTGACTGATACGTTCGCCGGCCGGATGCTACGTCTCACCGCCGATGGCGAGGAAGTGACCATTTTGGATACGTCATCGCGCCAGGTGATCGTGCCTGTCCACTCATTCTGGTTTGCCTGGGCGACGTTTCATCCGGGGACGGAACTCTACCAGCCCAACAGATGAATTCTGGATCGGTATTCTTGACCAAAATCCCGGAACAGTACTAAGGTCATTCGGCTACAGAGTTCAGCCACAGAAGTACGGAACGATCATTTCACAAAGGAGAGTTCAATGAATGCTTCGAAGGAGCCGACCCAAGACCCGCGCCGTGTGCGCGAACCGTTAACCCCCGAAGAGGTGGGGAAGTTCGAGGGCTATGCCAGCGAGATCTTTCATCGGCTCGGTCTCGAACAGGGGCCAGGAACGGAGACAACCCCCCAGCGTTGGCTCAAGGCAATGGTCGACATGACCAGCGGATACGACGGTGACGAAAAAATCCGTACCGTCTTCCCGAACGAGTGCCCGGGTTGTCCGCCTGATCACTTGGCGCACATCGTCGAAGGGCCGATTCACCTGATGAGCAGCTGCGAGCACCACATTGTGCCGATCATCGGGGAAGCTTACGTCGCCGCCCACAGCCTGATCGGCATCTCCAAGTTCGTCCGCCTGGTGCGCGTCTACGCGCGTCGCTTCACCAGCCAGGAGCGGATCACCCAGCAAGTCGCCGGGGATCTGATGAAGCTCATCAATCCCCAGGGCACGGCCGTGCTGATCAAAGCGCATCACCTGTGCTCGATTGCTCGCGGGGTCCGTGAGGTCACCTCGGCCACGACCACCATGGCCTTCCGCGGCGTCTACTTGACGGATCTCCACCGCCGTGACGAATTCACGCAGCTGGTCGCGCACCGTATGGGTAATTACTAGGAGGACGCATGGACCCGCTCAAGACCTTAGTCGATAACCAAACCCGGGCCGATCCGGCGTGGCTACCCGAGGAGCTCCGTCGGCTGTATGATGGTGATCTCGTCTTCACCCGGCGGACCGATCGCCCGACGGTCGTGGCGAACTTTGTCTCGTCGCTTGATGGCGTCGTCTCGCTGAATATTCCCGGCCGTTCCGGCGGCGGAGAAATCAGCGGCCACGATTCCGGGGATCGGCTGATCATGGGGTTGTTGCGAACCGTCGCTGACGCGGTCGTAGTCGGCGCCGGAACGCTCCACGGCGATCCCGGGCACGTCCGAATTTCACGGTACATCGCTCCCGAGCTCGAGACACTGCTCTCACGCTGGCGTCAAGATCGCGGACTGCCATCGCTTCCTCTGAACGTCATCGTCAGCGCCAGCGGCCGAGTCGACCTGAACGAACCGACGTTTCACACGCCCGATTTGCCAACGGTCATCATGACGACATTGACTGGGCAGCAGCGCCTGATCCGTGATCACGGTCAGGGCGTGTCCGCCACTCAGGTTCGGGTAGCGGGCGACGAAGCCCTGCTCCAGCCGCACGATATCCTGAACGCGCTCCATTCGGAATTCGGCGTTCAACTGCTGCTCCACGAAGGGGGCCCGACGCTGTTCGGCCAGTTCCTCAAGGAGCGGCTGATCGACGAGCTGTTCCTGACTATCGCGCCGCAAATCGTGGGGCGATCCAGGGACACCCGGCGGCTGGGCTTGGTGGAAGGGGCAGCTTTGGCCCCAGAGACGAATAGCTGGTGGGGTGTCCTCAGCGAAAAGGCCGCCGGAAGCTATCGCTACTTTCGTTTGGTGACCCCATGAAATTGTTTCTTCCACGGTGTCGAATCCGACCCGTTTCCCCCGCTCTGTTTAGGGCGGGGTTTTCTTTTCCTCCTCCCGTTCGAATCGGCGGCCCGTTCCTCCGAACTATTGACTCCTTGCGGGCTGTCTGTCAAGATTCGCGGGGAATTCCAGATACGCTGCTTAAACACTCATCGCTCAGGAGGCAGTCTATGGCGGGTGCAAAGGGCCTGGAGATACACCGCGATCGCGTGATGATCGTGACGGGTGGAACCGGCGGACTCGGTCAAGCCGTCACCCGCAAGCTTTTGGACGGTGGCGCGACCGTAATCGCAACGTATCTCAACCAAGACGAAGCCGATCGGCTGGCCGCATCCACGTCTAGCGACCAGCGTCAGCGGTTAAACCTCACGTTGGTGGACGTCACCAATCCGTCGTCGGTCAACGCGTTGGTGGCTCACGTCCTCGAGTCGCATGGCCGGATCGATGGTCTCGTCAACGTCGTCGGCGGCTACCAGTACCGACCCTTCCTCGAAATCTCACCGGCCGACTGGCAACGGCAGCTCCAGCTGAATCTCGACACGACCTTCCTCGTCACCCGGGCGGTCCTCAAGCCGATGGTGGAGGCGGGCTACGGCCGGATCGTCAGCGTCGGATCGCAGAGCGCGATGGCAGCCGCTCCCTTCGCCGCCCATTACAATGCGGCCAAGGCCGCCGTGGCAAGCCTGATGGCCACCCTGAGTCACGAATTCGGTCCAAATATCACAGCCAATACCGTTCTACCCGGCACGATTGATACGCTGGCGAATCGTCAGGCCATGCCCGAGGCTGACACGAGTCAGTGGGTATCGCCCGAGACCATCGCGCACATGATTTCGCGGCTGTTGGAAGCCAGCAACGTAACCTCTGGACAACATATCCCGGTCACGCGCAACCGTTAGCTACGCCCCCGTCCGACCAGACGGGGTTTTCTTTTCTTTGACGCTCGGCATGCGATCTGCCGGGTGCTTGATCAGTTCAGGCAACTGTTTCGTAGCCCGGGTCGGCGAGTAGAAGTTTTCCACACCGGGACGCTTGACAGCAATACGGAACGTATGTAATATATAAACATATCTACATATATTGATTTATATGCTACTCACCAAGCCGAAAGAGGCTACCGCATTGCGGCGGACCCTGGAAACTCTCCAAACCGACGGACCGAGCCGTGTATTTGCCGCGCTCGGTGACCCGATTCGCTTGCGGATGACCGTTTTGCTCAGTCTCAAACCCGACATTTGCGTGACCGACTTGACGGAACTTCTCGGTATTTCGCAGCCACTCGTGTCGCACCACCTGCGGATTTTGCGGGAAGCGGGTGTGGTCGTAGTCGAACGAATGGGCCAAATGCAGTGCCCGCGCCTGGCGAACGAACAGATCAAGCGGATGGTTATGAAGTTTATTATGTCCGAAAGGGGGTGAGCAACATGCCGCAATGTCCAGTCTGTAACGATGATGTGGATAATGTTGATGAGCATTCCATGAAACGTGCCGATGAAGGTGATCAGCCGCATAAGGAAGCGGTCGAGAAAATGGAAAAAATGAAGGGCCACGAAGGTCACAACCACTAAGTTCGGGGAGTAGCGGCGAATGTTCATTCGCCGACTCTCCCTGATCTGAGTAAACTCGTATCACACCTATGGATCTCAAAACCTTTCGTTCAGAAAAAGACCAATTCTTCCGATCGCCCGACTCTCCGTTGCAACCTGTCCAGCGATCTTCTTTTACCGGATTATTATATTTTCCCGAAAATTCCAAGCTGCGGTTTCGATTGAAACTCAAGGAAAACGTGGCGCATGATTTTGTCATGATGCAGACCAGCACTGGCAGCCAGCGTCGTTATGTTCGGGCCGGAAAGATAGTCTTCGCCGTCAACGGGCAAGCAACGGAACTCTCCATCTTCAAGGATGAGCATGGTTACTTCCTGCCGTTTCGGGACGCGACGGGCGAAATGGAGACGTATCCTGCCGGGCGCTATCTCGAACCGGAGGTTGGGCCGGACGGATTGCTCGTGGTCGACTTCAATCAAGCATACAACCCATACTGTGCGTACAACGAGCAGTACTCCTGCCCGGTCCCGCCGCCAGAGAACCAGATTGCGGCGCGAATTGAAGCCGGAGAGAAACGATTTCACTAAAAAGATGACCGTGCCAATTTTTCATCCGTCTGCCAAAAATCTATTGACGAGAATGACGCCAATCCTTGGGGCCGGCGCGGTCGGCGCCTGCCCGCTATGCTGGATCGGTTCAGCTTCGTTCCTAACGTATATTGGGCTGGGCGCAGTTATTCCGATATGGCGATGGATCGTCTTGACCATGTTGGGCTTGAGTATTGTTGGTTTTGCGCTGGATTACCGTTCGCATCAAACAATGTATCCACTCATCCTGCTGGTCCTTGGCGGCACGCTTCTCTATCTTGGTCGATACACTTTTGGCGGGGCCGGCTTCACCGGATGGCAAATCTGGGTGCCAGGTGCGATTTTCGTCATCATCGCGGTTGTCTATAATAAACGTCAATTTTCTAAACCATCACATTACCCCCATGCCCACATTTGATCTGATCGTCATCGGCGGCGGCTCAGCCGGGTTTGTCAGCGCCATCAAAGCTCGTTCCTTCGGCCTGAACGTTGCCCTTGTAGAAAAACACAAGCTTGGCGGCGAATGCCCGAACTACGCCTGCTTGCCATCCAAAGCATTGCTCCGCGCGGCCGAGATCTTATCACTGGCCGAACGGGCCGAGGAATTCGGTCTGACGATGAGCGGCGTCAGTGCATCACTACCGGCGATGATGGCGATGAAGGACACCATCGTCAATAAGCTGACTGGCTCGCCGCGACTGGAACGGATGTTGGAGCGCCATGACATCAATCTGATCCGCGGAGAAGCTTTGTTTGTCGACCCGTACACTATTCAGGTCGGCCACAAACATTATTCAGCCAAGCAGTTCGTGCTGGCCAACGGTTCCGACCCGTTGATCCCGCCCGTTCCTGGTCTCAAGGAGGCCGGTTTCCTCACCAGCATTGACGCCAGTATGCTTCAGCACCAGCCGCCACGGATCGCTATTATTGGGGGCGGTGCAGTCGGGAGTGAATACGCACAGTTATTTATCCGGTTGCATTCGGAAGTTTGGTTGATTCAAAAAGGCGAACGTATCCTCGACCGTGAAGACCAGGAAACCTCAGCCGCCATTACCGAATCTTTCAAAAAACAGGGCGTGAACATTCTCACCAACGCCGAAGTGCTGACGGTCAAGAAAGATCAGACAAGCAAGCTCTTAACGATTAGACGCGGCGCTGATGAACAATCCATTGCCGTCGATGAAATCTTGGTTGTGCCAGGACGCCAGCCGGATATCTCAGGCCTGCATCTGGAGAAAACTGGTGTTAGCTTGGATGAACGTGGCAAACTTGTTCTCAACGACTACCTTCAGACATCCCAACCGCACATCTGGGCGGCTGGGGACGTAGCTGGCCGAATGCTCTTTACCCACGTGGCCGCCTACGAAGGCGATATTGTCGGCTGGAATCTCACCCATCCCGATCAGCTCAAGAAACCCGACTATCGGGTCGTGCCCCGCGCCACCTTTACTTCCCCAGAGATCGGAAGTGTCGGGCTGACAGAGGAACAAGCTCGGTTAGCAGGATATGACGTTGTCGCTTCATCCTATCCACTTAGAGTGATGGGCCGAGGCATGACGGTCCATGAGACCGACGGCTTCATTAAACTCGTCGTTGACGCCAAGACTGAACAGATCCTCGGCGGACATATGGCTGGCAGCCAGGCCGGAGAAGTTATTCACGAAATCGCCTTAGCCATGCACGCCCGCGTGCCGATCACGACCCTGGCCACTATGATTCACGCCTTTCCGACCATGGCCGAGGCCGTCAGTTTCGTCAGCGAGCGCTTAGTTTCTCAGCGCGACAAGATTCGCGGAGCTGTCTAAAAATCCAGACTTTCCAGTGCGAAACCGTCAACCACGCCTGCCACCTCCAAAGAATGATTCGCGTGGTCGTCCCCCGACCATACTTGTCGTGTTTGGCGCGACAGGTGACTTGATGGCGCGCAAGCTGATTCCCGCTCTTCGACACATGTTCACTAGTAAAAGCCTGCCCGAACGGGTCACCGTGGTTAGCACATCTCGGCTAGCAATGAATGATGGCGCCTTCCGCCTTCATGTCCGCGAAGCACTCTTGAAGTCCGGCAACGCACAAGCCGTTGATGAGCAGTTTCTCAACTTGTTTCAGTACCTCCCCGGAGATTTTTCCTCCCCGGAATTTTACCAAGCCCTTAAGGTAAAACTTGATCAGGTGGATATTGACTGGGGCGTTTGTACGAACAAACTCTTTTATTTTGCGGTTCCGCCAAATGCGTACGCGGTCCTGTTCCAAGGACTGGCGCGGGTTCGCCTCAATGAACCGTGCAGCTCGGCCACCGGCTGGACGCGGATCCTCGTTGAGAAACCGTACGGGTCAACGCTGCCAGAAGCGGAAACAATCAACGCGCTGTTGGAAAAACATTTTCGGCCCGAGCAAGTGTATCGGATCGATCATTACCTAGGCAAGCAAGCCGTTCAGAATATTCTTTCGTTCCGCTTTTCTAACACCTTTCTTGAGCCGTCATGGAGCCGGGAGTTCGTTGAGCGGGTCGAGGTTCGGATTCACGAAAAGATAACGATCGAAGGTCGCGGTGCGTTCTACGACCAGGTTGGTGCACTGCTGGACGTCGGACAGAATCACGCGCTTCAGCTCTTGGCGCTGGTGGCCATGGAACACCCATCGAGCTTGAACGCCAACGTCATTTGGCAAAAGCGCACCGAAATCCTAGAGGCGTTGCGGCCGGTTACTGACTCAGCGGCGCAAACATTTCGGGCGCAGTACGAAGGGTATCGGGAGCAACCTGGCGTCGCGACAGATTCGACGACCGAAACGTTTTTCCGCGTCACCACTACGCTCGATCATCCCCGCTGGCGCGGCGTTCCGATTATTATCGAGGGCGGAAAGAATCTGCCCGCGGACGACAAGCAGGTGATCGTCACGTTCAAACACCCCACCCCATGTCTGTGTCCGCCGGGGCAACACTACCAGACCAAGGCCCACTTTCGCTTAGCCCCTAACCCGGGTGTAGCTATTCAGTTTTGGTCGCGCAAGTCAGGCTCTACGACCGAGCTTCAAGAACGGTGGCTCACGTTTGATTATCCAGCAGATGAGCAACAACGGTACCTGGCTGAGTATGCCCAGTTATTGTCTGAGGCGATCATGGGAAACCAGCTCCTGTTCATTTCCGGTCGTGAAGCCTTGGCGAGTTGGCGTTTTGTTGATCCGATCCGTCAAGCGTGGAAAACGATGGGGCGACCACAAACGTACGCGCCGCAAACGCTACCCAACACTCCGACAGTCCCAGCCAAAGAAAAAGTTCAGACGATCGGTATGGTAGGTTTGGGCAAAATGGGGCTCAACTTAAGTTTGCGTTTGGCGGAGAAGCGGTGGAGCGTGGCTGGATTTGATCCGCAAGCGAAATCTGTTCAAGGCGTCAGTGTCGTTGACTCACTGTCGAGTCTCGTCGAACAACTTCCGTCTCCAAAGGTGGTCTGGTTGATGGTCCCGCATCAAGTAGTTGATCAAACGCTTTTCGGTAAAGTCGGACTCGCGTCCTTACTCCATAAGGGCGACATCGTGATTGATGGTGGTAACTCGTATTACCGAGACTCGATCCGGCGAGCGAAGAAACTAAGCATCAAAGGAATCAAGTTTATTGATGTCGGCGTTTCGGGTGGCCCCGGCGGAGCTCGTTACGGACCGTCGTTGATGGTTGGCGGACAGCGACAGGATGTCGAGCAGGTCGAGCATCTGTTTCTTGACCTCGCCTTGTCGGACGGTTACCAATTCTTTCCAGGTCACGGTGCCGGACACTTTGTGAAGATGGTCCACAACGGGATCGAGTATGGCATGATGCAGGCGGTTGCCGAAGGGTTCACGATCCTCAAAAAATCTTCATTCAAGCTGGACCTTGCCAAGGTTGCCGAGGTCTATAACCACGGGAGCGTCATTGAATCGCGGCTGATGGAGTGGCTACGCCGTGGCCTCGTACTACACGGCCCGGATTTCAAGGGAGTGAGCGGAACTGTAGCCCATACGGGCGAAGGCGAGTGGACTGTAAAAACCGCGAAAGCCTTAAAAGTCCAGACTAAGATTATTGAGGCATCGCTCCAATTCCGGAAACTGTCAGCAAAAAAACCTTCATACACTGCAAAAATTCTTTCAGCTCTTCGTGAACAATTTGGTGGACACGCCTCACGCTAAGTGACATGCCCTTCATAAGAGCGGCGGCGCCCCGCAGAGCGGGGCACGAACCCCCTCGGGCGGCGGGCGGGCGGCCAGCAGGAAATCGACCGACCGAGAGATCGGCCGCCGACGACTTGGTCACATCCAAGAAAATACATGAACCCGCTAAACCTGCTATACTCCGTGAGTGCAAAGTCCCGTTTCTGGTCCCCCGTCATTCTACGGTCTCGGCATCGCGCCGCGGCTGCTTGAGGTCCTCGATCGGTTGCGCTTCACCGTCCCGACTCCGATCCAGCAGCGCTCGATTCCCATCGCCATTGAAGGTAAGGACATGATCGGCGTGGCCCAGACTGGCACCGGCAAAACCCTGGCCTTCGGCCTACCGATGGTCCAGCGCCTGGCGGCGGTCAAAGGTCGGGGACTGGTGCTCCTGCCGACCCGCGAGTTGGCCATTCAGGTTGATGAAACGCTGCATCAGCTCGGGCGCAGCTTTGGTTTACGGACGGCCGTGCTGATCGGCGGCGCCTCGATGCATCTGCAAATCCAACAACTGAAAGCCAAGCCGCACATAATCGTCGCCACACCCGGCCGCCTCAACGACCATCTCCAGCAAGGCACGGCTCATTTGGACCAGGTGAAAATCCTGGTGCTCGATGAGGCCGACCGGATGCTCGACATGGGTTTTGCCCCGCAGATCAACCGGATCATCGGGAAACTACCATCCGATCGTCAAACGTTGCTATTCTCGGCCACCATGCCGAGGGAAATAGTGGCCATCGCCAAACGCACCATGCGCCTGCCGTTGCGGGTGGAAGTGGCGCCGTCGGGGACGACCGTCGAACAGGTCGAACACGAACTGTTTATCGTCCCGAAACCGGACAAGGCTCGCCTGCTAGAAAAGCTCCTGGCCGAGTACCGCGGCTCGATCTTGGTTTTCACCCGGACGAAGTTCGGCGCCAAGAAACTGACTCGTCAGGTCAAGGGCTGGGGACACACGGTGGCCGAACTCCACTCGAACCGCAGCCTAAGCCAACGTCGGGCGGCCCTCGAGGGATTCAAGTCCGGGGCTTACCGGGTGTTGATCGCCACGGACATTGCCGCCCGGGGCATTGATGTGACCGGCATCGAGGTGGTCCTGAACTACGACTTGCCGACCCAAGCCGAAGATTATGTCCACCGGATCGGGCGAACGGCCCGGGCTGGCCGGCGCGGCAAAGCGGTTTCCTTTGCCCAACCAGAACAGCAACGGGACATCCACAACATCGAACGGTTAATCCGGTTGAAGATTCCGGTTGGGCGCTTGCCCGAACTTCCTGTCGGGCCGCTGCCGGGCTTTGCTCGTCGCGGGGAATCCGGTCATGGCGCCCACGCCTGGCGTCGTTCACCGGGGGCTCGCCAATTCCGCGGCCGCCGATATCCGGGTAGATTCAGGCGTCGGTGATGATCGGATCGGTTTGCTTGCGACTCAGCGCGAATATCTTCGGCCGGCACACACGAATGAACGCATGACCGGCAAAGTCATTATTATTCGTGGACCTCTCGGTGTCGGGAAGTCGACCATCGGTCGGCATTTGGCGGCCGACCTTTCAAGTCTCTACGTCCCCCTCGACGATGTCTTAGCGGATCATGGGCTTGATCGCGTCCCGGCGGATGCCGAGTGTATTCCGGCCGAAAACTTTCTGCTAGTCCTTCGTAGTCTGCTTCCGAAATTACAACAGACTGTCGCGGCGGGGCAAAGCGTGGTTGTTGATGCTTGTTTCTACCATCGAGAGATGATTCAGTTCCTGGACACACACTTCCCCGGGCAGACAGCTGTGTTTACTCTCAGTGCTCCCGTCGAGATTTGCATTGCCCGTGACCGGGAACGGAGTAAGAGTCATGGCGAAGATGCTGCTCGGGCTGTTCATGACCTGGTTTCCAGATTTACAGCCGGCAAAAAAATTGACGCCACGAAATCCAAAAAGTCTATTCTCCAGGAGATCATGAAGAATCTTGCCCGCGGGGCCTGGAGGGCATATGAACGCCGCTGGCCACCCCAACCCACGGCGGATATTTCTGAAAATGAAAACGACCCGCCCGCAAAAAGCAAGAGTTTCACCCGGCCAATGAAAAAACGACCAGCCGAGAGGTTGGTCGTGGTGCCACCGGAGGAAGCCCGCCCGCCTCAGCGGATGACAGCCAGCTTGCCGGTGGCAATGAACGAATCGAGTTGGAGTCGGTAGAGGTAGATACCGACGGCGACGGACCGCCCGGACTCATCGCGGAGGTCCCAGTTCGTCCGATAGACGCCGGCGTGGAGCGGGCCGTGGACCAGCCGTTTCTGCCGCCGGCCCTGGAGGTCGAAAATCTCGAGCGAGGCGCGGGCTTCCTGTGCTGCGCCGAACTCGATAGTCAGCGATCCGCGCGCCGGATTCGGCTGGGCTTGTCCGAGGAAATCGACCATCGTCACCCGCGGCCGGTCATTGACGTCGAGGAGCTGGTGGACGTTGCCCGCCCAGAAGCCGTGTTCGACGATCGTGCTGCCGCCCGGGGCCATGCTGATGCCGGAGATGACGTCGCCGACATTGCCATTGATCTCGTAGATGCCGCTGGCCATCAGTTGACCGCCGGCGGAGAAGAGGGATTTGGGCTGCACCGTTTGCGCGCTCGCTGTCGAAGCAGCCAGGAAGGCAGCGATGATGAGCGTGAAGACTCTGGTTTTCATTGGAGCACCTCCTTACTGGTCACTGCTTTACCCAGACTTCGAGTTCAGTAGCCGATGAACCACTTGGATATGCCGCACCACAGAACTCAATCTGACACTCTGGGTTTGGAGGTTGTTCTACTCCGTTGCAGGTGTATCCATAAGGGAAGTAGCTGTATCCAAGGTCCATCTGCTCATTGATGAACAGGTTGGGCCCGCCTCCAAAGCATGGCCCGCTGTTAATGTTGTGGTAGACGGACCAAGAACGAAGTTCTCCACCCTGTGAGTATTTCTTGTTGGACGTCAGGGAGAAAATGAAGTTGTGTCCGTACGGCCGTAAACAACCGCCGGCGCAACTGCTCGTCCAAGCGATGTCGGTATAACCACCGATGGTGTATCCATTCACCAATTGCACGACGGTCAGCGATGGACCGCGGTTGTCACAGAGATTATGAAACGTCGTCGGGCTGGCTCCGTTCACGCTCTTTCGATAGCACAGCGTCCAGGTCTGGAACACATTGCCAACCCAGGAATTGACCTGAAATTGCTGTGCCGGTGTAAGGATTGTGCTCCCAGGAAACGGCTGTTCGGGGATACTGACAAGCCGTTCCGCAACACCCGCTCGCACCGCATACGGCACGCTGCCGATCTTCGTCCGTGGCGTGAGTTCCGTTCCGCCGTTGACGCTAATACCTAGCCAACGAACCGATCCATCCCAGACGCTCTGGTCCGGATTGAGGTTGAGGTGGTAGACGCCGTTCCGGACGCTGACACCGGCGAAGGTCTCGCTGTACAGCGCTGAACCACCAGTAGAATCGGCGTAGACGCTGATCGTGAGGTCTCTGCTGCCCATGACTAGCGACCCACTCTCCGACAACTGTCCGGAGTATGGGATTTGAAGGGGGACGGCGAGGGTGATCACCGGGAGTAAGAGCCCCAGCAATGCCATTAAGATTGTGCGCTTCATTACCGACCTCCTTACAATCTACTGGTAGCGGTTGGGGAACCACATCGCAAACATGCTGCGATAGGTGATTTTCACGGTTCCCGTAGGACAGAACAGCGAGGCCATGAGGTAGAACGTCCGCGGGCCAGCGTTCACCTGGTAGGACCCTGTCATGGCCAATGGAACGTAGGTCACCCCCGGCCCAGTAACGGCAGTATGGAAATCGCCGTTTAGGTTTGGGGGGTTATCCGTCAATATGAGGTTGAGGCAACCTGCGTCGGTCAGCCAACACAGTCCCCCTGTGTGGACCATGACATACCCATCCTCTGGGCAGTTGATGGAGATGCTGTCAACAGCCGTCCATTGCGTTTGCGTGATAGTAAGAATGGTTGTGGTGTTAACCATCCAGTTCAGACCGGGCGCGATGGCCGGATTCGTCAGAGCATCCGCATGCGATGCCACGCCCGCCCGCACCGCATACGGCACCGTGCCGACCTTGGTCCTAGGCGTGAGTTCGGCTCCGCCGTTGACGCTAATACCTAGCCAACGAACCGATCCGTCCCAGACGCTCTGGTCCGGGTTGAGGTTGAGGTGGTAGATGCCGTTTTGGACGGTCGCGCCCGCGAAGGTTTCGGCGTAGACTGGTGATCCACCGACTGAATCGGCATAGATGTTGATGGTGAGGTCCCGTGTCCCATTCACGAGTTGCCCATTCTCCGACAGCTGACCGGAGTATGGGATTTGAAGGGGGACGGCGAGGGTGAGGGTTGGGACGAGGAGTCCCAGCAGAACTGCGAGGTACATCCGTTTCATTGTTTCCTCCTTCATGGTGAGCTTGTCGAACCATGCTACCTACTGGTAGCGGTTGGGGAACCACAAGACCTGTATAGCATGTCGGCGGTACCGGTAGTTCTGATCTGTCAAATTCTCTTTCTTCGCCCAAACCGAGATGGTGTGCGGTCCTTGGACAATAGGCTGCATCTGGGCAATAGAAACTGGGATGTACTGCCAATCAATGCCAGACGATGCGGCCCCCAAAAGATAGCCACCATCAAAGTCGGACGGTGTTCCTTCTTGGATGCGCAATCTTCCGAGATACCTGGACGAGGCGTCGAGAATGACGCTTCCAGATGCGCTCATGAAGAGGAATCCATCAGCTGGGCAGGTCACGGTGATCGAATCAACCACCACCCACAAGATTGATGTGACATCGAAAGCTCCTTGTTCTGATCCAGAGTACCTGAAGCTGGCTCCGGGCAAAAGTGGCGCGTTCGCGACAGCATCTGCAGTACCCGCCCGCACCGCATACGGCACGCTGCCGATTTTGGTGCGGGGTGTGAGTTCTGCTCCACCGTTGACTGACACCCCGAGCCACCGAACCGATCCATCCCAGACGCTCTGGTCTGGATTGAGGTTGAAGTGGTAGATGCCGTTCTGCAGATTGACTCTGGTGAAGGTTTCGGTGTAGATCGCCGCGCCACCGGTTGAATCCGCGTAGACGGCGATGGTCAGGTCCCGTGAGCCAGTGACCAGCGTCCCGTTCTCCGACAGCTGGCCGGAGTACGGAATACCATTCGGAACCGCTCCTACAGCTGAAGGAAAACAGAACAGCAAAAGCACGGGTACCACCGACTTCATGAGTTTCATCAGCATTCCCCTTTTCGTGTTGTCAAGGAGCAACAGCAGGAATCTGCTAGCTCCTGGACAGCGTGTCCCAAAGCACTCTCAACCTACCCTTCTCAAATAATATGTCAAGGGATGGTACAATCATTTCATGGCTGGTGTCATACCTGAAAAGGTCAATCAAGAACAGCGGCGAGCCACCGTTGACTGAGATAGCTAGCCAACGATCCGAGCCGTCCCACACTGTCGTTGAGACGTTAAGCATCACGTGGTAGACGCCGTTGACGACGTTGAGCACGTCATCTTGGCTGTACACCGGCGAACCACCTGCAGGCACGGGATAGATTCGGAACGTGAAACTGCGCGTCCCGTTGACGAGTTGCCCGTTTTCGGTCAGTTGCCCGGAGTACGGGACTTGGGTGGGGACGGCGAATACAACTGCCGGTCCGGACAACAGCAACAACGCGAACATGAGCTTGCGAACCATGACTGTCTCCTTGTCCCGCTCAGCGGGACGTTGAAGGGTTGTTTCTCTACCGATCTGTCAAAGAACCACCAGATCGGATGGATCACGACTTGCTACAATGGCCCTACCCTACAAGTGCCTGGTGGTCGTGTCAAGCAAAACACAGCGGGCCTGGTCCGGCGGCGGAAAATCCCCAGGCGCGGTTGTCGTATACTCCAAACTAGTCGGCACTTCGCAACGAGAGAGCGACCGATCGGCAATTGAGCTGCAGTCAGAACAAACACCTCCTGGCAGAACAAGCGGAAGAACAAGAGGAGCATATTAATCCTTCCTAAACCCTTGCTGATCTGAGCGAGAGCGTTTTTTGCATCTTGCTCCCGTGCGAACTGGGTCAGACGTGGTCTCGAAACTTGGCTTTTGAAGCAAATCATGTTATAATGAATGAAGAATTGAAAAAAAACAAAACATCGCATGGGTAATAACCCCAAAGATCAAAGCGGCCAGGAATGGACTCGGATCTCGTGGCGCCAACGGTTGAACACCAAGCTGTTGCTGTGGTTTTTTATGGGCGCCATGCTGCCCGTGCTGATCGTCGGTTTCTGGAGTCTCGATGTCGCCAGGCAGTCATTGCTGAGCGTCACGCTTCGCGACGCCCGGGTTGACTCACAAGTTTTTGCCCAGCGGACACATGAGTCGTTGGAAGCGCTGGCCGAGACAGTCATAGATCTTAGCCGCACCCCGGCGGCGGTAGGCCTGGCCAGGGCACAAGGAAACGAGGGCCTTGACCCGGTCGACGGCACGACCGTGGAGACGTGGGCCAATCGGCTGGCCGAAGAATTTCGTTCGCTGGCCGAGGAGGCTTTGGAGGAGGAAGAGTTCGTACTCTACCCGATCTTCCGTTACGTTGACACCAGGGGGCAGGAAATGGTGCGTCTCGAGGTCACCATGGAAGGAGAAATTGAACGCACCCCCACCGACGAACTGGGGTCGGTGACGGATCGCGACTTCTTTGTCGGTACTATGGCCGCCGGCGTTGGAGGAGTGTACCGGTCGCGGCTGGAATATAACCAAGACGTCGACCCCAAGGAGACGATCGGTCCCCACCAGTCTGTCATTCGATCAGGCACCCCAGTGGTCGACGACCGTGGTGTTGTTCGGGGCGCGGTGGTCGTCAGTCACGACCCGGAATTCTTCCTCGAGCATTTGTATCCCGACGCCGACAAGTTCGGACCAGTTGACCTAGCCGCCATCGAAGAACTGAAATTGCTGATCGATGCGGACGGGTACTACCTGCTGCATCCCGATTTGGACAAGCGCTGGGGCGGACCGCTGGATCTGGGGACCGGCATCAATATTAAGACGGAATTCCCGGCCATTGGTGACTCCATTTTTGGCTCGCAGTTACGACAAATGGTCGACCAGGAATTCGCCGCCGCCCAGGTCCGGGAGCGAGTGACCGAAGGCAAACCGACGGTCGACGGGGAAATAACACTATTTTCCGACTTTGCCGTCCACTACCGTCCGATTTTCCCCGATCCGGACGACCGAAGTCAGTACTGGATCGAAGTTCATTTTCTGCCCGGCCGGCTGGTCATTAGTCCGGTCCGGGATCTACAGCGCCTGTTACTGATGTTGGTCGCCGCTTTTGCCGGCATGGTGATTGTCACCTCATATCTGGCCTCGCGCACCATTTCCCGACCAGTGACTGCCCTCCAGCGTGGGGTCGAGATCATCCAGGGTGGGAACCTCAATCATCGCGTGGCGGTTACGGGCCAGGATGAGATCGGCCGGCTGGGGCGAGCCTTTAACCACATGACCGCCAGCCTCAAGGACCTGTATGACAATCTTGAAGACAAGGTTCGAGCCAGGACGGCTGAGGTCCACAAGTTTCAACAAGCGGTTGAGTCGTCGACGGATGGGGTGATGATGATGACGCCGCAGGCCGAGATCGCCTACGTTAACCCGGCTTGGCAAAGACAGAGCGGTTTCCCAGCGGCGATGATCATCGGCCAAAACCTGGATCGGGTGATTAGCGAACACACACCACTTGACGTTCGTCAGCAACTCCGCCGGCACCTTCAGGAAGGTCAACCGTTCTTCTCCGAGGCGATTTTTGCCCGGCGCCAGGATGATCAGGAGTACCAAATTCAGCTGTCGATCGTTCCCGTCCACGAGGACGACCGCGTGGTCTTCCTGGTCGGCCTGCAGCAAGACATCACCCAGCGGATGGAAGTTGACAAAGCCAAAACCGAATTCGTGTCCTTGGCCTCGCACCAGCTCCGCACCCCGTTGTCGACGATCAACTGGTACACTGAACGGCTCTTGGGCGGCGACCTTGGCCCGGTCAACGAGTCCCAGCAGAAGTATCTCCAGGAGATCTACGACAGCAACCAGCGGATGACGAAGTTGGTCAATGATCTGCTCAACGTTTCCCGCCTCGAACTGGGAACGTTTGTCGTCGAACCCGAACCGACCGACATCAAGCGCATCATCCACGAGACGATCACCGACCTGACCGCCTTGATCCAGCACAAACGTCTGACGGTCGATGAGCAGTATGACCGTGGCTTGCAGCCGATGTCGCTCGATCCGAATCTGATGCGCCTGATCATCCAGAATCTGGTGACTAATGCCGCTAAATATACGTCCGAGGGCGGTCACGTTTCTATTATCATTAGCCTAGCCAAAGAAGGGCAAACGATCGAGGATCAGCGAGTGACGGTACCGAGTTTAGTCGCCCAAGTGGCGGACAATGGGGTCGGCATCCCGGCCGACCAGCAGTCAAAGATCTTCACCAAGTTGTTCCGGGCCGACAATGCTCGGGAAAAGGTGCCGGATGGAACCGGACTCGGACTATACATGGTGAAATCGATCATTGACCATTCCGGCGGCCGAATCTGGTTCCGGTCGAAGGAGAACCGCGGCAGCACGTTCGTGGTCGCCATCCCGCTCAGCGGGATGAAGAAGAAAGCGGGTACCAAGCCGCTGACGACTTGATTTTTTGCCGGCCTTTGTCATACTTTCCCCCAGGCACCACTACTTCATGACTACCAAAGCACCAGCCATGCCCCCGGCCCCGCCCCGCCAGCGAGTTCTCCTGATCGAGGACGAACTGCCGCTGATTGACGTCGTCAAAGGTAAACTCGAGGCCGAGCAATTCGAGGTGGTCGTGGCTCGCTCGGTGGAGCAAGCGCTGGCTAGCCTCACATCCGACGGCCAAATCGACGCTATTTGGCTCGACCATTTCTTGCTCGGCCGACAGACCGGATTGGATTTCATCACCGACTTGAAGAAGCCTGGATCGCGCTGGCGCGCGACCCCGATTTTTCTGGTGACGAATACCGCCGGATCAGAGACCGACGCCGAGTACCTCCGTCTGGGGGTCGAGAAAGTGTACAGCAAAGCAGCCGCCCGTCTGGACACCATCGTGGCCGACATCAAGGCCAGACTCAAGCCCCACTAATCTATGGACGGCAAGAAAGTGCTCATCGTTGACGACGAGGAGCCACTTCGTCGGGTGTTAGTCGACGAACTGGCCCAGCAAGGATTTACCGCTTTGAGCGCCAAGGATGGACTGGAGGGTTTACGTATCGCCAAGACCGAGCATCCCGACGTCATCCTGCTCGATCTGATCATGCCAAACATGGATGGACTGACGATGCTGGAAAAACTGCGGCGGGACTCTTGGGGGGCGACGGCCCAGGTAATCTTGCTGACGAACTCGAGCGATCTCCGCGACGTTGAGCGGGCACTCCGCTTCCAAGCCTATGATTTCCTGGTCAAATCAAACTGGAGTCTCGATAACGTTGTCAAAAAGATCAGAGAAAAAATCAATTCCTGAAGCCCGGCGAAACGATCGCCTGACCGATGGGAGAAGAAGCCTCTTTTTGTGCCGCCGGCCAGGAAGTAAAACCAGCCGGTCATTTTATGGTATCGTGGGGGTACCAGTTTGAACATCGATCGTCATGTCCATCATCACTTCCACCGTCAGTATCAACGCCCCAGCCGAAAAGGCATTTCACGTGGTGACCGACCCGAAAACGGCGGTCAAGCTTATCCCCGGCGCGGTCGGCGTGAGTAACGTGCCGAAACTGCCGCTGGTTCGGGGTTCGATTTTCTCCTGGGAGTACATTCTGCTCGGCCTACCGCTCCGCGGCAAGTGGATGGTCGAAGAAATTAACGGGCCGAATTTCTATATTTCCCGCACCACCGGCAGCGTTGACAGCCGCTGGATCTACACCATTATCCCCCGCGGGAAAACCTGCCGGCTGACGCTCGATCTTGATTATACTTTGCCGGGTTCGCTCCTCCGCCGCTATACGCTCGGCCTGGTCGAACCCCACGCCCAGCGGATTATTGACACCTACCTGGCGAGCTTGAAAGCCTTCCTCGAATTGCCGCCGACAAAAACAAAAGGATAGTCACTCATTCTTAACCGACCACCATGCCTCGACCCCTGATCATTCCCGCCAGTCTCCTGGTCTTGACCCTGCTCGGCGCTGGCTGTTGGCCAAAAACGAAGACCAACACCAATTCGACCAATGGAGCAATTCGCCCAAGCAATGTTAATGATGCCACGAATACCGGTCAGCCGCCGCTGACATTTACTTTTTCCGATCCCAAAAAGAGCGCCCACTATGAATCGAACACCCCGGCGCACGGCGCCATCCTGCCGGCGCCGCCAGTCAACGTCGTCATCAACTTCAATTTTGACTTGTCGACGAAGTCGAGCATCGCGATCAACAAAGACGGGCAAGAATACGGGACCGGTGAAACGACAGTCGACGGTAACAAACTTACACTGCGGCACGGTTTCAACGGCGACGCACCGGACGGTCTCTACACGGTCACCTACAATGCCTGCTGGCCGGACGGCAGTTGTCACGATGGCTCGTTCCAATTTGCCATTGATCGCTCGTCGGCCGCGTCAGCCGTCGACCTGACGAACCAAGGAGAAATCACGATTCGTCTCAAAGACCTCGCTTTCAGCCCGCGGCTGATCCGGATCTGGCGCGGAACGACGGTCACCTGGGTCAATGACGACAGCGTTGACCATTACATCAATACCGACAGCCACCCGGCTCATACATACTTTTTGGAACAGAATTCATCAGCTCTGAAAAATGGCCAGTCTTTCAGCCAGACCTTCAGTCGAGCCGGCGTCTATCCTTACCACTGCAGCGCGCACGCCGGATTCATGACTGGTACCATCATCGTCGAGCCGAGCGTGGTCGAGTAACCAGCGGCGGCAGTTGACAAGACAACAATACCGGCTCACAATTCCACCATGGACGGACCACAATCGTCACCCCCGGCTGGCTACGGCAAACGCCCGCGCTGGCAGTGGGTCGTCATCTACCTCGTCATCGGTGGCTTGGTGTACGGCGCGATCTATTACTTCGCCTACGCCAATAAAGGCGGTTACCAGTCGTCGGGGAACGCAAACCAAAATAGTCGCAGCCTATACTAGGTCCGGATCGGCTACCTTACTGCTTCCGAAGCGCGACGAACTTTTTTCTGAAGCTGGCTAGTTTCGGAGTGATGACCACCTGACAATACGGCTGGTCGGGGTTCTTGGCGTAGTAGTCGCGATGGTAGTCTTCGGCCGGGAAAAATTTTTCGGCCGGCACGATGGCGGTGACGATGGATTTGTCAAAGACTTTTTCCCGTTCCAGTCGGCCTTTGACCGCTTCGGCGATGCGTCGCTGCTCATCATCATGGAAGAAGATAACTGACCGGTACTGTTCACCGACGTCGTGGCCTTGGCGGTTCAGCTGGGTCGGATCGTGGGTCAGGAAGAAAACCTCAACCAGCTGTTGATAGGAGATTGCGGACGGGTCAAACTCGATCCGGATCGCTTCGGCGTGACCGGTCCGCCCGGAGCTTACTTGTTCGTATCCCGGATCATCCATCGTGCCGCCGGCGTAGCCGGGCATAACGCTACGCACGCCACGGAGTTCTTTGAACATGGCTTCGGTGCACCAGAAGCAGCCGCCCCCAAAGGTCGCAATTTGTACGTTGCCCATCTTTATTCGTGGTTATGTGAAGACCTGGGCGCCGCGGCTCCTCGTCCCTCGCCAACTCGGGACTTCGTAGCATCGCGCCGCCCGTCGCGTCGGCCGCGACAGAAGCAACCCCCACCGAATGTTGCAGTTTGTGTGTCGCTCATTTCCAACTCGAGTTATACAGAGACCGGGGTGCGTCGGCTCCTACGAAGCATCGCCGCACCCGTCTCGGCCGCCGCGAGTCAAGCAGTTGGCTCGCTCTCGCTTTCAGCGAGTCGGCCTCGACCCAAAAACATGCACCCCCGAAAGTCGCTATACTCCACAGATGATAGAGAATCGATGCAATCGTCTAGGCCTCGCCGTTCCTTCCCCCGCGGCAAGCTCGGGGTCGAAACATGCTCGGCCCGTCGCGCCCGGACGCGAGTCAAGCAGTTGACTCGCTTTCCTTCGGAACCGGGCGCGACCCAGAAGCCACCCCCACCGAACGTTGGGATATATATTTGTCGACGCTCCATCGCCGCAGTATAGCATGCTTAGCCAACGTAAGAAAAAACCGCGCTCGGCTATGAGGCGGTTCGTGGCGGCTGCTCGGCCAAGTCGACCAGCTCGAGTCCGCTGGCGTGGTGGCTCAGCCAGTGCGCCAGTTCATCAGCGCAGTCCAGATCGAGGATGGTCAACCAGAAAGTGCTGTTGCGCTCGTCGAGACGGCTTCGCCCGTCCCATAGGTGGTTGACGGTCACGATTCCCCGCCCCTCGAGCCGAAAGGCACGGCCGTGGCCAAGGCGCAAGAACTCGATCGCGCCCAGGGGGTACGTGCCGTCGAGCGTGAACTTGATGGACCGTTCTCCTCGCACCGACTTCTCGATGACGACCAGCCACTGATTGAGCGAGGGGTGGGCGACGGTGGATCCGGCCTGCACTCCGGTGGTCATGGAAAGATCCTCCTTGAGCGACTGAACGGTAGTTCGTGATTATTTCGAACCGACCAGCCAACGCTAGCAAAACGAGTTGAGTGATGTCAACCCGCCCGGTCGTGAATTATCACTTCCGCCCAGTGAAAATTCCGTAACCGATCAAACCCAGTTCGTAAGCGGATCGCTGGGCGCTGGTAGCCTGGAGCAATAGCTGTTCTTCGTCCGAGGCCAAGCCAAGTCGATGGAGAAAACGGAGGACCAGTCCGGCCAAACGTCGCCGCCGATCGACGTCCAAGACTGATTTAGCGATGGCCTGGGTTTGGTCGATGAATTCGAGTTCGTGAAAACCGGCATTACGGAAAACAGCTTGCACCTCGTCAGCGGTGTTCCACCCGGACAGGAAGTAACCACCTGCACAGTCGCCGACCAGCTGGCGTTCGACAGCATCGGTCGGCCGTCGGCGCAAGATTCCATCCGACATCACGATCCGTCCTCCTGGTGTGAGCAGGCGGTGCATTTCGGTGAGCAGCGGTCGGAGGTCAGGATAGGCGTAGCAAAAAGATTCGATGCCGAAGACCTTGTCAAAAGCCGCATTCGGGAAAGCCGTCCGGCGGTAATCCATTTGATAAAATTCAACCTGATCCTCGAGGTGGCGCTGACGGGCGTAGCGCTGGGCCAGACCGCGCTGAACGGACGACAGCGTGATGCCGACGTAATGCCCGGGGCCGTGCGCGGATAACCACAGCGCCGCGCCGCCCACGCCACAACCAGCATCGAGGATGTGCTCACCCGGCTGCGGTTCCAGCAGGGTTGATACTGCTCGGTACTGGTTGGTTAGAGCCTCGGCCCGATTGCGCGTGGTGGTGTCCCAGAAGCCGTAATGCAGACCGAGACTCTGGCGGTCTGAATAGGCCCAGGTAAACCACCGCTGTGTCCGGTCGTAAAATCTAGCTACCGCTTGGCTGTCCATAAGCCCGACCTTATCATACTCGGTGGTTGACGCCAAAGATGGAATGTAGTATGACTAGCCGGGTATCGGCCGCCTGGGCCGATGAGTCGTTATCGCACACTCTTTGACAAGGGGGCACGAACCATGAGGCAGCTGCGCGGCTTCCTCAACAGTACCTGGGTTGATGGTCAACCGAGCCGGACCAAACTCTACAATCCCTCAACCGGCGAGGCAGTGGCCGAAGTTCTCGAGCCGTCTTCATCAGACCTCGTCGCTGGGCTGGAATTGGCCCGGACAAAAGGCGGACCGGAGCTGCGGCAAATGACGTATGCTCAGCGCGCGGAGATCCTGACCGGCATGGCCGAAGTGAACGCGGCCCACGCCCAAGAGCTCGACGAGTTGGCGATGGTCAACGGCGGCAAGACCAAGGCCGGCGCCCAGTTCGATGTCGGTGGAGGCACATACACGCTCCAGCACTACGCCGAACTCGGACGCGGCATCGGGGATGCCAAATACCGCACCGACGGCCGATGGCTACAGCTGTCCAGTCGGCACTTGCAGTTCATCGGCCAGCACGTCTGGGTACCGGTTTCAGGGGTGGCCATCGGCATCAACGCCGACAACTTCCCGGCCTGGAGTCTAGCTCAGAAAGTAGCGCGGTCCATCTTGGCTGGCGTGTCGTTCCTGTGCAAGCCCGCTACGGCCACGGCCCTCGTGGCGCACCGGATGGTCGAGTTGTGGGTCGAGGCCGGTATCCTTCCGGACGGCGTTCTCCAGCTGTTCATGGGCGACTTCTCTTCGCACCTCGGCAACCTCCAGGAGGATGATGTCATCGCCTTTACCGGGTCGGCGGAGACGGGCGGGCGCATCGCTTACCACACGCGGCGGATCGGCTATCGCTTCTCCGCCGAGACCGACAGTTCCAACGCTGCTGCTCTCGGCCCGGATGTTCAGGACGGCAGCCCGACCTGGCAGCTGTTCATCGACCACGCGGTTTTCGCCACCACCTTCCTGACTGGCCAGATGTGTACCTCGCTGCGCCGGCTACTGGTCCCGCGAGAAAAGACTCAAGCCGTGGTTGATGCACTGGTGGCCGAACTCTCGAAGGTCGTAGTCGGCAATCCGGCCGATCCCAGCGTCACCATAGGGCCACTGACGACGGCCGACCGGCTGCGGGAAGTGCAACGAGGCCTTAGATTACTGCGCCAGGAGGGCCGAGTGGTCTATGAGGGTCAAGGATCGCGATCCCCGGTCGGGGGCACGCCGAGCGGCAACTTCTTCTGGCCGACGGTGGTACTCGTGAATGAGGGGATCGAAGCCCTGATGTCACAGCACTTGGAGGTCTTCGGCCCGGTCATCCAAATCACGGCTGTTGATCCGAAGCCGTCAGTAGTCAGCGAGGTCAGCGCCCGTGGTGGCGGTAGCCTGGTCGGAGCCGTGTACTCGGACGACGTCCCATGGGTGACGGCGGTGGCCCAAGGCCTGATGGGCCACACCGGCCGAGTCTATGTCGCCAACTCCCGCGTCGATCGTAAAGCGCCGAATCCAGCCACCGTTCTGCCGCACCTGGTTCACGGCGGGCCCGGTCGGGCTGGCGGCGGCGAGGAACTCGGCGGTCTTCGCGGGCTCGAGGCGTTTCAGCGACGGGTCGCCTTGGAAGGTGACGAGTGGTTGGTCAACGCCGTGATTGGGACACCCAGGACCCGGGAAGCAGTCGCAGCGAGCTGAACGATCTTTCACTTCATCGAATGCCCCGCGCCAGGGAGGTGGTGCGGGTTTTTTCATATTGAGATCTTGAGACGCCGGTTGTTTGTGGTCACTCGGGATATCCGATCCGAGTAATCCCCCTGGTTATCGCTCAAGGTGACTACGGGGCAAGGTTACCTCAATTCGGATGGGTTGGCCATGTAGGCCAGCGCGGTCTCCTCACTGATCATCCCGTCGAGGTAGAGTTTCTTGATGTTCTGGTCCATGGTGAACATCCCATCCTCGGCGCTGGTTTGGATGGCGGTCTTGACTTGGGCGATTTTGTTTTCGCGGATCAAGTTGGCGATGGCCGGGGTGTTGATGAGAACCTCGCGAGCGGCCAGGCGTCCGCCGCGAGACGATTGCATCAGCTGTTGCGAAATGATGCCGCGCAGGAAGAGCGAGATCTGCAGTCGGACCTGGGATTGTTGATACGGCGGGAAGACATCAATAATCCGGTCGACCGTTTGGGCAGCGTTGAGCGTGTGCAGGGTGGCCAACACCAGGTGGCCGGTTTCGGCCAGGGTGATGGTCGAGGCGATCGTCTCGAGGTCGCGCATCTCGCCGACCAGAATGACGTTTGGATCCTGCCGCAGAACGTGTTTCAACCCTTGGGCAAAGCTCATGATGTCCATACCGAGTTGCCGTTGCTTGATGATGGCTTTCTTCGGGCTGTAGAGGAACTCGATGGGGTCTTCGAGGGTGACGATGTGGACCGAGCGTTCGTGGTTGATAAGGTTGATCATCGCCGCCAGGGTGGTTGATTTTCCCATGCCGGTCGGACCGGTGACCAGTACCAAGCCCTGCTTCAGCCGACACAGATCGTAGGTGATCGGTGGCATCCCGAGCTCCTCCATGGTGGGGATCTTGTTGCTGATCACCCGGGCTACCAGGCCGGCGTTGTTCTTCTCCCAATGGAGGTTAACGCGAAAACGCGAGAGGCCATGAATTTCATACCCCAAATCGAGCTCGCGCTCGGTATCGAATACTTCCCGCTGCTGGTCCGTCAGCATACTATAGCAGATGTCGAGCGTGTCGCGGCCGGTCAGCGGTCGATAGTCCTTGAGCGGGCGGAGTTCGCCGTTAATCCGGAGGATTGGCGGCAAGCCCTCAACGATGTGGACGTCAGAAGCGGCGTGGTCAACGCCGATCCGGAAGATGGTATCAATGAATTTTTCGCTGGCCACCATGGCGTGCGTGTCCACCCCAGCTTACCATCGTTTTGACCGACGGTCAAACGCGATGCTAGACTGGATTGGTGAACGGTCCGACCGCACCCAACCAACAGCCAGACGTCCGACGCGAAGTTCGTAACCAAATCGTCACCCTGCTGCTGGGCGGATTGAGCCTGGTAGCCGCGTTGGCCTGGAATGAGGCAATTCTTGGCTTGTTTCGGGAACTTTTCCCGCAGGGTGGGGGACTCGTCTATAAGTTTGGGTACGCAATCGTGGTCACGGTATTGATCGTGCTGATCTCGACCCGGCTACGCCGGTTCTTAAACAAACAATAAATCGCCCAACCGAAGAGTTGGTTGGAAACTGCGGCCGCGCGTTACCCTGAAGCCAGCGCGCGGTCGAGTTCGGTCTTGACTTGGCTATACGGCAGGGCGCCGGGGAAAACCGTAATGGTCTTACCATCCCGGCCGACGACAAACGTGGTCGGTGTGCCGCCCGCCCCGGCATTAGTACCGTCCGCGGTTTCGGCCTGGACGCGGGCCGCCATCTGGCCGCTGTCAAGGCAGTCTTTGAACTTGGATTCGTTCACCCCGACTTCTTTGGCCAGGGCCGGCAGCTGTTCGAGCGAGAACCCGGTGCCGTTCGAAGCGGTCCGTTCGAAGATCTTGTCGGTGAAATCCCAGAACGCGTTGCTGTCGCCGAGGCTGCCGACGCACAAGCCGGCCTCGGCTTCCTTGGCCGCGTTGGCATGAAAACTGAGTGGGAAGTGACGATAGACCCAGGCGACCTGGTCCTTGTAATCAGTCATCACCTGCTGCATGGTCGGATGGAAGCTCTTGCAGAACGGACACTCGTAGTCCGAATACTCGATTAAGGTCAGCTTGGCGTTCGGCGACCCGCGGACGTAATCATCATCGCCGACGACCTTGACGTTGCCGTAGCTCGGCTGGCTGGTGGTTGAACTATTCGTCGGGGTGGTCGTGGCGGCACTCTTCTTCGTTGCTCCCGAAGCCCGCGGCAAGAGAATGAAGATACTAACCAAGGTCGCTGCCGCGACGCCGGCGATGACGCCGAAAATAAAGGCCAGCTGCGGCGAAGTGCCTTGCCAGATGCTGCCGACTAGTTTGGGAGTTGGTGTTGGGTGTGGCGCTGGGTGTTCCATGGGGAAAACGGGGCTAGGCTACTACAATGTGTAGTATACAGAGTCGCACCAGGGCGCGCAAGGGGAGAAAAGAATCATATTTCCGGAGCCGGGTAGAGGCGTTTGCCGGATTGATCGTAAAGGTAGATCGCTAAGGTCGGGCAGACCTTAGCGGCGTTGAGGAATTCCTCATCGCTGGCGCGGTGATTGGGTTTGAGAATGGCCTTGTTCTCTTTATCGAGCGCAAAGGCGGCCGGCAGAACGTTGACGCACGACGCCGCGCCAATGCAGAACTCGCGGTCGATTTCGACGCGAGCGATGCGATTCGTGGTTGGGCCCTGACTTTCATCCATGACCATGGCAGCCTACCATGGCTTTACGCATCCAGGCAAAGCCTCCGGCGTTGGCCATAAAACGCAGACATGGTACAAGAAGGCCGTTGTTCCGTCCCGATCTTTCCACCATCGCCCGCCCGGTACGCCGGACCCCTAACGCTCGACGTTTTTGGAGTCAGCTTGGGCGATGGCCCGGTCAAGGGCCTGACACACGAAGCAGGTCCCGGTTGGGTCATCGACTTTGAGAGCTCCCCGCCGCGTTACACCTCGAACATGGAGTTCCTGGTCGATGCTCGTGTCTTAGCGACACCTGCCTAACCGGCGGGTGTTTTTCTTTCGGCCCCCTCACCGCTACCTAGTCGAGAACGCTAGGCGGCCGTTGACAGCTGCACGCGAACTTGGTTCTATGAATCCATCCTACAGCTACTCGTCCTTTTTTGTCCCGCCCAAACCTGATGGAGGCGTACCATGCGACTGACCATCCCCACCGATGTCCGCGATCAATTTCGCCCCCTGCTCTGGCCCGGATTAGGAGCACTCGTTCTCGTGACCATCGTGATCCTCGCCACGCAACTTGGTTTGGTCAAGCCGGGTCCTCAGCCGACGGACTACTCAGTTCCGGTGACAGTCACGGACCAGGCCGGTACGCGCGTCGAGAGTCGGGGACTGCCTCTGCCGGCGGTAGACGACAGCCTCGTTCGTGAGGTGAGCGAGGTTCGCGGTATCATCCGGCTGTTTCCGAAAGGCGGCAATGAATACCAGGCCCTCATTCGGTCCGAACGGGATCGTTTCCGCTTCTACCAGATTTACAGCAATGCGAGAGAGGTGGCTGTAGTAATCGATCAGCCGCCGGAAGCCGATGGTTGGTACCACGAGGTATGGTACCAGTACGATCAGGTCGAGGCCATCTTCCATTTACCGACGACGGCCATGATTGGCGGATCGATGCGGAATGAGTAAGTGCCTGGACTAGCTCTCGCTAACCAAGACCCACCCACCGACAGGACGGTGGGATTTTTTCGATCGGCTACTCCTGTTCCAGAATTTTCTTGTCGTGCCCGGTATCGAGCAACGCCATCGCCTCCGACCAGCGATGTCGCAGCTTGTCTTCCAGCTCCTCAATGTTGGCGTCGTCGTCGAGTTCGCCCGCTTCCCGTTTTTCCTCCAACACCTCTTCAACCAAATCAAAGTACGCCTGTTGCTCAAAGGCGCCTTCTTCCTGCATGCGGTTGATTATTTCGTGGAAAACTTCGTTCAGGTCGAAGGTCAGGTTTTGCACGCCGGGATCATAGCACGGATCGATCTAGAGAGTGAAGTTATCAAATTTCCGCGAGTAACTAGAACTCATTCCAAATCCTGCTTTCAGGGCGAAATGGCAGATTTCGCGGGCGCGGCGCCGCGGCGGAGGGTGAAATGTATTTGGAGATACACTGAACCCGAGCCGCCAGCCGGAGCCCGAAATCTGGCCTGGCAGCCGAAATGAGGTTTTGCAATGAGTTCTAGTCAAAAGTAGTGTATATTCTTTTTCTGCTTGTCGATCGTCAAAGACCTGCGTACATGGTTGCTCACGTTACGAGACTTCCGCCTCCCCGCGCTCACGCGCCGAGACAAGCGTCGGCGTGGAGCGCGAGTTGCCTAGCGGGGCGGTAGCATGCGGGGGATGCTTCTCCCGTTCAGCGGGGGACTACTGTTTCTCGTCGTCCATCCTCGGCGGCAGCGCCTCAAGGAGACGCTTGGCGAAGGCCAGAAGCTCAATCGCTCTGGCCCAGGCCTGGCGATTCGTGAGCACCACGCCGAACTCCTTGGCGATGATCTGTCGCAAGCGATCGACCTCCTGTTGGGTAAGGCCCAAAGCGCCAGTTTCAGGACCGATCGCGTCCCGGATGCTTTCTGGCATGTCGTTCAGACTGTCCCTTCGCTGAGACATAGGCTCATGGGTTGGTGGATAAACCCATCGAGCCCAGCAGAGAGAGTGATAGCTGGAGGAATGCGCGAAAAACCCTCTCGGATGGAGGGCTGCTCTGTGATGTGGAAGCTACCTAGACGAGTTTCAGGTCTTCGTCGCTAACGACGCGCTTGGACATGAGTACTTCAGCCAGCCGATCGTGGCGGGCTTTCAAGACGGCAAACTCTTGATGCCAGTCTTCGGTTCGCTTCAGGTAGCGGTCGACCGCGCTGTGAAGGTCAAAGACACTCTCACGAGTGGTTGCGCCCTCGTCTTGCACCAGCGCCTTCAGCTCGCGGATATCTGCTGTCAGTCCCGCCATATCTTCTTTCGTGGCTTGGTTGGCGTTGCTTGTAGGCGTGTCCATAATCAATAATAGAACTTGTGCTTCGTAGAGTATCATAGCGAGGCAACTCGTCAAGGCCAGATCTGATGAAGTATTTGTACGCACGTCCTCGCTTCTGTGGAGTTGCGTGGCTCCCTTCCTCGTCACGACATCGTCTCCAGTCAGACTCCCGCTCGGTAGAGCGAAAAGCCTGGGCTCAATCCACACTGTGCACTATACTCAGTGCGTTAACCCCTCTGCTTGAACAGAAGAAGAACCAAGAAGATTCTCCGGCGTAGCCGGATCCGCCTTGCCCGGCTCCCGCCGTGGCTCCGCCGGAAAGCGCCGGCCAAACTTGCTCGCCTCGTATCTCACGCCAGGCTCGCTCGGACAGTGGCCGGCGCGGGTTTTGGGTACTTTCAATGTCGTTCTTGCAGCGGAGTTGACTGAGTGGATGGAGTTGAGAAGCACGAGAACGAAGAAGCCCCCTTCGTATCCCTGAGCTCGCGTTCTAGAACCGTCCCCGGCGGCCGCGCGAGGCCCGACAAAGAAAACACCGCCTCGAAGTCCGCGCAGGGTCTCTGGGACCCAAAGCCCGGGCGGCACCAGAGATCCCTCGCCGGTTACCGCGCGACGGTGCTAGGATTGGGCTCGGGAATATGGCCGTATGCCTGAGCCCACGTGTTAGAATCGTGTTCTGTATCGGCGCCGCGCCCGACTAGGAAAATACTGTTTCGAAGCCCGCCCAGGGCCCCCTCCGCCACAAAGCCAGCGGCGAGCCGTTTCCTCGACCGCCCCGTCTCCGCCATGCGGCGGAGCCACCCCGCCTAAGATAGGCGGGGATGTTGTGGCCTCGCCACTAGTAGATCTCCTCCCTTTTTTCCCTCAGGAATCCCAAACTCCCTCCCCACCCATCCTCCCCTCAGGCAGGGGAGGCCAACGCCCAAGGGCATGTTAGTATATCTCCTCTCTTTTCTCCCTGAGGAAGCCGAGGAAACCTTCCGTCGCCTCGAGGAACGCCTTGAACGGCGCCTCGATGATGACATCGAGGAAGAAAATGAATACATTGATCTTCGGCGCCCGTAAGGCGATCCAGCGACCAACCTGCAGGATCGGCACGGTCAGGAAATCGAATAGTACAGTGAAGATGTTTTCACGTTGGTCGACGACGAGCAACTCCTTGGCCAATAGGCGAACGCGAATGCCGAAGAAGCTGACGATGGTCAGGAAGAGCAAGAAGATGAAGGTGCTGACCGGGGTGAAGTGGTAGTAGGTCAACATGGCGATTAGGAAACCGAAGACGACGAAGAACGTCAGACCGTAGACGATCCGGTAGATGGCGGTGAACAAGGCGCTGCGGCGAATCGGTTTACGCGGTTTGACCAGGGCGTGCCGCTCATCGCCGCGATAGACGAGATCCTGAACTTTGGCCATCACCGCCTGTTCGTTCTTCCGACCCGGCGGCCGGATGGTGATGCCGATGAGGAGTAGCAGCAGCGGCGGGAAAACGGTGTTGATGATCAGCGGCGTGTAATCGATGTTCTGACCGAAGAACAGGCGGTCGACCGGCACCTCGATCACCAGCGTCAACAGCATCTTGGTCAGGAAGACGTAGATGATCGAACGGATCACGTTACGGGCGATTTTCCAGGTCACCGTTTTCCGTCGCCCCGCGTAGGCGGTGGCGATAGTTTCCACCAGCTCGTCCGGCTGGCTGAGGAGGGTCGGGCCGGCTGAGTCCTCGGTTTTGATGATGTCGCCCAGCAGCAGAAAGATGATAGTATATTTTTTCATCAGCCGCTGGAGCAGTTCGCCGGCGGGATGGAGCAGTTGAGATTCGATGTGTTGTCGAATCTGCGGCAGGGCCCGGCCCAGACGTTGAATCACTTCCGCGCTCGGTTGTTGCCATTCTGGGTGCTGGCGGAGAAAGAGGTGGAAGCGGATGATGTTCGAGTCGGACTTCAGCAGGGCCCGGTGGATGGCGACGTAGAGCTGAGTATTTTTCTCGGCCTCGCCCATTTCCCCCTCGGCAAAGGCGATGTCGCGGTGGGTGACGTGGAACATCAGATGAACCAGCGCTTCATCGTGTGTCGGCGGAGTGAATAGCTCGTTCAGCTGCACGGCCAACAAGCCAAGATACCAATCGAACAAGCGTTGCTGATCGCGCTCGTTAGGCTGCGTCGGCGCGGCCGACCACAGATGGATGTAGCGGTTGATGATTTCCTCCGCTTGCTGGATGACCGTCGTCGGCAGGGTATTGTTCGGCAGGTAGCGGCCGCGGATTAGCTCGAGGACCAGCGGGTCGGCTAGCTGTTCAGCGGTCACACCCGAGGTCAGTCGACGCCGCAAAATTCTCTCGATGGCGTTCTTCCGGAGGAGGTGCTCGTCTTGGTAATCGATGGCTTGGCGCAGCTTTTCATAGGCCCAGGCGACATTGCTGACCGTGTCGTGTACTTCGATCTTCGGCACGTCTTCGTCTATCTGTGCGCTCGACTGCTTGGCCAGCGTCTCCACCATTCGACTGACCGATGGCGTCAAAGACTTCGGTGGGGTCGGTTCCGGCGTCCGGCTGGTCGGCAGGATTTTCGGCAGATACGGCATCCCGTTAGAGTTCTTGGACGGCGCTGTGCATCATCTCACGATCATCCTCCGGCGCTAGGTGAAGCGAACGATCAAGTCGAAGATGACGGTCAACAAGATTTGGGTGGCCGCCACCGGCACGAAGGAACGAGTTTGCCAAGCCATCCAGGCCAGGAGCACGGTTAGTGGCGCGGCAAAGTAGCGGATCGAACCAGGGACCGCCAGTTGCCCGGCGGCCAAGATCAGTCCGACCAGCAAAACGGCCGCCCACGGCTTGAGCAGGTGGGTCAGGCGAAAGAGAAGGAGGCCAGTAAAGAAGGCGGCTTGGGCCAGGATGATGATGGCCACCGCGCCCTGGCCAAGGAACCACGACGACCAAGGCAGCTGTGGCGCCACCGCCACATACTGATCTGGTTGCTTAACGGACAGGAACAAGATTAGTGGTAGGCAGGCCATGATGATAACCGCCGCGCCAAAGAAGGCGGGTTGCCGCGGCCGTTCCGGCGGTTGCCAGCCGAGGTGTTCCAACTTCAACGCCGGCCAGGCGTCACGGAGAACGGTGACTGGCAAAACGAGCAGGAGCAGAACGCTGCCCAACAGACGAATCAGGACCGGCAGTGGCAAGAGGAGAAAAATCAAGCCAATCACGGCGGTGGTCAGGAGGAACGTCACCTCACCGCCGACGTGGTAGGGGCGGTAGCGGTGAGGAGCGATCGCTTGGAGTTGGGCCAGGGGTGCCTTGCTTTTCGTCCGAACCGGTCGACGCCCGGCGTTCCGTTTCGCAGTAGCCAAGGATGGAGAAAATAAAAAATGACTATATGAGTATACTGGGGCAAAGCAAAAAAATCAACCGCCGCAGTCCACGTGAGCTATGGTTTTAGTTTATGCCCGACGATGTATGTTCGAGTGCTCGAATGGCGCGGAACTTTCGCCAACAGTAGAGACCGCCGCCAGCAATGAGCATGAATAAGGGTACGTTTAGGAAGTAATCAATCGCACGAATGAAGGGACGAGGAACGAAGCTCAGGGAAAACCAGAGGAGGAGTAAGGTGAATACCGCGGCCAAGAGTAATTGGAATCGCAGGTGCTGACGGTACCGAGGGTTGGGAATATGTCGGGACGACCATGAGGACAAAAAGACGCCGACAAAACCGGCCGCCGCAGCCATCGTGGTAGTCAGCAGAGCAATAAAGAGGGCGCTGAAGACCAGGCCACTGTTTGTATCCGGCACATCGATGTCTTGCCGCCCGGTATAAAGATCATTCATCAACCCGAACGTCGCTCCGATAATCATGGTTATGATCCAGGTAGCGGTAAACAACCTGGCCGCTTGGTGGTAACGAGCGATGATTCGCCCCAGCAGGGCGGCCGAGACCAAAGGGAACAGAAGTTGGACATAGAGATACAATGAAAAACCACGATCGTCCTCCTGAAGGAGGTTCCAGCCCGGCCAATGGTGCCGGAAGCTGGCGAGTTCCCACCATTTCATGACGGCCACGAACACCACGTAGAGTATGGCCGCGGACGTGACTTTCCATGGCCGGTCAAGCAGGCCGAGGTACAAGCGATTGTAACCAGTAGCCATGTCCGCCGGACGACCGAGGGCTTGGTCCGGGTCGTCGTCAGGACCAAGTTCAAGTAAATGTGCTTTCAGTTCGGCAATAAGTTCGGCCCGCTTTGGTTGGCCGACGCGCAGAGCCGCCTCAAAGTTCGAAAGGTACTTGTTATGTGTCATGTCGGCTGATGGATCATCCGTGAAACAAGCGACGAAAACAGCCGCCAGTCGTGTTTCTTAGCTGCCAACATTCGCTGTCCGCGATGGGTCAGGGCGTAGACTTTACGATCTGCCCCCAGGATCCGTTGCCAGCGTCCGCGGATGAGTTTGTCTTTCTCCATCCGGTGGAGCAGCGGATAGATCATGCCGACCCCAAAACGGAAACTCTCCGGCATCCGCTGCCGCAAATGCTCGGACAGGGCGTAGCCATGCATCGGTCGCCTGGCCAGGGCGGCCAGAATGATCAGTTGGGAATGGCCCTTGAGAATTTCGCGGTTTAACCCCATATATCGTGTAACGATATTATGAGGCGCACAGAAACTAGCCGTCAAGCCGAGGCGGTGGATAGGTTACCCTAGTTTTCTGACTAGCTGCCCGGCCCACTCAAGCACGCGCTGGCGATTATTCTTCAGATCGAAGAACCAACTGTCTATCCGGAGTGTCGGAATAATTGTATTTCCACCGACATCATGCACCAGCGTTTCCAGCAAATCAGCGGCCTGGCAAAAATCGGTGTAGCCCCGGTCGCCTAGAGCGAAGACAGCGAAATGCTGTCGCGGAAGTTTCCGATCTTTCAGTTCCATGGCTAAATCGTGCATGTGCTGCTGCAACTGGCCTTCCAAGCGTTTGCCATCAATGAATAGTTCCCAAGTGCACGAACCAAGAATAACCAAATCACGGCCGTCCAGATCAGCCGGCTTTGTGTCGCGAGCGTGTTGCATCACAACCTTGTGTTTGTGTTCAGACAGAACATCTTGGACGATCCGCGCGGCTTCGGCTGTGCCGCTGGAATTGGTGGCGTAGACAATGAGAACCCTCATCTTCATTCGCTTATTCGTAGCATTCGTAGATGTTGTTCCATTCGTCTATTCGTAGATCTCAGTAGGTTGGGATCACCGCTGGAATAGTGCCTTGTACATGGAGCCGTCCATTCTCGACCGCCATCCGGGCGATGGTGAGGTGAGGGATGTTTTTTATCAATCCCTCCGCATAGGTGACTAGGCCCGCGGCAAAGGGACCGGGCGAGAGCGACAACCGCCCGAGTTCTGTCTTTTCGAGGGTCAATGAGGCCTGACCATCGGTGATCTCGCCTGTGCCACGCAGGTAGAAGATTGGATTGCCGAGTAAGTATCGGTCGAACACCGACAGAACTCCTAACTGGTCGACTTCATCAACGCCGGCCGCGCGGAGTAATCCGCGAATTCGTCCGCGATCGATCCGACCGGAGGCCTCGAAAGATCCGTCGTCATGGAATAGGAGTTGGAGATCTTTGACTGGGTGGATGGTCATGAAATGGGCGGCGTATTCGGCCGGCGTCAAGTTGGCATCAACGGATACCTCATCAGCGGCTTGCCAGATGGTATGCGGATCTTGTCCGCGGGCGAGTGCCACTTGGGACTGGCCGAGCTTACTATTGGCGGACTGCAAATCCGCGGCGGTGACGGATACGCCCAGGTCCCGCGGCCGGTCCGAACCGAACAGTTTCGACACGCCGGGCAAGAAACCGTAGTAACCAAGCACGAGAGCTACCACGAGCACTGGCAGGACGAGAATCTTGATCAGCCGAATGACCAGTTTGCGTAGCCAGCCGAGGAGCATACCTTTGTACTCTACTGCACTGAACTGTAAATGGCCAGGCGCGTATCGTTGAATTGACGGAGACGAGTTTTTGCGCTATTTTCTGCGTGCCGTGGTGACCATGGTGCCCCGTAAAGGTCGACCGGCGTAGCCGGTTTCCCCACGGGGCAAGTAGCGACAGTACCCCGCATAATTCCTCACTTTGAATGGTAATCCGCGGGGCAGACAGGGGCTTGACAACCAGAGGCAAGGTATCTCGTGCTCAGGCCGGTGGCTATGGTGTAGCGGTAGCACAGGGGCTTGTGGAGCCCTTAGCACCGGTTCAAATCCGGTTAGCCACCCCAAAGGTGGTAACCACCGGCCTGGGTATTGAGCCTCTATCTCGGGGTCGCGATCACTACCGATGGCGACGGGCGAGGACGGTTGCCGGTGGCAACCGTCCGCAGCCCAGGCCCGAAGGGCGAATCCCGATGGTCACCCCATGCCCTCATAGCGAAATGGGTCTCGGCCGCATCGAGCCAGGCGAGATAGCGAGCCAAACTACTTGGCTCGCGGCGGCCGGGACGGGCCGAGCATGTTTCGACCCCGAGCCTGCCGAGGGGGAGGAACGGCGAGGCCCCGGAACACAGCGACTTCGCCAGATAGGCGGCACGTCTTCCTCTGTCTTTGCCCTCGTAGCACAAAGGACAGTGCAAGGGACTTCTAAGCCCGAGATGATGGTTCGATTCCATCCGAGGGCAGAGACATTGGCGGACGCATAGGCGTTCTAAGCCTTGAGGTGTAGGTTCGAATCCTACCGGGGGCAAATCCATGACAGTCATGATCTCCTCAATTTTTTTGGGTTTCTTGCTATTGACGCTAGAGCCGTCTTTTGTCACCATAGCCACAATTTCAGTCGCTCCTTCCATCGACCCCAAAACCGAGGAGGTGATGAACGTGATCCGCCTGTCGAATGGGTATGAGTTTGAGTACGTCGCCGCCAGCGGCGCGCTCGGCTTCGACGGCCAAGGCTGGCCGTGGGAGCAGCCGCTCCGGGTACTCGGACTATTCGATCCGTCGCTCTTCAAGCCGGTGACGAAAAGCCTGACCTGGAAACCGCGCCGTGGCAACCTCCGGTGGCACGACCCGTTCCGGGCGGTCAGGTTCATCGATGGCGGCGTGGTCAATGCAGTTGATCTCACCAACCTAGGTTTCGACTGGTGGCTGGAAACCGTCGGACGCCGACTCGAGAGTGGCCGGCAGTCGCTGATCGTCTCGATCTACACCGAGGACGAAACCGAGTTGCGCCAGATGGCTGAGCGGTTAAACGATATCGACCTTGCCGCAGTCGAGCTCAACGCGCACTGTCCCAATCATCATGGCGATTTCCACCATAACGCCTGGCAGGTCGTCTGGTTCTGCGAACTCTACCGTCGGTTGTGCCGTCATCCGTTGATCCTCAAGGTCTCGGTCCTCCACAACTTGAACCTGATCGTCCCGAAGGCCGAACCATACATTGAGGCGATTGACATCAACTCGGTCCCCTGGTCATACGTGTTCCCCCACCGCAGCCCCCTCCGGCGATTGGGTGGGGGAGCCGTCTCCGGCCAACCCGCGCAGGCGGTGACCTGGTCGATCTTGCGGCAACTCGTCAACTTGACCGATATCCCGGTCATCGGCCCGAGCGTCTGGCGCTACCAGGATATCCAAGCACTCCGCGGGCGCGGCGCCCAGGCCATCAGCTTCGGCTCGATCTTCCTCCGTTACCCGTGGCGGCCGACGATCTTCGTCCGGCGTGATCAGCGGGAGAACGGACGATGAGGCCCCGAATACATCGGTTGTTGTCCCTTCCACGGCCGGCGGGACCTGTCGGCCAAGTGGCGATCTTTGACTCGCATCCACCAGTCGCAAGCTGGTGGCTTTTTCTGTTCACATGGCGTTTGACAATGAACGAATGATTCGCTTGAATGGCGGGGCTGCGCCTAGCCCCGGATGGGTGCTGTTCCGCGTCCAAGTCCACGTCTCGGTCTGGCAAGGCATTCTTTGGGGCCCCGCGCCATTCAAGGTGCGGGGCGTTTTCTTGACATCAATCCATCCGGGTGGTTCTCTGTGACAGCGGTGACTAGGTTTGGCGCGCCGTCGAAGTCATGTCCGGCCACAGCCAAGCAATCGCAGCGTTCTCTCCGGAGCCCCGATGATGAAATCGGGGCTGTTTCTTGACATTCTCGAAATCCTTCTGTACATTGCTGTCGCTCACCTGGCAGGGTTTCCACCCGTTGACCACGCTCCGCAACGTTGGCGACAGCCACGACGACGTGCGGCCGGGACCGCTATTCTTTGGGGCCCCGATCAATCTGTCGGGGCTGTTTTTCTTGACAGACCGTCAGGTGTCATGTAAAAAAGTCTTCATCTTCGGTCAGCGCTGTCGCTTGGATCGCCAACCTTGCGTCGGGCGCGCTGCGCCTAAGCCGACAGTGCCCAGCCTAGCTCCTCTCTGGATCCCGATCACTCACCTGGTCGGGATGTTTTTCTTGACTAGCCCACGTACTCGTGGTACATAGCTGTCGATTGTATCCATTGCGGATGGGTGCGGACAGGTAGCCCGCGGCATAACAGGCCCAGCCAAGCCCGGGTCAGCCATTGTGGTCTTTGGGTCCCGATCTGACAACAGGTCGGGACATCTTTTTATTGACACGGGAACAGCCTAACGATATAGTACGGCGAACTCGGTTAGGTCCGGCTGCCTATGCCATGCTTCGCCCAAGCAAGCACCGGCCCCGCATCGACCGCCGTGCCAAGCCGTTCTCCGGATCCTCCGTCTCTGACGGAGGATATTTCTTGACATGAAACTGTTCTCTTGTTAAAGCGGGGCTGGCTCCTTGCCCAGGTCAGGTGACGCCAGTTGCGCCGGGCTCAGCTGTCCCGGTACAGCCAACGGCCAGCATTGCCGCCGCCAGCACAGGCATGTCTATCTTTCCTTCGGGTCCCGATCGCGCTAGATCGGGACTCTTCGCTTGACTTTTTTAAAAACTTTAGTATAAAATTATTGCGTTTCTCGCGGCTGTGTTCGCCCGGCCGAGCTAAGGAGTTGACAGCTCCGGCACGCTGCTGAACGGTAGGCTCCTCTTTGGGCCCCGCATCATTCTCGGAATGGCGTGGGGCTGTTTTCTTGACAACCATTGCTCGGACAGGTACTTTCCACTGCGCTCCGCGCGACGGGACATTTTCTTGACAAACAGGCCGGGGTGTCCTAGGTTGTCTCGCGAACCACCTGGCCCGCCTGCGCGAGACAGGCAGCGCCGACGCAGGGTACTGATTGACTGGCCGTGGTGTACTTGCGAGTTCTATGGGGCCCCGTCTGGTATTACCGAGCGGGGCCGTTTTTTTGACGAACCAAGACGAAACGAATATAGTGTTCGAGTCGTTTTCCGGCCAGGCCTGGTTGGGATAGCCACCCCATCCAGCGCCATGCCTCCCCGTGTCAGGGATAGGCCAGCACCTCTCCGGGCCCCGATCACGTTGATCGGGACTGTTTTCTTGACAGGGTGTGTATTTGCTCCTACCCTTAGCCAACGCCCCACGCCGACCTAGTCTGACGACAGCAAGGGTCAAGCAGACTATCACGCCGCAGGCCACTTCAGGCTCCGGGTCCCGATCTGACAACAGGCCGGGACTTTTTTCTTGACAACTTTTGATATTGCACCTATCGTCTCGCCAGACAGTATTGCCGTACGGCACTGTTCGTCTAGCAACGGCACCGCTTCCCAACGAAGACCTAGCTAGCCTACGGGTCCCGGTCTGAAAACAGGTCGGGACGTTTTATTGACGAAAAAGGGATAAACAACTAAGGTGTCGAAGTTCTATCCGGCCAGGTACGCCGGGCACAGGCGGCCAGCGGAAAGCCACCGTCAGCCCCCGCTCGCCAACGTCCGTCGCGCTCCGCACAGCCCGTCTCTGGGTCCTCCGCCTCTGGCGGAGGACGTTTTTCTTGACGCGAATGGGAAGTCGGTGATACGGTGCGCCTTGCGTTGGCAAAACCCGGCTGACCATCGTTGGGCATCGTATGTTCCTCACCGCCGGACAAGCGCGTCAAACGCCAGGCAACTCTTTGGGTCCCGATTCTCACGACTCGGGACTATTTATTGACACAGATTATTAACTCGAGTAGGCTCGCGGGAGTATCACGGCTGGGCGATACTTCCAACGCACCCGCATCCCGATCAGTGTCATGCTCCTCTGTGGGTCCCGGCCGCTATACGTTGCCGGGACATTTTCTTGACGCGCATACACCATTTTGCTAGTTTGCGCATTGGATTGGCTGGCCATGTTAAGGTCGGGCCCGACAGAGTGCCGCCAGCTGCGCAAGAGCATGCCCTACTATGGGTCCCGGTTCTGATGAATCGGGACTTTTTCTTGACATGCGCTCAATCCTCGCTTAGGGTGAAACGCGCCTCATGCAGTCCAGGCGAGGTCCGCTTTGGCTGAGTAAGGCATGAATGGCCTAGGTGCGGTTGGCTGCTCTACGGGTCCCGATTCTCACGACTCGGGACATTTTCTCGACACGACTTTTTCGATAATGTACTTTCTGACAACTTGGCCCGCCGGGCATTGGATGAGTAGGCCATGGCATCCTTCGGTCCACTTCGGGGCTCCCGCAAACACGGGAGCCGATTTTTTCTTGACTCTTGTTGGTTGATCAAGTAACTTGCCTATCGTCAAGTTTCACGGCTCGGTGAGGATAGCTCCGCACTGCCTAGCCGGAGCGCCGTCAGGTGACGTTCGCTTGGGATAGCTTTGGAGGCGGGACGCCAGTCTCGCCTTTTTGCTTGACAAGTTTCGATCGCAACCCTAAAGTTTCAGCTCTCGCCTCGCTCCGGTTCTGTGTGACAGGGCCAAGTACCGCAGCACGAACCTCTCTTTGGGGCTCCCCCATCATGATGGGAGCCTTTTGTTTGACAATCTCATCCGGTAGGGTCTAAGTTCACACAGTACGCAGGGCCTCGGATAGCCGCGGAGCCCATTTCCTTCCCGTGTTTCGGCTAGGCCAGCCGTTCTAAGGGTCCCGACTTCATCGGTCGGGACTTATTCTTGCTTGACAAAATTGTGCATCTCCGTTAAGGCTGGTGTACGCTCCTTCCAATCCATCACTGGACTATCGGATCCGAAGGCGCGCTTCGTCCACGCTGTTTGCCTCTTCACCACATCTTTGGAGGCTCACCGTGAAGCGTCAGAAGCCGCGGCCACCATTGCCGCGCAAGCTCAACCTGCTGGAGTATTTTCCGTACCATCTGTACCCAGTCATGCGACCGAATCAGCGGCTTGGTCTCGAGACTATTGAGGCCAACGACGGATTGGCGACCCTCGAAGCGCCGACCGGCAGCGGCAAGATGGCCATCGGCTACACCTTCCTCAAGGCGCTGGCCGCTCAGCGCCTGGGGCCGCTGTTCTACATCGTGCCGACGAAGACGCAGGTCGACCAACTCGTCCGGTACCACCCGGATCTCATCCCGGTCTACGGGCGGAACGAGCACGACTGTCTGTATTACCCGGACCTGTCGCTGAAGGCGGATGAAATTCCAACCGTCCTCTGCCCAGGCTGCGATCACTTCGTCAACCAGGAGACCGGCGCCGTCAACGTACCCGGCGTCGTGCCCTGTCCGTACTACCTCCAGAAGTACCAGGCGAAGCAGGCGCCGATCGTCGTCTGCACCATGGCCTTCTACCTCTTCACCCAGCTCTTCTCGCAGGAGTGGGAGGAGCCGGCCGGCCTGGTCATCGATGAAGCGCACCAGTTCCCCCGGGTCGTCCGTAACTGCCTCAGCTACGAGATTACCGACTACCACTTGTGGCGGTCGGCCGACCTCTTGGCGGAGATCGACGGCGTCGCCGCGCACCAACTGCGGGACTTCGGCCGGAAGATGATTTCGATCATCAAGCGGAAGCCAGCCGGGCAGGGAACGCTGCTCAAGGACGAGGAGATCATTCAGCTTATCGAGCTGCTCGACGTCATCGACGCCGGGGCGGTCGAACGCGCCCTCAGCCGGGCCATTCGGCAGGGGCTGATCGACGTCAAGCAGGACCGCGAGACGTTGAAGCAGCTGGAGACGATCGTTCGCGACCTGCGGCGGTACCTCCACACCCTCGAGTACTCGCTGCCGACGAAGCAGCGGCACGCCCTGAACTACACCTACGGCTTCTACGAGGAGGAGATGGGGCCGAACGACAAGGCTCAGTACCGTCTGGTCATCAAGGCGCACTACGTCGCGCCGATTATCGCCAAGATCCTGAGCCCGCGGACGGTGGCGTATTCGGCCACCATCGGCGATCCGCCGATCTTCCAGGGCGAGACGGGTATCCGCGCCGACGTCTTCGAGTTCGGTTCGGAATTCTCTCATCTGAAGACGCGGGTGTTCATGCCGACGGACACTAAGAACCTGGCCTTCAACACCCGGGGTCGACAGGATGTTACCCGGACGCTGCGGCTGGTGGCCAAAGCGGCCCGTCGCTTCGCCCAACGGGGTCACCGCTCTCTGGTGGTGATCGTGTCGGAGAAGGAGCGGCAGAAGTTCTTGACCCTGGCCGAGGAGGAGCGGCTGAAGGTCCTGAGCTACGGGAATGGGTCACCCGCTAAGACAGTGGCAGCCCGGTTTCTTGGCGGTGAAGGAGATTGCCTGGTCGGCACCACCGCCCAGTACGGCGAGGGGATCGATTTGCCACGGCAGTCGGCGCCGGTCATCTTTATGCTCCGGCCTGGCTACCCGCATCCGGACGATCCGGGCACGCAGTTCGAGGAGCGGCGCTTCAGCACCGGGCAGGTCTGGGCCATCCGCCAGTGGCGGGTGATGATGGAAGCGCTCCAGGTGCGGGGCCGGAACATCCGTTCCAGCGACGACCTCGGCGTAACCTTCTTCATGTCCCAGCAGTTCCGGAAGTTCCTGCGCAGCAGCCTGCCGAAGTGGCTCGAGCGGGCCTACCGCAACACCCGCACCTTTGACCAGTGCGTCGAGGAGACGATGGAGTTGTTGAGCCGAGGCGATCGAGGTCTGACGGCTGGAATACAGCAGTGAACAACGAATAGGCAAAACCTGGGTTACCAAGTGTAGGCAACCCCCAGGCAAGAAAGAGTGCTCTCTGGGACCCCCGATCGAATGATCGGGGGTCGTTTTCTTGACAGGTGTTGAGCTTATCATTAACCTGCAGCCGCTAGCTACGGACCGGCTAGGAACGGTGGGCCACGTTTTGGCTGAGTCCGGACGGCCGGACCCAGGTCGCCTAGAGTGTTCTATGGGGCCCCGATCATTTGGTCGGGGTCGTTTTTTGACTTCCTCCAAGGTTGGGTGTAGGGTCTTCCAATCCGCCAGCCTTCGGCAGGTAACGGTAGTTCTGGGTAGCCAGTCCTGTGGCACGGGCTCCAACGCGCGGATGGGATCGCCTTGGTTTTGCATGGTTTGTCTCGCTCCGGGTCCTCCGCCTTTGGTGGAGGACTTCTTTCTTGACATAAAGCAACCAAGCGAGTAGGAAGTTGATACCGGAGTGGTACGCGCCGCCCCGGAAAGCTAGGCTCTTTGGCGGTATGCCACGCTGGCCTGCACTGCGGGACCTCATTCGGAAGAATGAGGTCGTTTTTCTTGACATGCCCACGAAATAATTCTAGTGTGCGAGCGCCGCGCCTAGGAATTCTTTGGAGCCCCGTTCGCAAGAACGGGGCTGCTTTCTTGACACGACCTATTTTTTCCTGTAAGACCTTTTGCACCCGGTGCTGAATCCAATGCACTGGTGCGCCATCGCGCGGCAGCCGCATCAATCGGCACGCTGGGCTACGCTTCGGGACGGTGACTCACCATGGTCGCCGTCTTTTTTCTTGACACGACGAATGCAATGCAATAGGCTTGCCCAGCAGTATTCCCGCTGCGGACAGCCATGACCCGCACCGTTCCGCTAGGCTGCGGTCAGCCGTTCTTTGGAGCTCCGTTCGCAAGAATGGGGTCAATTTCTTGACAAACTGCCTGATTCAGTTAGCCTACCCAATCACCAGAAGTCCCATCCTCAGCCTTGGTGTCCCGTGACAACCATCGCTATGGTTGGGCCTGGTCCGGAGGGCCGTCCTTTGGAGCCCCGTTCGTCAGAGCGGGGCTTTTTCTTGACTGCCGTTATTACTTTTGATAGGGTCGGCCGACACGCCTAGGCTTGCCTTGGTTAACCAAGCACCGCCGTCGTCGGCCACCCCAGCGCCATCTTCGGAGCCCCTGATCATTCGATCGGGGGCGTTTTTCTTGACTCTCGCTGGATCATCCTGTACAACGTCCAAACCAGGTGTGCCTGACCTGCCAGGACCATGCCTGTGTGGGCCTTGGAATGCACGGCCATACTCTGGGGCCAGCTCGTCTTTACGCGAGTTGGCCTACTTCTTGACAGCGTGAAAGCATTACTCTAGTTTTCAGCCATTCCATGCGCCTCGGATAGCTGCGCTATCGCGCGATGCGTAGCGGAACGGACTGGTGGAGTAGTCATTGGTTCTCTGTGGGGTCCCATCAGTCGGTGGGGGCTTCTTCTTGACTGAACGAAAAATACGCTGATAGATTCTGTCGACCCGCCAGGGAAAGCAAAGCCGCGGAATTCCTCGGATCGCCGCGCCTCGCCTGCCTGTGCCATGACAGCCTGATCTTCGGTGCCTCATCCATCCGGGTGGGGCATGTTTCATGACATCCCCTGGGGAGAGAGAATAATCTTGGTTGTCCACGCGCCTCGGAAAGCTTTCCTAATGGCGATACGTAATTGAACTGATTTCGTGGTTGTAAGTGGCTATCCTTGGTTTCCCGACGTAATGTGGGGCTTTCTCCTTGACCAGAACACTCAATTGTCTGTAATTTTCCAATCCTCGGAAAACCATGGTCCGGCGGGCCTGTCTCTGCCTGCGTCAGCCTCGCTCTTCCAGGCTTAGCCTCGCTTTGGGTCCTCCGTCGCTGACGGAGGACATTTTCTATTGCGATTGCTTGACAAATCCGGGGATGACGATTAGGTTGCCGACACTAGGCTGGCCCGGCTTTCCTAGGGCAAGTCGGCCTGTCCCGGAGCATCCGGCGGACAGCTCAGCATAGCCATTCTTTGGATCCCACGCAACCGCGGTGGGACTTTTCTTGACTTTCCGAGGGCCCCGTTCTAAAGTGCCGCGGCTGGATCAAGGCTCGGATAGGCCTCCTTGGCCCCGCAAAGCCTAGGAACCTCTGGCCGCGGACGGCCCCGGACAGGATCTCCCTCCCGTTCTTTGGGTCCCCATCAGCCATGGTGGGGATGCTTTCTTGACCGACGAAAATGGATTTGCTAGTTTCTTGCGGCCATATGGTTAGGCCGGGAACGGCGGCCATCGGTGTTCCAAGCACCGCCTTGGCCAGGCTCGCCTTGCTCCACTTCGGGACCCTGCAGAAATGCGGGGTCATTTTCTTGACCTTCTGAAGTTCGAAGCTTATGTCCGTCTGACGTGGTATGGTCGGCTTGGCTAGCGCTGCGTGTCCCTCGCCAGACTCCCCATCGCCATCCCTGCTCTAGGCGTCGTGTTCTCCGGAGCCCCGTTCGAAAGAGCGGGGCTGCTTTCTTGACATCGCCCACACCGGGATGTACGGTCGAATGACGCGATGATGAACTGTGCCAAGCCAGTCATCGGCCCGCCAGCGCGAGACGCCCCGCCCTTTGCTGCGCAATGCCTCCGCTCTCTATGGGGTCCGTTCGGCAGAACGGATCTGTTTCTTGACAGCGTGTGAATTTGGCCGTAGATTTTTTTTGCTTAGGCCGTGGTTCATGATTGTCTTTGTAAGCGGAAACCAGCCCAGGCTAGGTGTCCCCAGCACTGGCATGGTCGGCTTGCAAGTGGCCAACCACGCCCTGGATGTCTACGGGCCCAGCCCGTGTTTCTGAATCATGACGGGCTGGGCTTTTTTCATGAGCTTCATCCGGGAACGCAATCTACTGACAAACCAACACGGTTCGGCTAATTTGTCTTGGCATCAGGCGGTTTTTTCGTCAGCCTTAGTGTCGCGTGATAACCATCGGTCTGGTTGGGTCTGTTCCGGAGGGCTGTACTTCGGGGCCTCGCTCCACATGAGCGAGGCTGCTTCTTGACGCTAAGTTCATCTCATGATAAACACCCGGTCGTCGCAGTCGGCGCCTTGAAACTCATAGTACTCCCGGAACGCCAGCGATCGCCGCAGTGCGGAATTCCAGACCACCGCATCCCCAGCCGCCGCACGCTCCGTCAGACTTTGGGCCCGACCGCGCAAGCGCGTCGGGCATTTTTCTTGACTAGTTTCATGCTCTGTAGTAGGTTCGTCGGTGTCCGCCATGCCCACGCCAGTTTCGGAATGGTATCCTCCCGCCAGTCGCGGCAGTCTGTGGCCCGCTCTGGAGTCCCGATGGTAACACCGCCTTGGGACTTTTCTTGACGCCCTGCTCATTCGTTGATAAGAGTATGATGGTTCTGAAATTGATTTCTCGGAATCGACCCGGCAGGCCCAGGATTCCCGAGTCTCGCCATCCCAGCCACACCCCAGCTCCTCTTCGGGGCCCCGCCAGCCATCGCGGGGCCATCTTCTTGACAAAACCAGGGCGGTTTTGCTAAGGTCGCGGATCGCCTTTTGTTTGGGCGAACCTGGCTACGCAGGACGCGTGGCAGCTGTACCATCCAATTCTTTGGAAAGGGGCCACCCAATGGCCAACAAGCGGAAGCGCGTCACCGTCCGGTGCGTCGGGATCGAGCCGATCCTCTTCAACGCCATTCCCGAAGGCCTGCTCATGGACCTGCTGAAGGGCAAGAGCCGGCCGAAGGTGAAGGGCGACGACGTCGACCTCGACAAGATCTGCGAGGACAAGCTCTACGTCGACGACGACGGCACGCCGTGCATCCCGCGGCTGAACATGTTCGCCGCCCTGAAGTACGCCGGCAAGTTCGTCAAGGCCGGCAAGAAGAACATCACCGGTGGTGACTCGACCCAGCTGCCGTCGATCCTGACGGTCGAGGGAACGCTGTTCCGTCTCGACAACGGGACGGCGAACGGCAAGCCGGAGTGGAAGATGGATCTCCGCGCCGGCCGTCACCGCCAGGGCACCTCGAAGGTCATGGTCGCCCTCGTTCGGCCCCGCTTCGACCGCTGGGGCTTCACCGCCACGGTCTCCTGCGCCGACGACGACGCCACGATCAAGACGGTCAAGCAGCTGTTCTGGGAGGCCGGCGACAAGGCTGGTCTCGGCGACTACCGCCCCTCGTCGGGCGGCTTCTACGGCCGCTTCCGGCCGGTGGGCTTCACCGTCGAGGACATGGTCGAGGAGACCGAGTTCGCGGCGGCCGTGGCCTAGCCGCTGTACGGTCGTTTCCTTTCGGGACGGCGGGACGCGAAGCGTCCCGCCGCCGCTTCACCTACGGATCGGAGGAACTGCCATGCTGCGGATTCACGTCCGATGTGTCGGCCTCGCCCCGCTATTGATGAACCGGCCCGACCAGCAAGCGCTGGTCGAGTGCGTCGCCGGCAACGGCCGCTCGTCCCGTTCGGACCAGGAGGTCTTCGAGTCGAAGATCTACCGGGCGCCGGACGGACGGATCGCCCTGCCGCGGCCGATGCTCCTGGCCGTGCTGAAGAACGCCGGTCGCGAGGTCAAGCTCGGTCGCCAGAAGGTGACCACCCCCGAATCGACGCTGCTCAGCAGCCTGCTGAGCATCAAGGAGGAGTATCTCACCCTCGACGGCGGCCGGCCTGGTTCGGAGCCGCTGGTCGAGCGGGATTCCCGTCGGGCCATCCAGCGGCAGGGTCGGAAGCAGGAGCGGGTGCGGGCCGTCCGCCCGAAGATCAAGCGGTGGGGATTCGAGGTGACGCTCTGCGTCAGTTCGCCCTCCCAGGCGCGGATCGCCCGCCAGCTGTTCGATGTCGCCGGGGCCGAGGGCTACCTCGGCGATTTCCATCCATCGTCCAAGTTTCGCAAGAAGCTCAAGGCGAACGGCTGGAAGGCTCCGTTCAATCGGTTCGCCGTGACCGAATGGGCGGTCGAGGCGGTGCTCGAGGAAGCGATGGCAGCGGTGTAGATCTGGTATTCTCGACGGCGCCGTTCTGATCAGGCCTGTCAGGGACCCGATCGCCACAACTACATGATGTGTCCTTTGGAGCGTCAGGAGAAATTCCTGGCGCTTTCTTTTTCGCCACAACAACTTGACAGCGAGCGTCTTTTCTGCTAGGCTGCTCGGTTGGTTAGCTGTCTTGTCGCTTGTCGTCACCGTCTCTCACAGCTACGGAGGCTTCCATGTACATTCCCAAGCGAATTCTGCTCATGGTCGTGCTAGCGTTGGTGCTAGTGGGTACCACGGCCTTCACCCGTGTGCGACGCGCGACTACGGTCCCGAATGTGGAGATAATCTCCCTCGGGCTGAACGCCACGTTCGCCGACGGGAAGCCGATTACCAAGCCGATCCGACTGGCTCTCCACCGCGTCGGCACGAAGCATCTCGGCGCACAGTACGTGGTGGTGACCGGGCAGCCCGACAGGAATGGCTTTATGACTGTTACCGCCAAGGTCCCGGTTGACCCGAAGTTTCAACCGTTGGTGCGGCTGGCGCTTCAGAGATAATGGAGGAATCGTGGACCACCCAACCTATATTTATCTTCAGCCCGGCGAGCAAAACGAGCCGCGGCGAAGGCAGCTGGAAGCCAAGCTCGAGGCCTACCGGCGTCGGGTGGCCGAAGCCGGCGACAGTCCAAGCGGAGGCGTCGAACCGTTCTGGTTTTGGAACGACCGGGCCAAGCTGATCATCCTCGAGCGGTTGCTCAGAGACGGGCGGGTCGATCGGACCGAGCTGCATCGGGAACTCTGGCTCAATCATGCTACGAACCCGATCGTCAGATACTCGCACTGGCAGTACGGCAACCCCTTCCACACCGCCTTCGACGTGATATTCGACTACGTTGAAACCGGCGGCGCGAACGTCATGGGAGGTTCTGGCCTGCCATCACCCCAGTGAGCTCCGTCAGAATGCTCCTTTGCCCCAAAGCTTTGCCAGTTGTCCCGCACAACTGGTTTTTTTCAACCAGCGATCTTTGACTTTTCTCCAGGGTTGTGCTATAGTAGTAAGAGAAAACAGAAAAAACCCCGTGGTGGAAGCAACAGACAAAAAGGAAAACACCCACCAGCGACACCGTCGGCATCTTCATATCCACATCGCCTGGACGACCGCGGCCTTGATTTTTTTTGGTTTGGGAGTTTTTCTTTCACTTCGGACGGAAGAGTTGCCGCGGGTGGAACGGCCGGCCGTGGTTCGGGCTGGCGAAAGCGGAACCGCCGCCTCAAACGAGTTGAGCAGTAGCTGCATTTTAACCCGAGCCGATTACGACGCCGACGGTCAGATTACCGAAACGGACGTCCAGCGGTACCTGAAGTATCGAGCGGCCCGAAGCACCGGTGCCGACCTCAATGCAGACGGGGCGAACGGAGACCTCCGCGACGACGCCTGCATGGAAGCCTTCTACTCGGCGGGCAAGCTGTGGCCGCAGATCGTGTCGCCTTCAGCCGGAGCCGAATTGCACGGCGTCGTGCCGCTCATCGCCGAGTCGTCAATTTTTCAAACCTTGGAGCGGTTGACGCTACGTTTCACCACCCCGGAGGGCACGACCTATGCCCGTGATTACCAAGTCAGCACGGTTCTCAATCCGGAGAATCACGAGGCGGTAGTTATTCCTTTCGACAGTTTAGCCATGGCCAACGGCCGGGTGACGATCACCATCTGCCCGACCGGCGGAACGACCACGGAGTGCGCGCGACCGGTGGAGTACGTGGTTAAGAACACGGCCAAGATCCACGAACCATCGTCCCAGGCCACCATCAGTGGCCAGCGGGCTAAATTCAGTGCGACCATCAGTGGGATTGTCACCTATGCCCGGTTTGAGATTCGTGCCACCTCCGGCGGTAGCTGCGGCGGCCAGTCGGCATTCTCCCTAACCACCTCAAAAGTCGACGGCAGCGGACGCCCATATTTCTACCTTGACACCACCGGCTGCACGAACGGGGTCTACCTGGCTCGCCTGTCGTACCTGCCGATCTGGCAGACCTTCTATACGGCCGCCGGGAAATCCCCGGTGGCGGAAACTACCTTCACTGTCGCCAATGCGGTGACCACCACGAATAGTGCCAGTGATGCTGAAGAAGAATCAACCGCGGATACCACCAACACCTCCAATGCGTCCGACGGCAGTTCAACAACCACTGACGAAGGAACAACCTCGACTGACGACAGCCAGCTCATTCACGACGACGATCAGCCAGACAACTCGACGACCACCACGCAGGCTTCCGACCTCACCGTCCCGGACATCACCAAGCCGAAAGCCAACACCAACCTCTACGAACTCAAGGCGGTCACCGGCCGGGTCAGCCGCGCTGACCGGGTCGGCTTGATCCTGAAATACCACTCCGGTCTTGATAGCAGCGGGTGCAGTCTCAGCGGCGGCGACTACGTCATTCAGGAGCAGTCGGTGCCGATCGCTTCGGACGGAACATTCCGTCTCCCGGTACCGAAGGCGCTCAAGCCCGGGGTGTACGCCCTGGCCAGCGCGGCGTTTGACGACGGCCGCAGCGGCCCGACGAGAAGCCTCTGCTTCCGGGTACTGAATCCATTGGTCAAATTAGCGACCGCCGATCAGGAACGCTTGTCAGGGAACGGTCGCCTCGACGCCTACGCCATCGGGCCGGTGAGCGCCGTGGAGTTCTATGCCGCCCAGGGCGATCTGCCGCCGCTGTTTGTTGGCCGGGCAAGTTCCTCGGTGTCGGGGAACGAGCGACTGTGGACGCTGGCTTTTGACACCCGCAACTATCAGCCCGGGACGTATCAGGTAACGGCCGAGGCCACCGCCTTGAACGGTGTGACGGTGACCAGCGCAACCATTGCCGTCACCATTGACAACCAGACGGAAAACGCCCCCCGCTCGAGCCTGACCGTCAGCCCGCCGACCATCGCTGACGAACCAGACGTGCCAGACGAAGTTGATGCCACGGAAGTTGAGCGTCAAACCGTCGCCACCCAGCCGAAGCCGGCCGCGACTCAGCCGATTGAACATCCTAAGCGAACGGGCACGGCGAACCCTGAGAAACTGAAAGTCCTGACCGTCGCTAATGTTGACCGAGCGGCGGAGGAAAAGCCGGTCCTCAAACTAACCGGTGTCGGGCCGCCGAACTCGATCGTTACCATCTTTATCTACTCGAATCCGATCGTCGTCACCACCCGCACCGACGCCAGCGGGAACTGGTCATACTCCCTCGACCGAAACCTGGTTGATGGGCAGCATGAGGTCTACGTCACCATCACCGACCAGACCGGGAAGATCGTCGAGAAAAGCAACCCGCTTAGTTTCTTCGTGGCTGAAGCGCGCGCGGTGAGTGAAGAAGAGTTCGTCCGGCGGGAAGTACCGAGCACGCGACCGAGCGATACGTATCTGTTCCTCTATATCGCCGGCGCCAGCCTGATGGTTACCCTGACGATCCTCGTTTTCTTGCTGCTGAGGTTGAACCGGAAGATGGCCGCCGCCAGTCCGTGAAACGAGTTCTGCGAGCGATTCAACAATTCTTCCTCAACGAACGGGGCCAGCTGGTGTTTGCGGTGGCTTTGTTGTTACTCATCCCCGGCGCCTTGGTGTTGAATACGCTTAGCTCGATCCAGTCGGCGCGGCGGAACATGGATATCGAACTGCAGCGCAAAGCGCTGCTGGCGGAACGGGCTTTCCAAACCACCGTCCGCGATCTGCTCCGCGACCAGCCGCGGTTGCAGCAGGCGATTACTGATCTGCGCGCCTCGAGCGAGGAGGTCTGGGGGGTGGACGTGCTGGTGCCACAGGGAGAACAGTTCTCGGTGCTTGCTAGCGCCGTTCCCGAGACCGCCGGCCGAACGATTACTGACCTCAACGCGGTCATCGCCTGGCACGAAGATGGAGCCATCGCCTACCAAACCGTGTCTTCCGATCGCGTCACCGTCGGGCAGGACGTCCGCCCGGGTGACCGGCAGCAACGGTTCTGGGTGGTCATCAGTCCGATCAAGGACACCGCTGGGCAGAAGGTGGCCCTGGTCAGTATGAAATTTTCCTCGCAGGTGGTCGACGATCTGGTGGCCGCCAGCATCGTCCGCGCCGTCTTCATTCTCTTCCTCAGCATTATCGTAGTGGTCCTGCTGCTGGCTTTGAACTCCAAACTATTCCAATACACCGTCCTCTTCCGGAAACTGAAGGAAGTGGACCAAATGAAGGATGAGTTCATTTCCGTAGCCTCGCATGAATTACGGACGCCCATCACCGGCATTCGCGGCTATCTGGAGATGGTGCTCGACGGGAGTTTGGGTCCGGTGACCGAGCAGGTCAGAAAACCGTTGCAGGTTGTCAACCAGAGCGCCGAACGGTTGGGCGTACTGGTCGAAGACCTACTCAATGTGTCGCGAATTGAGCAGGGACGTCTGGATCTAGTCCTGACCGAGGTCAACCCATGGCCGGTCGTGCAGGAGGTCATCGCCGAACTGATACCAATGGCCAGGGAGAAAAACTTGCCGCTTACGTACCAGGGTCCACCGCAGCTGCCAACCTTGAAGGTCAATCGAGATCGACTGAAACAAGTGCTCGTCAACTTGGTTGGCAATGCGGTGAAGTACACCGCCAAGGGGAGCGTTTCCGTCCAGACTGAACAGCGCGAACAAGAACTTCGGCTCCGGATCGCCGATACCGGCATCGGCATGAGTCCATCGGAAATGGAACGACTGTTCACGAAGTTCTATCGCATCCGCAACGACAAAACCCAAGAAATCAGCGGCACCGGCCTCGGTCTGTGGATCACGAAGCAGATCGTGGAGAAGATGAATGGGACGATTGAGGTCGAAAGCATTGAGGGTGTTGGGTCGCAGTTCATTGTCACCTTCCCGCTGGCGATGCCGGGGAAAGTAAAACAGCAGAAGTAAGTTCCGATCGCTCAGGATTCCTTTGGACTGGAGCCTTACCAGTGGTGTTGGATAACCGGATTTCTTCCCCGCCAAAAAAATGCTGCCTCGCCCTGAAGCCAATCGAGTATAGCTTGACTTGAGTCGGGGTTCTGGTAAGCTCGAAACGCTTGTTGTTCCCGCTCCTTCTCTCAATCTGCGGAGGGATGATGCTCAGCCAAGCATTTCGACGGTTGTTCCCCAGGCCGGCACCGATTATCGGCATGATCCACGTGTTCGAAGGCCCACCTGAAAAGCAGGAAGCTCTGGCAATCAGGGATCTGGCGATGATGGAGCATTCCGTCGACGGAGTCATTGTCGAGAATTATGGCTGGGGCGGCCAGGATTCGCTCCGGGCTACCGACCTGGCTCGTGACCGACTGCTTGGCCTGGCGCGGGCGGTGGCCGCGAGGGCCGACAGCTCGGGAGTGCGGGTCGGCGTGAATCTGCTGCCGAACGACTTCGAATACGCCCTCGACCTCACTCACCAGGCCGGGGCCAGCTTCGTCCAGCTCGATCACGTCACCGGGCAGTTCGTCGGAGACGAATCAGTCGATCCCACCAAGTACCGGCAGCATCGCCGGGCGCATCCCGGCATCGTAGTTCTCGGCGGCGTTCACCCGAAGTATTACCAGCTCCGGAATCCGAATACGCCGATTGGCCAATCAGCGCGTGTGGCGATGGAACTCTGCGACGCGATCGTCGTGACCGGTACGGCGACTGGCCAAGAAACCAGCCTCGACGATCTTCGGGCCGTTCGGTCAGCCGTGGGAGATTTTCCAATCTTAGTCGGCAGCGGATTGAACATCGATAACCTGCGTGAGCAGCTCGTGGTGGCTGACGGCGCCATTGTCGGTAGCGCTTTCAAGCCTGGCGGTGTCCAGCCAGGTTCACTGCTCAACCTGGCCAACATCACGGAATTCATGGCGGCGGTTAGAACGGTTCGTGCCGCTTCGTCCCCACCACGCGGCAGCTGAGATTCTCCGCCGCTTTTTTTATCGCTTGCCTCGGCGGCCCATCTGAGCTAGCCTGTGACCAGACTCTTATAGCGGAGGAATATGATATGGAACTGATCAGCACTTTTCCCGACCCCGAATACTTGGGTCGGCTAGCCCGGCACCTGAAGGACAAGATTGAACAACACCAGCAGGGCCAACCGCTCGAACAGCTGCTGATGAGTTGCAGCGCGGCCATGAACTGGATCGCCGATTTCCTGACCGATCCCAATGTCCGGTGGACCAAGCAGGAACTCCGGGTAGATGACTTGTGGCTGACCGGCACGAATCCGACTTGGAACGCCATCATCATCGATCGGTGTAAGCGTTCGCCGGCAGAGCTACGGGCCATACTCAGATCCGATCCGCAAACCGCCGCCCTATTCGCCGAAGCAGAGTTTGACGAACTGCCGATCTTGGTGCGGGTCGATGACGGTAAGTACAAGGTGCTCGACGGCATGCACCGGGTTATCGCCGCCATCCGCGATGGACGCGAATCGGTGACTGCTTTCGTCGCTCGGCTCGATGGTCAGCCACGGCCACAGTGCGAGCCGCATGTGGTCTATGATTTGCTGCGGGCCTACCACCGCGGCATCAATCGTGATCGCCAAGCACTCGTAGTAGCTCTCCGCTTTCTGCGCCACGCCTACGCCAACGTCGACCGGCTCCTTCGCGAACGCTTCTCCAAAGCCTGGGTTCCCGACGACGAGATGCAGGCCATCATCGCCGAGGCGTTGCAGGAGTAGAACATTCGCTCACCATGGCAGCTGAAGACATCAGCTGTTTTTCTTTTGGTGGCGGTTGCGGCCGTGATGTTTTTGGTAAATCTCTCGCAACCGTGGATTGGTAATGTGTGTGTAGATTTGTGTGGTTTGGATGGAAGCATGACCCAACATCGCCTGGACGCTGCGGATATCGGCACCGCCCATCAGTAGATCGGTGGCAAATGAATGGCGTAAGGTGTGCGGCGTTACTCGTTTCGTTATGCCGGCGGCCTTGGCATAGTGGTCGACCAGGCGCTGAACTGACCGGGCGGTCAGCGGTCGAAGATCGGCTGATCGGCGACCAGCCCGGTCGTGTCGAACAAAGAGCCAGGGCGCCATGTCCCGACGTCGCTGCACGTATGCAGCCAGCGATTGCTTGGCCGCGGGTGACAGAAAGACAATCCGCAACTTATCACCTTTGCCACGAACCGTGAATTCATCTTTTTTGAGGTTGACCTGATCGCGCTTCAGTCCAACGAGTTCGGACACTCGTAAGCCTGAGGAAAAGAGAAGTTCGAGAATGGCCCGATCGCGCAGGGAAACAATGGACGAACTGCCGCCAGCGGCTGGCGCGCCAAGAAATCGCTCCAAATCATCGCCCTCGAGAAAACTGACTTGCCGCTCGCCGGTCCTGGCCAGCTCGATTTTCTCCGCGGCCAATGTCCGGACATCGTTCTTGGCCAGGTATTTCAAGAACGAACGCAAGGCGATGAGATAGTAATTCTGGGTCGATTTTTTGAGCGGTTGGCCGCGACGGTTCGTTTGGCGGTTGAGCCATAGCCGGAAATCGCGGACGTCATCGAGGGTTATCCGACCGGGGGCAGTTAACTTCGTGACCGTCAGGAACGTAGACAAGTAGTGTTCATAGTTCCGGCGGGTGAGGAGACTCTTATTTTTCTCGACTTCGATGTACGTCAGGAAACGTTTTGTCCAGCGCTCCAACTCATTCACCGGGGTGTGGGGCATGAAATCATTGTACGACACTTTGCCTATACCATTCAATGGTATACTTTGATCATGGAAGAAACATACACTTCAGTTGCTCGTGAAGTGGTTGAGCGACTTGTCGTGAAAAGGGATAAACGTCTTGGCCATGAGTCAATCAAACCCCTACTGCTCGTTCTCGGTGGCAGCATGCGCGGTCCGTACGGTGCTGGCGCCATTCACGCACTCTTCGACTTCGGCCTGGGCAAGGTATTCGAAACAGTCGTCGGGATCTCAACCGGTGCGGCAATTGGCGCTTACTTTTTAGCCGGTTCAGAAGAACAAATTCGTCTCGGTAGCTCACTCTATTTTGAAGAGTGTACCACCTCTCTTTTTTTTAATCCTTGGCGCTGGCGCAAGAAGGTTGATATTGACTGGCTGATTGAGGGGATCAAACACGGGCCTAAACGCCTTGACGTTGCGGCGATTCAAAAAAACCCAACCCAGTTCTTCGTTGCAGCGATTACGCGTCGCGGTCGACAAGAGTTGATTGACGCGAAGACAGCTTCACCAGACATACTGACCGCTATCAGGGCTTCGATGGCCGTGCCGGGATTTTACGGACAGTGGGTTACCGTGAACGGCCAGCAGTATTGTGACGGCGGATTCAACGATCCGTTTCCTCTCGGCAACGTTATCGACCGTTTTCATCCAACGGATATCTTGATTATCCCGAATCAGTCGTATGATGTTGCAGTCGGATATCGTCCCTCTTTGAGCGATGCCATCGCGGCTTTGATGGCGCTTCCTCAACTGGGGGCATTAAAGGCTGGAGAGATCTTTCGACGGAAAATGAAATTTCGAAAGGTGATGGAATCATTGCCGAGTATCAAATCGGCGCGAATCTCTGTGTTATGGCCGCCGGCCTTGGGGCTTCACGAGGCTTCAAGAAATTCCACTATGCTACGTTCGGCATATAAACAGTCTCGAATGACTGCTAGCAAATTTCTCCATGGCGCGTAGGAATTGCTGTGCTGGTCATACGTTCACTGACTCACTCGCCAGTTCATGATGACCCCCAAACAACGCTTGTGGTTGTCGGCCGGGCTGTTCACCGCTATCATCGGCGGCCTAGTGCTGGTTATCGTATTTTCTCCGCTTCGGCCGCTGCTGACATCACCGGAAAAATTGCGCGACGGTGTTCGACAGTTTGGTCTTTTGTCTCCGGCCATCAGCATCAGTCTGGAAGTGATGCAGGTGATTATCGCGCCCATCCCCGGGCAAGCCATCGACATCGCCAATGGCTATCTCTTCGGCTGGCCAGGCGTCTTCGTTTCGCTCGGCGGGATCGGTCTCGGTTCGACCTTAGCCATCGGTCTGGCCCGCCGCTTTGGCCGGCCATTGGTTGAAGTCCTCATCACCCCGAAAGGTCTAGCTAGCATCCGGCCGTATGTGCGGCGCCGTAGCCAGTTGTTCTTTTTCATCCTTTTTCTCCTGCCCGGCACGCCGGATGATCTGCTGTGCTTTGCCATCGGCTTATCGTCGATCCCGTTCGGCCGAAGCGTTCTGATCGCCCTGCTCGGTCGGGCGCCGGGCATTACCGCCGCCGTCTTATTCGGGGCCACCGGTAGCCGGTTAAACCCGCTTGCCTTCACCGGCATTGCGATCGCTGTTTCATTGCTGGCCGGGTGGCTGATCTGGCGCTCGCCGTTGGGAGAGAAGTTACAGCCTACCAAATCGCGCTGACCCAGCAACACTTTTGCCCCCCACCAATTTCCTGATCCTCTATTTCGGCGTAGAGTACATCGAGATCAGCGGCGCTTACGCGCCGCCAAGAAGATGACTGGCAAAAGTGGTGCTGGGTTGACATCCCTCGACGCCTCTGGTAAAATCAGCACGTCTCAATAACCTAGGATCGGTATCTCGGATCGGCCGCCGGGGACACCAATTCCCGGACTTGCGGTACCAGCCGCAGACCCATCTTGGATACCGTCGCCGGAGCAATCCATGCCACTGTCGAAGGAAGCCAAAGACAAGATCATCAAGAAATACAAACTCCATGAGTCCGATACCGGTTCGAGTGAGGTCCAAATCGCCATCCTGACGGCCGAGATCGACCAACTGACCGCTCATCTTCAGACGCACAAGAAAGATTTCTCTTCGCGTCGCGGGCTGCTGAAGAAAGTCGGACAGCGTCATCACCTCCTCCGTTACCTCCGGCGAGAGAACCAGTCGGCCTTTGAGGACTTGATCAAGAAGTTGAAATTAAAAGTCGGTGACGAATCCCCATGAAGACCACCGATCAACGAGTGGGCGTGTTCGTCGACGTCGCCAACATGTACTACTCGGCCAAGAATATTCACGGGACGCGCGTCAATTTCGGAAAAATCCTTGAGGAAGCGTCGGATAATCGCCGCCTCGTCCGGGCCATCGCCTACGTTATTCGGGCCGACACACCGGAAGAGCAGAAGTTCTTCGACGCCCTGGGTAAGCAGGGGTTTGAAGTGAAGATGAAGGACCTCCAAGTCTTCCCGGGTGGGGCCAAGAAAGGTGATTGGGATGTCGGCATCACTATTGATGCCATTCGCATGGCCGACCGTCTCGACACCATCGTCCTGGTGGCTGGTGATGGCGACTATGTGCCGCTGGTCCGCTACCTACAAGAAGCGAAGGGCTGTCGTGTCGAGGTGATGGCCTTTCAAGAATCAACGGCCATGAAGCTGCGCGAAGCGGCCGATGCTTTTGTTGATTTGTCGAGCGATAAGAAAAAATATCTGCTGCCGATCCGGACCGGAATCCGTCCCCAGTTGTCGTCGATCCCGCGGCCGCGAATTTTCCCCGGCCGATCACGAGCACCGAATCCACCGTCGGCGATACCGCCGGCTGATGGCCAGACCTAAAGCATGGACTCCGCTGGCTCGGGACCAGAATTACGCCTGGAACACTTGCGGCCCGCCGAACTCTTGCCAGTTGGCCGCTTTGATGCCGAGACGGCCGCCCGCCTGGCCTACCAAGAGCGCGGTTCAATCGGACTGACGATCCATCAAATGTTCGTCGAGGCTGATCAGCAACCCTATGATTGGACGCCGCATGAGGACGATCATTTTTCGGTTGAGCGGTTTGGGACCGACGCTGAGGCCTACCGCGCTTTTTGGGAAAACATCCTGGCTCAGCTTAAAGGGAGCGAAGCGGTCCAGCACTTTCGCCAAAAAAAAGGCAACCTCGACTCGAAGCAAGAGATGGCCGGGGTGTTTCACGCCTTTGAACGATCGGTCGTGCGGGCCCTTGATCGCGTGCCGCTCAACGACCAGCAGCGAGCTAAATTCCGAGCGGTGTGGTCAGAACGTGATTTCGTCTTGCCGGCCATGGCCGTGGAGATGGCCGATCAATACGCGCGCGCCAAAGCCGCTGGTCGGGACTATGACGAGGACGGCGAACGCGCCGATCAGTTCGTCCCCCAGCACCATCCGTTCTTGAAGTTTGTCATCGGGAACCCCAGGATTCGGCCGCTTGATTACTGGGACTCGAAGGAGGCCCGCGCCTACCTTCGGCGCTACGGAGCGCTTGAGGCATCGGCCACAGCTAGGCAGCAGCTGAAAAGCGACTTGGGTAGCTTGCGCGATATCAATCGCCAGGCCGCCTGAGTTGCCGTTCAGATCGTGAACGGCTGATTCAATCATTGGGCGATGGTGGTCGGACAGGCAGGCTGTTGAAGCAGTCTGAAGTCCGGCGGCCATCCGAAAGGAATATCTATGGAACCTAAACGGTTCTCCATCGACATCGGTGGTCGTGAATTGTCCCTCGAGACCGGCCAGCTGGCTGGTCAAGCCAATGGTGCGGTCACCGTTCGCTATGGTGAGACGGTGGTTTTGGCCACCGCCACGATGAGCAAAAAACTGCGGGAAGGGATCGATTTCTTCCCGCTGCTGGTCGATTACGAAGAGCGGCTCTACGCCGCCGGCAAGATCAAGGGTTCACGCTTCATTAAGCGCGAGGGCCGAGCCAGCGACGACGCGATCTTAACGGCCCGCCTGGTCGATCGCTCGATTCGCCCACTGTTTGATCAAGCCATGCGAAATGACATCCAGGTGGTGATTACCGTTCTGTCGTGGGACCAGGAAAACGACGCCGATGTGCTGGCCCTGATCGGCGCTTCCACGGCGCTGATGATCTCAAATATTCCGTGGGCCGGTCCGATCGGCGCCATTCGGGTCGGTCGGATCAACGGCGAATGGGCGCTCAACCCGACCTATGCGGCGCGGGACAAGAGCGATCTCGACATGGTCTTGGCCGCCAAGCGTGACGAGCACATGATGATTGAGGCCAGCGCTGGCGAAATCGACGAAGCGGTCGTTCTTGAAGGGCTGGAATTCGCCCATAAGCACATTCGTCAGGTCATCGACCTGATCGAACAGGTGACCGCCGCGGTCGGACAACCGAAGCTGGCGATCGATACCAACGTCCTGTCGCCAGAAGAGCAGGCGGCCCGGGAAAAGCTAAAAACTAAGGTGCTGACTTTCTCCAATGGCAAATTACGGCAGATCTGGAAAACCAAGGACAAGCTGGAGCGTGAAGAAGCGATTACTAAGTTGACGGAAGAGCTTGATCAAGTCCTCAAGGCGGACAATGAGGTCAGTAAAGAGCAGCGGCTGGACGGCAAACACTTGCTCGAACAGCACCTCGATGACGAGGCGAGGCAGATGGTGTTAGATGAGGGAGTCCGGGTCGACGGCCGGAAACTCGATGAAATCCGCCCGCTGTCGGCCATCGTCGGTCTGGTGCCGCGGACGCATGGATCCGGTCTCTTTCAGCGCGGTGAAACGCAAGTCCTGTCACTCGTAACGCTGGGCTCGCCGGGTGATGAGCAATTGCAAGACACGATGGAGCTGACCGGCAAGAAACGCTACATGCACCATTATAACTTTCCCGGCTTTTCGACTGGCGAGGTGGCGCCGATTCGGAGCCCAGGCCGGCGCGAGATCGGCCACGGCGCCCTAGCCGAAAAAGCGCTATTGCCAGTGCTGCCAGCCAAAGAACAATTCCCCTATACCATTCGGGTGGTGTCCGAGGTCCTATCGTCGAACGGTTCGACGTCGCAAGCGTCAGTCTGCGGCTCAAGCTTAGCCTTGATGGATGCCGGTGTACCGAGCCGCACGCATGTAGCCGGTATCGCCATGGGCCTGATCAGCGATCAGACCAGTCCCCGTCCGCATCTCGGCCGAAGCCCTGGCCGGAGCCAAGAAAGCACGGGCCCAGATTCTGGAAGTGATGGCCCAAGCGATCGCCACGCCACGACCGGAATTGTCGAAATACGCGCCGCGCATTATTGCCATCAAGATCGATCCGGAGAAAATCCGCGACGTCATCGGCCGCGGCGGTGAAACGATCAATGAGATCATCGACGAGTGCGGCGGTCCGGATGTGATGAAGATCGACATCGAGCAGGACGGGACGGTCTATATCACCTCGACCAAAGCCGACATGGCTCAGAAGGCCAAGACTTGGATTGAGAATTTGGTCAAAGACCTGCAGGTCGGTGAGGTTTACGAAGGGACGGTGACCGAGATAATCCGCGACCGGATGCGTGGTAATGAGATCGGGGCTATTGTCGAGGTCCTACCCGGCAAGGATGGGATGGTCCACATTTCCAACATCTCCCACACCCACATCCCGAACGTCTCAGACGTCCTGAAGATCGGCGATAAAGTCAAAGTAAAAGTAATGGAAGTCGACAAGGAACGCGGCCGCGTCAGCTTATCGATGAAGGCGCTGCAGCCAGGACCAGAAGGCGCCTTCGGCCTGGAACAGCCCCGCCAACGCCCGGGCGGATTCCGCGGCGACCGCGGACACCGCGACCGCGGCCCGAGGCATCGGACTCGATTCTAACCACCATCGTATGTTTCGCGGCCCCGACTCTGTCGGGGCCGCCGTATTTGATGGCCCGGCTGACAGTTGTTTGGTCGTTTGGTATACTTTTCTTCGGTTCGTTCGTTATCGGTCCGGGGCTCATCCGTGGAGGTTCTAGATGCCAGATCGCGATCCTACGCCGGCGCCAGCCGGTCACCTCGATCCGCCAGGCCGCGGACCCACCATCGGCCTAGCGATGCTAGACCAGCCAGCACCGCGCCAGCCGCCTGGCTTGGCCGACCGCTTTGGCCATGCCGCACTACTGACGTGGCGACGACTCATCCACCGGCAGCCTCAACCGCGGGTTCATGAAGTGCGGCCGGCGGTGGTCGAAGCACTGACCGCGCATGGGTCATTGTCCTCCGTCGAGTTGGCCTTACGCTCGTGCCGCTACTTCGAGGCCGAAGCCGAAGCCGCGGTGATTGGTCTGATCGCTGAAGGTCGAGTGGTGGTGGCGTATGAAGACATGCGGCCTGGAGGATCATTGCCCCCGCGGCACGACTGTCCGGTTCGACTCAAGACGCTGTTCGACCCGGCCACCTAGCTCAGGCTTAAGCCTGAGCTAGGCCTCAGCCTTCGCCCAGCCGAAGGCTGCTTTTCTAACGTTTGCCGGTCTCTAGACTGTGCCGGGAGTCGGGAAATAATGTGCTGCAGAAGCCCTGGCGCTTGGGGGATGAGACTTGTTTGACCACCCCCGCATCACGCCTGGGGGGTGAAAAAATGGAAATTTCCTAGGCGCGAATCTCGCGAACAACATCTTGACATTGGCGGCCATCATGCTAAGGTGGCCGCGTTTCGTTTACCCGTTCCTTCAATCCCCGCACCTGACCGGCGTGGTCGGTCAGTACGAGGCTCCGCCCAAGGAGGTGAAACGTCGTGCCCAATGCACGGTCGAGCGAAAACCGTTCGTGGCTGCTGGCCTTCAGCCTGCAGACCGCCGTGGTGATTCTCGAATGTTGGAGCGCCGGCCGGACCGGCAGTCGGGCCTTGTGGAGCGACTTTGCGCACAACGCCAACGACGTTTTACTCCTCATCCTGACTGCCTTGCCGACCTGGCAGCGCGGGTGGCGCCAGCCATCGCTGTGGGTCAACATCATCTCGCTTGAGCTGAGTGGGCTGGGAGCCGTGCTGTTCGGCTATCGCGCTCTCCACCAAGTAGGGTCGCCGGTCGACTACGAACATGCTTGGCCGGTGGCCGTCGTCAGCCTGGTGGCCAATCTGACCATCTACGGCATCGTTCGACCATATCGGCACCACCCGCACGTCCAGGTTTTCGGTTGGCACCAACTGTGGGATGTGGCGGCCGCGCTCAGTGCCGCCATTCTGCTTGGGGCTGGCTCAGCCCGGCCAACACTGCCCCTCGATGCCATCGCCACCATCACCATCGGCTGCGCCATGATTCTCCACTGGCCGGTCACCAAGCTCTTTGAGCGAAACAATAACCACCCCCACTGACGAGCGCCACGCTCGTTTTTCTTTTTCCGGTCCGTCCGGTACACTTCCCACATGACCCCGTTAGAGCGTCCGTTTCAGGCCTCATCGAACTTCGGGCTTAAATGTCTTCGAATAAATAGCGTTCTAACGGTATGATTATTACCATTTCCGGGTTGCCGGGATCAGGCAAGGGGACGGTCGGCCGGCTGCTGGCTCGCCAGCTAGGGTATCGGTATTACTCAATTGGTGATCTGCGCCGCGCCATGGCTCGGGAGCGCGGTTTAACTCTCGAGGAGCTCAACACGCTGGGAGAACGCCAGCCATTCACTGACCGCCAAGTTGATCGATGGCAAGCTACACTCGGTCGGACACGGGACAATCTCATCGTTGAAGGCCGGACATCGTTTTATTTCATCCCTCATTCGGTCAAGGTTTTTCTCAGCGTCAGTCGGCGTGAAGCAGGTCGGCGGATCGCCAGCGACCAGAATCATCTCCGCCGGTTCGAGGCCGGTAGCCACTTCACCAACATTAAAACTGTGATGGACGCCCTCAGTCGGCGCTTCGCGAGCGACACGAGACGTTATCGAAAGTATTACAGCCTCGATATTTTTGACCGCAAACACTACGATTTGTACCTAGCGACCACCCATAAGAGTCCAAAACAGGTGGCAAATGAAATCATGATGTTTTTAGCTAAGATTAGACAAAGAAAGCATCATGTTGAGAAAACGAGGAAAAGTTCAAAACATTCCACAAGGGTCAGGTCGAAAAATGTGGATAAAAAACGACTTAAAATGGCTAAGGTTAGAGGATATAAATATCTTTGACAAAGACCTTTTTTCTTGCTATACTTGACCCTGTATTGATTTTTCACAAGATACTTGCCAGATAGTCAAGAAAGCAGCATAGCTGTCCTGAGCCCCCGACTTGGCGGGACGTAAGGAACTCCGTTCGGACAGATGGCTGTGTTCCCTTCTCGACTATCCGTTGGTGACCGAGCACCGACTTCATGAAACAAAAATTAAAGAGGTGGGTTCGGGTGACGAGTGATATCGGCCCGGATTGCACCGGAAGGACGGTCGAGAAGCGCTCTCTGACAGCTCGGTATCCATAGAGCACTGGATATACAGCATCATGCTGTGCGGTGCGGATTTCTGCCCCCGACAGTTCGGCGGTAGAAATCCGCGCCTGCACGGCTGGCGATATATCCCCCAGGCCAGACAGGCCACATAACTTTTGTAATATGGGCCGCTCGTCTGGCCTTTCTTTATTAAGAACGATATGTAATAATCAATGTGGGAAACCATGCATTTCCGCCTCGTCATATCCACCGTTCTGGCTATCGTGGTCCTAGCCGCTGGCTTAGTGTATTGGCAAACTCGAACTACCACCCCCACTACGACGTCGACGACGAACCGGACCGCCAGTGACGAATACCAACCAGACGTGGCCGCCCTATCTCCGGTCAGCCAAGCGGTAATTGAGTTTGAAGCTGAAGATGCCGTGGTCGAACAGTTTGATGGCACGCTGGCCGACCTGGCCAGCGATGAGACAAGCGCCTCGACCGACACCGCTTCCCTTGATGCGGATCTCGAGTCTTTGTCGACGCTCGAAGGCATGGTCGCTGGACAGGCGGACGATGACAACACCCTTGACGAATCTCTGGCCGCGACCGCCGACCTTGGCAACTAAGTAGGGAAACCTATGCCTCGTTATCTTCTCACCACTGCCGTCCTCAGCCTGGGGCTGCTGTTGACTGCGATCATAACCCAAGCTCAAGGCACCAACGGCAATTTTAACCGGCCCGGCCTAAGCAACGACTGGCAGACCGCTATTGATGAACTCCGTAACGCGCGGCAGAACTTCCGCACCACCCGCCAGGAGGCCGCTCGCAACCTAGCCAACCGGGCCGTCAACGCTAGGCAGGAATTACTCGCCCGGCGCTTCGAGCATCGGCAGGCGGCCATGCTCCGCCTGCTTGATGTCTACACCAGACATCTGGAGCGAACCAAAGATCGGGTCAACCGGATGCCGATCATTTCTGATGAGGAGAAGGCCAACGCGGTGAGCAAGATTGACGAAGCCCTGGTGGCCGTGGCCGGCCTGCACAGCCAAGTCGAAGACGCCAGCGATGACGAGACCCTGAAATCGCTGATCCCGACCATTCGGGAACAGGTCCGCAACTACCATACTATCGTTCGGGGCATTGTTCGGTCGATTCACGCTTCACGCATCAGTGCCTTTCTCGACCAGGCGAATGATCGGACCACGGATTTAGGTGCACGACTCGATGCACTGAAAGCCGCCGGCCACGATGTCAGCGCCTTGGAAACGAAGTTGACCGAAGCAGAGGACAAGCTGGCTCAAGCCGAAACGCAGCGGGCGAATGGTGAATACCGGCTGGCCATCCAATCCCTGAAAGATGTTTACCAGCTGCTCCGTCAAGTCCTGCCAGGGATCAACGAGATAGGCGCCGGCGGCGCTACCGAATAGGGTTTCCGGTCGCGGCCATGAACCAGGGTGGCCGAGGACGTATACAAGCCATAGTCCTGTGTTTGCTATTGTTGATCGCTGATCGCTGGTTGAAGCAACTCGCCTTAGCCGGCCGAAGTTTGACCATCGGTCCTTTGGACTTTGAGCTCTTCGCTAACCACTCGTTGGTTTTTAGCCTACCGTTTCCCGCCGCCGCCATCTTGACGCTGATGGTGGTGGCGACTATGGTGGTAGCGATGCTCGTCGTCCGGTCGTGGCCCCGGGCGGGCTGGCCCTGGTTTGGATCGATGCTGATGCTCAGCGGAGCGACCAGCAACCTCGTTGACCGGCTAGGCCACGGGTTTGTCATCGATTGGGGGTACCTCGGTCCGTGGTGGCCGGTTTTCAACCTCAGCGATGTCATGGTTGTGGTCGGTTTGGGGATCTACCTTTGGCCGCCTCCATTGACGTCCCGGTAGAGTCTTGCTAGGATTGGCGTGCCTGGTGGCTCGGCAGTCGCGCCGCCAACTTGGTGTTGGCGATTTTTCCTATGCCTGCCACCATCCACAGCGCCGCCGTTTTCGGTCTCGAAGCGCGGCTGGTAACCGTTGAGGTCGATCTCCACTCCGGCCTACCAAAAATTATTGTCGTCGGGTTGCCCGACACTATCGTTCAAGAAGCCGGCGAGCGGATTCGTTCAGCCATCAAGAACGCCGGTTTTCGTTTTCCTTACGGTCGTGTCACCATCAACCTCTCGCCAGCCGACTGGCGGAAAGAGGGGTCGGGTTTTGACTTGCCAGTAGCGCTGGCGGTGTTGATGGCCAGTGGTCAACTACCGGATGCCTTTCAAGGTCTCATTGTTGTCGGCCAGCTCGGTTTGACTAGCCAGGTCCGAGCAACGATTGGGGTGCTGGCGATGGCCACGTTGGCTCGTCGGCTCGGCCGCCCGCTCGTGGTGCCAGAAGACAACGCGGCCGAGGCGGCCCTCATCCGGGGCTTAACAGTCATCCCAGCCAACAATCTTCTGAGTCTGTCAGGCATCGTTCTTTCCCACCGACCATGGCCGCGGTGGCGGACGGCAGCGGCCCGCCGGGCGCCGGTTCCGCACTGGGGGTACTGGCCGAGCATCATCGGCCAGCAGCAAGCCAAACGAGCGATGGTTATCGCTGCCGCCGGGCACCACAACGTTCTGCTGATCGGCCCGCCGGGGGCCGGCAAGACACTCCTGGCGCACGCCACGGCCGAACTCTTGCCACCGCTGTCCGAACCCGAAGCCATTGAAGTGACGACCATCTACAGCGTGGCCAATCAACTGACGACCGGCGGCTTGATCACGCGACGGCCGTTTCGTCAGCCTCACCACACGGCCTCGGTGGCCTCACTGGTCGGGGGCGGTCGATCGCCGAAACCTGGTGAGCTGTCACTGGCGCACCACGGGATTCTTTTCCTTGATGAGTTTCCAGAGTTCACCCGGGCGCACATTGAAGCGCTCCGCCAGCCATTGGAAGACGGTACGGTCACGGTCAGTAGGGTAGCCGGCAGCTTGGAGTTCCCAGCCGCCTGTTTGCTGATCGCGGCCATGAATCCTTGCCCCTGCGGTTGGCGGCATACCAGTGGACGTCAGTGCCGCTGCACGAACAGTCAGATTCAGCGCTACCAACGCCGTCTGTCTGGGCCGGTCCTCGATCGTTTCGATCTGTTCGTGCCGGTGCCGCCGGTGCCAGCGTCAGCGACCACCGCCCAAGCCAACGACGACCCACGTCCGCTGGTAGTCGCGGCCCGCCAACGCCAACGCCAGCGGTATCAAGATGAACGGGTGACGAATAGTCGCATCCGCGGACGGCTCCTGACGGCCGCCGGTGTTCTCAGCCCGGCCGAACAAACGTTGCTTCAGCAGGCGATGGAAAGACTGCAGTTTTCCATGCGCGCCCACCAGCGGATTTTGCGAGTGGCGCGTACCATTGCTGACTTAGCTGGCGCCGAGTGGATCGGCCGCGATCACTTGGCCGAAGCGCTGCACTATCGGCCACCGCCCTTGCTTGGCTAGAAGAAGGACAGCGGGTTCAGTGGTACACCGCGGGAACGGATTTCAAAATGGACGTGGGTGCCGGAACATCGTCCGGTACAACCCTGCATGGCAATGGTCTGTCCCTGGCTCACTCGCTGGCCAGGACTAACAAAGACCTTGCTATCGTGAGAGTAGAGTGTCGAGTAGCCATTGCCGTGGTCGATGATGACGTGGAGACCGTAGCCGTTCCGACTGTAGGCAGCATACGTGACGGTGCCGCTGGCGGCCGCGTAGATGGGCGTGGTAGTCTCGCCATCGATGTCAATGCCGGTATGCCAGCGCCCGCGGAAGTACTGATTGATTCGGTGGCCGACCGTCGGCCAGATAAAGCGCGCGCCGCTGGCCGGCGCCGATGGCGGTGGGTTGTCAGACCGCGAGAAAACGCCAGCCAAGAACGTTCGCTGTGGCGGGGGAGCCGGCGGGGCCGGTGGTTCACCGCCGGGAATAATGATCTCTTGGCCGACTTCAATAGCTTCGGCCAATGGCACGTTGTTGGTCGCCAAGATTTCATCCTCGCGACCCTGGTAGCGGCTGGCGATGCTGCTGACCGTGTCTCCACTCTTGACGGTATAGAGGTAGCCGCTGACCGAAGGGATTTTCAGTACTTGGCCGGGCTTGATGAAATCAGTATCGCTCAAACCGTTAGCCCATAGAACGGTTCGACTGGAAATGCCAAATTGCTCGGCAATGGTACTGACCGTGTCGCCACCCTCGACGGTGTAGGTTTCTACGGTCCGCCGTTCGGTTACGACTTGACTGGCTCCGCCCACGGCCGGCGCGGCGTCAGACGTTGGGTTAGCCACGGTGCTGTCTGCGACGGGCGCTGAAACGAACAACTCCGGTCCGCCGACCGCGGCCAGGGCGACGTTGGACCGGCCGGTCTGGCCGGCGCCCGTTTCAACAATCAATTCGCTGTCGCCCTGGAAAAAGGAGTTCCACGGTGCGCCTTGCCCGATTTCATCCGGCCGGACCGTCCGGGCCAGCAGGTTAGTGGTCAAGCCAAAAATGCCCAAGGCGATTAGTCCCAAGTGGACGGCGTAGCGGTAGGAAAACTGGGTGACCGAGCGAATGCCAGCCAGCCGCGGGTGGAATTTGATTTTCTGCTTGATCCGTACGTAGCGCATGTAGAAGGGCAGCAGCAGTAGACGAAACACCCCGCGGCTGATCCAGCCGAGGGGCTTGAGCAGGGTTACCCGCAGGAGCAGGAGTAAACCCTTACCGGTCGCGGCCAGTCCACGGAGGACGTGGATGGCCAGGCGAACGATGGTTTGTTTGATCAGGATACTAATAGAGACTCCGTTCCACCCTATCGTCACCTTCCCCGGATCGCAACGAAACCACCATCCCAAGGCGTGGCGATAGGACTTAGTGTCGCCGAAATAGTGGGAGTGATAATACCAACTTGACCCAGACGTGTCAACGAAGATCTCCACAACTCGGCAATGTTTGTTTCGAAAACTTGTTACCTTAGCCAAAGGTTGGTACCCTGAATGTCTATGGCTGCGTCAAAATACGACCATCAGGCAATCGAAAAGAAATGGCAGCAAAGCTGGGTGGAAGCGGGCGTATTTCGCCCACCTCTCCCCACCGGCGCTTCGCGCCACCCCCCCTCAACCCCCGCTGCTGCGGAGAGGGGAGGACGTTCTACGTACGTCCTCGACATGTTCCCCTACCCTTCGGCTGACGGACTGCACGTCGGCCACCCAGAAGGGTACACGGCCACGGATATCGTCAGTCGATATTTACGGATGAAAGGCATGACCGTGCTCCACCCAATGGGCTGGGATGCCTTCGGCCTTCCTACTGAGAACGCCGCGATCCAAAAAAAGATTCATCCCCGGATCGTGACCGAACAAAACGTCAAGAATTTCAAACGGCAAATTATGTCGCTTGGCTTTTCGTATGACTGGGGCCGTGAACTCAACACCACCGACCCGAAATACTACAAATGGACGCAGTGGATATTCCTGCAGCTGTTCAAAAAAGGGTTGGCCTACGAAGCGGAGTTACCGATTTGGTGGTGTCCGAAAGACAAAACTGGCTTGGCCAATGAAGAAGTGGTGGGCGGAGTCTGCGACCGGTGCGGGACGAAAGTCGAGCGGAAAATGCTGCGGCAGTGGGTCTTGAGAATTACTGCGTACGCCGAACGTCTGCTCAAAGGCTTGGATAAACTCAATTGGCCGGAGAACATTAAGGCGCTGCAGCGGAATTGGATTGGGAAGAGCCAGGGGGCAGAGGTAGTGTTTGGGATAAAAACTCCGAGTGCGAAAAAGCCCCAACTTTTTATTAGCACGAAAAATCCAGCCAAGAAAAAGAGATATGTTCATATGTTTGCGCCGCTGGGGGTCGACATTGTTACCACTGATGATCTTGGAAAGTCTGTCACTGATGTAGAAGTTGAGGAGGGAGAAGATATAAAAGAAAATGCCTTAAAGAAAGCACAGATTTTTCATCAAGCAACCGGCTTGCCGACGCTCGCTATTGATGAGGGCTTGATTATTGATACTTTTCCGGCCAACCAACAACCGGGCTCGCACGTTCGTCGTATCCCTGGCTTTTCTGGGCGCCCGACTGATGAAGATATGTCGACGTATTACATCAATGAAGTGGTTAAACACGGAGGTGAAAGTCTGGTCCACTGGGAACACGCAATCGCTTATGTCGATGAATTCGGCGCGAAGGAGACACAGATCAAGGTTACATCCAGTAAGATCGTAGCCACGAAAAGTAAAAAAGTAAAAGACGGATACCCCCTCGATTCACTTCTTATTGATTTGAAAACAGGAAAATACCGTTCCGAATTGACCCCCAAAGAAGATGAAGCTGCAATTCAGCCACTCACAGATGCACTAACCAGATTTGTCTCCGGGGCTTTATCAAAAAGCTCACAAGTCACGGTATTCACCACTCGTCCGGACACGCTCTTTGGCGCGACGTACCTGGTCTTGTCGCCAGAACACCCGCTGGTTGATGTGATTACCACTCCCGAAAAGAAGCCCGCTGTTGAGAAGTACAAGAAAGAGGTGGCCAGCAAGTCGGATCTTGAACGGACGGCGCTTGAAAAGGAAAAGACCGGCGTGTTCACGGGCGCGTACGCGATCAATCCGGTCAACAACGAAAAAATCCCAGTCTGGATCGCGGATTACGTTTTGATGTCGTATGGCACCGGCGCAATTATGGCTGTGCCGGCGCATGATGAGCGTGACTACGAATTTGCGAAGAAACACGAATTACCAATTCGGGAAGTTATTATTCCGTACCGCTATTACAAACCCAATCCGCCGCGGCCGGGGAAGAAAACGGTGGAACGAAGGAACATTCACCCCATCGTCAAGAACCCGAGAACCGGAAAGTTTTTGGCTCTTCGTTGGACAAAGCATCCATGGGTCACGTTCCCGATGGGCGGCATCGACGGCAATGAAGACATCGTCAAAGCGGCCGAACGAGAAGTAGCCGAGGAAACGGGCTACACTGATCTGAAGTTTGAACGAGTCTTGGGCGGTCAGGTGAAGGCGGAATATTTTGCCGCTCACAAAAACGAAAACCGCGTAGCTTACACGCAGGCGGTAGTGTTTTCATTGCGCAGCGAGAAGAGAATTCCGGTTCCGGAGCATGAGCTGAAAGAACACGAAGTCATTTGGCTCGACCCCAAAGAACTCAATTCGCAGGTGATGGTTCATGCCGAACTTGACGTCTGGCTCCATCGCTTAGCCAGAGATGAGCATGCATACACGGGCGAAGGAGCGCTGATTAACTCCGGTCAGTTCGACGGACTGACGAGCGAAGATGGGCGGAAGAAAATCGTGGAATGGCTTAAGACGCAAGGCAAAGCCAAACCAAAGGTGAATTATAAACTCCGCGACTGGGTGTTTTCGCGGCAGCGGTACTGGGGCGAACCGATTCCGCTGGTGCACTGCGAAAATTGTGCGAATATTGTCCAATCTACGAATTATACTCTCCATTTCTCTGATCGCGAGATTTGGGGAGATTTGTTGAGTGGCAAGAAAACGATTGAAACTCGGGCCCTTAACCCCGAAGAGCCCGAGCGGTATTTCGGCAATATCAAACCTGGACACGCTACACCCGAGTCGTACATCAAAGGCATCTTCAAGCCGACCGGCGAAGTCGCATACTTTCGCGTCAAAAGCGTAAGAATCTACAAATCGCTGCGAAAACTCTTTGTCGATAAGAAAGTTCACGCAAAGATTTGGCCCGATCGGACATTCAAGACCTTGGAAGAATTGCGCCAATCACATGACGAACTGACGCCTGGCAATGCCGCCAAGATCGATAAGAACGGTCTGATTGCCTTTGAAATCAAGCACGTGTTACCTGGCATCATCCCACTCAAGGAAGATGAATTGCCGCTCGAACTCCCGGACGTTGAAAGATACGAACCGACTGGGATTGGCGAATCACCGTTGGCCGCGATTAACGAATGGGTCAATGTGAAGTGCCGCGTTTGCGGTCATCCGGCCAAGCGCGAAACGAACACCATGCCGCAGTGGGCCGGATCGTGCTGGTATTACCTTCGGTTTACTGATCCGCACAACGATACAGCCATGGCCTCGCCTGAAGCGATGAAAGTCTGGTTGCCGGTAGATCTCTATGTCGGCGGCGCAGAACACGCCGTGCTCCACCTCCTGTACGCCCGTTTCTGGCACATGGTCCTCTATGATATAGGCGCAATTCCGAAGGAGGTCGGCGGCGAGCCGTTCCTGAAATTGAAGAATCAAGGACTCATCCTCGGCCCGGACGGCGAAAAAATGTCCAAGTCGCGCGGGAATGTCATCAACCCCGACGACATCGTGGCCAAGTACGGCGCCGATACCTTGCGGATGTACGAAATGTTCATGGGGCCGTTTGAAGATGCCAAACCATGGGATACAAATGGGATTGTCGGGGTGCGGCGGTTTTTGGATAAGGTTTGGCGGGCGGCTGAACGTCTTGATAATTCGAAACCAAATGATCGGTGGCATAAGTATGCGAATATGATTACTCGAGGCATTGAAGAGTTCAGGTTTAATACTTGTGTCAGCGATCTTATGAAGTGGGTGAATGAATGGGGCGCGAAGTCGGTGTCTAAGGAGGAAATTGAAGTGTTTTTGAAAGTCTTGTCACCATTCGCGCCGCATATGGCCGAAGAACTTTGGCAACAACTCGGACATGAAACAATGTTGGTTCAGGAATCTTGGCCTGAGTTCGATCCAGATCTTCTGCGCGATGACACCGTTACAATTGCCGTACAGGTGAATGGAAAACATCGCGGGAATGTTATCGTTCCAACCGGCTCGAATGAGTCCGTCGTTCGCGAAGCGGCGCAAGCGGAAGCGAATGTGAAGAAGTATTTAACGAGCGAGCCTAAGAAAGTGATTTTTGTGAAGGATAGGCTGATTAATTTTGTAGTATAGACTCTCTACTTTGCAACCCCTTGATAGAATTGATTACACGGGCGATATAAAGACATTACTTCAGAAGGTTTGTGGCTCATTTGACATTGGCTTACTGCAAAAATATTCGTTGATAGAGACGGGTTACGAAGACTGCAATATTATCCTTGAAACAAAAGAAGGTAAGTTTTTATGTAAGATTTTTTCAAAGAAAAGAACGCCAGCAGATGTTCAAAGGTACTCTGAAATAATGAAAAAAGTAGTTGAGGCTGGAGTGCGCCACCCTGAACTTCAAAAAACTGAAAATCATCAAGTACTTTTTAGCCACAAAGCCCCAGCGCTTGTTTTGATGCGGTTTATCGAGGGCGAGACATTCCTCGAACTGGATCGACCACCGAACAACTCTGAACGCAAGGACGTATTACAACAGGCGGCTATCATCAACGCCATTGATTTCACCCCACCGTACTTATTTGACTCTTGGGCCATCCCACATATTCATACAATGTTTGATAAGGTCAAGAAGTATATTCAACCGGCGGACCGGCTACTGGTAAAACAAGCCATGGATCGATACGATGCTATCCCGGTCGCAAGCTTGCCCAAATGTTTCGTGCATGGTGATTTTACCAAGGCGAACATTCTCAAAGGGAACGACGGAAAGATTTATATTCTTGATTTCTCGGTCGCGAATCGATACCCACGAATTCAAGAGTTAGCGGTCATCGCCGCCAATCTCATGTTTGAGAAGGGCAAGGATGGCTCGTTACCATCGACGTGTACGTCCCTTGCGACTGAATACAATTCATTCTTGCCGCTCACAAAAGACGAAATTGAGCATCTTTACCCCTATGCACTGGCCGGAGTGGCGATGGAATTTATGGGTGCTCATCAGGAGAAGTTTATCAACGGCAATGACACGGAAGAGACAAACTACTGGATGCATCTAGGTCGATCAGGTCTCAAGCAAGCACTAGGAAAATGATTTTCGTGGAGGATAATCCGATTTGTATTTACCCTCAATGGATTTTCCGCTTGACTTCACCTTGGCAAGAGGATAGTATGGTCCTAACAAATTCTGGTGGCGGACCACCGCACCACGTCGGGTGCGGGGCAAGATAACTATCTCTATGCGCCAAGAGCGTATTTCGACTAGGAAAAACATGAAAAAGTCGCTCCGGACCCTCGTTGAGGAAGGGTTTGGAAAAATAGGCATTCTTGAGAGCAAAGTGAACGGAGGGTTTGGGCGGGTCGCCAATCTCGAGAAAACGGTCAAGAAACTTGCGGCAACCATGCAGCAAGGCTTTCAGCGCATCGACCAACGCATGGACCGAGGCTTCATAAAAGTTCATGAGGATCACGAAGAATTGGCCAAGATGGTCAAGCAAGGGTTTGATGATATGGACGAACGGATCGACCAACGATTCAGTCATGTCGACCAACGGTTTGACACGGTCGATGCTGAAATTGGAGCAATCAATCGGCGGTTGGCTCAAGCCGTCTACCAAAACGAATTCGTGGCTCTTGAATCCCGGGTCACGACGTTGGAACGGCGGACGGGACTTTCGAAAAAGTAAAAAAGCACCAAGACTGGCGCCATCAAACGCTTTTTTGTTTGATTGAAATACGGTACAATCGGTGTGTGGTTGTTAGCAATAAAGCAAAATACATTCGGTCCGGTGAAGTTATTCTCTTTCCCACCGAATCCTTCTACGCCCTTGGCGCGGACGCCACGAACGGGCGGGCGGTGAAAAAAATCTTTCGACTTAAGAGCCGTGCAAGAGGAAAACCGATCGCCGTCATGTGTGGCAGTTGGCGGCAAATAAAACAATACTTTGTCATGAACAAAACTGAGCGACAGTTCGCCCGTCAAAACTGGCCCGGGCCGGTGACGTTGTTACTGAAACCAAGACGGCAGGTTGCGGCCGCGGCCTTGGCCCCGGTTGTCTCCTCACCCACCCTCTCCTCAGCGAGGAGAGGAAGTGGTGGAGGCCAAGGCCGCGGCCGGCACATTAGAATTGGCGTCCGTATTCCGGCCCACGCGCGAGCGAGAAAGCTCGCGCTGTCTGTGGGCGCGCCCATCACCGCCACCAGCGCTAATCGGACAGGCAGACCGCCGACGAAATCCGCCGCTGCCGTCCGGCGAGCTTTTCCTGGTATGATGATTATGCCGGGGCGGTGCGGACGGCAGCGGCGGCCATCGACCGTCATCGAAATTCGGCATGGTCAGATTGTCGTCTTGCGCCCGGGGGCACTGACATTGTCACCATGATCCCGTTGGAAGTTTCCTTCTCCGACCGTCAGCAGTGTATCACGAACCAGCGCTTGGCTGGCTCTGCTTCTCACGGGATGATCCCGTCAGAGGGCTAACGAAGAAAGGAATTCGAATGCAAATTTTCCCGCTCGGTCCGCAATAACGCTCTCACGGGATGATCCACTTTCCCCACCACTTTCCGCATTACTTCAAACAAAAGCTCAGTCTGCCGCTGGAAGAGCTGTACTTGACGGCGGCGATGATGGATTTCGCCTCGGCGGCGATCACGCTCTTCGAGCCGATTTACCTCTGGACGCTCGGCTACCGGATTCCGCAGATCATGCTGTTTTACTTCATGGTCTACGGGGCGTACTATTTTCTCCTGCCGCTGGGCGGCAAGTTCGTGGCTCGAGTCGGACCTCAGCAGTCGATCTCGCTGTCCACCATTTGGCTGGTGGCCTACATTGCCGCCTTGGTCGGCATCGCTTCAAATGGGGCGCTCTTTTTTGTGGCCCCCTTGCTGTTTGCTTTACAGAAGACTTTCTACTGGCCAGCTTACCATTTCGAATTCATGCGGTTCTCGGTGCGGCAGGAGCGGGGGAGCGAGTTCTCGGGCTTGTGGACGGTGACAACGATGATGTATGTCCTGGGGCCGATCGTGGCCGGCGTGATCATCAAGTTCTTCGGTTTTCCGCCACTCTTCATCGGCGCGGCTGTAATCATCCTTTTTTCGAGCGCCCCCTTGTTTCACACGCCGCCGGCGCCGAAACGTGAAACGTATTCATACTGGCAGAGTTTCCTGTTGCCCTGGCGGCAACGTTACCGCCGCAGCACGGCCGGCTACCTCGGCACCGGCGAGGAGCTGATTGGCCTGACCGTGTGGCCGATCTTCATCCTGCTCATCTATGGCAACGTACTCAGTCTAGGACTATTGGTCGGGGCGAGCGCCCTGCTCACCTCAATCGCCACCCTGGCGGCCGGTAAGTGGGCTGATCGAAGCCAGAAGAAACGAATGCTATCAACCAGCAGCTTGATTCAGGCCGGGCTGTGGCTAGTGCGCCTCTTTGTTCGACATCCAGCCAGCGCCTTTGCCGTCGACACCGCTGGCCGCTCGATCCACAACGCCGTCTTTGTCAGCCAGTCAGCCATCACCTATGACCGAGCGCATCAGGATGACTACTCCTGGCATGGGGTCTACTATGAACAAGGATACGCCCTGGGCAAGTCCCTCATGGCGGCGGTGATCATGATCCTGGCCAGTCTAATCGAGCCGTTTCAAGCCTCGTTTGTCATGGCCGCGCTGTTCAGCTTGTTCTATACGCTGTTCTAATCCCGTTCGATGACTCGATGATCGTCCCAGGATGGCCCGGTCAGAGCGCCCACCTTCGAAGTCATGCGTTTTTCAAACCGCGGAACACAATGCCAGTAGCGCTTGAACGGAGTGAATAGAGCCGAGGTCAAGCGACTGATCCGACACATCGGACTCCGTCCAGCGCGGGCCGCGGGGCAGCATTTCTTGCTCGACGATACGGTGGCCGAGGCCATGGTCGAAGCCGCTGGTGTCAAGCTGACGGACACGATTTTGGAAATCGGGCCGGGCCTGGGCGCGCTGACCACAAAACTGCTCGACCGTGGAGCCACGGTCATGGCCGTTGAACTTGATCGCCGATTAGCTGGTTTCTTGCGACAGCGCTTCGCTGACCGGCCGCGCCTGACCATCATTCACCAAGACATTTTCCAAGTCAACATTCCGCGCCTGTTCGATCAGCGACCATACAAAGTGGTGGCTAACCTGCCCTACGGCGCTACGTCGCTGGTCCTCCGTAACTTTCTATCGCTACCACCGCTCCCCTCGACCATGACCGTCATGGTCCAAAAGGAGGTGGCCCACAGAATGATCGCCCGGCCCGGCAGAATGAGCCAGTTGGGCGTGATGGTCCAATACTACAGCCAGCCGCGGGTGTTGTTCGACGTGCCGCGGGCCAGTTTTTTCCCGGTCCCAGAAGTTGTTTCCACCGTGGTCCAATGCGCTGCGATTCGGCCGCGCGACACCACGGAGAGCGGCCAGCTCTTCCGCTTGACGAAAGCAGCGTTCGCGTCCAAACGGAAACAACTCCACAATGCGCTGCGGTCGATGGTCAAAGATTCAGACCCGGATCTCCCGGCCGAACTGTTCCGACTGGGGATAAATCCTCAACTCCGTCCGCAAGATCTTAGCGTTGAAGATTGGCGAAGAATGGCTAAAATGTTATTTTGACGTAGGGGCAAATCTGTGCTATAGTAAAAGCATATTTTTCGTTCCTCCGCCGATCGTTTCCACCGTCTTTTATCACCACAATTGGGCGCTCCTACTAGGGGGCCAACCGAATCAGCCGTCAAGAGAAGATTGTGTCTCCGGAGCAGCAGGTCTGAATAAACGCTTTTCATGTTCGAAAACGACAAGTCGAAAGTCCGCCGGCCGGGGGTGGTCGATCGGCTGATCGATTTCCTCTCCGGTTCCGCCCCCGCCGCCTCGCTGGAAGGGCACCGGGCGTATCGGCTAGCGTTTTTTTTCGGCCTCCTTGGCCTGGGGTTAGGAGCTTGGCTCATCCGGCAAACCATTACGAGTCTTGGTCAGCAGCCTGTACCGTCGGTGACCAATGAGCAAACGCCGGTGGCCAAGCTGGCCGAGCTCAAAACGAAAGATACGGATGAGGACGGGTTATCCGACTTCGATGAACTCTACGGTAGCAAGACCAGCCCCTACCTCCGCGATTCCGACAGCGACGGCGTGGCCGACGGGGACGAGCTGAGGCAAGGAACTGATCCGAACTGTCCCTCCGGAAAAGCGTGTGCCGGCATTGTCGGCGGGGGTCCAACCACCGACAGCGGCGGCCAACTGACGCCCGAGTTTCTTCGCCAAGCCCTTCGCGATTCCGGGGTGGCGCAGAACACGCTCGAGGGCCTGTCCGACGATCAATTACTCGGTCTCTACCAACAGGTCGTTCAGGGGGCCACGAACACCAATGCCTTGGCCAGCATCACGCTCGATGATCTCAAGAAACTGTCAGGCGACGAAGTGCGCCAGCTGCTCCAGGACAGCGGTATCAGTAGCGAGGAGTTGAGTAAACTCGATGACGCGACATTAAAAAAAATCTTTCAGCAAGCACTCGAGCAGTGAACGTCCAACATCCTAACCCGCGCCGCTTTCCGACCAGCCGTTTCCTGGCCGCACTGCTCGCCTTCCTGACGGTGGTGGTGGTGTTCCGCACCTTCCAGCCACGGCCGGCGGAAGCCATTCTGGGCGTTGGCGACGTATCCGTCACGGTCGGAGATATTCCGCGGATTATCTTCCAATTCGTCGACGCCGCCCGCAAGCGGGTAGGCGCGATCCTGAAGGTCGCCGGCGACATTGCCTTCAAGAACACGCTGGAGATCTACAATGCCAAGATCGCGCAAGAGATCCTGACACAAATCAGTACCGCCGGCCCGGGCCAGAAACCGCTGTTCCTGACGAATCCGAAAACTTTTTTCCGTGACGTGGCCAATTCGGCGGCCGGAGATTTCATTGACGAATTCACCCGGGGATTGACCGGCGAACGGGGGCCGGGGACGGCCTTCAGCTCCGCCCGCCAGCGCTTCATTATTTCACGGATCTTGCGGATCGGAGTCGGCAGCCCGGTTGAACAGTGCCGCGATAGTTGTCGGTCCACCTATAGCGTCGGGAACATCGACCTGGCGGGAGTCAAAGAATACTCCGATGAGGAATTCCGGCAGCTGACCCAGGCCAGTTTTCGGAATGAGTTTGAATGGCGGATTGTTAATGTCCAGCGGCGGATTGACACGGTGACAAAACCAGCCATCGACCATCAGGAGAGCGAAATCGTCTGCCGTGACGTGGCGTTACCAGCCGGACCGCCGCTGCCGGGACAAAACTACCTGCCGTGGCAAATTCAGCTCGGTGCCTGCGGCGAGGCGGTGCCGCCGCCGGAGTGTACAACGGCTCCGCAAGAATGTTTGAACCGCCAGCAGGAGGCCATCAATACGGAACGAGCCTCGGCCCAACAGCTGACCAACCAGTGTCTGCGGGATTGTCAGAGTGGATTGGCCGGTCTGGCCTCGGACGCCATCAACCAGGCTACAGCCACCGACATCTTCAACGCCACCATCGAGTTAGATACTCGTCAAGCGACTCGCGCCATTACCCAAGAATTGTCGCGCGACAACAGCGATATTGGCAAGACGCTCTACTCTTTTGCTCAGTTGTACGATACGGTTCAGGAACAAATCACGGCCGCCAAGACCGAGTTGGAAGCCGGGGCCAAGCCCCGCACGTCGAAAGTCAGCGAGGTGGTGCTGGTGCCGAAGGAAGCCAACCAACAAAGCCTCTTCACCGCCCTGGTTGGCGGCGACGACGCCAAGAAGATTTACACCGGCACCACGGCCGCCGATATTATCAAGGGCGTGGCCGCTTTCATTAATAGCCCGCTGTTCAAGGTGCTGACCTTGTATTTTAAGCACCAGTGCGGACTCAACACCGAAGCCTGCCGCGGGCCGTCGCAGCCGACCTCGACACTCGGGCAGCTGCTCTTCGGCTCCGGCGGGCCAACCGGCCTGGCCGGGGCCCGGCTGCAATTCTCGACCGTTGGTCAAACCAAGTTCCTGACCGGTGACCCCGGCCGGAACGAAGTCGACATCCCCAATGAGTTGGCGTCGGCCGGACTGATTGACGCCCAATTTCGGAACGCGATCGAGGACCGTCTGACGGTTCAAGAAGCACTGGACAAAGGGACGCTCGACCCGCGGAAGACTTTTGGGTTTGACCGTAACGGCGTTCAGCCGCGCGACGGCTATCCGTTCCGCGCTCTCCAGTACCTGCGAAAGTACCGCGTCGTCCCGGTCGGCTGGGAACTGGCCGCCAACTTCAGCTTACAATTCGATCCCCGCGACCTCAGTTTCGGTTTTCTGACTAAGCAGTTCAACCTCTGCGGCCAGGACGAGACTCACCGAGTCTGTACGAATGACCCCAATACGAGCTGTCAGGCGGACGATGACTGCAGCGGCAACCGCTGCGGCGCCAGCCCGTACTGCGGCCTGGTTGATCCGAACTGGGTGCTCAAAGCGCCGCAGACGTACTGCCGCCGGCAAGGTGCCGGCGAGGAAATCATCACCAAGGAATTCGTCTGCGATGAGAATAATATCCGGTCCATCGACGGAGTAGTCATCAACCCAGCATTCCAAGACGCCGGTCCGGACGGCATTCCCACTACCCCTGACGATCAAGACAATAATCCACCCAACTGCGTCAAGGACGAACTCCGGAATGTCCACCCCGACCTCGGTCGTTGGGTCGTCAGCCGAAACACCAACACCTGCGCCGATACCCAGTCGTGCATCGCTGAGAACGACGACGGCACGTGTATTGCTTTCGGCTATTGCGTCCAGGAACGCCAGCAATTCCGCTTCGACGGCACCCAGTGCGACGCCGAGTTCGCCAGCTGCACCACCTATACCGACGATCAAGGACAACCAGCGTCGTACCTGGCCAGCACGCTTGACTTCCGCAACTGCAACGCCGACGTGGCCGGCTGCCAGTGGTATTGTCAAAACTACGACGCCGAAGCGCAACGCTGGACCTGCGGCGAGCCGCCCGGCAACGATGATCCCAGCGTCGTCAATGACATCATTCGTTTCACCAGCAACGTTCAAGCCTGCAACCAAAGCCAGGCCGGCTGTCGGCAATTTGTCCGGACCTCGAACGGATCGAACCTGCTGCCCAACGGCGGCTTTGAAATTTTCTCCGGCGCCGAGCTCGACAGCGGGTTGGTAGCCAACTATGACAGTTGGAACAAAATTGGCGGGATCGGAACGTTTCCGGTTTCGGCCAGCGACCCGGATGTCACATCAAGTAACCGGGCGGCTATCAAGTTGACGGGGGGTGCGGGCGATGAACTTAGCGCGACCATCGATACCGGCTATGCTCTCTACGAGCGATCGTTTTCGGCCTCCATTCGGGCCCGGGCCGATTCAAGTTGCACCGCCAGCCTGGAAATGGACACCGACGTGGTCAGCTCGGGACAAGTGGTAACGATCGGCCCGAGCTGGGCGACTCAGGCGTTGTCAATCGTCATCCCAGAGGAGGAGAGGGTTCGTTCGTTTAGCAATGCGTTAACATTTACCATCAAGGTCGAAGGCTGCGGCGGCGCCAACCTAGTAGTCGACAGTGCCCAGCTGGAAGAAAGCGGCCTAACCCAATTCAAAGACTACGGCCAGATCAACGCCGTCTACCTTAACGGGACGCGGCGCTCATGTACCACCGCCGATGTCGGCTGCGAATCGTACACGCCGCTGGCTGGCGGATCGGCCATCACGGCTCAAGTCCGCAACAGCAACCGTTGTACTGAAGACAAGGTTGGTTGCGCGACCTACACGCTTGAACCGCTGCCTGGTCCCATTCCGCGACCGGGCGGATCGGTCAACATCATCGCGCCAAAAGGCCAGTCCTGCTCCGCCAGCAACGTTGGTTGCGAAGAGTATACTAATCTCGACGAAGTCGCCCGGGGCGGGGAAGGGAAAGAATACTATCAGTCGGTCAAACAGTGCGTCCGACCTAAATCCGGCGATCCTAGCCAGGCCACCTACTACACTTGGGTCGGCGATGCTGCTCGTGGCTTTATCCTGCGGAGCCACACGCTCCTGAAATCGAACATCGACGCCAGCCCCTGTACCCACCCCACGGTTGGCGCGCCGCGGGACGAACCGGTTTGCGACGATGCCGGCCGGGTCGATACCTCGGCTATCTGTAATGCCGATACCTTATCCAGCAATCCAGACTGCGCCGAATTCTACGATTCGTCTTTCAGCGTCTACTACCGGCTACGCTCGCTAACCGTTTCGGTAACCGACGATTGTCATCCGTATCGGAACAGCGTTGATCAGACCGACGCCGATCCAGGTAACGACGACAACATCTACTTCCTGGCGCCCAAGGAAAACGTGGCTTGCCCGGCCACCGCCGCTGGTTGTCGAGCCTATACCGGCAATGCCGGACGGTCGACGAGAACTATCTTCAGCGATACCTATGAGAGCGGCACGACCGCCAACTGGGTTGGCGGGCTGCCGGTGACCGAATCAACTAGCCTCGGCGGGCACTCGATGCATATTCCATTGCCTGGAGGAGCGCCACGTGCGGCGGCCTACACCGACACCGACGTGCTGCCGGGGAAACTGGCCGACGGCAAGAACTACGTGGTCACCTTCTGGGCGGCGGCGGCCAACAGCGCCAGCCACCTGGCGACGATCAAAGCCAGTTTCGGCTCCGTTACCGGTAGGTCCTATAACGAAGATCAAATATTCGGCAGCGGGCAGCTTCGCTGGAATGAGAGTATTACCCCGGCTGGGCCGGAGTGGCAGCGCTACACCCTCGGTCCGCTGCAGCTGATTGGCAACACCGCTCGGCTCGGCATTACGGTCACGGGTGGCGAGGCCTACGTTGATAACGTCACCTTGACTGAGATCAACGACAGTCTCTATCTCGTCAGCTCAACCGTGCCGCTCTGTGAGGCGGCTGATGTTGGTTGCGCCGCCTACCGCGATCGGGCCGGCGCCCGACACTATCTCAAATCCTTCACCCGTCTCTGCGCCGAGCAGGTCGTCGGTTGCGAAGCGATGGTTGACACCCAAAACAGCAGCACCCCGTTTGCCCAAGTGGTGAAGAACGAATTGACACCGGAGGACGCGGTGGTGACCGCGGTAAATAACCGCGCCGCCTACTGTCCGGCGGCCACTAAGGGTTGCCAGGCGCTCGGTAAACCGACCTACACGAACGACCGAGTCATCACCGGCTACCAGACGGTCTACCTCAAGAACGACCCCGATCAGCATGCCCGCGACTTGTGTCTGAACGAAGAGTTATTCTGCCGGGCCTATACTACCGCCAGCGGATCGGCCGCCTTCTTCAAAGACCCAGCCCACCAAACCTGCGAGTTTCGATCGAACGCCAGCGATGTCGGCGGCCAGTGGTACGTCAGCGGCACCAACATCTTTTGCCCGACGATTACCCCGCCATTGTCCGGTCGCCCGCTCGGCCCATCGTGCAGCCCCACCTGTGAGACTACCCCTGACTCGCTCCGGGCTGGCAAAGCCTGCGTTCGGGACGTCGACTGTCCGAAGGATGGCGGCGGGAATGTCCGCTGTCTAGGCGATGCCAGCAAAGTCGGCAAGATCAAAGATAGCGGCGGTAACTTCGTCTTCGGGCAGTGTGCCAGTGACACCGACTGCGATCCGGTCACTGGTAACAAATGCCGCTACTTGGCGGGCCTCTGTCCGGACGAACAAAACGGCTGCAATGAGTATCGCGATCCGACCGATCCGGCTGGCTGTCGGAGCGAGTGTCCGTTGATTCAGGTCGGTGGCAGCCCGCTCTACGTTGACGCCACGTGCGCGACCACCCGCTGCTCCTACCAATGTCTCGGCGGGACGTGCGAAGGAGGTCCGGATGACGGGCTGGCTTGCGGTAGCGACGCGGAGTGTAATGTTCATTCCGGCAACTGTCAGGCCAGTGAACAGTGTGGCCCGGGCGGGCAGTGTCTCGGCAGCAACGGCCTGACCACCACCGGTATCCCCGGCTGCCGCCCCTACTATTACCTCCGGCAGACGGTGGAGACCAATGCCGTTGATTGCAACGGCCAAGTCAACCTGGAAACTCGCTGCCGACCATTCAATGACACGTCGAAACCGATCCTTAACGTGCGTGGTGGATAACGATGTCATCTCATCGCCAATCAATCATTACTTCTGCCTCCACATGGTCACTCGTCCTCGGCCTGGCGACGTGGCTGGTGGCGGTTATGGCCCCGAAACCGGTCTCCGGCCAAGCGGCCTGCAGATCGAACCCGGATTGTGCCGCGACCGACCAAGCCTGCGTCTCTCGCTTCTGTGAGGACAATTTCAACTTGACCTTTTCTCCGACCACGGTCACGGCCAGCGGTTATTCTCAAGGCGTCGGATCGGATTCAATCGGCAACTTCATCCTTTACCATTGTCTCGGCGGTAAGTCCATTTGCAGTGCCCAACCGACGACGAACACTGCCTTTTGGACGAAACGGACCGGCGCCGACAGCTATTCAGTGACGCGTTCGAACCTCCGCCCGAGCCGAACTTACAGTACGACCTACATTGGCGAAGTGAACACTGTGCGTACCGACTACGAAGCCCGACAGGTGACCACCCTGCCTGGCTACCAACCGACGGCCACGGTCAGCGGCATTACCGAAAACAGCGCTACAGTTTCGTGGACGACCAGATTCCTTAGTGACAGCACGATTTGGTATGGGCTGACGGAACCAGACGTCAGCGTTGAACAAACGGTTGTGTCCCCCGAAGTGTTCACTGACGTCGACGCCTTGTCGAGCGGTGAAGCCTGGGCCGTCACAAGTTCCGGTCGGGCATTCCGTCGCAACACCAGCGGGGCCTGGTCCGAGGCTCTCACCGGCGAAGGATATTTCGATTCGGTCAGCGTGTTTGATGCCCAACACATTTGGTTGGGCGCCAACGCCGGAAAGGTGCTCTACACGACGGATGGCGGCTCGAGCTGGGTCCGCACCACCTTTGGTGCCCCGTCCGACGATATTTTTGACCTCTACGCCCCGACCGCGACGACCGCCTGGGCAGTCAGCCGGAACAAGAAAATTAGCCTGCTCGATCAGGCGGTTGATCCCAATAATTGGCAATTGAAATACACCGCCACTTTTACCATGAGCGATATTTATTCATTGGACAACAAGGAAATCTGGGCGGTCGGTTCGGGCGGGAGAATAGTCACCAGTCGAGACGGCGGCGCGACGTGGTCGGAAACGTTGGTCACCAGTTCGGGCGCCTCGCTGGGCACGATCACCACCGTTGATGGTCGGACGCTGTGGGTGGGTGGCAGCACCGGCAGTATTTACCGGTCTAACGACAGTGGCGTGTCGTGGTCCCCGATCGCTACCGGGTCGGTTACGGCGATCGATGAACTAACCCCCATCAATACGCTCGCCATCTGGTTTACACAATCCGACCGTCTCGGATATTACGACGCGACCGGCGCCCCCAGTTTCACCTTCTACACCCAAGCCCGGGCAGATCTCGGTAGCCCGCTGACTGAGTTGGGCCAGATTAACGGGGGGCAAATGTTCCTCGCCAGCGACAACGGGAGGCTAGGTTTGTTCCGACAAGCAGGCTCCGTCCATACGGATCTGCCGCTGGTCACCAACCACTCCCACACCTTTCCCCCCGGCAGTCTCGTCCCCGGGACAGACTACTTTTTCTCGGTCATCTCTAGCGACGGCAACATCAGTGCCGGGGCGTTCGGGACATTCCGGACACTCGAGCCCGATCCGGTTCCGCCGGACATTAGTTTTGCCCCCGACCCACCCGCCTATACGAACGTCAGCCCGCTGACCGTCAGCGGCACGGCGACCGATAATATCAGCCTGCAGTCGGTCACGGTGACGAACAATGGCGCGCCCCAGGTAGTGACCACCGCTCCGCCGCTGCCCGGACCCGCTTCGACGTCCTGGTCTTCGACTAAGGGGCTGAACGTCGGCAGCAATCCGTTCAAGGCCACGGCCACCGACAGTTCAGGCAACACCAAGACAGTCACGGCCACCGTGTTCTATGATCCCAATCCACCGGTCGTGGCCATCACCAACCCGTCGGATGGGGCGGTCGTGGCGACCAGCACCATTACTATCGACGGCACGGCCAATGATGACGACTGGGTCGACAGTATGGAATACGTGCTCAACGGGGGCCCGCGGAAACCGCTGACCATTACGCCTGGGGCGGGCGTCAATTGGTCTGACAATGCCGGCCCGCTAACGCCGGGGGCGAACACGCTAACCGTGTACGCCAAAGATCGGGCCGGCAACGAAGGCTCACAGACGGTGAACTTCGAGTATCGCGAACCAACCTTCACCCTCAGCGCCGATCCGATTGCGGCGGCTGGTAATGCCGGCGACGTCTTCACCTTTTCCATCACCGCCACCTCGGTTGACGGCTTTGCCGATGGAGTCACCTTCTCAGTCAGCGGCGAGCCGGCCGGCAGCAGCGTCACTTTCGCGCCTAATCCGCTCTTGGTGCCGGCTGGCGGGTCGGACAGCTCGACTATGACCATGACCACCAACCCGGCTACGACGGGCACTTTCGACATCACCATCACTGGCACGAGCGGGCCGAAAACGGCTACCACTTCGGTGAGCCTCAAACTCAGAACTCCTCCCGACTTCACGCTGTCAGCCATTCCGGTTATCCAAAACATCGTCGCCGGAAATCCAACCAGTTACCAGATCACGGCCAATTCGAACGTGTCTTTCAATGACACCGTCACCTTCAGCGTCAGCGGCTTACCGGCTCTGGCCACGAGTGGGTTCAGTCCGGGCTCACTGACGTTGCCGCCGAGCAGCAGCGGTACCACCGACCTGACGGTGACGACACAACCGGCGACGCCGGACGGCAGCTACACACTGACGATCACCGGCACCAGTCCCGGCCTAACCCGGACGGTCAATGTAACGCTGAATATCAGCGCGCCGCCCGACTTTAGCCTGACTGTAGTGCCGGCCGGGCAGACTGTAACCGCTGGCGGCTCGACCTCCTACAACGGCACCGTCAAAGCGCTCAACGGTTTTGCCGAGCCGGTCAACGTCACCGCCACCATTAATCCGCCGACGCCAGAAGTAACCTTGAGCATTGCGCCCAATCGTTTTACGCCGACGCCCGGCGGCACTAGCTTTATCGCCAATGTCCAAACTACGGGCGCGACACCCAGCGATACCTACGCCATTACGGTCAAGGTCGAGAATGACGCCGCCACGATCAGTCACACCGTTGACGTCAGCCTCCAGGTTGACGCCGACGTCACGCCGCCGATCATTACCAATATTTCGGCCACGCCGAATTGGGACAGCGTCCGGGTCACGTGGGAGACGAACGAACTGGCCGACTCGGAACTGGCCATCTACGCCGATGCCGGCCTTGGCACCTTAGTCGGCATCGTCAGCGATGCTGGCTACTGCCTGAGTGGCTGTCACGACCTCTTCTACACGCCCCTCAACCCCACCACCACCTACTACTTTACCGTTACCTCGGCCGATCAAGCCGTACCGACCCCGAATTCGACTACCCGCACCAAGGAAGATGACGGCGTCACACCCTTACAGTTTACCACCCTCGACGAACCAGATAGCATGCCGCCCAGCGTCGTCATCGACGAGCCGGCTGACGGCGATATCCTTAGTGGTTCAGCCACCATTCGCGGCACGGCTACTGACAACAAGAATGTTACCCAAGTCCGAGTCACCATCGCGCCAGTGGGTGATCCGGACAGCTTTGTCCTCGATCAGAACTTACTCTGTGCCGGGGCCAGTTGCTCGTTCAACACGATCTGGAATACCACGGCGGTGCCAAACGACAGCTACCTCATCACGGCGGTCGCGCGGGACACGGCCGGCAATTTGTCGACGCCCACCAGCATTTCCGTGGCGGTGGAGAATGACTTTACCCCACCGTTGCTCACCTGCGACGTCACCCCCACACCGACACCAACCGGTGGCGAGGTTGACTGCGGCGGCGGGCAGTGTTGGGAAGCCGTCATCACCTGGTGCACCGATGACCCCAGCACCAGCGAAGTTGATTTCGGTACCAGCGTTTCTTGTGGCGGCGGCGTGTGCACGTACCCGCTTGGTCAGCGTTATGACGATCTGGCGCCAGCTGACCCCTCTCCCATTTACACCAATCACCGCGTCACCCTCCGACGACTCGACGCCAACCAACTCTACCACTACCGCATCACCAGCTGTAATGAAGGGGGATTCTGCACACACTAAGATGCTAACCCGACCGGCCATCTTCAAACACTCAACTCGGCCATGGCCCTTACTGCTGGCCATGTTGGTGTTGGTGGCAAGTCTGGTGGGGGAGCGCGCGGCGGTTGAAGCCCAGGGCGAACGACCGCCGCGCGTGATCTCGGTCACAACCGCGGTCACGGCTAACTCCGCGACCATCACCTTCACCACCGATGTCGAAGCCGAGGCGCGGATCCGTTATGGCCAGTCGGCGGCCTATGACCTGGAGTTCCCGATCGGTGGCACGTTTGTGGCCGCCGTAGCCGGCGAGTTCACCAAACAGCTGTCCCTGGCCGGGCTGAATCCGGGCACCACCTATCATTTCACCATTGAAACCAGGCGGGTTGGCAGCACCGACACCGCCTCCACCCCGGATCGAACATTCACCACCGCCTCGGGCGCCGGCGGCGGGGCGGCGTTGACGATCAATGATATCGGTATGGATTGTATTGGCGCCAATTGTCGCCTAAGTTTCTCCACCAGCGTCGACGCCAATGTCCAGGTGCGGTGGGACACTTCGCCGCACGGATCTTTCTCGGACTATGTCCTTGGCGCGGCCGGGGAACCAGCCGGATTCTACTCCGCCGCACTCCGTTCTCTCGACTTGACCGGTCTGGCGCTCGGGACCACCTACCACTACATGATGCAAGGCACTGACCGCGGCGGCAGCACCTTTCTGACCGGCGACCTAACATTCACCACTGGCGCCGACGGCGATGACCGGACCTTCAGCACCGGCGCCTGTGCCGACGGTACGCCGATCGGCGGCTGTTCACGCGATGGCGGCTACTGCGAACCTGGCGGCGTGCTGGTCTACCGCTGCGACTCGATCTGCGGTTTCACTTGCCCGGTCGACCAAACGTGCAATGACAGCGGTCTATGTCTCGTTGACCCGCCGTTGACCGGTTCGCCCAACCAGTGCAACAACTCAAACTGCTACACCGAGAGCGGGGTGTTCAAAGCCATCGCCCCAGCCGGCTGTTTCCGCAGTTGGCCCCGCTGTAACGCCAACACCATCCTGAAAGTTCGGAAGGATCGGTCCTGCAACCTGTGGTTGAGCTGTGAAACGAGCCTCCAAACGCAACCGAGCTCGTCCGCCCCGGCGGAAAACCTGTGCCTGTCCCTGGCCGCCTGCAACAGCCTGGGTCCGAACGGGCAGTGCAACCGCTTCCTGCCGTCGGGGCAATGCTCGAACAACCCGCTTCGTTTCTGTTCGACGGATGCTGATTGCGAGGCCGGCGGCAGCTGCAACGCCGTGCCGGCTGACGAACCGACGCGCTCGTTGCAAGACCTTCAATTTAGCACCCCAGACCAGATCTCCCAGATCGCCAATCTGTCCGGCAACGTCATCGCCGGCCTGGACTGGGATCAAGTGGCCGACGTGCCGGTTATTCGGGGCAACCTCCCGTGGCAGCTGATGCGGCAAATCGGCGGTGTGACGCAGGCCAAGAACGGCGACCTCGAATACCAGCCGCCGAACCCCGACCCTTGGATCTCCGCGCCGCCAGGCGAAGCACCGGTCGCCAAACTGGTCGTCGAATTCGAAGACCAGGACACCAGCCCCAACCATGTCCTCAAAGTCGATCCGGCCAAAGATCCGGACACCGACAAGTATCTTCCGTTCTCCGGCGCGGCGACCGGCGAGTTCTCCGCCGCCCCGGGCGAATACTACTTTGCCGAAGCGCGGGTCCGGGCCGATGCCGGCAGCCCGCAACTCCGTTTCCAATTCGGCTATGAAGGGTATACGAAGTTTGTCGGCAACGATGACCCATTCGTCGCCTCCGCCGCCTGGCAGCGGGTGACCATCGGCCCGGTCAAGGGCTTGCGCGGGCAAACTCGCTTCGCCGTCGTTTGCCGCGATGAAGAAAAATGCGGCCCGTTCTGGATCGACGATGTCCAGATCAAGCCGGTGCTGCAGGTCAATACCACTCCCAGCTACGTCACCCCGACGTGCCGACTTTACCCCAAAGAGGATTCCCCCGCCTGTGACTATGTCGACAAGGATGGGGTACAGTATAGCGGTTGGCAAGGCTACTGCTTGGAACATGATTCGGTCACCGGCACCTGCCTGTCATGGTGGCCGGCGGACCTAATCAAGGGTCAAAGCAACATTTTCGGCTCCGAGACGCAGGCCGGTTATGACGGGCGATCCCCATTGTACCTCTGTCTCGAGGCGGCGGGCAATAATCGCGGCGTCGTCGGGGAAGCGGGCACCCAGCCGTACGTCGTGGGCAAGGCGAATTACAACGTCGGCCGCGATTTTGAAGCTTTTTGTGGCGGGACTCGCGGAGTTCAGTATACCATCGGTCAATGCTGTACCACTTGCATCGATGGCGCGCAGCGTGGCCTTGATCGTATCACCAAGGTGGACGCCAGCGGGCCCGAACTCAATCTTCATGAGGATGAGATTACCAAGGTCGTTTGGGTGCCGCAGCCGGTGCCAGGGGAAGACGTCAGGCTCAATCCAGGATTTGAAATCATCAACAACGATAAGTTCAGATTTTCGTCGCGGGCGCTGCCGGCCGCCGAGGCGGACTACTGGGCTCACCATTACCGAGTTTGGCGCGATACCCCGCCCTACGATTACCCTGACGAAGTGCAGGAGTCGGCGAATTATATCATCTGGCGGTGGGAGACCGATCCGGCTGAATGTCGAACGCACACTAACGGCAACTGCGTGACGGCCAGACTGTTCTTTGACAAGAACACGCGCGAGTTTAAGAAATACCATTTGATCGTGGACGATCAGACGGATGGCGGGGATGAGGAAATGCTGTATCGCGTTTACTTCTACACCCGGGAATCATGCCGGGCCGTGGCCCAAGTCGTCGACCCGGATGGCAACAGCGAGGTTTTCGCCGAGCGCGTCAAATCGAATTTCATCGTGCCCGACCTCAACTACGGCTTGATCTCGGACCTGACGCCATTCGGCGGCGTCTTGCCCCCCAGCGAAGCCGGCGCCGAACCGGAAACATGGCCTCTCCTGCCGGTCGAATTCGTCAATACTACCGCCTTCGAATTCGGTCAAGCCCGCGGCGGCAGCCCCTACGCCTGCAACGGGAATTGCCAGGCGGTGATCTGCTCGGCGAACCACGGATTCAGTTGTCTCAAACCCGACGGCACCGCGGACGCCGCCGCGGTCAATCGGTGCCAAACGGTGCTCGATGTTGACGGTGACGGCCTGCCCGACGGGCAGTGCACTGGCGTCATCCCGCCGATCGCCAGTGCCCGCGGCCGGCAATCAGTCGGCGCCCATGACCCGACCGGAGTTGATCCGGACCTTGATCGAAACTACTTCGCCCAAGAGCGTATCCGCCGGCTGTTTGTTCGATCGTTGGGCGTTTGGCGATGGGAGAATAATAAGTATGTCCTTCAGCCCGGGCCAGGCTGGGAGCCGCCGGACGAACTATGTCCGGTCGATCCGGATGTACCCAGCCGGCGACGACGGCCAAGCTACCCCACTGATTACTGTGCCGTGCCGCCCGAAGCTGACAACGCGCAGTTCCTGAGCGGCACCAGCAAGCTGGCGACCATCACCGGCGGCAGCGGGGTGGTCGGCATTAAGTTCAACACCGCCGCCGACGCCGAACAGGTACCGCTCAAGCAGATCATCATCGACTGGGGCGACACGCAAGATACGATTGCCTTCCCCTTCGCGCCGCGTAACGATCCGTCGAAGCCACACATCGTCAGCCACGTCTACATCGCCAACCCGGGCAATCCGGCCTGCCGTGGCGGCGCGGGCGGTCGCGTCTCCTGCGAATTCCGCATCAAGATCCAGGTTGAAGACAACTGGGGGTGGTGCAACGATGCCACGGCTGGCACCAAGTGCCACCGGACCATTGACGCGCGCACCGGCCGCTTCGACTCGAGCACCTGGTACGATACGGACTTAACGGTGCGGGTCGAATCATGATGACCGAGCGCCTGAAGCGCCATTTCCAGCGCCACGGCCGGAGCTATCTGGCTGGCTTAATCGTGGCCGTGGTCGTCGGTGGCGTTCTCCTCGCCGGCCAGGCCATGGCCCAGACGAGTGGCGGTATTTCCGGCGGCGCGGTCAAGCCGGCGACCTTCATCCAGAAGCTCTATGCCTTCCTGGGCGACATCGTCCTCGTCATCCTGCAGTTCGTGGCCAACCTGACGGCCATGGCGATTCACGTCATCATCATCGTTTCGCAGTACAATCACTTCATTGACGTGCCGGTCGTCAAAACCGGCTGGACCATCGTCCGCGACATCACCAACATGTTCTTTATTATCGCCCTCTTGGTCATCGCGGCCGGGACGATTTTGCGGATCGAGAACTACCGTTACAACCGCCTGCTGGCGCGGGTGATCGTGATGGCTTTCCTGGTTAACTTCTCGCGCCTGATCGCCGGCTTTTTCATCCAGTCGGCCCAAGTGGTGATGCTGACTTTTGTCAACGCCTACAAAGACGCCTTCTTCGGTAATTTCGCCCATCTCTTCGGGCTTGATTCGGTCTTACGCTTTGCCAGCGAACCAGGTCCGGTGGTTGAGCGGGTCGTCGATTTCGGCATTATTCTAATTAGTCTCTTGGCCGGGTTGGCCCTGTTGGTGGTCTCCCTGGTGGTCTCCCTGGCCATCGCCATCATCCTGGCCATTCGCATTATCGCTCTCTGGATCTTGGTCATCTTTTCCCCGTTGGCGTATGCGCTGCGGATTCTGCCGAACACCGAAGGATTTTCCCGGCGTTGGTGGTCGGAGTTTGGGAAATACGTCACCGTTGGTCCGGTCATGGCCTTTATGCTGTGGCTATCCTTGGCGATTATCGTTTCCACCGGCGCGACTGCCGAACTCAGCGAACAGACGAGCGTCAAGGATCTAGCCAAACAATACGCCGGCGAAAACGTCAGCGGCAGCAGCCAGCCGTTTGTCAACGAACTGCTGTCGCTTGAGAACCTGACTTCCTTCCTGATCGGCATCATCTTCTTGGTCATGGGCTTGAGTTACGCGACGCAGCTCGGCGGCGCAGCTGGGCGGTTCGCCGGTTCGGCCACCACCGCCGCCACCGGCGCCGCGCTCGGCGCTTCGGGCGTGGCCTGGATGCGCGACCGGACCGTGGCGCCGGTCCAAGGGTGGTTACGCAATCGCCAAGCCGCGGCCCGCGCCCGGGTTGAGGAACGGACGCAAACGCTTGAGGCGGCCGGTGATCGGCTGCGGACGGCCTTCCCCGGCGCCGGCGCCGAACGGTCGCGGGCCGCGGCCGCTGCCTACGAGCGGCAACGGACAGCCAGGCGGATTGCCGAGCGCGGTTATGAAGATCGGAGCCACGATGAGTTGATGACTGAGTTTCAACATGGCCGCGGTCGCGGCCGGGTGGCAGCGATGGAGGTCCTGCGACGTCGCGGCGAGATCAACTTGACGGATCCAAACCAGAACGCTGCCTTAAATCAAGTCCTGGCCTCGGGCCGGATGCCGCCAGGAGAACGGCGCAAGATCCGTCAAGAAATATTACAGGCCAACGTCGGCAATATGGCTGATCCGGACGTGCGGGCGCGCTTGGCCGCGGCTGGTGATCGGGATGAACAAATCGTCCTGGCTCAGGAACTAGAGCGCCGTAAGGCCCTGAACGCCGAAAACGCCGGCGACCAGGCAATCATCAATGGACTGCGGGGGAATCTGGCCGAGGTTCCGGCCCGGCTGAAAGAATTCGATGACTCGTTGAAACGGAATAACCCGCGGATGGCCCTCGAGACGATCTATGAAGGCTTCACCAGGGGGGCGGCAAACGTTGACCAGCTGCTCAATGATATCCAGCAAGGGACGTATAACGCCGCCAATCTCAACGTCCGCGATGTGGCCACTATGACCCGGAGCCTTCGCAACGTCAGCGGCCTGGGTCGTGATGAGGCCCAAAGTTACGTGGGCAACCAGATTCTGACGAACGCCCGGTCAAAAGAGGAATATGACCGCATCATGAACAGCATGCAGAGCGACACCCGCGACATTGCCCATAACGACCTCCAGGTGGCCGCGGCCATCCCGGCTGAACGACGGCGCTGGTTGGCTGACCAGGCCTACTTGGGCGAGGCCTACGCTGGCAATGATGCGGCCGCTGATTTCTATGTCCGCAACAATAGCGATAAGGTGCTCGAGAACCTGAAGAAGGAACGTATCTCGCGGCGGACCTGGCAAACCGACGCCATTGTCGAGTCGATAACGAATCAGGATCGCATCGGTATTAACGACCTGGCCGAGGCGGTCAGGAACACCCCGGCCGTTCGCAATCACGCCTCAGCCACGTTCAACCGTATCAGTCACCGGATCAATACCACGGCCACGGCCAACACCAACGACGCGACCCAGGAAGGTCGGCGACAAAATAAACTCCGGCGTTCGTTTGTGGCCGTCTCTGGCGGCGGAGATGTCAATGACCTCATGATGGGCCCGGTGCTCGGAGCGCCAGGCGCGCAAATCAGTTCGCTCCAAGCAGCTTTCCGAATGGGTGGTGCGGCTACGACCGCCGCTTTCACCACTGCCCGCCAGGGGCTTGAACGCACCATCGCCACGGTCGGTAACCGTCTGAACCGGCTGGATTTTGCTCGCTTGCATACCACGCCCCAAGGGCAAGTCATTGAGCGGGCGGTGGTGGAAAACTTAAAGGTTTCTCATTTGGCGGAAATCGATGAACGAAATCCTGGCTTAGCTCAAAACATCGTCCAACAAATTCGTACCACGGCCGCGCTGCCCGCCGGCACCACCTACGCCGGTCGGCCGCTGACTGGTGACGACATCGACCGACTCAATGGCACGCTGAACCGGATCCGCCGCAGCGATCGTTTGTCCTATCTCTAAACTACTCCCACATGCCGGAACCGACCAATCCATTCGCCCAGCTCCCGAGTTTGATGCAGCAAGTGCTCAATCACGAAGAGAATATTGACGTCAACATGGCCATCGAACAATCAAACGGACTGACCGCCAAACAAGGCGATCAGATGATGGGCGTCATCCGCAAAATCATCCTCAAGGTTATGAAGCCGGCCGAGCTCGTGGCGACCATCAAGCAAGATATCGTACTCGACGACGACCGGGCGAAAAAGCTGGCCCTCGATCTGCTCGGTCGGCGCTTTTTGCCGATGGAATGGTACATCGGCAAGGTCCAGCCACTGATTCACGAGCTCGGCGGCAACGTGGCCGAGTACCTGGCCGAGGTCAAAAAACTTTATCCCGAAGTCTACGCCCCAGCCCAGGCCCCGACCACAGTCCCCTCACCAACCGACACCGAACATCCGCTGCTCCGTGATTTCGATCAGCGGGTCAGCAGCCTGAAGGGCAAAGGTGAGATATTACTGCGCCTCACCGGCTTGTCGAGTCAGGTCGAAGAAGCCGTCAAGGCTGAACAGCTAGAGCCTGATGCCGGTGAGCGGATGATGCAGGAACTCGACGCCATGAGCTACGCCGTCAACACCCAGGATCTTAATCCATTCGAGATCAACTCGCTGAAGCGAAAGTTGCGACGGATACTCAGCCAGCTGTCAGCGACCGCCCCGCCAGGATGAGGATTGCGGTCAGCCGTCCGACCCAGCGGCCAAGCGTGGTTCTGCGTCGCGCCGGTTATAGCGAGTTCCACGACCGTCAGGCCAATCAGGTGTCGTACGTCCGCCGATTAGGAACGTATTACTACCCGCGTTTCCACCTGTACGTCGTTGATAGCGGGCAGGATCTGCAACTGAATCTTCACCTTGATCAGAAGCAGCCATCCTACGGCGTCGGTCACCAGCACAGTGGGGAGTATGACGGTTGGCAAATCGAGGCCGAGGCTGAACGGTTAAAACAATTTTTTCAACCCCTCCCGGATCAAAAGCACCCGACTACAGTACCCACTTGAGAGCCGCGCAGATCAGGACCGGGTCACACGTTGCGAGTCGGGCCGATTTATGCCATAATTTCGTTACCGAAACAAATCTCAATGCCTGACATTTGGCAGCAATTCCATCAGCTCCCGCGGGCGATCCGCGACACCGTAGCCTCCCCGCAGGCGCTGGCGGCCGTTGAACGACTGGAAAACCAGTACCCCCAACTTGATGCGGCGAACTTGATCATGCGGGTGATGACGAAAGAGGTGGCGATCCAGAACCTCGTCGATACCATTGCCTCCGAGGGTCGCCTCGGTTCAGAAGCCGCCGCATCGGTGGCCGACACTCTCCAGCGCGAGGTTTTTGGCGGTGTCCACGACTACCTTGGACTTGACCAACCAACCGAGGTCAAACCGTCACCCCGCCGGCCAGGATTTCGTCAAACAACATCGCCACCAGCCGCCGGGACCCAGCCGCCGGCGCAGCCAGCTGACTCTCCAGCCCCACCTCGACCTCCCCCGGTTCCGCCGGCACCGGCCGCACCATTCGCCATCCCGCCACCACGCGTTCCACCCGCGCGCCAGGCGGCCACCGACTCTGTCGGTGGAGGAAAGCTGGAGCGCCCAGCCTCCGGTGCGGGGTTCCGCCCCACCCAGTATGTGGGAGAACCTCCAACTCCTCTTGGCGGGGCTCCACCGCCGGTGGTTGCCCCACCACCAGCGTCTGTCCCCGCGGTTGGTCCAGCCACCGTGACTCCACCCTCCGTGGCGACCCCCGCTCCGTCCGCTCAGCCCCAACCACCAGTTGGTCCAGTGGCGCCAACACAGGCTTATTCAGAGGAAGACGCACAGGAAATCGAGCGGCATGCGCAACGGCTGAAATCAATTCAGGCCAGCGCGGCCAGCCTCGATTTTGATGACGCTGCCCGAGCGGTTATAGCCCAGCACCAACTCGCCTTCGCCGGCGACTTGCTGCCGAAGCGAGCCTTGGCCATATTCAAAGCCCGGCTGAAAGACATACGCAACTCTGACGACACGCAAGTCATCCTGACTCGCGATCCAAAGGTCGGCGGCTTAGGACTGGATCCCGATTTGGCGGCTAATGTGGTCGCCAGTCTCGACGAGCTGAGCGGACAGTTGAAATCACGCGGTATGGTCCGTCCGCCCGCCCCCCCCAGTCCACCCCCGCCGCCGATCGTGCCGCGGGCCGAGTCACCGCGGCCGACTCCCCGTCCGCCGATCCGCCCGCTGCCAATCGAACCGGTTCAGGCCGCTCCGGCCGTGACGGCCGCCGTCCCGACCGGACCACCCGAAATCAAGCCGCCGTCGCCGAATGTTCCCATTCGGCCCACGGCCCCGGCCGGGCCAGCGATGGTCCAACGCCGTCGGGTGATCGATCGACCGACCGTGGCCGACGTCACGAAACCATCACGCACCTACGGGCCGGCGGAAGAAATGCGCAGTTTGACGGTCGCTGATTTCCGCCGTCTCGGCCAAGGAGCCAATGATTCGGCCGCCCACCTGCTCGGCAAATTTCAGCATTTGCAACAAGAGTCATTCCGTTTGTGGAGCGAGGCCCTGGCCGGCTGGCGTCAGAGCGAAATTCATCAGCTGTACTTGGCCATGGGCCGTCAAAGTCTCGACGAGAACATCCCCATCCGCGAAGTGGTTCAACGTCGGGCTCGGAATAACCAGCCCTATCTGTCGGAACATGAGTTTACCGCCCTGGCCGACCTCAACCGCCAGTTGCAGCCGTAGCCGCGCCCCTCGGTTCTTTAGTCTTTAACTCTAAATCTCCAACGGGATGGCCCAGCAATTCATCGTTCCCCAGTTCATCGAGGTCGAGGACAAAATCATTGGTCCGATTACCGTCCGCCAATTCGTTATTATCTTAGCCGGCACGGCGCTGATCGTTGGCTCGTATCAGCTGTTGGTCAAACTGGCCAATCAAAGCGGCGCATTTTTGTTCTCCGCTTTCGGCATTCTGGTGGCCATGGTGGCCTTCGCCTTCGTCAAAGTCAACGGCCGTCCGTTCCACACCTTTCTCCTCAACGTCCTCCAGCATCTCAAGAATCCCCGGATGCGCCTGTGGAACAACCAAATCGGCGAACGGCTCCAGTATCGCCGGGAACCTCCGCCGCCGTCGCCGATTCCGACTAAGCGACCGCTCAGCAGCACCAAGTTGGCTCAACTGGCTCTACTGGTTGATACCGGCGGCGCTTACCACGAAGATGAAGAACTCCTCTACTGGGGGCAGGCGCTGCCAAATCAGGTGAGCCGGCGCCGATAACGCTGACCGCTTGTCCATGGCCATAACCAAAACAAAGGAGAAGACCCGGCGGGCTAAGGCCGCCATCCCCACCCAGCAATACCTAGATATTCTGGAGATTCGTGACGATACCGTCGTCCTGCGCGACGGGACATTGCGCGCGGTGCTCCTCGTCTCGTCGATCAACTTCTCGCTCAAGTCCGAAGAGGAGCAAAACGCCGTCATCCAGGCCTACACCGAGTTCCTCAATACCATTGACTTCCCACTCCAAATCGTTATCCAATCGCGCCGACTCGACATCGATCACTACCTGGCTGAGCTCGAGCAGCTGGAAAAGCAGCAAACCAATGAGCTCCTACAGTTGCAAACCCGGGACTACCGCCAGTTCGTGGCCGAACTGGTACAGATTGCCGACATCATGACCAAACGCTTTTATGTGGTCGTCCCGTATTCACCAAAAGTCGACCGCCCGGCTCGTTTCTTCCGCCGCCTCTTCGACGTCTTCTCTCCGACGGCCACGATCCACCTCAAACAGAAACAATTCGAGACCTTCCGCCAGGAACTATTCAAGCGCGTCGACAACACCACCAACGCGCTCGACGCGGCCGGTTTGAAGTCGATCGTGGTCGACACCCAAAGTTTGATTGAGTTGTACTACAATTCATACAATCCCGAAACCGCTCGCCAACAGAAACTCCAGGCCGTCGATAAAGTGTCGCTCGAGGACGTTTCGAGTATTAAGGAGGACGAACGTCCGTAACGATTGGTGTTGCCGTTTCCCATGATTACCCCCCTTCATTCTTACTTGATGAATCTCTAACCGGATGCCAGACATCAATCTCTCGAGCCCGAAAGTTTTTCGCCCCGAACCGGTGGCGTCGGTCCGCGGCGAGCAACCGCGGCCGTCCGACGAGCGGGCGCTGATTGAGGCCGAACGGATCTATCGCCGCGGCGTAGTCACTGTCCGCGACCTGATTGCGCCGGCGGCCCTGAAAGTCGATCCGACGGCCCTGATCCTCAATGGCAAGTACGTCCGCACGCTGTTCGTCATCACCTACCCGCGATACATCTCGGTCGGCTGGTTTGCCCCGATCATCAATTTCAACGCCCCGCTCGACGTCGCCATGTTCTTCTATCCCATCCAGTCCGACATCATCCTCAAGCAGTTGAAGAACAAAGTCGGCGCCCTCGAAGCCCAGCTGTCGGCCGATATCCAAAAGGGCGCGCCCCGTGATCCGATGCGTGAAACCGCGCTGCGCGATATTGAGAAGCTGCGGGACGACTTGACGCAAGGGACCGAGAAATTCTTCCAGTTTGCCCTCTACGTGACGCTCTACGCCGACAAGCTCGAACAGCTGAACGAAATGACCAGCAAGATCGAGTCACATTTCGGCTCGCGCCTGGTCTATTCCAAGCGGGCCTTCTTTCAAACCGAGCAGGGTTTCACCTCGACCTTGCCGATCGGCCTCGACCAGCTCCAAGTGACGTTCAACATGAATTCGTCGCCGATCGCCTCCAGCTTCCCGTTCGTCTCGGCCGACTTGTCGAGCGATAGCGGCGTGCTGTACGGCATTAATCGGCACAATAATTCGCTCATCCTGTTCGACCGCTTCTCGCTCCAGAACGCTAACTATACGGTTTTCGCCAGCGCCGGCGCTGGCAAGTCATACGCGGTGAAATTGGAGATTATCCGCAGCATGATGTTCGGTACCGAGATCATCGTCATCGACCCGGAACACGAATACAAGTATTTGTCCGACGCGGTCGGCGGCACCTACATCAACGTCTCGCTCAACTCGGAGAGCAAGATCAACCCCTTTGACTTGCCGAAGCCGATCAGCGGCGAGGAAACGACGTCGGACATCATCCGCTCGGCGGTCATCACGCTCAAGTCGGTGTTCCGCCTGATGCTCGGCGATCTGACCCACGAAGAGGATTCGATCCTCGATCGGGCCCTGCTCGAGACGTACGCCAAGAAAGACATCACTCCGGACGCCGATCTGCAGAACGTCGAAGTGCCGGTGATGTCCGACTTCGAAGATGTTCTCGGCGGCATGACTGGGGCCGAACGCATGGCTGAACGGCTGAAAAAATACACCCAGGGCACGTTCGCCGGCCTGTTCAACAGCCCGACGAACATCGAGCTCAATAATCAGCTGGTCGTCTTCTCGGTCCGCGATCTGGAAGACGAGCTGCGGCCGATCGGCATCTCCATCATCATCAGCTACATCTGGAACGTTGCCCGCTCGAGCCTGAAGAAGCGGTTGCTGATTATTGACGAGGCCTGGTGGCTAATGCAACACGAAGATTCGGCCAAGTTCATCTACGGCCTGGTCAAGCGCTCGCGAAAATACTACCTCGGAGTGACGACTATTACCCAGGACGTCAACGACTTCTTGCTCTCACCATACGGCCAAGCGATCATCAATAACTCGGCCTTGACGCTACTGATGAAGCAGTCGCCGGCGGCCATCGACATTGTCAGCAAGACCTTTCTCCTGACCCAGCAGGAACGTTATTTGCTGCTCGAAGCCGGCGTGGGCGAAGGGATTTTCTTCGCCGGCCCGAAGCACGCCGCCATCAAGGTCGTCGCCTCCTACGGCGAACACCAAATCGTGACCACCAATCCGGCCGAGCTGCTGGAGATTGAACGAGCCAAGAAGGAGTTCGAGCAATCAGTCGCCTCTGGCACCGCCACCAATGTCGGCTCGGCCATCGCCGACGTCCGTGAGTTAGAAACAGTGACCTAACATACATCCCTATGCCCCGTCGACTGCTCATCATCTTGATCGCCTTGGCGGCCCTGATCATCCCGGTGCTGATCGTCTTGATTGCGGTCGATCGCAGCCCGCAGCTCCAAAATACGGTCCTCAAGTTGTCGAACACCAACCAGGCAGCCAGTAATACCAATGCCCCGGCGGCGAATGGCAACACCAACGCGGCCACGCCCGAAACCGCCGAAGCCACCGCCATCCGTTTCGTGGCCCGGAACTTCACTGAAACGTACGGCAGCGGCACGAACCAGAACGATTACGTCCACCTAACGGCCGCGAAATCATGGGGGACAAAAAGTTTCAACGATTTTCTCGATCGCTCGGCCGCCCAGCAGCGTTTGACCACCGCCACGCAGCCGTTCCACGGGATCGTCACCAAAGCGCTAGTCTTGACCATCAGCCAACAGTCCTCCCAAACCGCTTCGTTGACCGTCAGCACCCAGCGGAAGGAAACGATCGATCAAAAGACCGAAGTCTACTACCAAGATTTGTATCTTGATCTAGTTAAGGAGGGTGATGATTGGAAGGTAAACGCCGCCTCGTGGTCTCCCCGTTAGACTATTCGGACCATGGCCATCGCTGAACAAGAATACCTGGAGGACCCCGAAGATCAGCGCCAAGCTGAACGTGCCCTTGAACAGCAGCGTTTGTCCGCGCAACGACAGGAACGGGTCAGCCAAGCCCAACCCCGACGTCAGGCGGTTCCGAGCCAGGCTCGAGCCGCGGCCGAAGCAGCCGAAGGGGCGGCTGAGTTAGCCACGCGGCAGGCCAGACTACGGGCCTGGCAACTGTGGCAGGAGGGGGCGGAAGATGCGGCCATCGCCTTTGAGGATTTCATGCTCTTCACCGGTCCCTGGGCGACTGGGCTCTATGCCTTCCGGCTCGTTTTCGGCACCCTGCTTCACGTTCCGGGAGTGCCCGGCTATTCCTGGGCCGAAGGCATCTACCGGACGCCGAAGATTCTGTGGATTATTCTTGTCACGACGGCCATCTACAGCGCTTTGTTCCTGGTGGCCTACTTCATTTTCCACCCAACTGAAATCATCGTTTTTGGCGTCAACACAGCGTCCGGGTTTTTCTTTGACGTCATCAAGTATTTTAGTCTCGGCACATGAAACTGCGGTTTCTTATTGTAATGCTGGCCATCGTGGCCGCCCTGTCCGGCCCGGTGATCGCGCAATCGAGCGATACCTCGACGAGCAAGCCGATCGAATTCACGCCGGAAGTGGAATTGCCGGGCATATTCAGCGGCAAGCAAACCGTCGATCGGAATTTTATCGGCACCTATCTGCGGGCGATTTACGTCTATTTCATCTGGGCGGTCGGCGCGATGGCCACGGTGATGATCGTCTACGGCGGGATCAAGTGGGTGGCCGCGGCGGGCAACCCCGGCCGCATCCAAGACGCCCGCGACGTCATTAACAACGCCATCATCGGCATTATTATTGCCTTAACCTCGGTTGTCCTGCTCAACCTCATCAGCCCGCGGTTTACGATTTTCAGCCTGCCGGATTTGCAGCCGGTCGAGGCCAAACCTTTTCTCGGGAAGTATAATGCCGCTTACGACTGCTACGAGGAGATCGCTTGTCCCAAGAACTATACTCAAACCCTCGGCGGCCAGTGTGGATCAGGTGGAGTCTGGGCACATGTCAACCCCGGTCAAATTCCTTGTGGTACCAGGAATGGTGTCTATGCCATTTGCTGCCGGAGGAACGACGGCTCCGAATGCCGCGGCTATACTTCAGTCAATGGGCGGCAAACATACAGTGGGGAATGCTTCAACGTGACCTCAACTCCGTCTTACACCATCGCCTGCCAAGACAGTACTCCGTGCGGACAGGTGAATGGGCGTGATTCGTGTCGGGGCATCTATTGCGGCGCCGACCAAGTCTGCTACCTCAAAGCTCAAACGAGCGGAGTCTGTATCAACCCTGGCGCTCCTGGAGCCAGCACACGGTATACCTTCACTGGGCTTGAGTGCGGCTCGGGCACAGGTACCATGTTCTTCACCAACGGCATTGACTGTGGGCGGCACGCCTCGGGCGAGTTCGAAGGCAGCCCGATCACTGTTTGGGGCACCAAGTCCAGTTGTCCAGCTGGGCAATACTGTAAGGTGCAGCCGCCGGCCAAGGGTGCAGGCAGTGAGTGTGTGGTTGTTCAGGGAACCGTTTGCTCTCCACTCAATGTTCTTTAAGACTCGGTTATGACCCCCACCCTCCGCCGCATACTCCTGATCGCCGCTTTCGTCCTCGTGACCCTGGCGTTCTTCTACGTCATTTACCTCGTGTTCTTCAAGCCGACGCCGATTGTGCCGGTCAACAATGGAGTGGGGAACGTCAACGGCTTGCCGACGGTTGGCAACGGCAACGTCAATCGGGTCGGCTTGCCGAACGCTAATGCCCTGCCAATCGTCAATGCCGTACCCCCTGGCCAGCAGCCTTCCAACGTGGCTGAAGGCGGGCTGACCATCACCGACACGGTCGTGCCCGGGGCGTCGAGCGATCTGACCGTCGGCGGCAAAGGCTTGCGGTTCTACGACCGCGACCGCGGGCAGTTTTACGAACTCAGTCCGGACGGCACGACCAAGACGCTCTTGACGGACGACGTCTATCGCAGCGTCAGCGATATCGATTGGTCGCCCAACGGGCAACAAGCCATCCTGTCCTTTCCCGATAACTCAAAGGTGCTCTATGACTTCGAAGCCAAAAAGCAAACCACCCTGCCTCGTGAACTCAACGATTTCTTCTTCTCACCGCAATCGGACCAGATCGTCTCCAAGTTTTTGAACCCGACCAACGCCGACGATCAGTGGCTGCTGGTCAGTCGACCGGACGGGTCGCAGTCGGAAACGGTCGAGCACCTGGGGGAAAACGCCAGCCGCGTGACGACCGCCTGGTCGCCGAATAACCAAATCATCGCCACCTACCGAAGGTCGACGACCGGAGAGCTATCGGAAATCATTTTTTTGGGCGCCAAGGGCGAGAATTTCCGTTCCGCCACCATCGAGGGCAAAGGGTTCACGCCGCTCTGGTCACCGGATGGTCGCCGCCTGCTGTACAGTGCCTACAGCCCGAATACGAATGACAATCCCCACCTCTACATCATGGACGGTTCGCCGGACAGTCTGGGCACAAACCTGGTCGATCTTGGCCTCGATACCACCGCTGACAAATGCGCCTTCTCGCAAAGCGCCTACACGATCTACTGCGCCGTGCCGTATTACTTGAACGCCGGTTCCGGGCCGCAGCCGGAGCTGTCGGCCGGGGTGCCCGACAACATTTACCGTGTTGATCTGCTCAGCGGCTCAGCCGAAATTATTGCTCGGCCGGTGGATCGGAACGGCAACCAGCGCTTCAGCGCCGCGAACCTGCGATTGTCTCCCCGAGAAGATCTGCTGTATTTCGTTGACGCCGCGACCGGAACGATTCAGAAAATTCAACTCCGCTAGCGATGGGTCGCTGGCTGATCGTCCTGTGGCTGGCCGGTTGGGCGACCGGGGTGACCGCTCAGTCCGACATACCGCTCGTTCCCGAACCAAAAGCCATTGATTTCAAGCCGGAGGTGCCGCTGCCGACATTTGCCGGCGGACCGATCAGCGCCGCCACCTTTGCCGAGTACATCCGCGCGGTGTTTGTGGCTTTTGTCTGGATCGTCGGTATTCTAGCCGTGGTGATGGTCGTCTACGGCGGGGTCAAGTGGGTGGCCGCCGCCGGCAATCCCGGGCGGATCACCGACGCGCGGGAAACAGTCAACAGCGCCATCATCGGGCTGATCATTGCCTTGGTATCAGTCGTGCTGCTCAACCTGATCAGCCCCCGCCTGACCCAATTTCCCGGTCTGACCCTGTTGTCGGTCAAAGGAACGCCCTTAGAATTTGACAACGTCGTCGGCATCCACGGCGAAGGCCAAGCTGGGCAGGCGTGCAACTTGCATACCGACAAATCCTGCCAGCTATTCAATGTGACGATGAGCTGGCCGGTTAGTAACGTCACGGAGCGCGGGATTAGCAGCCCGATCGGGCCCCGGCGGGTCGTGGGCGCAGCCAGCGCCTCGTCCTGCCACCCGGGCACCGATTTTAAGACCGATCGTCAAACCGGCAAAGAAGTTCGAGCCATGCACAGCGGAACGATTCGTCTCGATCCCAGGCGGCCGTGTAATGAAGCGGCACTGTTTGTGGACGGCGATGGGTTCTCCACGCGCTACGTTCACATCTCCAGTGTGGCGGTGCGGGAAGGTCAAAAGGTCCGCCCGGGTGATCTAATCGGTTACAGTGGCGGCGACCCCAAAGTGGCCGGCAACTGCAGTTCCGCGCCGCACCTGCACGTCGAGCTCTACATTCTCAACCGGCTGGCTGATGTCGCGGCCTGTATTGACTAGAACTCATTTCAAAACCTCATTTTGGCTGCCAGGCCCGGTTTCGGGCTGCGGCTGGCGGCTCGGGCTCAGTGTATCTCCAATACATTTCACCCTCCGCCGCAGCGCCTCGCCCGCGAAACCGACCATTTCACCATGAAAGCAGGTTTTGAAATGAGTTCTAGGCCTATTCGCGGTGGAAGGCGAGACCATGATGGTCGGAGTTCGGAATCAACTGTGGGACAAGGCCCGAACGGTGGGCGATGATATCGCGCGCGGCCAGGCGCGCCGCCTCCATCAGCGCCGTGTCTAGCAAGGTGGCCAACTGCCAATCCGGCAGCCCGGACTGGCGTAACCCGTAAAGGTCGCCGCCGCCGCGCAGCTCAAGATCTAATTCGGCCAAGCGATAGCCGTCGTCGATCTTAGCTACCCGATGCAAACGATCGAGCATGGCTTCACTTGTCTGGTCGGTGACGAGAAAACAGCGACTCGGTCGAGAGCCGCGTCCGACCCGGCCGCGAAGTTGATGGAGCTGGGCCAACCCGAATCGTTCCGCCCCTTCGATGATCATCAGCGTCGCGTTGGGGACGTCAATGCCGACCTCAATGACCGTGGTGCTGACCAGGAGGTCAAGCTGGTGTTGTCGAAACCGTTGCAGGATCTGGAGACGCTCGTTGGCCGGCAATGATCCGTGGAGTAGGCCGATCCGCAGTTTCGGCCAGGCGGCGGTCAGCCGTTCGGCCTCGCTGGTGGCGGCTCGGACTCCGAGCGCATCCGATTCGACGATCAGGGGAGTAATGACGAAGACCTGCTCACCGCGGCCGACGGTTTCCGTGGTCACTCGATCGACCTGGGCTCGACCAGCCGGTCCGATGACCGTGGTCGGGATCGGCTGGCGACCAACCGGTTTGTGTCGGAGCGCGGAAATGCTGAGCTGACCGGTTAAAAACAAAGCCAGCGTTCGGGGGATGGGCGTGGCGGTCAGACTGAGGAAGTGCGGCATTGGCTGGCCGGCGGCAATTTGCCGTTCCAGAAGTTGTTGACGCTGCTGAACCCCAAACCGCTGCTGTTCGTCAATGATCACCAAGCCGAGACGGTGCCAGCCAACAGTTTCCGCTAGCAGGGCGTGGGTGGCGACGACGAGATTGATGGTGCCGGACTGCAATCGCGCGGTGAAATCCGACCGACTGATCGGGCCACGCTGGCCGGCGAGGCGCAGCCCGCTGCTTGACAGGAACCCAACGCTCGCGTGTTCAGCCGGCAACAACGTGCTCAGGGTTTGCCAATGCTGTTCAGCCAGCACCACCGTCGGCGCCAGCCAGGCGACCTGCCAGCCGCCAAGAACGGCGTTGAAGGCGGCCATCGCCGCCACCAAGGTTTTCCCCGAGCCGACGTCGCCTTGGAGCAGTCGGGCCATCGGTTCGGTCCGCTGCAGGTCCTGAAGTATTTGCCAGGCCGCTAAACGCTGGTCATGGGTGAGGGGAAACGGCAATTGGCGGACAAAGGCCCGGATGTCTGCCTGGCGGAAGGGAATGGTTGGCGCGGGGTGGCGCTGGCTGAGCGTCGCCGCATGCTGCCAGCGCAGCTGCCAGGCCAGGAGCTCATCGAATTTCAAACGGCGAACCGCCGCCGCGGCGGCTTCGGGCGAGGTGGGAAAATGAATTTGCCTGAGCGCCTCGGCTCGCTCGCTCAAGTCAAGTGACTGGCGTATGTCAGCCGGCAGCGTCTCCGGCACCAGGCTGATGAGGGCTACGGCCTGCTTCATCACCCGGCGGATTTGCCATTGCGATAGCCCAGCTGTCGACGGGTAGACTGGTACCAGTTTCTCGTGGCTGGGATTAGCGGTCGGTCGTTCGTAGAACGGGTTTTGGAGTTGGAGTTTGCCTTGCTTGGTCCGGCTGACGCGACCGGATAAATACAACCACTGCCCGATTTTGAACCAGGTCGCTAAGTACGGCTGGTTGAACCAGACCACGGCCAGCCGCCCGCCGGTACGGTCGGTGACCACGGCTTCAGTCACGTTCATCCGCCGGCGCCAAGCCGGTCTGGCCTTGATCGAACTGATTTGCCCGACCACCGTCACTTCCTGGCCGACGGTCAGCCGGTCAATGCTCACCCGCTGGCGAAAATCCTGGTGGCGGATTGGAAAATGAAACAGGGCATCTTGCAGAGTGGTTAAACCCAAGGACGTGAATTTCTCGGCGATCTCTGGACGGACGCCGCGCAATGACTTGATTGGTGTCAGGAGCGAGGGCATACCTGTATTGTAGCAAAAGCACCGCGAAAGACCCTGCCTCAACCTTGTTTTTTTGGTCGACTTCTGGTACAATAGCGCGGTTAGAATTACGGTCTGACCCCCGCGGAGTATCAGGAGTAGCATTAGTGGTCAGAATCATGACTCACGCGCCCGTAGCTCAGTCCGGATAGAGCATCACCCCGTAATGACTCGTCAAGACAAGCTTGACTCGTCCACGGGGCACGGCTTGCGGACCCCGTACAACCTCGCTACGTTCAGTCTACGGGGCCAGGCGGAAGAAGACCCTTTTTCGCTGAGCGTCCCTATAGCTCAGTCCGGATAGAGCGTCAGCTTGCGGAGCTGAAGGTCGCAGGTTCAAATCCTGCTGGGGACGCTCAGCGAAAAAAGAGGCAGGCTTGTCCCGTGGATTCTAGCGGAGCGAGGATCTATAGGGGATTCAAATCCTGTCGGGCGCGCCAGGGAAGGGTGGCCGAGTGGGTTGCGGCGGGGTGCGAACGCAAAGCAAATGAACTGCTTCATTTGCGTCCCGCCGCAACGGGCGCGGCCATGTTCCGGAGGAACGAACGCGCCCAGGAAGAAAAATTTGGATTGAACCGGCGACCTTAAAAAACGATCAACCGAGCAGCTCCTGGCGGAGAGGTGGCCGAGTGGCTGAAGGCAGCGGTTTGCTAAACCGTTATATGGTCAAAAGCCGTATCGTGGGTTCGAATCCCACCCTCTCCGCCAGGAGCTGGTGGATAATACTGAATGTATTAGGGACGGTTTGCTAAACCTTGGTGCCGCAAGGCGCCTCGTGGGTTCGAATCCCACCCCTTCCGCCACGACCAACGAAGGTGAGGAGTGGCGACCTGTGCGCCGAAGGGCGCACGCGGAATGCGGCGGGATTCGAAGGGTTGGAGCGAGCTAGTCGCGTCGGGCGCGACGCGGCGAGCGATCGACGAGCCGCCGGTGGCGGGTCGTCGCAACCCAGGAAAGAATCCCACCCCTTCCGCCAGTTCGTATGTAGCGCGGAGCCGCGCGATAGTGGTTGGATCGGGCAGCCTTGTCCCGCCGATGGCGGAGAGTTGGCTGAGTGGTTTAAGGCGGCGGTCTCGTCACCGCACCGGAGCGGAGGGGTGGCTGAGTGGTCGAAAGCGACGGTCTTGAAAACCGTTAGACCTTCACGGGTCTCGTGAGTTCGAATCTCACCCCCTCCGCCCTGGTGCGGGATCCCGTCTATTTTCTTTGATATTATAGGGGCGGGAAAAACCGCTAAACCTGCAAAGGTTTCGTAGGTTCGAATCCTAACGCCTCCGCTCCCGTCATGAGTCTTGTCCCTCAGAGCCGGATCCGGCTTCGCCGTAAAAACCGTCAGTCATGAAAAGGTCTCGTGGGTTCTCCGCCTCCGTTCTCCCTGCAACATCGGGCGGATCCGCCGCAGCTTAAAAAAAAAGCGGAGGCGGAGAATCTCACCCCTCTGCTTTGTTCGCGGATCCCGCTAACCTTTGATTCTCTAAAATAAGAAGCGGGGAAAACCGTAAAAACATACAGGGACAACTGAACTACTAATCCCTTTTTCCACAATTTATAAATCGAATGTCTAAGATCCCAGATGACCACGAAGCGAGTCCTTCGGGACAACCGCCTCCGCAAAAAACTGGCGTTGTGCGTCACGAAATCGATGCGAGAGATGTCAACCTAGTTTGACGGCTCGATGACCAGAATTGTGGTGACGCAGAATCTTGGCCTTAGTCTCGATCAGGTTGGGCGCTTGAGAAAATTAGGCCAAGTTAAGACTTACGATCGTCTGGCCAAGTCGCCGGAGGAGTGGTTGAAACGTTGCGCCGGCGCGGACATTATTTGTACCGGGAAATTTGGGCTGCGCGACAAAATTTACGAACTCCAGAACGTCTTTATAGCGGTCCCGTTCGTTGGCGTCGGGTGGATAGACCAAGAAAAAATCAAACAACGCAACATCAAAGTCGCGAACGCACCCGGGAGCAACAAGGACGCCGTGGCTGAATGGATAACATACATGATACTCAGTCTTTTCAGGCGGTTCCCGGTATTTGTCAATGCGAAGAAGCGGCAATGGGGCGACATTCCAGACGCCACGAGCAGCCTAACCGGCAAAACGGTAACGATTCTTGGACGGGGGAATATCGGCACTCGGGTCGGCAAGCTCTGCCAAGTCTTCGACATGGACGTGAAGTACTTTACCCGGGGAGAAAATCTCTACCACGTCATTCGTGACGCTGATGTCGTTGTCGACTGCCTTAGTCTTAACCCCAGCACCAGGGGGCTGCTTGATAGAGAATTCTTCCAGCACATGAAGCGCGGCGCCTTTTTCATCACCCCCACCGGTAAAGAAATTTGGGATGTAGACGCATTATTTGAGGCCTTGGATAAGGGCCCCCTCAAGGGCGCGGCGACTGATGCTGGGAGCGTGCAAGTGGGCAATATCGAGGACGATTTCTACCAGCGGCTGCTCAGCCATCCTAAGTTATTGGTTACACCGCACATCGCGTACAATACGGACATCACCAACCGGGTTGGCGGCGACATGATGATCAGCAATATTAGGGCTTGGCTAAATGGCAAACCCACTAACCTATACACATAGTCGTTTTTGACATCGACTCGCATCGATCGAAATGGCGAAGTCAGTTCTCGTAACCGGCATTTCTGGCTCAGGTAAGTCATCTATTTGCCACGAACTCCTCAGGCGTGGCTTCTCGGCCATGAGCTTGGATGCTGTGCCGGGCCTGTGTTACGCCCGGGACAGAACCACCGGACGAATCATTCATCAACCACGCAATGACTTGGTGTCTGTCATGCAGCGGGACTGGATTTGCGATCGAGGGCGTCTACAGAAACTGATTGGCCAGACTCTGCGGGACCCAACTTTCTATTGCGGAATCGCTTCCAACATGAATGAACTTCTGTCACTGTTTGACCAAGTATTCTTGCTGGTCGCCAGCCCAAAAACCATTCGACTTCGATTAGCGATGCGAACCAATAATGATTTTGGTCATGATCCGGCAGTTCAAGATTGGATTGTCGGCTGGAAAGATTCATGGGAAGGTCAAGTCCAGAAGAACGGGGCGGTTAGCACCAATGCCGATCGGCCGGTTGATCGAGTCGCGGATGAAATTATTCAAAACAGCAAGCCGTGAGCCGACGCACCGATAATACACAACCAGGCCAGTTTAGGGCCGTGATGTTGTTTTGAACGGGAGGTTTCATCAGCGGCCGAAAGCCATCGACAACAGTCTCCCAGGGCGTCGAGCTTCCGGTTGGTGGGGCCTGTATGCTATCATGCTGTCATGCCCGACCCCCACCCCCGCGGCGACATCCTGATGAGCTGGACGTTTCCGGAGTTCGACCAGCACCAACGCAGTCGCGCCTGGTACTTGTGGTTCATGGCGGCCGTTATCGCCTTCTTGGGCTACGCCATCTGGGCGGCTAATTACACCTTTGCCTTTATCATTTTCTTGGCCGCCTTCATTCTGGTTGTCCGCTTGCGTCGTCGACCCCTGCCGGTGACGGTAGCCATTCGCGAAGAGGGAATTGAGGTCGGCCAGCGTTTTTGGACGTGGCGCGAGCTGAAAGAGTATTGGATCATCTACCGTCCGCCGGAAACAAGAAAGCTGTACCTCGAGTTCAAAGGCGCCTTTCGCCCGGCGCTTGACATCTCGCTCGAGACTCAGAACCCGCTCAAGATCCGACAAGTACTAAATGAGTTCCTGCTCGAGAACACCAAGCGCGAAGAAGAGCCAGTCAGCGACCAATGGTCGCGGGCCCTGAAAATCTAGACGGGCGTTCAGCCTTTCGCTAAGGCGCAGGCGAAAACATACCGCGCGCCGCGCCGGCGCAAGGCTTGGGCACAGGCGGTCATGGTCGCGCCGGTGGTGATGACATCGTCAACCAGCAGCCAGGTGTCGGTCGGTAGCTCGGCCACGGCCGTGAAAGCATCGGCCACGTTCTTCTGACGTTCATCGGCCGACAGGGCGGTTTGGGTCTCGGTGTCTCTCGTGCGTCGCAAAACCGGCACCAGCGGGCGACCGGTTATCTTTCCAACCGCTCGGGCGATGAGTTCGGACTGGTTAAAACCGCGGGCTCGCTGCCGGCGCGGATGGAGCGGCACCGGCACGATGGTGCTTGTTTTTGGTAACCTCGCCAAGTCCGATTCGAGCGGTCGGAGCAGCTCGCCAAGCAGTTCTTCGGCCGCCGTCCAGTTCGAGTACTTAAGACGTTGAATGAATGCTTTGAGCGGCGGGCAATCGTAGCCGGCTCGAATGTAGACCGACTGGCAGCCGACCAGTTTGACGGCCTCGACCGTCGGCGCCATTGCCAGCTGCTGATGTGCCGCTTGACACAACCACTGTCCCTCATGGGAACAATGAACGCACAGCGGTGGGAGTAGCCAGTTCATGAGTTGGTTGGGGAGGCTGGTTAACATAAAAGAGAGTCGCCTGACCTCGAGTCAGGTGGAGTAGAGTCCGGCCAAGCCTGGCAATATCTACGCTGCCCGTCGAGTTTGTTTCTCGATCACGACGGCTTTGTTCTTTACCCCAATCCGGACCGCCTGTCCATTCTTGACCCGGCCGTCAAGCAACATCCCGGCCAGAGGAGTTTCCACTTGTTCCTGGATGATGCGACTGATCGCGCGGGCCCCGTAATCAGGACTGAAACCAAGCTCGGCGATCTTAGCCCGCGCTTGGGCTGTCAGTTTCAAGCGGATGGCCTGTTCATCAAGCCGGCGCTGGAGATCAGCTATTTGCAGTTCAACGATCCGTTCAACGGCCGCCTGATCGAGCGGTCGGTAGACGACAATCTTGTCGATGCGGTTCAAGAATTCCGGTCGGAAGGTGCGGTCGACTTCAGCCAGCACCCGCTCCTTCAGTTGTTCATAACGCTGTTTCAATTCTTGTCGCTGGCCATGATCGCGAGCTTCAAAGCCGATTGACTGCGCTTGGTTGAAGCTCTGCAAACCGATGTTCGAGGTCATGATGATGATGGCGTTCTTGAAATTGATGGTCTTGCCGACGGCGTCGGTGAGGTGACCTTCGTCAAGCACTTGGAGCAGGAGGTTGAACAGATCGGGGTGGGCTTTTTCGATTTCATCGAACAGCACTACCGCGTACGGTTTCCGCTTGACGGCGTCGGTTAGCTTAGCTCCCTCTTTGTAGCCGACGTAACCGGCCGGGGCGCCGATCAGCTTGCTGATGTTGAAACTTTCTTGAAACTCGGACATGTCGATCCGGATCAAAGCGCTGTCGTCTTCGAACACCGTCCGGGCGATGACCTTGGCGGTTTCGGTTTTGCCAACCCCCGACGGGCCGAGGAAAAGGAACGAACCGATCGGCCGGTTGGGGTTGCTCAAGCCGACCCGCGAGCGGCGAATGGAATTGGCGATCATGCGAATGGCGTCGTCTTGGCCGACGATCCGTTGCTTGAGCAGATCTTCTAGGTGGAGCAAGCGGTCGCGCTCGGCCTTGACTAAGTCGTGCAACGGCACGCCGGTCATCCGGGCCACCACTTCCGCCACCTCACGCTGACCGATGGCGCCGATGAAGGTCAGCGGTTGCTTTGCTTCGCGCTCGCGGAACTTGGCCAACTTGTGCTGAATCGCCAACTCTTGGTTTTTCAGCTGCAGCGCCTGATCGAACTGCTCTTGCTGGACCGCCTGGTGTTTGCGCTGGCGGAGCTGATCGAGATCTTTCTCCAGGGCCCGAAGATGACGGAACGCGGCCGATCCGCCGCGGCCGACCTTGACTTTTGAGGCCGCTTCGTCAATCAGGTCGATGGCTTTATCGGGCAGGAAACGATCTTGGATGTACCGCACGGACAGCCGCACCGACGCCTCCAACGCCTCATCATTGACGCGAACGGCGTGGAACTGTTCATAGTTGGCTTTGATGCCCCGCAGGATCTGCAGCGTTTCCTCGGCGCTCGGTTCGTTAACCACAATCGGCTGGAAGCGGCGTTCCAGGGCCGGGTCGGATTCGACGTGCTTCTTATATTCTTCGAGCGTGGTGGCGCCGATGGCACGGATCTGACCTTTGGCCAGCGCCGGCTTCAATAGGTTGGCGGCGTCCATCGACCCGGAGGCCGAACCAGCGCCGATGATGGTATGCAGCTCGTCGATGAAGAGAATGATGTTCGGGTCGGCTTTGATTTCCTCGACGATTTGCTTCAGCCGCGATTCGAATTCGCCGCGGTAAATGGTCCCGGCCACCACCAGCCCGAGGTCCAGGGCCAGCACCCGCTTGCGCAGCAGCGTTTCCGGCACCTGCTCCTGAATGATTCGCTTGGCCAAGCCCTCGACGATGGCCGTCTTGCCCACCCCCGGATCGCCGATCAGGACCGGGTTGCTCTTCGTCCGCCGGCTGAGGATGTGGATCAGTCGGTCGATTTCGGCCTGGCGGCCAATGACCGGATCGATAGATTTTTGAACCACCTCATCGGTCAAATCGGTGGTGAAGAAATCAAGGGCCGGCGTTTTGTCGCCGCGCGGGCGGCCCGGAGCCGAGGGCACGGCCACGGTTTCTTCGGCGCCGGCCTTGGCCTGGTCGAAGAAGCTAGAGATGTCGGGAAAACGGGTGGTGTTTTTCAGCACCATCAACAACTGTCGTCGGGCCTCCCGGACATTCAGTTGATTCTCTTTCATGATTTGTTCGAGCGTCGGATCGCCGATCTCCAGCAAACCCCAGAACAGGTGTTCGGTGCCGACGTATTTGTGGTGGTAATTGGCGGCCACCAGCACGGATTTTTCCAGCGCCCGCTTGGCCGGTAGAGAAAACTTCAATTCGTCGGCCCGTAGGTTGAGCCCCGGCTTGAGGACCGGCTCGTTACGCAGACTGATTAGGTCGCGCAGGGTATCGAGCTTGATGCCGCTCTTGCGGAGAATCTCGTAGGCCACACCGCCCTTAGTCTCAGCCAATCCGAACAGCAGATGTTCCGGATTAATGTAGCGATTCTTTAATTCGACGCTCAACTCAGCCGCGAAGTTAATGGCACTCCGTAGATGGGTGGTGAACTTTTGGAGTATTTCCGGCTTTAGATCGTCCATGGAGTGGCGGAGATTAGGCTGTAGTGTAGCCACTCTTGAAGGACGTTGTCAATAACGTGCCGGAGGACAAGATAGTCTTCGCGCTGCGCTTCACCTCCGGCCAGCCGTTAACCTAAACCCGAAATCCTAAATCCTGGACTGACTGGTACCGTCCGTCGCCATCGATGAAGCGCGTCGTCGACTGATCGACGCTACGAATCAACACCCCCCATTGCCCGCAGCGCCGCCACTCGTTCCGGAATCGGCGGGTGAGTCGAGAATAACTTGGCCAGGCCGCGGACGCTCGGACCGAACGGATTGCTGATAAAGAGGTGGGCGGTGGCGTTGTTAGCGCGGCTCAGCGGCTCGGTCGTCTGGGCAATTTTCTCCAACGCCCGGGCCAAGCCTTCTGGATATCGTGTCAGCAAGGCGCCGGCGGCGTCAGCCAGGAACTCCCTGCGCCGGGACACGGCGAACTGGAGGAGTCGGGCAATGATCGGTGCTAGGATTAGCAGGACTAGGCCGATCAGAAGCAGTATGGCCTGAACCTGACCAGCGGAACGATTTCCGCCGCGACGACCGCCGCCGAGCCAGCGGGTCCGCCAGAACAGGTCGCCGAACATGATGATGATGCCGACCAAGACGGTAACCAGGGTCATGAAGCGGATATCGAGGTTCCGGACGTGCGACAACTCGTGGGCCAGCACCCCTTCGAGTTCTTCGTTCTCGAGTCGCTCGACTGCACCAGTCGTGACGGCCACCGAGGCATGCTTCAGATCTCGTCCAGTAGCAAAGGCGTTGATCTGCGGGCTATCGATCAGGTAGATCTGCGGCACCGGCAGGCCAGCGGTGATGGATAGGTTCTCGACCATTCGCCACAGATAGGGATTGTCCTGACGGTCGATCGGCCCGTGGGCCCCGCTAGTGACCAAGGCCAGCCGGTCCCCGCCAAAGTAGCCACCGACGGCCATGCCGACGGCGACGAGCACGCCAATAACGATAAAAACCGACCCCGCTTCGAGCGCCTGATCGATTGTCCAACCGAGCAGCCCGATAATCAAAATGAAAACGGCCACCAGCACGAACGACCGGCGTCGGTTGGCGCTAATGTAGTCGTAGGTAGTAGCCACCGATCAGAACTTGACCGCCACTGGTTCCTTGGCTGCCTCCTGCTCAAGCTCGAAGAATTCCCGCGGCTTGAAGCCGAGCATGCCGGCGATCATGTTGGTCGGGAATTGCTGCGCCCGGGTGTTGAAGTCGCGGACGTTGCCGTTGTAGAAGCGGCGGGCGGCCTGGACTTTGTTTTCGGTGTCCGACAACTCATCCTGGAGCTTAGCGAAGTTTTCGTTCGCTTTCAGCTGCGGATAAGCTTCGGCCACGGCAAACAGCGATTTCAGCGCGCCGGTCAAACCGACATCCGCCTCGCCCTTAGCCCGCGGACCTTGGGCGCTGATGGCCGCCGCCCGAGCGCTGGTCACCCGCTCGAATAACTGCCGCTCGTGGCTGGCATACCCTTTGATGGTTTCCACCAGATTGGGAATCAAGTCGTAGCGACGTTTCAATTGGACGTCTATGTCAGACCAGGCTTCATCAGTTTGGTTGCGCAGACGGATCAAGCCGTTGTACGCCCCGATCAGCCACAACAGCAACACTAGGACGATACCGATGGCGATCCAGAGGATGTTTTCCATAGGGTCGAAGTGAATTATGAGCCCGTTACTTTTGTGATTCTAGTGGCGGTGAACGAAGTCACCGTGGCCAGGTTGATTTCGGTCGGACCGAAGACTTGCACCAGGTCGCCCACCTTGAATTCCGACCAATCAACCTGGCTGGCACTCGGTTGGCCGGCCGCCGCGTCGAGCTGGCTGATGGCCGTTTGGTCGTTGGTGGCTACTTGGTAAACTCGCGTTAGCCGTTCTCCTGAAGGAGAGGTCACGGTAGCGGCCACGTCAAGACCGTCTGAGTCCAGTCCACGGACATAACCGTAGAAGTCGGTGAAGTGCGCGGGGGTGACTGCCACGGCCGGAGTTACTACCCGGCGGGGGGCTTTGGATGGGGACTTTGTCTTTAGGTAGATACCGATTCCCACCAACAGCACCAGGGACAGCAGGACGCTAAAGGCGAGGACCCGTTCGTGGTAACGATGGTCCGAAGTAGGCTTTGTTACTTTCGGATTTAGGCGCGGCCTAGCCACCGCTTTACTATACCCTGGCCGCGCTGACACGACAACTCACGGATTTCTGATACCTGGCAAGCCTCACCGCTGGCAGTTGCCAGGAGCGAGTAAAACTGTTATATTCACCTGGTCACCCTCGATAGAGATTGGTCGGAAACCAAAGGATGAGAATGTCCAAAAAATTGGTCCAAATTGGCGCCATGTCTGGGTTGACGACCTTGGCTGTTTTGGCGTTGGCGCTTTCATCCGGATGGGGTGGTCGACCCCCGACGGCCTCGGCGGCGCATATTCCCTACGTCGAACCAGACGGCCCACCACCACAAAGCGTTCCGCAACGAACACTTCAGGGTTATAATCAGCCACTCGAGTTTCTGAACGCCTCTTCAGCCAGCCAGCTGAAGCGCGGGTCGCTGTTAATCGGCGAGAGCAGTGGCAGCGTGTCTGACTGTACCGACCCAGCCTCGAGCGATCCAGATAAGACTCGTGGTTGCAGCCGCTGGTGTCTTAATTCCGACCAGTCCCTCTGGACGACCGATGTCAACAACTGCATTCGGACCTGGCAGCAACTGCCCCTGGTCGGTGGTGGGCCGTTCCTGCGACTCCTGGATGAGACCGGGTTGAGTCAGGTCGATCGCGGCGTCGTCGTTCTGTTGGGGCGCAACACTGAAAACCAATTTAAGACGCTGGTGGCTGAGGCCAACCCAGCGGCCAGCGGTTCAGTCGGCATCGGGGCTCGAAGCACCTCGACCAGCCACTACGCGGCTGAGTTTGCCGGCCGGGTGCTGGTCAACAACAGCAGCGGCGACGCCAAGCTGTGTCTCAACGGCAACGACTCCACTCACTGCATCGCCACCTGGCAAGGGGCGATCGAAAGCGGCTTTCCGCCGGAGACTGTTCGCCTTCGGAACGCCACCCCTTGGTCGGTTCAAGATAGTCCTGGTGGCTTGCCCGGCAACGTCGGCTTGAATGGACCACTGATCGTCGGGTCGCTGGTAGTCGGCACGCCGGCCGGGCCGCTGCTGTGCGGCGCGGCGCCGTGTTCTTGTGGCGATGGTTTATGCTCGACGGTCAGCAACGAGAACTCAGCCACTTGTGCAGCTGATTGCCCGCCCTAACCATGTTCCTCGACTACCGAATCCGGCTGCCGTTTCTGCTAGTGATGGTCATCACTATTGCGGCCCTGGCCAGCCCGGCCCGGTCGCAGAACTTCATCAACCCCGGCGCCGACGCGCCAAGCGGGTCAATCGCGCCGCCGCTCAACGCCGGCAACACCATCCAGCGCAAGATCGGACCGCTGTTAATCGGGCCTGATCCGCGGATTGCCTATTATGAATGCTACAGTTACGGCGGGGCAAGCGAACTTGAAACCTGGCTGGGTACGGCCATTCAAAGCGACCCATGGCTGAGCGCCCGCACGAGCTATTATAGCGACATCGATAATACCGATCCCTATGACGACGGTTGTCTCGATTCCCTTGAACCCGGTGACCCGCAGCCGCGGCGCCTGCGGCAAATGCTGTTGGATAACGCCGCTCACCCCTTCAGCTTGATCATCCTGAATACTCCGGGTCTGGCCAATGGCGTACCCGATCCGAGCGATAACTACCTGGCGCAAATTGAGGACTACATTGCTGATGGCGGCACGGTCTTGGTGACCAGAAAGCCAGTCGGGCTCGATGGCGATCCCAAGGTCGGACCCGGCGACATATCGCGGCAATTGTTTGCCGGGGTAGTGATGTGCAAGAGTTATTGTGAAGATCCGACCTGGACCGGTTGCGGTTACACCATGCAGGGCGGTGCAGCCGGGTGTGACAGCAATCCGGTCAACCGCCCTTCGGGCCCCTTTACGGCCAGCGTTTCATCGCCGTGGGACATTTCCCCGGCTGCGGCTGGCGGCGATGATGTCTCATGGCAATACCCGCCAACCGCCAGATACATGGGCGTCATCGGGAACTCCACCGGCTACAATGATCACGGCGTCGGATCGACGGTTCACGGCAGCATCAACCCCACGCTTGACGTCGTCTACAACCTGTCCAGCGCTCCGGCCGACGTCGGCCCAATCGGCCAGATGGCGCACTGGCAGTACTTCCAAGGCAAAGTCTACTTCGTGGCCGACGAGTCGGAGAATCTGTCGATTGTCGACAATGGTACCGAGGACGAAAACAGCATTTGCGGATCCGACGACACGATGTGTATCAAAACGACTGGCGCTCCCGGCGGCGATTACGATCGAACCGTTCGCTTTTGGATTAACACCATCACCACTCTGGCTGAGCAGTGCGGCGATCGTTGCCAGAGCAAGATCTGTCTTAACGCCGATGTTGGTGCCGACATCAACGATCCCGTCAACTGCATCTCTCAGTGGACCGACGTGGTCATTTCCGGCGGCCCGTATGTCAGTTTGACGGAAAGCCGAGTGACCGGCGACCCGCTGTCGATCAGCAGCTACTCGCTCCAAACCGGCTTTGCCCGGGTCAGATCGACTGGTAGCGGTCAAGCGTTCTCCACCATCGTCCACTCCTCGGCGGCCGGTCCGGAGGCCGCCGCCCTCGACAGTACCGACGGTAGTACGGCTGGCAACGAAGCCGGTCTGTTCGGTGGTCGCTTCTGGGTCCATTCAAACCTGGTCGACGATCTCGGCCAGCTGTGTCTCAATGGCACCGGGGCCGTGGACTGCATCACCAGTTGGGATCAAGTCGATACTCTCTTCACCAGTTCCTACGTCAAGCTCCAGGCCTATGCCATCGGACAGCCGGTCTTATCAACGGCCCAGGAGGAACAGATTGGCGGCGGTTCGGTTAGCGGCGTTGGCAAGATTTCTACCATCATCGCTGGCAACCCCGCCAACGTCAGCGGGGTATCCTGTGGGGCGGCGCCTTGTACCTGCGGTGATGGACAGTGCGCCGACCCGGCCGAAACCGGCGGGGTCGGGGGCAATTGTCCGGCCGACTGCGACGCCATCAGCCCAGCCGTCTCGCTCAGTCTCGGCACCTGGCTGGAAACCGTCACCCTGCGGGTCCGCACCGCAGCCCAGGCGCCGGCTGGCTCGAAAGTCAAGCTGTTGGTCGTCCGGCGTCAAGGCGCCGCCCCGGATTTCGTGCCCCAGGCCGGCGTGGTGTACGCCACGAACATGGTCTTTGGCTCAAACAAGATCGTCTATGCCGGCGAGGTCGATCAGGATACCCTGGTCACCGTTCCGGCCGACAGCGATCCGGCGCTCGACGCCGACCAAACGTACTTCTACCAGGCCATCCAGGGAAATCTTTTCCCCCGTTACGGCACGCCGGTCACTGAATCGATCACCCTGCGGCAACTGTTTGTCTCCAAGAATATTCCTGGCGCCGGATCGATCTTCGGTTCGGCCTTCAACTGCCTGCCAGCTTGCTTTGGCGCCAGCGCTTTCTATCGCCACGGGACCGTCGAAACTATTCGGGCGACAGCGTCAGCCCCCAATGAGTTTATCGGCTGGGAGGGTAGTGACTGCTTCGGCCCTGACCCTGAATGTACCATCACCATGGATCGGACACGCAGCGCGCGAGCCATCTATTGTGAGCCGCCGCGACCCGGCCGAATATGCGCAGAGTAATAGATGTCTAACCGCCACGATTCTTACGCCGTCGCTTCATTGCTCTTCGCCCTGGTTGGCGCGATTCTAGTCGTACCCGTGGCGGCCCAGTACCTCGAACCAGATGCCCCCCCGCCCGAGGGCCGGAGCGGGGTTTATCTCGACATATCCAGCCAGCCGCAGCAGAAACTCGGCTCGCTGCTCATCGGCGATGGCGATGTTGGCGATCAGCTGTGCTTGAATTCACCGAGCACTGGCGACGCCGGCCCATACTGCCTGGGGTCGTGGTCCGACGTCTACGAGCGCGTCAACGGACCGTTCGTCAAAGTTCGCCAGGATCAGATCGGCGCCGCCCCCGAGGTCGTCAGTAGCTACGATAGTTTGCGCCAGAACGGGTACATGCGCTTGCGGGGTGCTGGCAGTACGCCCGCCACGACCTACCAGTCCGACGCCGACGCCGGAGCTGGCACTAAGGTCGGTATCTATGCCGGTGACCGCGGTGATATCAGCGGCTATGCCGCGCAGTTTACCGGGCAGCTGCGTATCAACGAACACAACAACGTCGGCGCCGACCCCGGCGAACTCTGCCTCGGCCCGTTTGACGACGGTGGAACCGCCCCCTATGACCAGGCCGGTCCGGCGCCGCGCTATGGCTGCCTGCAACAATGGAGCCAGCTGACCGCTGGCCTGATCGGGCCGTACCTCAAGGTGCAGAGCAGCAACCCGCCGAGCGACGTGCAGCTTGGCAGCGTCCGCATGGCCGGCAAAGCCTTCCAACTCGACGTTGGAACGGTCGTCGGAGGGGTAACTCCGGGCATGATTTGTGCCGGCGGGAATTGCTTTTGCGGCGACGGGTTGTGCAGCGCCGAAGCCGGCGAAACTGCGGCTACTTGCAGCAATGATTGTTGAGGTAGCATTTTCTCGCCAGTTCGTTATACTAACAAGAGGTCTATGGAGAGGATGAAACGAAAGCAAAAGACCAGCCTACGTCTGGCCAGTCGAAGACCGCCGGTTTTCTTGACGGCCATTATCGGCCTGCTGTTCGGGATTTCTATCACCCTGGCTAGCCGCTCAGCCTTGGCCGGGCCAATTACCGGCGGACCAGGCAGTGCGCCGTTCACCAAACTGGGCGTCTACCAGGGAGTCATCTCGATTATTCCTGGCGGGGGCGGGAACAGCGTCATGGAAATCGGCAATGCTGGTCGAGACATCAAGTCAACCGGAGCTCTGCATCTGGTTCCTGGGGGTGGCGGCGACGTTCATCTCGACGCTGGCCGGCTTTGTTTTGGCGCGGGCGTCGGCGATTGCCGCAATACCTGGGTCGGGTTGGGAGCGCAATCGCTCGATCAAGTGTTGGCGGCCGGGAACAGATCAAACAGCGATATCGTTTTGGGTCAAGGGCCTGGTCTCGGCGCTGGTGTGGCGTTGATCGACATCACTCAAACAAATGCCAGCCTAGATGCGATCTCGGCCAAACAGAATACGGCTGGCAACTCAAAAGCCGCCGTCTACGGGGAAAACACCAGCGCTAGCGGTTTTGCTGGCTACTTCTCTCATGGCCCCACCGGTAGCAGTACAACCGCGACACTCTTCTCGGATAATCTCTACGAGTCCGGCGGCTCGACCATCGTCAATGCCAACGCAGCCAAATTTGTCGCTGACGTGGAAATCCTCCAAAAGGGGTTGCCGGCACAATCGTGGACCAATGCCTCCGTATTGAAGGTGGCGGCGAATGCCGCTCACGCCATTGGCGGCGTGCGCACGTGGCCGCTCCATGTCCGGAATCTGAATCCTAACGGCTACGCCGCGTACTTAGAAGGGTCGACGTATATTTTTGGTCAAGCCGGCGTGTTTTCGGGCGGAGCTGAAGGCACAGTGAATGCGACGCTGTTGGTGGACAACACCGCTGGCGCTTCGCCGATGTGGGGGAATGCCATCAAAGGCCACGCGGGTAACGCCTATGTCGGCGCCCCGCCCATCGCCGACGCGCCAAGCGCGTTCATTGGGGTGTGGGGGAATGCTGGGTTCACGGCCGCTGGGACGAATGGCATTGGAGTCTACGGCTCGACCAATGCCACCAGTTCAGGCACTGAATACGGTGGCTATTTTGAAGCCCGGAACACCTCGGCCGCCGGCCAGGTGCGGTACGGGCTGTACGGAAAATCCGGGACCGGACCGGGCACACAGTACGCCGCGTACTTTGAAGGTCAAGTGGTAAAAAAGGGCTCGGGCTCTGCCGGCCCGGCCATGACAAGCTTGGCGATCAGTAGCCCGCTGCCCGGCGCTTGCGGCGTGGTGGGACCAAAGAATTGTCTAACGATTTGCACAGAGTCTGGACTGACGTGTGTCGGAGCGATGAATCTTGGAGGTGCGCCGCCGGGCTCCTATAACCTGGGCGGTACATGTAACGAGAATCGCGGGTGCTATCGATGCGTTTGTTTGTAAGGATCGTCCCGAAGCGGCCCACCGCGCTCGGTTAGATGTTCGTCAATGAACAAGCATCTCATCCTGCCACCACGGATAAGAGTTGCTCGTGCCACATACGGTTTCAGGTTATTGATCCTGGCGGTTGGTTTGGGTTTCTTACTCATCATCGGCGGTTGGAATTTGTTTCGTGCGACCCGAGCCGAATTCGAGGTGCCGCTGATCGACACCACCTTCCTGGCTCGGGCCGACCTGCGCGACGTGTGGAGTTACTTCCGCAACACCCGGACCCTGGGTAGTCTTAGCCCGGATTACACTGGCAGCCTCGGGACCAACGAATTTGTCCACGCCTTGGCCGTCGGCGAGACCACTGACGGTCGAGCCTCGGTCATCCAGCTGCGCAACGGCAAGTGGGAGCAGGTCATGCCGGTCGCTGTCAATAACGGTACGGAGTACCGGATCGATGGCGCGTTCAACGCCATTGCCGGCGCCTACGAAGACGGCGGTGGTTATGCGGACTTCTTCGTTGGCGGCTATGATAGCACCACCGGCCGGGCGATTATCCGATCCGCTTCCACTCTGGATTCTCGAATTTTTGCTGGTTGCAGTGCCAGCGCCGGTAGGCTTCAACCGTGCGACCTGGCCATGGCGTTTCAGAACAATAACAACCAGCTTTACAGCCTGCCCGGCGGGAGTACCGAAATCTACGCCATGGATGCCGTGCCCCGCTTTCTCGGCCGGAAGTATGCCGGTGGCGTCAATGGGCTATTCCTTGAGTGGGTACAGGCTCCCAATGCTACGAATACCTGCAGTGCTGGTCGGTGTACGGAAAACAACCTCCTGTGTGGCGGGGATAGTGATTGTCGATCAAACCGTTGGGACACCGTTACGGCTGGCCCGCCGTTTCTGGGCAGCAGCGAGGATATCACTGGCGTCGCCCTCGTGCAGGGTGATCTGACCTACATCACCACCAGCACCTTTGCCGGCACTAAACCCTACGATCGGGTCTGCGGTGCCGGCCAGCGGAGCAAACTCTACCGCCTCGTCGGGCGACCCACCACCGGCGACTGGACCACGCTGATTGACACCGGTGGCACCGGCGTTTGTTTCTACGGGCTCGCCGCTGACACCAAGTATACGTTCCCGGGCGACCATGGCCCGCTCCAGGGTGTGGTCTGGATCGCGGCTGGGCGGAGTGATGGGTCGGGTGCCGTGTACCGCTTCGATGAGGGCACCGGCGTGACGAGCATCAGCTCGACCGCACAGGGAGTAACCACTCCGGTTTACAGCGTCACCGCCCTGCCTGACCGCGGCGGCGACGGGCAAAATATACTCACCAACGGCGATTTCGAGGCTTGGAGTGTCCGCAGCCCGATCGTCACCGATCCAAACGTGCGGCCCGATCAATGGCCCCACACGGACGAGTCCAAGTGGGGTCGCAACAACCCCGGCGCGTCCTGCGGTCAGAACTCGATGGATGTCCGGATCGTCGACAGCACGCAAGTCGCCGGCGTGAACGGCTACGGCATTAGGCAGGCACCGGGCATCTATTTTGACGACCAGCTCAAGTGTTTGACAAACCTGTCGGTTGACCGAAAAAGGAACGCCTCAGCTTCGAGCTACAACCGAGTCGATCTGTCAACCATCGAGGGCACGACGTTCAAGGTCTCCGGCCGCTATAAAGTCACCTTTGATCCGGCCGCCGATTCCCCACAATACCCGCAGGGCGGGGTGATGATTCAATGCCAGGGGGCCAATTACCCCAGCAGCGTGGACTGTTCCTTTAGCAACTTCCGCGAAGTGCGGACGCTCAGCCAGGGAAACTCGAGCCTCGATTCCCGGTCCGATGCCAACGGCTTCATCAACTTTTCCTATACATTCTCTCGCCAGAACAACCAATTCCTGACGCCGATCCTGGGCGGCACTTCGGGTCCGCGGGTTCTGGAACGAGGAGAAGTGTTGGAGATACGCTGCTACGCCACCTATGGCGTAGACGTAGTCTGCGATGATCTGGCCGTGGAACCAGTCAACAGCCCAAATAAGACACCCCGCTTCAATTACACCGTCATCGCCGTCGGCGAGAATGATCCCGGCAACCCGAATGCATTCGTCAACCGGGATGGTCTTGGCAGCACCACCTTCGTTCCGGAAGACGATACCGAGTGGCCCGACCTCAATGCGGTTCACGGCTTCGGCCAACAACAGGTTTTTACCGTCGGGGCCGACAGCACCATTCTCCAACGGACGCCCGGCAACGTGCTGGGTTATGTGTGGCTGGGTTCGGCCAGTCCGGTCGACCTCGGTCGGGCCGGGCTGGGTTGGATTTCCACCACCTGCATCAACCACCGCACCCCCGGTGGGACACTATGCCTCCGGTCGCCGGAATCATTTGCCCTGACGGTCGAAAACAACCAGCTCATCGGTCGGGCCTGGGTGGGGAAGAATTACGGTACCGCCCCCGGTGGGGCGGACAAAGAATCAGCCAATCTCGGCCGGTGCCGGCGAGCGTCCTTGCCGAGCCCAACCGCCTCCGGGGCGCCGTATGACAAAAGCGGCGCCTGTAATACGGCCAGTCGAACCTGCGTGGCTAATGCCAATCAGGCCTGCCTCCGCGACTTCGATTGCTATGGTCGTTGTGAGAAGAATGAAGGATTTATCTGCGTCTCTGACGCCGACTGCCGAGCCAGCCCTTTTGCCGCCGCCGCGCCTTTCGATAGCACCGGCAGCCGTTTGGCTCGCGAGCCGCGGGTGGGTTTAGAGTGTGCTCAGTCGAACGCCAGCCCCTCGGCCTGCGCGGGCGGTGGTTGGCTGACATTTAGCGCCTCCGAGTTCACCGACACGCCGCCGAATGCGATAAACCCCAACAATGACTGCGGAGTCAGCGGCGGCGCCTGCCTGGACGCCGCCTCCGGGCAACTGAAAGGCTGGGGTCAATTCATGACCCTGGCGCAATCACCAGCCCCCAACGGCGACCCGGAACGTGGCTGGGTCAGCCTCCGCGGGCTTAACTCCACCGACCCGCCGCTCGGCATCATCATCCCCGGCGGCGGGACATGGCTGTACGGCTGCCAAGTCTGCAGCGGCGCGGCCGTCGATTCACTGACCTGCCAGTTTTGCCAAGATGGAAAGAACCGTAGTTGTGCCCCGCCGCCGACCAGCTGCACTAATTTTTGCGACGGCGACATTACCAAAGCGCACTGCTCGCAAAACGTCCATTGCCCAGGCGGCGAAGTGTGTAAACCGGCCGGATTCTGTGCTTGGAGCGGTGAGAGGTGCACATCCGATGCTGAATGTGTAGCCAGTAGTGGCGGCCGCTGCATTTTCGGCGCCCTCTGTCCGACCACCGGTTCCAGTTGCCAGGAGTATGGCGTCAACTTGAGCTCAGAGAACGGTCGATTCTACGGCTATGCCTGGAGTCCGGATTACGGTTGGCTCGATTTCGGACTCCTCAGTCGGGGCAGCCGCCGCTACATCCAAGCCACGCTCGGCGACATCTACTCTCAGGGCGGCATTGGATCGGAAAGTACCCTCCCGGCGCCGAGCGGCAAGAGCAACGCCACCTTTGCCATCTCCGCCGCCGGCACGATTAATAACTTTTCCACCACGTTTGCGCCGGCGGCGGTTGACTTCGACGTTTCCCGTTCACTGGCGCCGTTCATCCCCTCGCTGACCGAGCGCAACAAGTACGCTTCGGCGCTCGGCCGACTCGATCTCGATGGCATTGCCAATGAAGCGACGGGGGGCAGCGGGATCAACAAGTATGGCTCGCGCATCGTCGCTTTGACGACCGCCGGCCCGAACGATGATATCGCCAGTGACTGGAACAGCCAGCTGGACCTGGGCGGTGGCAACACTGGCCGGTTGGACGGACGCGTGTTCAGGGCCGGCACCAGCGGCCAGACGCTGACGATTGAAAACGGTGTGCGGATTAGGAATGCCACTAACGCCGCCCCCTACCGTCACGGGTCCGGCATGCTGATCGTCGAGGGCGACCTGTACGTCAAGGAAGACGTCACCTATGGCGCCAGCACGGTCCAGGATTTGCGGACGCTGGCCTCGCTGATGGTCTGGGTCAAAGGGGACTTGATGATCGATAACCACGTGACCCAGCTGGCGGGAAATTACCTGGTCGAAGGCACCATCTGTACTGGCCAGAAAGAACCCTACGGGGCCGCGGACCCGCCGGCGTGCGATCCGGTCCGCGTCGGGCCGTTCGGCGGGCCGACGTCCGACAATGTCTTCCCCCTGACCGTCCGCGGCGTCATGCTGGCCAAGAAGTTCTTCTTCGCCCGCACCTTCGCCGGGACGATCGACAATCCCTCGCCCTCGGAGTTGGTCATCAACGATGGCCGACTGCAAACAAACCCCTTGCCCGGCCTGACGGACTTCGCCAATGTGCTGCCCAGCACGGTCAACACCGGTCCGTAGTCTGGCGATGACAGCCAGCATCGCGATCCAATGCTATTAGGGCTTGGTGAGCAATGAACTTCTCCACAGCCCTTTTCGCTTTTGACGCCAAGTCGATTTTATGCTATACTGAAAATACATTTAGTCGTTGTTTTTGTTGAAAAAACCCGGAACGTTGGATCCTGGTAGAACGGTCAGGGTCTGAAACCCTATCGGCTCGAGGCCGGACCGGGATGTTATGGCCACCTTTAATCCCAAACATAGTTTTCTACAATGGTCGGCCTCGGCTGATGACGTACGGGTACCTAGAGCAGGCCACGGACATCGTCAAGAGCGACGCGGTCAGCAGTAAGGCGGCGGTAGTGACCGGTCTCAAGACCCTCATCCACCAGGCCCACGTTACGACCAGCAAAATGGTGGCTGCCCTGCCGAGCTTCACGGTCTTTAGCTCGATTATTAGTCTGCCGCTGATGACGCGGAAGGAGTTGAATGCCGCCGTTCGTTGGGAAGCGAAGAAGTTCGTGCCCTTGCCGATCGATGAACTGGTTCTCGACTGGAAACTAGTCAAGGACACCACCCCAAAATCGAGTGATGAACAGACGCCCAAGAACCTCCGCGTCCTGATTACGGCCGCGCCCAAGAGTTTGGTCAAACGGTATTTGGATATCGCTAAGGACAGCGGGCTGCAAATGGTCAATCTCGAAACCGAAGCCTTGGCCCTCGAACGCTCGTTGATCGGCACCGATGTCGCGCCGGTGATGATCGTCGACATCGGCGCCGTGGCCACCGACATCGCCGTCCTGGTCGACGGCATCCCGCTCATCAACCGCAGCATCGACGTCGGCGGCAACACCATCACCAAGTCGATCGCCCAAAGCATGAACATTGACCTGGAACGGGCCGAACAGTTCAAACGCGATTTCGGCTTGGCCACCGGCCAGCAGTCGGTGTCGCAAGTGCCGAAGACGATCGAGTTCGTGGTCAGCTCGATCATCAACGAAATCCGCTTCGTCCTCAACCTCTACCGCACCCAGGGTCAGCCGCCGGTGGAAAAGATCGTCTTGGCCGGCGGGTCGGCCTTCCTCCTCAACTTGCCGGAGTACCTGGAGAAAACTCTGTCGATAAAAACGTTCGTCGGCGATCCCTGGGCCCGCGCCGTTTACCCACTTGAACTCCAGCCAGCGCTCCAGGAAATCGGGCCGCGCTTCGCGGTGGCCATCGGGCTAGCCATGCGTGAGATCGTGTCCTAGAAACTTTTTACACTCTCGATTCGAATCAAACACCGTGGTCAATCTTAAATCCCATATCCTAAATCCTTAGCCCCGTGTTCCCGTTAGAGATAATCACCTCCATAGTTCGGAGCATACACTTGTGATAGTAACCGCCCCATCCTCCACCAAGGCTTACGCCCTTAATCTCTAACGGGCATGCCCGACGTCAACTTACTACGTGACACCGAGTCCCCGGAACTGCCGCCCAAGAAACCTCGGCGGCCCGGGCCACCGGAGTTGACCGATCCGGTCGCTCAAGGCGGAGGTTTGAGTAAGTTTTTTCAGTCGTTCCTCAGCCGGACTGGACGGCCAGGTCGAACGCCAACCCCGGCGGTCGGCGCTCGACGGGACAACAGCATCATGGGCCTCGGCCGATCGAAAGTCGACCAGCGGATCATTAAAGAAGAAACGCGGGCTGGCCGACCGACCGTTATCCCGCTGCCAGAAGAGGAGGGCTTGGGCGTCAACCTGCTGGCCGAAGAGCTGTTTACGACGGTCAAGCCAAGGGAACGGCTGATCCAGTTGGGGGTTTGGACAGCCGGGGCCGTCGTCCTAGTCGGGCTGGCCTACGTCGGTCTAGCCTTAGCCGAGCGATCGGTGTCCCAAAGTATCAACTCCACCCGTCAAGAACTCCGCCAAGTTGAGTCCGACGTGGCGGCGCTCCAGGATGACCAGCGACAGATCATGGCGACCACCAAGAAAGTTGCGGCCATCCGATCGCTGATCGAAAATCACACTCGCTGGACGAACTTCTTCGCCAAACTCGAAGCCTACACGCTGCCGGAAGTCTTCTACGGCACGAACTTTAGCGGCGACATCAACGGGCAGCTAACGCTCAGCGCCCGAACCGACAGTTATGAGAACCTGGCCAAACAGTATCTCGTATTCACCGCGGCGGTGAAACAAAAAGATTTCATCAGCGCCTTCGAAATCAGCAGCGCCAGCCAGCAGGTTACCCCCGAGGGTACCGCGGTCACTTTCAGCGTCTCGCTGACAGTCGTCCCGTCGGTGTTTGCCAACACCAGTGTCGCGTCGACGACTACCGACACGGCCGACGATTCCGTCCGTAACCCATGAAAGTTCCCGCCAGCTTAACCAGTTTTCTAGTCGACCACTTCCGCTGGGCGGCCGGGACGGTGATGGCCATCATCTTTATCCTCGGCTACTTACTGTTGCTGCAAGGGCGGATCGACACCCTGCGGACGGCAGGTTTCTTGGAACGTCGGAAGGTCGAGGCCGAACTCAACGCCCAGCGGCAATTCGCGCGGGACTTGCGGACCTCCGTCGACCGATTCCGTCAGGCGCTGACTCCCGACCGCCTGGAGGTAGTCGACCACTTTATCCCCACCGGCCCCGACTTTCCGGGCTTACTCCTCACCCTCGACAATATCGCCCGCTCAGCCAATCTGCGCCTCGACTCGATGATCGTTAGCCAAGCCGGCCAAACGGGCAACCTCGGGGACGAGGCGACGGCCAGCGGGGAGGGCGCCGTCAGCGCCGCCACGATTAGCGGGGTCAACCTCCGGACCCAGGATGTGTCCGTTCTGGTTTCCGGCGGCGCGAGCTATGATCACTTTAAGCGCTTTATTTCGTTGGTCGAGTCCAGTCAGCGGTTGCTTGACGTTATCACTCTCAACTTCGTGACGCCCCAAAAAGATGAATCAGAGGCCTCCGAATCTTACGGTATCGTCGTCCGGACATACTATTTACCAGATGAACAAGCCTGAGCCATGGCGCTGGTAAAGAAACGATCAAATTCCGCCCGCTTGTTCCTGGTGCTGGTCGTGGTGGTGGCCATTGCCGGCGTCGGTTATTTCTTAGTGCAACAATTCATCGCCCCCTCGCCAGGCGGCCCGGATGACCAAGCCAATCGGAATCGGGCAGTCATTACAAATTTTGGCGAAGGCATTCTCAACGACGATCGCTACCGCGCCCTACGGTCCTTTGAACGAACCATCTCGGTCAACGTCAACGCCGACGCCGGTAATCCTGATCCGTTCCAGTAGCCATGGCCCCGCCACCAGTTGCCACCACCGCCTCGCTGGCTGATATTCTTCTCCGCGAGAACGTTCTTAGCCCTACCAAGATCGGCGAACTACAAGCCGAAGCCCAGCGCGCCCACGAGACGCTCGACCATATCATCGAACAATCGGGGGCGGTGCGGGAGGAAGATTTACTGCGGGCCAAGTCGGCCCTGTACAACCTGCCGGCAATTGACTTGTTCGGCAAGATCGTCCGGGCGGAAATCCTGAACATCATTCCGCCGGAGCTGGCGGAAAACTATCGGATGGTCGCCTTCAATCGAGCCGGCGACGAGGTGGCGATCGCCATGGTCGACCCGACGAATTTCCAGGCCCTCGAGGCGGTGGAATACTTGGCTCGCAAACATAATTTGCGCATCAAGTACTACTTGACGGCCGAGGCCTCACTGAAATACGTTCTCCGTCAGTACGAGAGTCTGTCGGCCGAAGTAGAGGAAGCGCTGAAAGGGGCCGAGGCCGGGGCGGCCAAGCAACTCGGGGCCGTCGAAATTTCGGAAAAAGGGCTGGAAGAGGTAGTCAAAACAGCGCCGGTCTCGAAAATCGTCTCGGTCGTGCTCCGTCACGCGGTCGAGGGCAAAGCTTCCGACGTCCACATCGAACCGGTGGGCAACGAAACCCGAATTCGTTACCGCATCGACGGTATCCTCCACACCTCGTTGACCTTGCCGAAGCACGTCCACTCCGCCCTGGTCGCCCGGATTAAAGTTCTATCGAATCTGAAGATCGATGAAACCCGCGTCCCCCAAGATGGCCGTTTTCGGATGGTCATCGACGGCCGCAACATCGACTATCGGGTCTCGACGCTGCCGCTGATCAGCAACGAAAAGGTGGTGATGCGGATCCTGGACACGAGTTCCGAGCTGATTACGCTCGAGCACCTTGGTTTCGAGGGCAAGAACATGGAGGTTATGCAGGAAGCGGTCACCCGCTCGCACGGCATGTTTCTCATCACCGGGCCGACTGGGTCGGGCAAGTCAACCACCCTCTATGCGTTGCTGAACATTCTCAACGAAGAAGGAGTCAATATCATCACCCTCGAAGATCCGGTCGAATATTACATGACCGGGGTCAATCAATCGCAGGTCAACCCAGACGTCGGTTTGACCTTTGCCGCCGGCTTGCGCTCAATTCTCCGCCAAGACCCGGACATCATCATGGTCGGCGAGGTCCGGGACAACGAGACCGCCGCGCTGGGCGTCCACGCCGCCCTGACCGGTCACATCGTCCTGTCGACCCTCCACACGAACGACGCCATCGGTGCCATCCCCCGTCTGATCGACATGAAGATTGAGCCGTTCCTGATCGCTTCGTCCCTGAATGTGGTCATGGCCCAGCGGCTGGTTCGTCGCGTCTGCCAACACTGCAAACGCGAGTTGCCGATGCCGAAGGAAATGGAATCGTTAGTGGTCGAGGGCCTGCACGGATTGGCGCGCGATCGCCTACCGAAGGATGTCAAGTTGACGCCGCCACTTCGCATTTGGCAGGGCCAGGGCTGCGCGCGATGCGAGAACTCGGGCTACAAAGGCCGAGTGGCCATTTCCGAGGTGCTGGAGATTACGGAGGGGATGAAGAAGATAATCGTCGCCGGTGGCGACCTGATGGAGAACATCCACACCGAGTTCGTCACGCAGGGCATGTTTTCTATGAAGCAGGACGGGATTATTAAGGCCCTTCGTGGGCTAACAACGGTCGAAGAGGTGCTCGACGCCACCCGGGCATGACGCGTTCTATGACCACCGCCAACCACAGCCAGACCAAGATTCTGATCGTCGAGGACGATACGTTCCTGGCCGGCATGTACGTCACCAAGCTGGGGATGGAACATTTTGCCACCGACTTGGCGAGCGACGGTAAAAGCGGACTGGAAAAAGCTAAGAAGTTTGCGCCCGACCTCATTCTGCTGGACGTGCTACTGCCAAAACTGAACGGCTTCGACGTCCTCCGATCATTGAAGCGTGAGCCGAGCACGCGCCATATCCCCGTCATCCTGCTAACCAACCTCGGTCAAAAATCCGATGTCTTGAAAGGGCTCGAACTCGGCGCCAGCGACTATCTGATCAAAGCGCACTTTATGCCGTCGGAGGTGGTCGATAAGATCAAGCAAACGCTCCGGCGTGCGCATCCCCGCTCGCGATGATGATGGTCACTGCTGGCGACCGATATCCCACCGCCTGGCCCACCGAATCAACGTTAACTGACATTCGGAGTTTCTAGCCGGAATGGGCGCCACGGACACCATCATTCTCAACCGCATCCTGACTACCGCCGCTGGCCTGCGAGCCTCTGATCTTCATTTTCTCATTGGCAGCTCGCCGATACTGCGAGTCGAAGGCCGGCTGACGCCGCTCAACGACGAGCCGCCGGTCAGCGCCGATTTCATGGAATCGATTATCGCCACCTTCTTGTCCGAAACGCAGCGTCAGCACCTGACCCAGAACAAAGAAATCGTCGTCGGCCACAGCCTGAATCCCCAAGTTCGTTTCAAGGTCAGTGCCTTCTACCAGCGCGGTTCGCTGACGGTGACGCTGCACTTCATCAGTGCCGAACTGAAGCGGGTCAAGGATCTTGGCTTGCCGGAGGCGGTCGCCGGATTCGTCCGCCTGACCAAAGGCCTGGTGCTCATCACCGGGCCGTACGGTGCCGGCCGGACCACGACCATGAATGCCATCATTAACGACATCAACGAGTCGCGGACGGTCAATCTGGTGACCATTGAGCAGCCGATCGAGCACCTGTTCGTCAACAACCAGAGCATTATTGAGCAACGCGAGGTTGGACGAGACGCCCTCTCCTACGAGCAGGCCATCCGCACCGCCAGCCGAGAGGATGTCGACGTCATTGTGGTGTCCGAGTCCGAGGGCCAAGAGGTGCTGGCCGCCATGCTCGACGCGGCCGAGGCCAGTCGACTAGTCATTTCGACCATGAACACCGATTCCGTCCTGGGGACGATCGAAAAGATCCTGAATAGCTTCCCGGCCGATGAGGTGCCGAAAGCCCGGGTCCAGCTGTCGAACGTCCTGTCCGGCATCATCAGTCAGCGGCTGTTGCCGAAAGTGGGCGGCGGGGTGGTAGCGGTGGCTGAGGTGATGATCCCGACCGGCCCGGTGCGGGCGGTCATCCGCGATGGGGCGATGGTCCAGCTCAACAACGTCCTGCAAACGTCGCGTCAGCCGGGGATGGTGTCGCTCGATCGTAGTCTGGCGCAGCTGGTGCGCGACGGCATCATTGTGGTTGAAGACGCGCTCATCCATGCCCAAGACCCGAATCAGTTGAAAGCGATGGTCAGGTAAATGCCCGTCTACGACTACAAAGCGAAAGACGCCGAAGGGCTGACCGTGACTGGCGCGGTCGAAGCGCCGAGCGAAGCGGTCGCGCAGGATACGCTCAAAGAACGCAGCTTGGTGGTCGTGGCCCTGCGGGAGCGGAAGCGCCTGACGCTCTTTCAGTCGTCACTCGGGTTCTTCAACCGGGTGCCGCGGAAGGACGTGGTGCTCTTCGCCCGTCAATTGGCGGTCATGATTTCGGCCACCGTGCCGATCGTTCAGGCCCTCCGCATCCTGGTCAAGCAGACCTCGAACATCACCTTCAAGATCATCGTCTCGGAAATCGCCGACGAAGTCGACGGCGGCGCCAAGCTGTCGGCCAGCCTAGCCCGGTACCCCCAGGCCTTCTCCGACTTCTTCGTCCACATGGTTCGCTCCGGTGAGACGACCGGCAAACTCGATGAGACACTCAATTACCTGGCCGACCAGCAGGAGAAGGACTACGATCTGGAACAGAAGATCCGCGGGGCTATGATCTACCCATCCTTCATCGTCGGGGCGATGGTCATCATCGGCACGCTGATGATGATTTTCGTCATCCCCAAACTGACCGAGGCCCTGGTCGCCGGCGGCGCCCAACTGCCGATCGCTACCCGACTGCTGATCGGCACCAGCAGCTTTCTACAGAACTTCTGGTGGTTATTGATTGCCGTCGTCGGCATCACCGTTTCCCTGCTCCGGGTCTACATGCGCACCCCCGTCGGCCGTCGACAATTGGACACCCTCAAGTTCCACCTGCCAGTCTTCGGTCAGATCTTCCAGAAGATCTACCTGGTCCGTTTCTCGCGCAGTTTCTCGACCCTCATCGCCAGCGGCATCCCGGTCACCCGCGCCCTCGAGATCGTGGCCGACGTCATCGGCAACCTGCTCTACAAGGAGCTAACGATAGCCACCATCAAGGAAGTGGAAGCCGGTAACTCAATCGCCACCGTCTTCGTCCAGAGCAAAATCGTCCCGCCGATGCTGCCGCAGATGATGATCGTTGGCGAGCAGACCGGCAAGCTTGATCTTATTCTCGATAAACTTTCGGCCTTCTACGCCAAAGAACTCGAAAACCTGGTCGCCAACCTGGTCAGTATTATCGAGCCGCTGATCCTGGTGATCATGGGCGTGGCCGTGGCCGTCATTGTGATGGCCATTCTGCTGCCGCTCTACAACCTGTCCGGGGCAATTCAGTAACGCGCGCTCGACAGTCGGTCCGATCTGTGCTATACTCAATGTGGATAACATGAAAAACTCAGCGAACGGCGTTAACCAAGACAGATAGGGACCAACCGGATCCGTGGTCCCTGCGTTTGGCATCGTCAGTTCCAATCCCGAAGGGAGGTGAGAAGAATGCAAACGAAGAAAGGCTTCACACTCATCGAACTGCTGGTGGTCATTGCCATCATCGGTATTTTGTCGGCCATCGGCCTGGTGACGCTATCCGGAGCCCGGGAGAAAGCACGAGATGCGGCCCGGAAGAGCGACATCGGTCAAATACGCACCGCCCTGGTCCTCTACTTTGATGACCACGACAGCGAATACCCCGGGGTGGCCACGATCAACGAGTCGGACTCCATCATTGATAACGGGGACGCCGCCTGCAACAGCGGCATTGATGTTTGTGACAACATTGTCACCGAGTATCTGGACCGGATGCCGGCCCCGCCCAATGCCACGGGCACAGGCGCCTGCGCGCTCGGCGATTCCTACTGGTACACGGCTAATGATGTCGCCGCCAACGATGCGTCTGATTGGGCGCTCTGGACTCGACTTGAGGCGAACGCTTGTGAGGAACTCTACATTATCAACGAGAGTGGTTTCGGCGATGAATTCGATGATACTGGAGATGAAACTGCCGCGACCGAAATCAATTGCGACGATGAAATCGGCGGAGTTAATGCCTGCGATTCCCCGCCAACCAACAACTAGCGTTTGGCAACGTCTGGCAACGCCCCCGAGTCTGCGGGGCGTTGCTGGCATTGTCGGTGCCGCCGACTTTCAGTAGGATATCAATCATGGTTCAGAGCATTGCCGCGAACGCCCCGGGCTGGTTATACCTGCTGGCGGGGGTACTTCTTGGGTCCATCAGCCTGTGGTCGTCGCTGGTTATCATCCGGCGGCCAGCGCGCGGGTCGACCGTCGCCCGACGGGCGGCTTGGTGGCTAGTCACCGTCCAGCTGGCGTTTCTCTTTCTATCGCACGGTCTACTCTGGCGAGACTTCCGGCGGAGTGACTTCACCCGCTGGCTGGTACCGCCGCATAACTGGTTTCTGGTTGACCAGTTCAACCAAGACCTAACCTCGCTGTTGGCCGGCTGGCTGGCCGCCGGTGTCCTTTTCCTCCTGCTGGCCCTGCTGTTCGTCAAGGTCTGGCCGGGGAAGTTTCTCGACCCCACCGATCTCATGTTACTGAGCCTCGGCGCCGGAGTCGTCGGTTGGCCGTCGGTATTGTTGTTTCTCGGTCTCACTTTCGCCACCACCGTCATCGGACTCGTGTTCTTGGTTATCATCCGCCGGCGATCAGCGCGCGACCGCCTGGTGATTACCCCGTTTATTCCGGTGGCGGTGATTCTGACGTTGGTTTTCCAAACGCCATTGCTAGCCTGGACGCACCTCGGGGCGATCAGGTTCTAACCGCGGGTCGATCAATCTGCTATACTTCTCTCATGATCAGAAAAGGCTTTTCCTTCGCCGAAACACTGATCGTCGGCTCGCTCTTCGCCCTGGCTGTCCTGCTTGGGACGCTGCTCCTGTCGGGTGAACGGGCCCGGACCAGGGACGCCAAGCGGATCGCCGACATGACCCGGGTGGCCGGCGCCATGGCCGTCCTCTACGCCCAACAGGCCAGTTACGCCTCGGCTGCTCAAGGCTGCGCCAAGATCGGTGATGCGGCCAGCGCTTGCACGTTTGCCGCCGCCCCTGGCTGGGGGGAACTGCAAGATCCGGGTCGGTTTTCCTACACCGTGGTGCGCGTCCCGGATGGGGACGATTTCGGGGTTCGCTTTCGACTGGAAAGAAACTACGGCCCACTCCGTGCTGGGCCGCACGTCGTCACCAAGACCGGAATCCACTAATGACCGACCACCCGGTACTGTTGGTGCTCGTGTTTGTACTCGGCGCCGCGGTCGGCAGCTGGCTCAACGTGGTCATTCTCCGGACGCACAACCAAACTCCCCATTGGCTGGGACGATCGCGCTGTCCGCATTGTCACCGCACCCTGGAGTGGTGGGAACTCATCCCGGTCGTCAGCTTCATCGCCCTGGGTGGTCGCTGCCGCACCTGTCACCGCGACCTCGACCCACAGTACCTGATCGTCGAACTGCTGACCGGCGTCGCCTTTCTAATTGTCTGGCGAGCCATGGGCTGGACGGCCGTACTGCTGACCGCCTGGTTGGTGGCGGCGGCGATGATCAGCATCGCCGTCTACGACGCGCGTTGGTCGGTCATTCCCGACAGCTTCACGCTCAGCCTAGCGCTGGCCGCCATCCTGTTCGTCACCCTCAGCCGACAGCCGTGGCTGGACAGTCTGCTGGGCGGTTTGGTCGGCGCCACGTTCTTCGCCTTGCAGTACTTCCTTTCCCGGCGGCGCTGGGTCGGCAGCGGCGACATCCTGCTCGGCCTGGCGCTCGGCTTGCTGCTCGGCTGGCGGATGCTCGGCCTGGCGCTGATGGGGGCGTATTTCCTCGGCGCGCTCAGCGCCTCCACGCTGATCATTCTGCGGCGCGCCAACCATGGCAGCGCCATGGCCTTCGGCCCATATCTGATGCTGGGGGGTTTCTTGACGTGGTTGTGGGGGCCGCAGGTAGTTGAATGGTATTTTCGCCATGCCATTTTTTTCTAAACCGGCCGGGCTAACGCTGGTCGAACTCTTGATCAGCATCGCGGTCATTGGCATCCTTAGTTCGATCGTCTTTGTCGGATTCTATCAAGACCGCGAACGCTCAGCTGTCAAGCGCGCCGCCGAGCAACTGCAAGTCGACGTTCAATCCGCCCAGAACCGGGCTCAGTCTGGAGTTTTGACCGGCGGCAGCCTGCCAGCTGGCTACGGTGTCCACTTTGACGTGGCCACGCCCGACCGTTACCTCATCTTTGCCGATGCCTTGAGCGGCAGCCCGCCAGCTGGCGACAATGAATACCGCCCTCCACCCGGGGGCACGGACACCATCGTGACGACGGTCATCCTACCGTCCAGAGTCGTGGTGCATCGCATTGGTGTGATCAGCCTCACCTTTGACCGCGGATCAGCGGTTTTCAGCGTGCCGAACGCCCAAAGCACCTTGCGGGTCTGGGACGCCGGCGGAGCGGCCTCAACGCCGTCGTCGTTGCCGATCACCCTCCGCCAGACGAGGGCCAACCTGTGCTATAGTGTTACTATCGTGCCTAGCGGAACGGTCAGTCAGCGACAATTGGATTCATGCTCATAAAGCGCCGCGCCCAGACCCTGTTGGAAACCGTCATTGCCGCTGGCGTCATTGTCGTCTCGGTCATCGGTTCGACCACGTTAATCATCAGCACCATGACCGTCGGCCGCCTCAGCCAAAGCCGGGTCGAGGCCGGGAACTTTGCCCGCGAAGGACTGGAGATTATCCGCGGTATCCGCGACAGCAATTGGCTGCAGCGGGAGCAGAATATCGCCGACGGCGCCAGCGGTACAGTTCAGTGGGACGACTCTGGTCAGTCGACCGGTTACGTATCGTTGGGCGGGTCCGGCACCCCCAAATGTTGGCGGCCGGATTTTGACCCGACGGTTGGGTGGTCCATAGTTACCGTCGCTTGCCCAGCCGGCGGAATGATACCCACCGACTGTCTCGCTGATGCCCCGCGAGTGTACCGGTATGATGACGGTTCGGGCAACCGCCATTATACCGATACGGATTGTGGGGCGGACTGCGCCCCGACGATTTTTCGGCGTAACGTGGCCGTGGCGCTGCAAACGGAAGCGGTCACTGGTATTCCCAACCCGGTCCCGTACCTCCAAGTCGTATCCACCATCTGCTGGGACGATCGAGTCAGCCACAAGCCGGTGATTGTTGAAGAACGCCTGTATGACTGGCGGTAAGAAATACAGCCGGCTGGCTTACCGACCATCTTTTACTTTGGTCGAAATATTAGTGGTCGCCTCGGTGTTCTCGCTTCTATTCTTAGTCGCCTCAACCATTTTCGTCAGCGTCCAATCCTCGCAACGGGCCTCGCTCATCCAGCAGCGGGTAGTGGCCGATGGCCGATTCATGCTGGAAACGATCGCCCGGAGCGTGCGCCTCAGCTCGATTGACTACGAGTACTACCGCGATCCGGACGGCAATGGGAATTTTAGCGATGAGATTCCCCTCAGCAGTCGAGTCGGGAGCGCGGCCGTCCCGCTCGTGCTCCGTGATCAAAACGGCGGGCAAACGTGTTACCGTCTGAATACCAATGTCCTCGAGGTCGGCACTGACTGCGCCGGCTGGCAAGGTTTTACGCCGGCCGATCTTCAGGTCACCGACTTTGACGCTTTCGTTCGCCCGCAGTCAAGCCCGTTTCTGCCCGTCCCTACCAGCGAGCCGGAATGCTACAATTATGATGCCGGGGCGGGAGACAGCAATTTTGATCCCGACCTCGGGGTCTGTGTTTGTTCCGATGCGGACGGGGACTTCCTCGATAGCACCAACTGTTTTCCCAATCAACGTTGCGTGACGGCCACACCCGGCAACTGGATTTGTCAAAATGCCACTGTCCAGCCGCAGGTGACGCTGGTCATGCGGACCGTCTCCAGTCGGGCTGGGCCAGGTGAGTCGGCCGAGACCACGTTGCAGACGACTGTTAACTCGCGTGTCTATGGCGGCTAGGGAACACCGCTGGGTCTTTCGCTCCCGCCGGCGGCCAGGAGTCGTGCTGTTACTGGCGATGCTGCTGATGGCCTCGGTCACCGCCTCGACGATCGCCGTGGCCGTGGTCATCAATTCCACCCTCGGTCAATCAAAGAATCTCGACGATTTCTTCACTGCCTCCGCCGCCGCGGACGCGGGGATAGAGCGTAGTTTGGCCGTGGTCAAGGAGGGTCGGAAATCTGGAGTTAGGTTCAACGATGGTAACCCCAATAACGATAATGATGTGATGGACAAAGTTGGCCGACCGCCGCCATCAGCACCGAGAACTGTCACCTTGTCGTCTAGCAACGCTAGCACGGCCATCACCTCAGACAACTTCCCCGCCCCCCTAACCATGAGGGAGATGGCAGTTAACCAGACCATTAGTTTTGACATCCTCAGCACCCTGGTGCCGTACTTGGTCATCAAAATTGAATGCCCCGAGGACACGTACCCCTGCGCCGGCCAGCTGGAGGTCAGTTGGAACGTTATCGACTCGAGCGGCAATAGCGCTTTTGCCTCTCGGGATGTCATCTCCTCGGCCATCTTCGATCACACCCCCCGAAGTTACGACTTACGAGCCGCCTTGTCAGAGACCGGGTCGGGGGCAGTCTACTCCGGAGGCATTTTGGGTTTTCGCGTCCACCTCCGAGCCCTGGAAGACGAATTGGCAAACCTCAGCGTGGTTCCCTGCGCGGCCAATACTCCAACCTGGGAAGTACCATGTACCTCGCTACCGGAGTTTACGAAGTTCTTCGGGCGGCTGACGATTTCCAGCCGCGGAACTGTCGGATCCGCTGCCAATCAAGTTCAATCACTGAAGACAGCCGCCGTCCTCTGGCAGCTTCCCACACCCAGTCTCTTCAACTACGTCCTCTTCTCCGAGGAAAGCATCATCCCCTAGTTGTGGAGCATCATCGGTTTGACCTCGACCTGAATCCGGCCGCCGCTGACGCTCACCAGCAGATAGTGAAAATAGTTGTTCTTCGGCCCTCCGAGGACAGTCTGCGCCGGGTCGCCGCCACCACCGGAGACGACGGCTGGGATGCCAGCCACCGTATACGTCAGGTAGGTGTGGAGGTGGGCGGAGAAGATATAGTCGATCGGGTGTCGGCCGAGAATGGCCAGCAGACGCTCGTTGGTGATACGGGACGCTCGAGTTTCATCATCTCCTAACAGGCTCGACAGCGGGAGATCGAAGGGTCGATGGTAGGCGATGATGGTCACGCCGGGCCGGTCGGTCTCTAGGTACGGCTCGAGCCAATCAAGGCTGTCCGTTGGGAAACCCACCTGCCGGTCGGCGTTATCGAGCACAATCAGGTTGATTGAACCGTGACGAAAGACTCCCCAGGCGGGTTGGCCGAAGGTGTCCACGAACAATCGGCGCGTGGGGTCGGTCTTGATGTCGTGGCTGCCGACGGTGTGGTACACTGGAAACGGTAAGTCGCGTTCTAAGTTCTTGACGGCGGTGAATTCTTCGCTGGTGCCGTCTTCCGTCAGGTCAGCCAGATTGAGGAGGAAGGCCGGTGGTTCATGGCGGAGCTCGGCCAGAATCTGACGGTAGACCGGGTTATCGCCGTGGTTGTCACCAACGACCGCAAAAGTGATGGGCGGGGACGGTCGAACCAGGTCGCGGACGAACGTCGCTCCTTGGCTGAGCGGTTGACGGAACGACCAGCCGACGATAACCACCAGCCCGACGATCGCCAGCACCGCCGCTGACCAGACCAATCGCTTGATCATAGGGACAGTCAGCCTATCATGAAGCAGGACATGACGAAAAGTGAGGCCCGGGCCCGGCTGGCCAAACTTCGCCAGACGATCGATCACCATCGGTACCTGGTTCAGGTGCTGAACCGTTCGGAAATTTCCGAGGCGGCGCTTGATTCGCTGAAGCATGAACTGCAGCAACTGGAGGAGCGCTGGCCCGACCTGATCACAGCGGATTCGCCCTCGCAGCGGGTGGCTGGCCAACCACGGCCAGAGTTCCGCAAAACCCGCCACCGCGTCCGGATGTGGTCTTTGTCGGACGTCTTCTCAATCGCCGAGTTACAAGCCTGGGACGAACGGTGGCGAAAGCTCCGGCCGCCGGCCACCAGCGATTACCTGGTCGATCTCAAGCTCGACGGCCTGGCCATTAGCCTGACGTATGAAGGCGGTCTGTTGTCTGTCGGCGCCACCCGCGGCGATGGCCAAATTGGCGAAGATGTGACGGAGAATGTCAGAACAATCGAGGCCATTCCGCTCCGTCTAAGAGTAGACGGCTTGTCGCCGGTGGTCCGCCGCCAGGTTGAACATGGCCAGGTGATTATTCGCGGCGAAGCGGTGATGCGGAAACAAGATTTTGCCGCTCTCAACCGCCAGCAGGCGAAGCTGGGCAAGCCAGCGTTCGCCAACCCGCGGAACGTGGCGGCTGGCAGCATCCGCCAACTCGATCCGAAAATCACCGCCAGTCGCCAACTGGACTTCTACGCCTGGGAGCTGGCGACCGACCTTGGTCAGCCGACGCTGTGGGCCGGCTACGAATTGCTGCGGGCGATGGGGGTGAAAACCAACCCCCGGGCCGAGGTCGTGACGACGCTGGCGAGTCTCGGACGATTCCACCAGCGGATGTATGAACAACGCGACAAACTGCCATTTTGGATCGATGGGGTGGTGGTCAAACTCAATCATCGGCAGTTGGCCGATGAACTCGGCTTCGTCGGCAAAGCGCCACGCGCGGCGACGGCCTGGAAATTCTCGGCTCAACAGGCGACGACGGTGGTCGAGAACATCGTGGTCCAGGTCGGGCGGACCGGGGCTTTGACACCGGTCGCTCACCTCAGCCCGGTTCAGGTTGCGGGCACGACCGTCGCCAGGGCGACGTTGCACAATGCCGACGAGATTGCTCGGCTCGACGTCCGGGTGGGCGACACGGTGATAATCGAGAAAGCTGGGGACATCATCCCTGACGTGGTGGAGGTGATCAAAAACCTGCGGCCGGAGAAAACGCGGCCGTGGCGGATGCCAATCACCTGCCCGGTTTGTCACCACCAGGTGGTACGGAAGAAAGACGAAGTCATCCACTACTGCCCGAATCCCCGTTGCCCAGCTCGGCGACGCGAGCATCTCTACCACTTCGTGTCGAAACGCGCACTCGATATCGCCGGCCTCGGTCCGCAGACCGTTGATTTGTTGATCGAGGAGGGATTAGTTCATGAACCGGCTGACTTCTACCGCCTCCGCGAACAAGACCTCATTGGCTTACCGCTCTTGGCCGAGAAACGGGCGGCCAATCTCGTCCAGGCCTTGGCCGAACGCCGAACCGTGCCCCTCGACCGGTTTATTTTTGCGCTCGGTATCCGTCATGTCGGCGAGGAAACGGCACGGACGCTGGCCGAACACTTTGGCACCTGGGAGAAGGTGATGGCCGCCCCGCTGGCCGAACTTGAGCGGGTAGGAGACATTGGTCCGGTGGTTGGGGGCAGCATCGCCGCTCATTTTGCTGACCCCCAGCATCGGGATGAAGTCCGCCATCTTCTCCGCTTCGTGACTCCGCAACGCATCCGGGCCACCAGGGCTGGGCTGCTCCACGGGAAGTCAGTGGTGGTGACGGGGACCCTGGTCTCGATGACCCGCGATGAGGCCCACGAGGCCATCCGCCAGGCCGGCGGCAAGGTGGTCAAGAGCGTGTCTAAGAAAACCAGCTATCTGGTGATTGGATCCGAGCCAGGCGCCAAGTTTGAGCGAGCGAAATCCTTGGGCGTGACCATTATTGACGAAGCGAAATTCCGACGGATGCTTGGTCGAACCTAATGGTCGTTGTCAGACCGATGGAACACATGATAAGCTTTGGGCCATGAAGTCAAACACTGATGTTGAGTCGCTGGCGAGTCTGGCCAGGCTCGATCTGAGGGCCGATGAAACCCGCCAGTTCGCCACCCAGGTGAATCGGATTTTGGATTACGTTGGTCAGCTGCAAGCGCTGGCCGATCTGCCGCTCGCCCCGCCATCGGTGGTGGTCACTACCTGGCGTCAAGATCAACCAGCCGTCAGCCGGGCGATCGAACTGATCTTGGCCGCCGCGCCGGATCGTCTCGACCGCTACTGGCGAGTGCCGGCCGTTTTTGCATGACACTGCCAGCCAGCATCGCTGAGCTCCAGCAGGGCTTGCGGCGTAAAGATTTCTCCTGCCGCGAAATCGTGGCTGGATTTCTTGACCGGATCGAGGCCAGCGATAAACAACTCGGCGCCTTTCTTCGCACCCGGCGAGACGTCTTGGATGAAGCTCAGTCGAACGATGAACGACTCGCTCGCGGCCAGGCTCTGCGTCCATTGGAAGGAGTGGCCGTGGCGATCAAAGATAACCTGCTCCTGCGGGGCGCCCCGGCTACCGCCGGCTCGCAGATTTTGGCCAACTACCAAGCGGTCTACACCGCCACCGCCGTGCAGCGCCTGATCGATGCCGGCGCGCTGATCGTTGGCCAGACCAATCTAGACGAATTCGCCATGGGCGCGTCAACTGAGAATTCTGCCCTGGGCACCACCCGTAACCCCTGGAACCAGGCGCTGGTGCCTGGCGGTTCGTCTGGCGGTTCAGCCGTGGCCGTGGCTGCCGGCCAGGCGATGGTCGCGCTCGGTTCCGATACCGGCGGTTCCATCCGCCAGCCCGCCGCTTTTTGCAATGTGGTGGGCCTGAAACCAACCTACGGCCGCGTGTCGCGCTACGGACTGATCGCCTTAGCCTCGTCGCTTGATCAAATCGGCCCGCTCACTCGAACCGTGGCCGATGCCGCCCAGGTCTATCAGCTGATCGCCGGCCCGGATGCCTGTGATCTGACCGCCAATCCCGCCGCACCAGCCGACGTGATAACCGACCTGCGAGCGGGCATTCAAGGATTGCGAATCGGCCTGCCGCCGGAGTTTTTCGGTCAAGGCGTCGACCCGCAGATCGTGACCGCCATTCAAGAAGTGGCCAAAGTTTTCACTCGGCTCGGCGCGACCATCGATGAAGAAATCACCATTCCCCACGCGCCGCAAGCACTGCCGACCTACTACATTATTCAACCCGCCGAAGCGAGTTCAAACTTGGCCCGATACGACGGCGTTCGTTACGGTTTGTCCGTGCGGACCGGGCCGGACCTGGCCGCCCTCTACCACTCGACGCGCGCCCAGGGGTTTGGCCCGGAAGTCAAGCGGCGAATGATGATCGGCACCTTTAGCCTGTCGGCTGGCTATGCCGACGCCTACTACCACCAAGCCAACCGCGTGCGGGATGTACTCCGCGAAGAATTCCACCGCGCCTTTGACCGTGTTGATCTCCTACTGACGCCGACCACGCCGACGCCGGCTTTCCCGCAGGGGGCCAAAACGGCCGATCCATTAACCATGTACTTGGCCGATTTGCTAACCGTCCCAGCCAACTTGGCGGGAATTCCGGCCGTGTCCCTGCCGGCCGGATTTGTCAACGGCTTGCCAGTTGGCGCTCAGCTGATGGCCAATGCCTGGGATGAAGCCACGCTCTTCCGCGCCGCCTACGCCTTCGAACAGGCTACCGACTGGCACCGCCGTCAGCCGCCGCTCAGCGGCGATTGAACGGATCCAGATTTTTTGCTACACTAGCAGACCATGGTCAAGAAGAAACCCACCGTGCTCCTAGTTGAAGACGAGAAGATGCTGGCGGATATGTATGCCACCAAGTTTTCAATGGAAGGCTTTGCCACTCACAAGGCCTACGACGGCCAAGCGGGCCTACGTTTGGCCCAAGACATGAAACCGGATATCATTCTGCTCGACATCATCATGCCGAAGCTCGATGGCTTTGCCGTGCTCAAGGCCCTCCGCCAAGACCCGTCATTCAAATCGACGCCGGTACTGTTGCTGACCAACCTCGGTCAGGACGAGGACATTAAGAAAGGCCAGCAGCTCGGGGCGACCGACTATTTCGTCAAAGCCAACCACACGCCGGCCGAAGTAGTCAATAAGGTTCGGACCATCCTCCGTCAGCCGGTATGACTAGCACTCATTTCAAAACCTGCTTTCATGGCGAAATGGTCGGTTTCGCGGGCGAGGCGCTGCGGCGGAGGGTGAAATGTATTAGATATACACTGAGCCCGGGCCGCCAGCCGCAGCCCGAAACCGGGCCTGGCAGCCGAAATGAGGTTTTGAAATGAGTGCCTGGTCGGAGAAATAGTTCAGCGCTTTGAGCAAGCCGGCCTAAAAATCGTCGGGATGAAAATGGTGTGGGTCGATAAGGGGCAGGTGGCGAAGCACTACCCCGACGCTCGGACCGAACTGTTGAAGGCGATGGGCGAGAAGTCGCTCAAGACGTATGCCAAATACGGCCTGGCGCCCGAAAGCATCCTCGGCACTACCGAACCATTGGCTATCGGCAAGATGATCAACGAGTGGAATCGTCACTTCCTGACTTCCGGGCCGGTAGTGGCGATGGTGCTCGAAGGTATTCACGCCATCGACAACGTCCGGATGATCACCGGCGACACCCTGCCGACCTTTGCCGAACCGGGCAGTATCCGTGGCGACCTGGCGATTGATTCGCCGGCCTTGGCCAACAGCCAGAAGCGAGCCGTGCACAATCTGGTCCACGCCTCCGGTAACCTGGCTGAGGCGACCTATGAAATAGCGCTCTGGTTCAAACCAGCCGAGGTCCACGACTACAAGCGGGCCGATGAGGATGTGATGTTCGGCTAGGACCACCCCCGACCCCTCCCTGTCGCTCACGCCACGCGCCCTCCCCTCAACTGAGGGGACGGCTGTCCGTAGGACTGGGAGGGGTCGGGGGTGGGGTGGCGTATCCCTGGCTTGACGACTTGAGTACAGGCGCTATACTGCTTTTCCTCCTGATCGAGCTGCGGCACAGCATTCCGCCCTTTCACAACCAGCCTGATCAACCTAAGCCATACCAAGGCTATGACCATCCATTTGGAATTGGTCACCGCCCCGTACCTTGCACCGCTGCAGGCCTTCGTCACCCAGTACGGCCTGATGGTCCTCGGAGCGTTACTGCTCCTCGGCGCCTTCAGCGGTCGACGAATCGGTCCGCTGGCACTCATCACCTTGGTTCTCGGCCTGGGTTTGGTCGTGGCGGGTGCGGCGCACCTTTTCGTCCCCTTGGTGGGGCGCTGATCGATCGAAGTCCATGGCCTAGGCCGCGGACTTCTTTTTTCCATTATCCGGAAAATCCCCGGCTTGCCTAAAAAATTGTCTTGACGTAGAGTAGGCACGATTTCGCCCTTTACCATTCGGAGGGATTCGCCATGATGCCTGTCCGATCAACCTTTGCCGTTGCGGACGGCAGTTTCTTTGTGGCCGAGTTTTGCGGAAAGTACCGCCATCCGCCATTGCTGGCTCGGAGGTTCGTCGGAGAGATGATGTCGGTTGCCCATGCTATCGATGAGCTCGATCGGCCTTACGACGAGCGTCAGGGGTTAGTCCAGTTGCTTGATACGCTGACCGCGCTCCACGTCCACGATGGGATTTTCCTCCAGCGTAGTCTGCTGATGATGAGCCTGTCTTTCGTCTTCATCGTCCAGCCATACGTGGTGTGGGGGTCACTGCAACTCGGTCAGCGGTTGGCCATGACGCGCCTGGGCGTTATTGGCCTGTCCGGTATCCTGACGGGCATGATACTCATGGGACTGCAAATGCTTTTCATGGCGGCCATCCGCCGCGGCCCGGCATACCGTCAACCGCGCCAATCGATCTGTCACCAAGCGGCCGAACGATACCAGGCCGAGCCAGGCCTACTGACCACCGACCTGGAACTGCTAGCTGGACATTGTGCGGTCCCGGCCAACGTCTATCGTCCGCTGCTCGAAGCCGCCCTGACCAGTCCGAAAGCTATCGCCTAGGCTGGTTTTTTCTTGCCAAAAGCGAAGCCGCAGAGTACGCTGAAGCCGCCCCATCCCTCATCGTTGTTCGATACATCTGTCCTTGGAGCGCTGAATCCCCCCGGCTCGTGGGCCGAGGGTCTGGCGCAACCGGCGGCCAAAAAGCTGCGGCAGGACGCTCAAGTGCTCCTTCGCGAAGTACTGGAGTTGTCCGACAGCAGCCCTCGTCATTCGTAACGGCGAGGAATCAGGCCCGCTTACCATGAGTTGAGGACACGGTGAGGATGGGGTTCGAGCGGCATCCGGTCGTACGACCGGATAGCGAGCAAACTGCTTTGCTCGCGGCCGCGAGAACGGGCGAGCCGATGCTTCGAGCGGAGCGAGGAGCCGGATCGCCCAGGGGAAATTGCCAAAATATCAGAAAAATATTTCTAATGGAGCATGGTGCCTCCGTAAAATCCTGCTGTCCCGGGATCACGGGGCAGGCAGTTGGCAGCCCCGCGCAACAACTCGCAAGCTCGCGGTCTGTGGGGTAAACGCGCATATTGATAAAACATCGTCAGCTCGGGTCGGGGTGTGGCGCAGCTGGTAGCGCGCTTGCATGGGGTGCAAGAGGCCGTGGGTTCAAATCCCGCCACCCCGACCCGAGCTGGTAGCGCATGCATGGGGGTCGAGGCCGCAACGCGAAGCGCATGTTTCGACGCCGAGTTTGACGAGGCGAGGAACGGCGAGGCCCCGGACCGAGGCGGGCTTGCGAGACGAGAGGCAACAAACCGCTTTCTTCCGACCGGCGAGATGGGTGACGCGATTCCCCAACCCGATCGTGGGCGCGACACCCCGGAGCTGAAGATCCCGGGTTTCCGGCAAAGCTGGATCCGGCTCGGCCGGACAAATCCCGGTACCCCGACCATTGGGAACAATGCGTCTAACACTTCTCGTTAGTGTCGCGATAGTCATCGGGCTCTATATTCTTATCGGCCCGCCTCGGCGGTCATACGGCCGACCGAACCTACGCCGGCGTGGTACAAGACTGCAGTACCTCGAAGCCCGTGGCCGCGGAGGTGCAAATCTCCGGGACCGAACGACGTTTTAACTGGCGCATCTTTCCCTTCCCGATCTGGGATTTTCCGGTTGGCGCAGAGACGGCAACTGACAACCAGGGCAGATTCTCAGCCCGGCTGAAGGTAACTGACGAAACTGCTACACTCCACGCGCGGAAAGATGGATATCTTGCCGCTGAACAGGTTGATACAGCAGGAACCAACATTGTCATTGGCCGGTTAAAGAAAACCACCGCCCATAAACCGGCCGAGTTTACGACCCGCTGCAAACTCAGCAGTGAGTGTCTTGTAACCACCACCGAGACCGATGCTCAGGGACGGGCCATCCAGGTGACAAAAAACGTTTGTCAGTAGTTTGACGAATACTGATTATCCGCGGGATACGGAGCCGGCATTGACTCTTTAGCCCGGCGATGGTAGGCCAGGAGTGTAATTGTTGACCGGACGGATTCGAGAATGTGGAGGGCAACCAACACGTTCTTTCAAGCATGGTGTGAGGAGGTGATGGAAATGAAGCCCCAGGTAGAGTGGGCGTTCGGCACTTGGCCGGAGTTGACCAGATTCAACCCGCGATTCAGCGCGGAGGCGCCTAAGATCCTGCTGGAAGTGGTAATCCCGAACGAAGCGCCTTACGCCACCGTCGGCGTGGCGCCACTGTTCCGTTGTTTGAGCCACCGTCGCCCATCCCTGAAGCGCATTCGCTGCGGGGCCGGGGACAGGAGCCTGCACCTGACCGGCGAACAGCTAGTCGACCTGGCGCACTTATTCGAACACTACCTGACCTGCGTTCTCGGGCGTCATCTGCCAGGCCCGCGGGTCAGCGGCGTAACGCTCGTACCGGTGCGCGACGGGCAACCTTTCAGGATCTACGTTGAGTGCTGGTCGAACCAGCAGCGTTCCCTGCGGCTCTTGGCCTTGGCTGGCGGGGAATTTCTCCAGACGCTCAATCAGTTAGCAGCTTGACGGCACGATACTGATTGGGCGTTTTTTCTTGTCCGACGATGAAGTCGCCAGGCGAGGTGCCCCTGACACAGTTTGCAAGTTGCCAGAATTGCGCTAGGCTGGTAGCAGAGATAACCACTGCGCTCATGCCCGAAACCATGGACGAGCAAGAACAAGCCTTGGCCGATCAACTCTCCTTTGACGCCGAGGAACTACACCGTATCGACCATGAATTAGAAGTGCACGACGTGCCACCTGAACGACGGGCGGACGTGCACGACAAACTTTCGCTGCCAAGTACGGTTGGCTACGACGACCGACGGTTTTCCATCACCCGCAATCTCCACCATGGCTGGAACCTGGAGTGGCACGATCAGCGTCGGGCGGCGTAAGAGAAAAACCTCCAGCTGGTGCGGGAGGATTGACGACGAAAGGGCTAATACTTACCGACGTACCGCAGCAGCGGCTCGCCGTCGACAATGACTACCTCGTAGTTGTGTTGTCGGAGTGATTGGCGTCGCTCTTCAGCTTCGGCTAGGACCCGCTGGTGCTGAACGAAGAACTGATGATGGGCGGCGAGCTCCTGGAGTTCAGACCGATTCGACTGCCGCGATGCGACGCTGGCCGAGCGCTCGCGGCGATGGGCCGGCCGACCACGCTTCCTAGCTTGGTGCGGCCGGGACTTGGTCTTCGCGGCTTGGGAGGCCCGCTGTTGGCCCGTTTGGCCTTCAATCGAGAATGGGCGCCGCACGACCGACGTTACGTTCGGCCCACGATGACCACGCTTGGGTTTGGGCCGTCGCAACAGGCCTTTCGAGAGCAGGCCTTGGTAGCGCGACATGCCCTTGTCCCCGAACTGGGCGGTCAGCTGGGCGGTCAGATTTCGAACATCGAACTGCCGAGCTTTGCCGGTCCGGTCCAGCGACAGCAGGAAACGATAGGTCTTCGCTTGGACGAGAGTTAGGACCAAAGATCCGGATTGAGCCATAGTTCACCTCCAAAGAGCAGGGAGAAATTGGCCACCGTGGACAGCCAAACCCTAGCCGAACCGCCCTGACCTTGTCAACGGAGTCTAAAAAAAGCGACCAGCCTTGACAGCTGGTCGGGGGACAGGAAACGTGGTTATCGCTTCCGGCGACGAAGGAGCGGTTCGCCCTCAACGGATACGATCTCCCAGCCGAGTGCCCGCAGCACGGCGGCATGAGCGTCCCGCTCGGTCAGGAGGCGCTCCGCAGCCTCGAGTTCAGTCTGTCGCTCGATGAAGAATTGATGGTGGGCAGAAGCGGCAGATGGGCTCGAGGGTTGGTCGGCCGTGGGACTGGGCTTCGAATCACTGGCCATGGGTCCTTGAGTCTGTCCTGGTCGAGTGGACGGGGCGGGCGATCGAGTTGTGGTCCCGCCTGTGGCCGGAGTTGGGACTCCCGACCTGGCTTGCAGGTCGTTTGGCCGGTTGGTATCGGTTGACGGTCGGGCAGCTTGGCTCGCCCGATCGGACTTTGGTAGTCGCAGTGGAATCGGGTCAGCCCGGACTCCTGAGGATGTGGATTCAACGGTGGTGTAGCCTACCCGCCGGACGAACTTCCGGCCGTCCCGGTCGACGATCAACCCCTTCCCGACCAGCGGCGTATAGCGATTCGAACCGCTGGTGTCAGTGAACCGCCGGCCGAGCTTGGTGGTTATCCCATCTAGCGGGAATTCGTCGCCTTCTGCCGGTCCGAGGCCGAGCAGGTAATCATAGGATTCGGCCTGCTTTGACGTCAGGGTCACTACCGCACGTTGTTGTGAAGGAGGCGCTGGTGGAGACGCCGGTCGTGTGTTAGACAGAGCCGTCTGCGCCCGGGCAGGAGGCGGAGCGACAACAGGTGCTGGCGACCGCTCCCCCGTTGCTGGAGTTGCGAGGAGGGCCTGAATTTCCTTCGCCAGCCGTGGTAAATCCTGACCAGCCTTCGGGCTCGCCAGAAGCTCCTGTTCTTGAATTCCTGCGTAGAAGGTCACGACTACCAGATTCTGGCGGGTCGAGACCGTGGGTATCCGAGGAGCTAAGTCGTCAGTCCGCTCGGCGAAACGATGCATCCGTACATATTGTACACTGGGGTGAACGGCGATCCGGGCCGCAACTTCTTGAGCGCCGGGAATCGGGCTGAAGTCCATAGCTATTCGCCGGCCGTCGAGGATCGGTGTATCGAGCGGCTGATCGTCTCGACGCAAGACTGACCCCTCGGCGTTTCTTTCTCCGCGTTGGACTAGGCTTGTTACTCCCGACCGGATTCGGCCGAGCGCACCCCGGTCCTTCGGCGCGATCGTGATGATCTGTCTCTGGCCGGCCGCGGTGACGATGACTTCGATGTTTCCGCTCCGCTCTTTCCAAGTTGATGGCCCTGATTCTTGAGTCGCCGGAGTTGGCTCCTGCTGCTCGACGTACTGGACGCCCGGGATCTCCGCCAGCTGTTCGGCTAGGCGCTGCGCTCCCGGGATCCACTTGGCGACATCGCCATATACTTCGGCTGCCGTGGACATGGATTCCTCCTGGTCTGCTCCCTGGGGCGCTCGACCATTGGTAGTTGGGGGCGAAGCGAGCGCATGCGCGATCGCTGGTTTAAGGTCAGCTGGACTAACAAACGGTTGTGGCACGACGAACAAGAACTGCAGTTCACTGCCGCGACGATAACGGACCAAGAGTTCGGTGCGGAGAGGTACGAGTTGCGGTTCAGGCCGTGTGTCCTTGACCGTCGCCGTCGTGCCCTGGCGAACACACTCCACACCGGGTAGATTATTCAGGAGACGGGCGACCTCTTCGGCCCCGTCTACCCACCGAAACATCGGATTTGGTAGGACGGGCATGGCTCGATCTCCTTCCGCACGGCGCGGATTCGGGTCACACTTTTCAATGGGCAGATCTTCAGTCTAGCCGAGATGGCTGTGCTGTCAAGTAAGATGCCACTCAAATTATTTTGTGATTGATCGGAAATCTTGATAGACTTCCGATGTGTGACAGGGTGATACTGTCCGGCGCGGTGGCCAAACCGCGGGGGCGAATGTAGAACGTACCAGTTTAGGTTCATGGCCTGACTGCGTTGTTCGCGTTACCTGATGGCTGGGATTTCGTTATACTATATGTAGGCCATAGATTCTAAGCTATGATTTCCCCAGGGCATGGATGAATTGGCCATCATCACGGCCTGCCAATGCGGCCAGCCGGAGCGGTTCGCCGCGTTGTACGACGCTTATGTCGACCGGATTTACGCCTTTCATTACTACCGCCTCGGCCACCAACAAACGGCTGAGGATTTAACGAGCACCACCTTTCTAAAGGCCCTGGAGAGTATCACCACGTTTCATACTGGTTCGTTCTCAGCTTGGCTTTATCGGATCGCTCGCAATACGCTAATTGATTTCTACCGCACCAGGCGACCGACCCTCGAGTTTAACGAGCAGTTCGACCGGCCAGCTCCTCATCACCCTGATCAGTCCGTCGACGCGACGTTAGCCATCGAGCGCATTCAGCGCTTTCTCCGCACGCTGACGGATGACCATCGCGAACTGGTCTTGATGCGCCTGTGGGATCAATTGCCGTTCGCCGAGATTGCGGCCATTACCGGCCGGAGCGAAGCCAGCTGCAAGATGGCCTTTTCCCGAACGATGGCTAAACTCCGTGCCGCTCTTGGCTCAATCAGGCCGGTAGCGGCTGGCTAGACCTTCCATGGACCCACACATACGACAACTACTGGAGGAAATCTATCAGTCCCAGCCGGCTCTTCGTCAGCAAGAACCACAGCTGGCGGCCTGGCTCGAGCAGTTTATGGTCGCGCGACCAACGGTGCAACTTACGCCCGATTTCCGCCAGCAGCTCCGGCAAAAACTTCTGGCGGCTGCCAGGTCTACTTCCCAGCCACCATCTTTATCAACTGACTCATGGTTTATGCCCAAATGGATCATTCCGGCGGCGGCTACGGCCGTCATTATTGCGGTGGCCATCCCGTTAACTAATCTGCTGATGCCGAAAGCACCGCCCACCACTACGGGACCAGGTGTAACCATTGCCACGGTCGGGGCCGACGCTTTTGGATCGCTGGCGTCGGCCACCAAGCAATCATTGTCCGCCACCAGCCCGACCGGGGGGGCCGCTGAACGGCGCAGCGCTACTGCACCGGTCACGGCCGATGACTCGACTGGCCTGGGTACCGGCGTGGGGACGACCATCGTGGAACCTGTACCACCGGAAAGTGTTAAGCGGTATGAATTTATCTATGACGGACCGATCGCCATTCCCGATCTGCCGATACTGATGCGCCAGGCGACGCTGCGGGCGGGTACGGTGACCGGACTGATTGATGATGTGGGCCTCATTGGAAGTGAACCGTTCCGTTCCTATCAACCCCAGTATCTGACCGTCGCCCAGAGCGTCGCCGATGGTTTGACGCTGTCGATCGACTACGTCAACGGCAGCATCTCGCTCTATCGGAATCAAACAGTCGCGCTTGACCGCGGTATCAGCGTCGGGGTTGAGTCACCGGTCAGTCTCGAACAGGTACAGTTGGCCAGCCTCCCTCCTGACGACGAACTGATTACTGTGGCTAACCGTTTCCTCGATCAGTATGGCATTAGCCGTCAAGGATTTGGCCAGCCAATCGTCAATAAGGATTTCCTCCGCTACGAAATCATGGCCCAAACGGACATGGTCTACGCGCCCCAGGAGTTGACCGTAGTCTATCCCTGGCAGATCAACGGCCAGCCGGTCTACGACGAAAGCGGCAACCGCTATGGGTTGGTGGTTAATGTTAACGCCGTGACCAAGACGGTGTCAGGAGTTTCTAACTTGGTAACTCTCAGTTTCCAAGCCTCAGATTACGCTCGGGAAGACGATTCGGACAAGATCGTCGAAGTCGCCAAGCACGGCGGACTGTACAGCTACCAACCTGAACCGGCCGAGGGCGTGGAGACAGTCAAGATCCAACTCGGCCAACCAGCGAGCGGCTACATGATTTCCCGCTACCAGCTCGACCAGACGAGCAGCGAGTTCCTGGTCCCGGCCCTGATCTTCCCGATCACCTCGGTCCCCAGCGGCGAGCAGCTCTATCAGTCCTCGATCATCGTGCCGGTGGTCAAGGACCTCCTCGCCCAAGGCGACGCCACGATTAAACCGATGCCGTTGCCGGCCGAAGGCGGGGGCTCGGAACCTTCCTCGGCGGGCCCGGTCAACGCCGAATCAGACAGCCAACCATAGGCGGTTTGGCCGGGGCCAGACGGCGGTCTGCTATACTAGGTTAGTGGAACTGAATCGGTTTGAAGATCTTGTCCGCCAAACTATTTTTCGGTTACCTGACCGGATTCGGCGCCGACTAGAGAATGTGGCCTTTGTGATCGAACCCGACCAACGCCGGGCTCAGGCTCATGAGCTGGTGATTGAACGCCACCACGTCTTGCTCGGTCTCTACCAAGGCGTGCCGTACGGTCGTCGCGGCCCGTGGTATTCGGGCGTGCTCCCCGACAAGATCACGCTCTTCCAGTCGTCAATCGAACAACTGGCCGGTGGCGATGAAGGTCGGATCCGCCGCATCGTCGCTGACACCGTTCGTCACGAGATCGCCCATTACTTCGGATTAGATGAAGCTGAAGTCCGGCGTTGGGAGAAACAACGCCGCCAGCGGCCCCGACCGTGAAGGCAATCGTCATCATGGCGGTGGTAGTTTTGTCCTTGGTGACCGTCGGGTGGTGGCTGGGTCGGTTATCAAACCCGCCATCGTGGCCGAATCGAAATTCGAGCCCACCCACCGTCACCCACGTCAGCCCAGACGACCAAGCAGTGACACTGCTGGCCGCCGGTGATATCGCTTCCGGTGGCAACGATCACGATGAAGAGACCGCCAAAATCCTCGATCAATTACCTGGGACGGTGGCCGCGCTGGGCGATGAAGCGTATCCGTCTGGACGCGATCAAGATTTTCAAGAATGCTACGAACCGACCTGGGGGCGGCACCGTTCACGAACCCGGCCGACGCCGGGCAATCATGAATACGTCACCGACCGAGCCGCCGGCTACTTTCGCTATTTCAACGACCAAGCCGGCGATCCTGAGCAAGGGTACTACTCCTACCGCCTGGGGGAATGGCAAGTTTTTGCGCTCAACAGCAACTGCCAGGAAATCGGCGGTTGCGACTACGGCTCGCCGCAGCAGCGTTGGTTAGAGCAAGCCCTGGCCGAGACGAAGACGGCGTGCGCCCTGGCGTACTCCCACCACCCGCGTTTTAGTTCCGGTTTGCACGGTGACACGGAGGAGATAGACCCGTTGTGGCGGACGCTCCAGCGCGGTGGCGTTGACGTCGCGCTCGCGGGTCATGACCACGATTACGAACGCTTTGCGCCGCTCGATGAACAGGGCCAGGCCGATCCAGAAACCGGCACTCGATCTTTTGTCGTCGGCACTGGCGGCCGGTCGCTCTATCCGTTGCGTCGCGTCCAGCGCGGCAGCGAGGCGCGGGATCACAAGACATATGGCGTGCTACGACTGTCTCTTGAGCCGACCGGCTACCGATGGCAATTCATGCCGGTCGCCGGCTCGACGTTCACCGATGCTGGCACGGGCCAGTGTCACTAAAAGACCCGTCCCCGGGCGACCGTTGGCTGAGAATAAGGCCATGGTCTTGCTGCGGTCATTAAAAACCAGACGCGGTTGACAAATTCGCCACAGTCAAGTAGAACAGGGGCACGATTCCCAACAGTCTCAGCTCCTTAAACTATCAGCCCAGGAGGCGCGCCGTGTTCGTCGATGTCCGGAAGCTTGGCGCCGGCCAAGCCTGTCGCATCGCCGGGTACGGTCACACCGTCCTCGGCGAAGAGTATCTCTACGATAACCCCCGGTTCATTCGGGAAGTCCTATCGCCGACCGGCCGAACCAGGTTGTGGCTTGAAGTCGGTGACCCGAGTACAATGTCGGAGGAAGAATTGGTCGCTCGGGCGGACGCCAAGATGAGCGCCCTGCCGCTCGGCATCCGTTCCCGGTATCTCTACCCGGGGCCGACGTCAATGTTGGCCGCCATGGCGGCCGAGACGGCCCTGGCCGACGCTGGTTGGTTGGCCGCCGACCTCGACGCCATCATCGTGGCCACCAATACCGGCCGGGGCTACCCGAGTACCGCGGACATGGTCAAGCTCCACCTCGACCAGCGGTCGGAGGCGCTGTGTTTTGACCTGACCGAGGCCTGCAGCGCCGGCGTGGCCGCCATCTTCGATGGCTGGCGGGGGATTCGATCCGGTGCCTGGCGACGGGTCCTCGTCATCGGCGCGGAAAACGCCTTGACGCTCGCCACACCCGACAATCATGAGCCGGAGCTTGATAACTACAAGGATTGCAATCTCTTCGGCTCGGCCGCCTTCGCCCTGGCCATGGAAGCCGCGGCGGTCGAACAGTTCCGGTTCTTCGACCAGCTGTCCGAACCCTTTGACGGCCAATCCGAGTGGGTTCGGAAAGGCCCGCACGGGTTTACCCAGGACGGCCGACGGGTTCATGAGTACATCGGACGGGCGATCCCGCCGCGCATCGTCGCCGCTTGTCAGCAAGCCGGGATTGATCCGGCCGATGTCCGACACGTTTTCCCGCACATGCCGAGCCGCAAGACAGTTGACTTCTTCATCGAGCGGCTGCGGCGGCTGTGGCCGAGGGAAGTATTCAACGGTTGTATCCACGAGAACATTGCCACTCACGGTAATACCAGCGCCGCGAGCAGCGGTTGGCTGTTGGCCCGGGCCAAAGCTAGTGGCCTCCTCCGGCCGGGCGACATCTGCATCATCTGGTCGTTCGGATCTGGCATGAGTGCGGCCGGTACAGCCTTCATCTTCTAAGCCCTTTTCCTCTCGCCCGGGCGAGAGTTTTTTGTTCCTCTTCCCAGCGGCTTGCCAAGAGCCGACGGCCGGCGTATACTGGTCCTGCTACGCTTGAACCCTGGCTGAAGTAGCGGTTCTGGCAGCACCGTACGAGAGTGATGGCTTTGATTGCTGATCACTTCCATAGTCCAACGCTGGGGAATATCGATACCAGGGGACTGGTGGCGCGAATGCACCAGTTTGTGACGGCTGACCAGCAGAGTCAGTACCGCTTGATTATCGGCACGGATTCGTTGCCGAACCTTGATGGTTGCGTTTACCTTGTGACCGCCATTGTTCTCCACCGCCTGGGCCATGGGGGCATTTACTTTTGGCAGCGGGCCTTGTCCCAACGATTGCACAGCCTGCGTGATCGGATGTATGCCGAAGCGCTCAGCTCGATCGCCATGGCCCAGGCGCTTGAGGGCATGCCGGCGCTTCAGCCGTTATTGCGTCAGAATATTGAGATCCATGTCGATATCGGTCAGGCCGGGCCGACCCGCGAAATGATTCAAGAGTTGGTGGGCATGATCGTCGCCCATGGCTACCTGGCCAAAACCAAACCCGAGTCCTTTGCCGCTTCGAAGGTGGCTGATCGTCATACTCTTCCGGGTCCGGCCTTATCACCGCAGCCGGTGGTGATTGAATAGCCGCGCGACCATGGCCGCGGCCGGTCCGTTCAGTAAGGGGGATCGTGTCCCAGCGGAAGGGGACTATGTCTGTGTGCCCTGCGGCTACCGTCGGCATTACCAGGTCGGCCAACAATTTGCCGAATGTTTGTCTTGCTTCAGCGGCACCCCGGAGGGGCAGCACGAGGAGTTTGTGGAGGGATTGGAAATGTGGGAGCCAGTCACCCCGCCGCCAGGCCCATGAATTTGGGGGAGACACTGCCGCTGACCGTGCCCACCACCAAGCACCGGCAGATCCTTGACCTGACTGAACGGATTAACGAATCCGTCAGCGCTGCACCGGCCGCCGCGCTATGCCACCTGTTTCTGACGCACACTACCGCGGCCTTGACCACGGCCGACCTTGATCCCGGTACCGACCTGGACCTGCTTGATGCCTTCGAGGTTATGGTCCCGAAGCTGGCTTACCGTCACCCACACGACCCCAGCCACGTGGGCGATCACATTCTCTCGGCCCTGATCGGCACCTCGCTGGTTCTGCCCCTGAAGCGGGGACAACTGGTGCTTGGAACGTGGCAACGAGTAGTGCTGATTGAGTTCGATGGCCCGCGGACGAGGACCATAATCCTGACGCCGAGCTAGTCATGCCCGCCCTGGCCGATCACTTCTCGCGCGATATCGCCATCGTCGATGGCGACGGGTGCTATGTGACCGATCGCGACGGCCGGCGCTACATTGACTTTGTGGCTGGCTGGTGCGTCGGCACGGTCGGGTGGAAACATCACGCCGTGGTGACAGCTCTGAAACGGCAGGCCGAACACGGGCTGTTCGTCCCGGCCCTCTTCCGTTATCCCGCCTGGGAACAGTTCGCTAAACAGCTGGTTGACCTCGCTCCCGGCTCACGGTTGCAGCGGGCCTGGCGCTGCACCAGCGGTTCCGAGGCCATCGAGTTCGCCATCAAATGTGCCCGTGCTGCCACCGGAAAGAAAACTATCGTCTCTATCGACGGCGTCTACCACGGCCACACCTATGGTGCCGCGTCGGTCGGTGACGCGATGACGCCAGACATGGCTCCCGGGGTACCGGGTTTCATGAAGTTACCCCTGCCCAATCAATACCACGGGGTCGATACTGGCGATGTCATCTCTCGCTTCGAGCACCTCCTCCGAGCCAGCCACGACGTGGCCGCTTTCCTCAGTGAGCCGGTGTTCACGAACGCCGGCGTTATCCTACCGCCGTCCGACTTCTATCCAGAAATCCAGCGCCTCTGCCGCCAGCACGGAGTGCTCGTCATGATGGACGAGGTCGCCACCGGTTTTGGGCGCTGTGGGGCCTTATTCGCTAGCTCGCTCTGGGGCCTGGAACCGGACGTTCTCTGTCTCGGCAAGGGGATGACTGGCGGTTACGGCACCATGGGCGCGACGCTGGTGAGCGAAGAGATATTTCAACGCTCCAAGCACATTCCACAGCTTTCGACCTTCGGCTGGGCAGCCCAGGACATGGCTGCCGCCCAAGCGGTCATTGACGTCATTCTCCGCGAGCGGTTATGGGAAAATGCCCATGGCCTGGGTATGTACTTGATCGACCAGCTTCGGGCTCTCGAAAGTCGGCCGTATGTCGGGCAGGTGCGGAACGCTGGATTGCTGCTCGGGATGGAGATCGTCAAAGACAAGTCCAGCAAGAAACCCGATCCCGAACGGGCCGAAAAATTGGCCGAAGATTGCGCTCGGTCTGGCTTGCTGATCGAGACGGCTGGTAACGTTCTCTTCATGTCTCCGCCAATACACGATGTCGCGTAAACCTCGCTCGCCGCGTGTGACGCGGCTAGCTCGGACGCGACTTCGGGTTTGCGGCCCAAGTCTAACTTTTGACCCCCGCCTCGGCCAGCCTTCTTGTCTCGGAGCGAATACACGATGTACAAGCCGGCCAACGACGGCCGTCCTTGAAAAGGGTGTGGAGGTTGAGATGTTGCTTGCGCTTGGTGGCGATGTTGGAGTGACTGCGCGAATAGCTGTTCATCGCCCCGCGGCCGCAAATGGAGCAGGTCCGGGCCATTAGTCAGAGATAATGATTCATGCAGTTAGCGTCGAGCCAACACAAACTACCATGATTGCTTCGACTGGTCAAGACCGGTCGGCGGTTACGACGACCGTGACTGGAGGCGGTCGGTCAATGGGCGCGGCGCGACGATTGTTTATCGCCAGCGGACTGATTTTGTTCCTGGAGTTGTGCTTGATCCGCTGGTCCGGGGCCAACGTCGTTCACCTCTCGTATTTTACCAATTTCATCTTGCTCGGAAGCTTCCTCGGCATCGGACTCGGTTTTCTAACCATCCGCTGGACTTTCTCCATGCTGACGCTCTCAACCTATCTCTTGGCCGGGTACGTGGCGTTGATTCTAGTCGCGCCGGTCCAGATCGTTCGTGATTTTTCCGAACTGATTTTTTTCACCGCCATTGACGGCCGGTTAACTGGTCTGCCAGCCTGGCTGATGTTGCCGCTGATCTTTGTCTTTGTCACTGCCATTTTTATGACCCTGGCTCAGACGATGGGTCGGGCCTTTGCTCAACTGCCGGCCTTGGCCGCCTACCGGATCGATATTCTGGGCAGCTTGACCGGGATCGTCGTCTTTTCCGGTCTGTCATTCTTGGGTTGGCCGCCGCTGACCTGGGGGATCTTGGTCGCGGCCGGCTACCTCTGCCTTCAGGAACGCGGCCAATGGCGGAAAATGGTTGTGCCCCTCGGGGCGATAGTTATCCTCTTGGGCCTTGAATCTCTGCCGGCCAACATTAGGTGGTCGCCGTATTATAAGGTCGATTTTCGGCGCCAACTCCTGGCGGGTGGCCTGGGCGAGGCCACCGTCGTCCAGGTCAATGGCATCCCGCATCAGTCCGCCCTATCAGTGGCAGCGGTCGAGCAGGCCCAGCTGGTGTATCTCTGGCCTTATGAACGCTATGGCCCTCAGCCGCCGTCGCGGGTGCTGGTAATTGGTGCCGGCACCGGCACCGATGTCGCCACGGCACTGGCCAAAGGCGCAAACCGGGTGGAGGCGGTCGAAATCGACCCCGTCTTGGCCAAATTGGGACGCCAGCGACATCCCGACCGGCCGTACGATGACCCGCGGGTCCAGCTTTGGCTGACGGACGGGCGCGCTTTCCTTGAACAAACTGCGGCCGTCTACGACCTAATAGTCTTCGCCCTGCCAGATTCGCTGACGCTGGTCGCTGGCCAGTCCTCCCTGCGTCTAGAAAGTTATATGTTTACTCGTGAGGCCATTAGGGCGACGGCCAAAAAGTTGGCTCCGGAAGGGGTGTTCGTGATGTATAATTATTACCGTCGGCCATGGCTGATTGATCGGCTGGCGACGACGCTCCAAGAAGTATTCGGCGTCAGACCGTGCGTCGAGCGGGTAACCGGGGAGACCGACGTCATGCTGTCAGTCGCCCTCAGGCCGAACCGGATTACTTGCCCAAATCAAGACCAAAGAAACGCTGTCCCGCCGGTCACGGATGATTACCCTTTTCTGTATTTAGGCCAACGCTCGATACCGACTTTCTACTTGTTGACCCTGCTGTTGATCGTGGCCTTTTCTGGCTTGGCCGTGCGGCGTGTCCTCGGCCCGCTCCGCCAGCTTCGACCGTACGCGGATCTATTTTGGATGGGCGCCGCCTTTTTGCTGTTGGAAACCAAGAATGTGGTCCAATTTGCCCTGCTGTTCGGGACGACATGGATCGTCAACGCCCTAGTCTTTGCCGGCATTTTGGGGGTAGTATTTCTGGCCGTAACAATGGCCCGACATTTGATCATTCGCCGGCTCGAGTGGTGGTACGGCGCTCTACTCGCCTCGTTGCTTGTGGCCTGGCTGGTGCCGCCGGGGTGGCTGCTGCGACTGTCTGCCGGCCCCAGATTCTTGGCGGCCACCGTCCTGGCCTTCGCGCCGGTTTTTATCGCCAATTGTATTTTTGCCAGTCGATTGCGCGCGGCGGCGTCATCAACGGCGGCCTTGGCTGCCAACCTACTGGGGGCCATGGTTGGTGGCGTGCTCGAGTATACTTCCCTAGTGGTTGGTTACCGTTATCTCCTGGTCTTGATCGCCGCCTGCTATGTTGCCGCGCTGTGGCTAATGCCCCGCCCCGGACGCCATCAAGATCGAATTGCCTTCGGGGCAACCGATGCGGTAGAATAGAAAATAAATCCGCCGGCCCATGTTCTCGATCCAAACGCTCTTCTCTGACCCGCTCCGATTCGTGGTTGGTTTTCTGGCCTTGGCCGTCTCGATCGGTATCCACGAATTCGCTCACGTCCTGGCCGCCGACCTCCAGGGTGATTCCACCGGTCGGTCGCTCGGTCGGCTGACGCTCAACCCGCTCCGGCACCTCGATCCGCTCGGCACGATCGCCATCCTGATCGCCGGCATTGGCTGGGGCAAGCCAGCGCCGTTCAATCCGTACAACCTACGTTTTCGACGCTGGGGACCGGCGTTGGTGGCGGTGGCTGGCCCGATCGCCAATATCGTGATGCTCATCCTGGCCGGCTATGCCCTGGTGATACTCCAAGCCAGCCTGGGAAACGATAATCTCCTCCGCCTTTTCTTGCATACCCTGGTCATCCTCAATGCGGCCCTGGCAGTCTTTAATCTCATCCCGGTTCACCCGCTTGACGGGTCACATCTGCTGCGGGCCCTCCTGACACCAGTCAACCCATTGGTCCAATGGGTTGAGCAGTACGGGGTCTACCTCCTGTTGGGTATTCTGTTCTTCGGCGGCGCGATTCTCAATCTGTACATTGTGACCGGCATTCGTTGGCTGCTGACCGCGGTCGGGTTGAGTGGCTTATTCTTGTGACAGTTGACGGCCAGCGGGGGTTGATGGTAGAGTACCAATGGTTCACTCGCTTGTTCGTCGCCCTGACGAAGCGCGTTTTTAGTCCCGACCATAATACCTAATACCTAGATTGCAGATCCAATGCCCACCATGAGTCAACTCGTCCGCCATGGGCGGACAACGCATCCACCGAAGTCGAAAACTCCGGCCCTGGAGTCGATCATGAACGCCGTTCAACGCCGACGAACGTATTTGCCAAAAGGCAGCCCGTTTAAGCGCGGTGTGTGCATCAAAGTCACGACCACCACGCCGAAAAAGCCGAATTCAGCGCTGCGGAAAATTGCCCGGGTGCGGTTGTCGAATGGCCAGGAAGTGACGGCCTACATCCCCGGCATTGGTCATAACCTCCAAGAACACTCCATCGTTCTTATCCGCGGTGGCCGAGTCAAAGACTTGCCTGGTGTGCGATACCACATCGTCCGTGGCGTCTACGACACCCAAGGCGTCCCGGAACGAAAACAAGGCCGCAGCCTGTACGGCGCCAAGCAACCGAGCTAACCATCGAATGATCGACTATGCGCAGCAAACGAGCGCCGATTCGTCGGGTCGAACCTGACCCGACGTATGAATCGGAGACCGTCGCCAAGTTCATCAACACTATCATGGAGCGTGGCAAGAAAACGGTGGCCCGCCGGATTGTGTATGGCAGCTTTCAGGTAATTGAGTCTAAGGTCCAGCAGTCGCCGGTTCAGGTTTTTGAGCAGGCGGTCAAGAATGTCGGTCCCGTGGTCGAAGTGAAATCGCGGCGGGTCGGCGGCGCTAATTACCAGGTGCCGATCGAAGTCGGCCCGAAACGGCGGCAAGCCCTAGCCTTCCGCTGGCTGATCGCCGCGGCCAAAGCCAAACCCGGGCGCCCGATGTATGCCAAGCTGGCTGACGAGCTGATGCAAGCGGCCCAGAACCAAGGCGACGCCATCAAGAAGAAACAAGACGTCCATCGCATGGCTGAGGCCAATCGGGCTTTTGCTCACTTTGCTTAGATCGAGCGTGGGCGAACTTCCGAAAAGTCCAGAAGCCGGGAATCCTGACCGTCCACCGCACGACGAACGGGAGCGGGCGGATTTGTCCATGGAAAAAGTTTTAGCTGATTGGGAGGTTCAAGCCGAAGAACAGCTGCCGCCCGGCGACCCGACCCGACCGAAGACCGGTGACACAAAGGCTGAAACGGGGTTTTCCGAGAGCGATCTCGAACGCCTCAACCAGGAACTCGAGACCTTGGCCGGGAACGTTTCAGAGAGGCTCGAGGAGTTGGCCAGGCGGGACCCCGGTGATCCGACATATATTGATTATCGCGATCTCAATGATCGCATTGATGAGATGAGATCTGTGACCGAAGCCATGGCCAAGGATGAGGCGCTCAGTCAGGAGCAGCGATTCTTCTGGACCCGGATGTACGTCTCAATGCTCCGCCGGCTGCGGCAAGACCTGGATCGGATTACCGAATAGGTATCCGACAGTTCGCGCATCTGCCATGATTATCGTCACCCATCGCAAACCCCACCTCGACGAAGTGGTGGCGGCGTGGTTACTAAAGACCTTTGATCCGGCTTTCAGAGACGCCGGCTTTGAGTTTGTTCCCTACCGCCCTACCGGTGGCCAGCCGCCGACCGGCCCGCAGTATGTATCGATTGGCATCGGTCACGGCAAGTTCGATGAGCACAACCAACAGGCCGGGCACTCAGCTACGCAGCTCGTCTACCGCGACTTGCTCCACCGCGGGCTGATCCCGAACGACCGGTTTGAAGACAAAGCGCTCGAGTGGCTGGTGGAATACAGTCACCAGGAAGACACCGCCCACTGGCGGGTGACCGACCCCGTGCTACGCAGTTTCATGTTGCCGGCGATCCTCCGCGGTTACGCTCTGCTGAATCCGGACGACCCCAGTCCAGTGATGATGACCAAGGGCCTTGACCTTATTGAGGCGGTGGTGGCGCAACTCGATGAACTAGCAAAATTCTTGGTCGATTGGGACCGTCGCGTCGAATTCGTCTCACGGTGGGGCAAAGCGGTCGGCGTCCATAGTTCATTCCGGTCGGCCGACGCGTTTGCTTACCATCATGGCTTTGTGCTCTGTGCCCAGACCGACCCACGCAAGCCATATGGTAACTTCCGGGCGCGAGCCGACAGCCAGGTCGACTTAACCCCGGTCTATGAACAGCTCCAGGCGCAGGAGCCCGGCGCCTGGTACCTACACCAAACGAAGAGAGTGCTCCTGTCGAATGTTGACCCGGCCACTGGCCGCCAGCCGACGCGGATGACGCTTGAGCAGCTGATTGAACTAGTCACATAGACGAGCATGCCCCGAGAATACGCCCTCGAACACACGCGGAACATCGGCATCATTGCTCATATTGATGCGGGGAAAACAACCGTCTCTGAACGAATATTATTTTACACCGGTAAGAAACACAAAATAGGGGAAGTTCACGAAGGCGAGGCGGAAATGGATTGGATGGCGCAGGAAAAAGAGCGGGGGATTACGATTACCGCCGCGGCCACGACCTGCTTCTGGAAGGCCCAGCGGATCAACTTGATAGATACGCCCGGCCATATTGATTTCACGGTTGAGGTGCAACGAAGTTTGCGCGTTCTCGACGGCGGGGTGGTCGTCTTTGATGGCGTGGCCGGCGTTGAGCCGCAATCAGAAACGGTCTGGCACCAAGCTGAGAAGTTCGGGGTGCCGCGGATTTGTTTCATTAACAAGATGGACCGCATCGGCGCCGATTTCTATGCCGATCTACAATCGATCCACGAGCGCCTGACGCCGCATGCCATCCCGCTCCAGCTGCCGATCGGCGCGGCGGAAACGTTTCGTGGAATCATCGACCTCTTCGAACGGAAGGCTCGGATCTACCAGGACGAATTAGGAAAAGAATGGCAAGACACCGACGTTCCACCTGAGATGAATGAGCAAGTCGAACAACATCGACACCGACTGGTCGAAGCGGTGGCCGAACAGGATGACGCGCTGCTCGAAAAATATCTTCACGGCACCGAACCCACGGTGGCCGAGCTGAAAGCCGTGCTGCGGCGGGCGACGATTATGAACCGGCTGGTCCCGGTTCTGTGCGGCTCGGCTCTCAAGAACAAGGGCGTTCAGTTCTTGCTCGACGCCATCGTTGAGTACTTACCCTCGCCACTCGACGTACCGGCCATCAAAGGCGTTGATCCGAAGACGAACGCCGAGCTTGAGCGCCATGCGTCTGATGCTGAGCCGTTTGCGGCGTTGGCGTTCAAGATCGCGGCTGATCCGTTTGTGGGGAAACTGGCCTTCTTCCGGGTCTACTCCGGCACCATCAGTGCCGGGTCCTACGTCCTCAACACCACCACCGGCAACAAAGAGCGGGTAGGCCGGATCGTTCGGCTCCACGCTAACCACCGTGAAGATGTCGAGGAAGTCTATGCCGGAGAAATCGCGGCCGCCGTCGGCTTGAAAGGCACGGCCACCGGCGATACGCTCTGCGACCCTGAGCACCCGATCAAACTCGAGAATATCACCTTTCCCGAACCAGTCATCGACATCGCCATCGAGCCGAAAACGAAACAAGATCAGGAAAAGATGGGGTTGGCGCTTGGCCGGCTGGCCGAGGAAGACCCGACGTTCCGCGTCCGGGCCGACGAGGAAACCGGGCAGACGGTTATTTCCGGCATGGGCGAGCTGCACCTGGAAATTATCGTTGACCGAATGAAACGCGAATTCAAAGTCGAAGCCAGCGTCGGGCGTCCCCGGGTCGCGTACCGTGAGACGATAACCGCTCCCGCCGAGGGGGAAGGAAAATACATCCGTCAGTCCGGCGGTCGGGGACAATACGGACATTGCTGGATCCGGGTCGAACCGAAGGCTCGCGGCGAAGGGTTTGAATTCGTTGATGAGGTCAAAGGTGGCGTCATCCCTCATGAATACATCCTGCCGATTCAGAAAGGGATCAAGGAGGCGATGGACAATGGCGTGGTGGCTGGTTATCCGATGGTCGACTTGACAGCGACAGTCTTCGATGGCTCGTACCACGAGGTCGATTCCTCGGAAGGGGCCTTCAAGATTGCCGGCTCGATCGGTTTCAAGGAGGCAGCCAAGCGGGCCAAACCGGTGCTCCTCGAACCGATCATGAAAGTAGAGGTCATCACCCCGGAAGCGAGCATGGGCGACGTGCTCGGCGACTTGAACGCCAAACGCTCAGTCATCAAAGAAATGCGCAACCGCGGTCAAGCCAAGGTCATTGATGCCGAGGTGCCGCTGGGTGAGATGTTTGGCTACGCGACCAGCCTACGCTCGATGACCCAGGGCCGGGCTTCGTTCAATATGGAGTTTGCGCACTACCAACCGGTGCCGAAGAATGTGGCGGCCGCAATTATAGGCGACCAAGAGAAAACGGCATAAATCAGAGTCGATAATCAGCGAATCGCCAGAAAGATGTGCCGGCTATCAGAGCGGCCGGTTTTGACATTGAGCGCCTGGTGTGGTAACACGTCGGTCAGACAAAAAACCACCCCCCACTAGAGGTCCCATGCTCTGCCTGATGTTGGTGATTATACTCAACGCCGCTCTTTCTGCGGTCCCCCCAGCCAACAAGGCACCCGTCCCTGAGGAAATTCGCGGGCACATTACCCGATTTCATTTAGACCGGGGGCGATGCCGGTACTGGGATCATCAGTATGGACTTTCATCCCTCCGATGCCCGCTCAAGATTCGGATCGAGTTCCCGGGCAGGATGGTCGAAGTCAGAACGTACGTCTACGGTCGGCACGTCGATCTCCAAGTCAGTCCTGCAGACTGGCATCAGGCCGAGACCGGAGACAGCATCGCCTGTCGGATCGATCCGGAGACGCGCGTCATCGGCAGTCTCCTCTTCATTGGACGGAATGGCATCGACAAACGGTTTGGCCGTTAGCCAGCCGTTTTTCCGTCCTCAAAAACCTCTTCCGTTCTTGGAAGAGGGTGGTTCAGCCCGTCTCGGGCCGGATCGTTGTTTGGAACTCCCGCACGGCCAGCCGGAGCCTGACCGACGTTTCCGGCGCGTCGGCTGAGAAAAGGACCACATCGCGGTCGTCGCTCGTCAAACTGGCCATGATTTCCGCTGGCGGACCGTGATGAAGTAGAAAGACCGTCATCGGTTTTGACTGCCGCGTCCTTGACGCCTGCCGGTAGAACGCGACTGGGCCGGCACATTGGCCGATGTCGGGCAAGATGACGAGGATCTCCGGTGGCAGTTGCTCCATCAGGCCGATGGCGATCGGGCCGTTGGTGCTGACGATGGTGACCCACGGGCGGTCGTCGTTAGCTGTTCCTTCCCACTGATGAATGAGCCCGGGGATCATTTCACTCCGACCAACAATCATGATAACCCGTGGTTCCATGTCGGCGCTCCTTTTCTTTAAGGCCTTCTCCAAGCTTGAGTCGAATGAGCAGGCGGTCCGGTAACGCCTGACATTATCTCCAGCCGGCTGAACCGTCAAGTACCGGCCCGACCCTTTCCCGGCCGGGCGAAAGGCCGTATACTTGCACCTATGCCTCGCTACACGATCGCCGCCTTGGTGCCCGATCCATGGGCCGCGGAGATTCATGCCCTCCGGCGGCAATTTGATCGTTGGTCGCGACAGTGGTTACCGCCGCACCTAACGATTGTTCCTCCGGTCTCGGCCGACATCAGTCTGCCGATGGTGGTCGAGATCGAAACGTTCCCGGCCGACATCGCGGTCAACTGGCAAGGCTGGGGCGCCTTTCATCATGAGCGGAGCAACGTCATCTGGCTCCACGCCGGTCAGGGGGTCACCGATCACCTCCGACCGAAACTGGTATCCGCCATCCCATCCCTGGCGGCGACGGCGACCATCCCGCCGGTTGACTGGCAAGGCCCAGCGGCTTATCACGTGACCGTGGTCAATCGCGTTCCCCATGATGTCTTCGCTGAGCTTGATCAGGAATTGCGGAAACGGACAGTCGCCGGACAGTTTGTTATCCCCTGGCTGACGGTTTTTCAGTGGGACGAGTTGACGAACCGCTGGCTGTTTGCCCGCCCGAAGTAGAAAGAGAAGTAGAAAGAAAGGAGCCCCCTCAGGGAGGCTCCCGTGTCAGTCGGCCAGTGGACCTTGAGGTGACCTTACCGTGCGCGATGGCTATGGTGAGAAGCATGGCGTCTGAATCCTTTCACAAGCTTCCACGGTTTCAAAATGATGAGCTGACTCAGGGTGGCCTGAAGCAGTTCAGGGACGTGCCAGCGCCGGAATCGAATGTGCCATTTTCGGCGCGTGGCGGGATGGGAGAGACGCGACATCCAGCTCATGGCGGCCAGCTGGACCAGCCAGATGGTGGCTTCGATGGCGCTCGCCGGCAGCTGCAGCCGGACATGCGGCGACAGCCAATCGACCACCATCAGCGTGCCGAGGAATGTCAACCAACTGACCACCAGCCGGTCGGCACTCTTTCGGCCGCGACGAATCTTGAACCACCGATGGGCTTCCTGTCGAAGGAAGAGGATGACGATCAGCCCGAGACCGGGCCAGGTACGGAGGAGCCACTCGCTGAGCAGCTGCCCCCACGGTCGTTCATTCTCAACCAACGCCAAGAGGTCCCGATAGCCGAAGGGGATATCGAAGGTCAGATCGAGCGTCAGCCAGGCCTGGGTAATGAGCCACAAGCCCGCTGAGCACAGGACCAGCCGTCGAGCCACCCCTTTCAGGGTATGGATCAACACAACAGTTCACCACCTCGTGTGTCGAGCACGGGTTGTCAAGGTCCTTTGGATGGTGACTGACGTCCCCACCCTACACCCCCAGGACGAGTTGTCAAGTCCACTGCCGGCTAGACGTAGAACCAGGATCGGGACGAGAAGAGCCTACCCGTCGTGGGCACAAACAGTCGTTTTTTGGCTAACCATAAGGAAGAAAAACAACCCTCGATGGGGGGAAAACATCTGGAAACATGACAGGCTTGCCAAACACAGGGCCCGCTGCTATAATCAGGCACGCCTCTTTTTTTCGATTTTTTACTCATTTAACGGAACCGTTCCGTATGCCAGCCAAATTCGAACGATCAAAGCCGCACATCAACGTTGGTACCATTGGTCACGTCGACCACGGGAAAACGACCTTGACCGCGGCCATCCTTAAGACCTTGGCGGCCAAGGGTTTTGTGGCCCAGAAAAAGGGGGTCGATGAGATTGATAACGCGCCCGAGGAGAAGGCGCGAGGCATTACCATCGCCACGGCCCATGTGGAGTACGAAAGTGCACAGCGGCACTACGCGCACGTTGACTGCCCTGGCCACGCTGACTACGTCAAGAACATGATTACCGGCGCGGCCCAAATGGACGGGGCCATTCTGGTTGTCTCGGCCGCCGACGGCCCGATGCCCCAGACCCGCGAGCACATCCTGCTGGCTAAACAGGTCGGCGTCCCGCATATCATCGTTTTCCTGAACAAAGTCGATATGGTCGATGACCCGGAACTGATCGACCTGGTGGAGGTGGAAATCCGCGACTTACTCAAGAAGTATGAATTCCCCGGCGAGAAAACGCCGATCATTCGCGGCTCGGCGCTCAAGGCTCTCGAAGGCGACGCGGCCCAGCAGGAGAAAATCATGGAACTCATCAAAACTCTTGATGAGTACATTCCTGAGCCCAAGCGCGAAATCGACAAACCGTTTTTGATGCCGATCGAGGACGTTTTCTCGATCGAAGGTCGTGGCACGGTCGTCACCGGCCGGATCGAACGTGGTCAGATTAAACTCAATGATGAAGTGGAAATTGTCGGCCTCCGAGCCACGCAGAAGACCGTGGTCACCGGGATTGAAATGTTCAACAAGCAACTGGATCAAGGACAAGCCGGTGACAATGCGGGATTGCTCCTCCGCGGCTCGAAAAAAGAGGACGTCGAGCGCGGCCAGGTGGTGGCCAAACCTGGTTCCGTCACGCCGCACACCGATTTTGCCGCCGAAGTCTACGTTCTTGGCAAGGAGGAAGGCGGTCGCCACACTCCCTTCTTCAAGGGCTACAAACCGCAGTTCTACATCCGGACAACCGATGTGACTGGTGAGATCGAGTTGCCGAGTGGGACCGAAATGGTCATGCCGGGAGATATGGTTAAGCTGAATATCAAACTGATTTCGCCGGTCGCCCTGGAAGAGCAGCAGCGATTCGCCATTCGTGAGGGTGGGCACACGGTGGGGGCCGGGGTGGTGACCAAGATCAACAAGTAATCAATCCGTTCGCTCTTTTCCAGGTCTATGGCCGAATCTCCCGTCCCCGCAACGAACCAGGGCCCCGACGAGGAAGTCCACCAGAAACTCCGGATCAAGATTCGGGCCTACGACCATAAAATCATCGACCAATCAACGCGCACGATTCTCGACACGGCGCTCCGCACCGGGGCCAAGGTCAAGGGCCCGGTGCCGTTACCGACCGAACGAAATCGGTACACCGTCATTCGCTCCGCCTTTGCCCACAAGAACTCTCGCGAGCAGTATGAGATGCGGACCCACAAACGATTGATCGACATCATTGACCCGACACCGAAGACCGTCGACGCCCTGACCAGCTTGACGCTACCGGCTGGCGTCGATATCGAGATAAAGTCATAAGCCCTCGACAATTTCGCCTTCGTGGCCATTCGTTCCGGAGATGACGAGACAGGTCGCGGTCGCCTTCATCCCCGGATAACAATCGCCAACCGTCTCGGCTCAAGCTAGTTTCCCGCCGTTTCGCCCTCCCTCGCGGACCGGACCAACTACTGGGCTGCATCGAACGCCGCTTGCGGCGGGACTGAGTTGGCCCGTCTCCGCTAGCGGCGTTTTTGAACCACCCTATGAAGATTCTTCTCGGACAGAAAAAATCGATGACGCAAGTCTTTCAAGACGACGGCACGGTCGTCCCGGTGACCATTATCCAGGTCACACCGAATGTCGTCGCCGACCTGCGAACGGCAGAACGCCATGGCTATCAGGCCGTCCAGCTGGGCTACGGGTCGAGATCACCACGCCGGATCGCCAAACCGCAACGCCAGCAGTGGCAGGCGATGGGAAATTTTCGCTGGGTGCGAGAGTTTCGTGTGCCAACGACCGAGGGTTGGCGTCCGGGACAGAAGATTGAAGCCAATGTTTTTCAGCCGGGCGACACCGTCCAAGTGACGGCCACCTCGAAAGGGCGTGGTTTCGCCGGGGTCGTCAAGCGGCACCATTTTCGTGGCGGTCCGGCTTCGCACGGACACAAAGATAACCTCCGAGCACCGGGGTCGATTGGCGCCACCTTCCCGCAACACGTCTTGCGTGGGACGCGGATGGCTGGTCGTTTGGGCCACGCCCGGGTGACGATCAAGAACCTGAAGGTCGTGGCCGTCAAGCCTGAACGACACGAACTGGTCTTGAGTGGGGCGGTGCCTGGGCCGCGGAACGGGTTGGTCATGATCCAAGGACGTACCCATGCCAAACGCTAAGGTTTACAATGCTGCCGGCCGCATCATCGGCTCGATCGAGCTCGATCCGTCGGTGTTCGGCGTCCGCCCGAAACCCGATCTGATCGAGCAGGCGGTGGTGGCCCAGCTGGCGAACCGCCGCGCCCCGCTGGCGCACACGAAAACTCGTGGCGAAGTTCGAGGGGGCGGGCGGAAGCCCTGGCGCCAAAAGGGGACCGGTCGAGCACGCCAGGGTTCGATCCGGGCGCCGCAGTGGCGAGGCGGAGGTGTGGTCCACGGTCCCCGGGCGGAACGCAACTTCCGTCAGAAAATGAATCGAGTCGCGAAGCGTCAAGCCCTACTCATGGCCCTGTCGGATAAGGCTCAAGCCGAGCGGATCTCGGTCCTCGAGTCACTTCAACTGCCAGCCGCGAAGACGAAACATTTGTCCGCCTTACTCACCCACCTGCCGCGCGCGCCGCAGTCCCTCATCATTTTGCCGAAGAGCGCCCCGGACGTTATCCGGGCTGGCCGGAATATTCCCGGCTTAACCTTCATTCGGGCCGATAGTCTCAACGTCTACGAGATCATGAAGCACCAACAGCTACTCATTGAGCGGCCGGCGCTACCGGTCATTCGGTCAACCTTTGTGAAGTCCTGAAACAATGGGTTTGTTTGATCGCTGGATGAGCAAGAAAGGGAAGGCGGGTAAGGCCGGGCCGAAGAAAGCCCATCCAGCTTCGGCTGCGGACGAAGAGAAAAAGCGGATCTTTGCCGCGGTGCCATCAGGCCAGGATGCGCCGGCGGCACCTCCGGCCAAACAAGAACGGCCAGCCACAGTCGCCGCCCCAGCCGCGGCCCCCAAAAAACCGGCCACCAATCAACCGGCGATGGCCGTCAAGGAGACGAGCGGCACCGCTAGTCAGATTCTTTTTCGACCGCTGGTGACCGAGAAATCTTCACGCCAACCGGGGCACTACACGTTCGAGGTGGCGCGGGATGCCACCAAGGTTGACGTCCGCCACGCGGTTGAAGCCGTTTACGGAATTCGCCCGCAGGACGTGACCATCGTTCGTTTGCCCGGTAAGGCGATTCGCTACGGACGGACGGTCGGCCGAACAGTGGCGCGCAAAAAAGCGGTCGTCACATTGCCGGGCGGAAAGACCATCGACATTTTACAATCATAGTCAATGGCCGTCCGGATCTACAAACCTACTAGCCCCGGTCGCCGTCGGTCTTCAGTCAATACGTTCACCGCGCTGACGCCAAGTTCGCGGCCGGAAAAAAGACTGCTGGTACCGCTGGCTCGCCAGGCCGGCCGGAACGTCCAGGGCAAGATCACCGTTCGTCACCGTGGCGGCGGCCATAAACGTTTCTACCGACTGGTTGATTTTCAGCAGCGGCGTTATGACCAGCCAGCCAAGGTGCTGGGCGTTCAGTACGACCCCAATCGGTCGGCCCATCTGGCGTTGATTGAATACCCAGATCGTCAGCGGAGCTACATCATCGCCCCGGCCGAACTAGCGGTTGGGCAGGCCGTGGTTTCCTCGGCTCGGAAAGTCGAGATCCGACCGGGCAACCGGACCCAGCTGCAATTCATCCCCACCGGCCTGCCAGTTCATAATATTGAGCTCACCCCTGGCCGTGGCGGAGCAATTGTCCGTTCCGCCGGTTCGGCCGCGACCATCCTGTCGATCGAAGGCGATTTCTCACTCCTCAAACTTCCGTCCGGAGAGGTGCGGAAACTTCTGAAACAATCAATGGCCTCGATTGGCCAGGTGGCCAACGTTGACCACAGTAACGTGCGTTTTGGCAAGGCCGGCCGGCGGCGATGGCTCGGTATCCGGCCGAGTGTCCGCGGCAAAGCCATGAATCCGGTCGATCACCCCCATGGTGGTGGCGAAGGGCACAACCCGATCGGGATGAAGCACCCGAAGACGTATACCGGTAAGCCGGCTCTAGGCGTCAAAACCCGGCGTCGTCCGAAATATTCCGATCACTTGATCATCAATCGGCCGCCATAGTCATATGTCCCGCTCACTGAAAAAAGGGCCTTTCACTGATGCCAAGCTGCTGGCCAAAGTGTCACGTCTCAAGCCTGGCAGCAAGACGATCATCAAGACCTGGTCACGCGATTCCGTCATCACGCCGGAAATGGTGGGCTACACGATCGGCGTCCACAACGGCCGAGACCATGTCTCGGTCTTGGTGGTTGAGAACATGGTGGGCCATCGTCTGGGAGAATTCGCCCCGACCAGAAAATTCGTCCGCCACGGCGGGCGGATGCAGAAAGAGATCGAACTGAAGCAGGCCGAAGCCGCCAAGGCCGCCACCGAAGCCCCGGCACCGCCGACCACGAAACCATGAGCCCGATGGAAGTTCAATCCCAACTTCGCTACCTCCGCCAGTCGCCCCGTAAAGTCCGCCTGGTGATCGATCTCGTCCGGGGGTTGCCTGTTGACCAAGCGATTGATCAACTGTCGATGATGCCGAAACGAGCGGCCCAGCCGGTCCGCAAGTTGATTGAATCGGCGATTGCCAACGCGGTGCACAATTATCACCTGCCACGCCAATCTTTGTTTATCAAATCCATTGTTGCTAACGAAGGTCCGACGCTCAAGCGCTATCGACCCCGGGCCTTCGGTCGGGCGGCCACCGTCCTCAAGCGACTCAGTCACCTGTCGATCATCCTGGCCGACCGAACGGGACCGCCATCGGATCAAAGAAAAATCGCTGATCGGACCAGCCGGCCGGGTCCAGCCCTGAAGACCGGCGCCGTTAAATCGGGCCCGGCACACCCACCGCCAGCGGCCAAGACCGGCGCCCGTCCGACTTCCCCAACGGCCCAGGCCAGCCGGCAGCGGGCGGCGCAAGATCCGGAAGTGCGGCGACAAGGTAAATCATAACCTATGGGTCAAAAAGTCCATCCCAAAAGCTTTCGACTCGGCCTGACCGCGAATTGGAACTCGAAGTGGTTTGCGAGCCGGCGGTATCCACAGCTCCTACAGCAAGATGTGGCCATCCGGAAATTCTTGAAATCAAAACTAACCAACGCCGGTCTGGCCGCCATTGACATCGAACGGTCACTCCAGAACCTGACGATCACGATTCACACCGCCAAGCCCGGGGTGGTCATCGGTCGCGGCGGTCAGGGCATCGAAAGTCTCCGGCGCGGGCTGCAGATGCTGCTGATGGGTCAGGGTAAATACCTGATCAAGCTGAACATCCAGGAAGTACAAAAACCAGAACTGTCTGCGCAAATCATGGTCGAGAACATCGCCGACCAGCTCAGCAAACGGATTCCTTTTCGACGGGTCTTGAAATCGAGCATTGATCAAGTGATGCAAGCCGGGGCCAAAGGGGTGAAGATCGCCCTCGCTGGTCGGCTGAACGGGGCCGAAATTGCGCGGACCGAGGTCTTGAGCCAAGGCAGTCTACCATTGCAGACCCTGCGGGCGGCCATTGACTATGGCCGCGGCGAGGCCCATACGACCTATGGGAGAATCGGCGTCAAAGTCTGGGTCTACCACGGCCAGGTCTTTGCTCACGAACTACCGCCCCGTCGCTAACTATGTTTCTGCCAAAGAAAGTCAAACACCGGAAGTGGCACCGCGGACGCGTCCGCGGGCGGGCGACCCAAAAGCTCGACCTCAGTTTCGGCACCTACGGGCTGAAGGCGCTGGAAGCCCGCTGGGTTACCAGCCGTCAGCTCGAAGCCGCCCGCCGGGCGATGACTCGCTTTGTCCAGCGCGGCGGCAAGATTTGGATTCGGGTATTCCCCGACAAGCCGGTTACCTTTAAAGGCAATGAAATCCGGATGGGGGGCGGCAAAGGATCGGTCGACCACTTTGTGGCGGTCGTCAAACCGGGTATGGTCCTGTTTGAAATGGATGGGGTCAAAGCTGACCAGGCGCGATCGGCCATGCGCTTGGCCGCCTACAAGTTGCCGGTCAAGACGAGATTTATTAGCCGCCAAACTGGCGCCAACCCATGAAGTACCAACTCTTGAAGGCAAAATCACCGGTCGAACTTGCGCGAGAGCTCAATCGCCTGCGCGAACAATTGCGGCTTGACCGATTTAAGGTGGCGCACGGGCAGCAAAAGAACGTCCGGCAACTGCGTCAACTAAAACGGGACATCGCGCGTTTGCTGACCCGACTCAACGAAGCCTCGCCTAACCGTCAATCACCATCGTGAAACGTTCACCGCAGCGCCGTCGACTGGTCGGCACTGTCATCTCGGTCGCCATGACCAAGACGGCGGTCGTCCAAGTCGATCACGTCAAGACGCATCCGAAGTATCATAAACAGATGGTTCTCAGCCGGCGTTACCTGGCCCACGATGAGCATCAATCTACCCACCGTGGTGACCGGGTCCAGATTGAGGAAACGCGGCCCCGGTCGGCGCGGAAACGCTGGCGTATTGTTCACCGACAATGATTCAATTTCGGACCATGCTCAATGTGGCTGACAACACCGGGGCGCGGAAGGTGGCAGTCTGGCGCGTCTGGGGCGGATATCGCAAGCGCTATGGTCAACTCGGCGATCTCGTCACCGGGTCGGTCAAAGCCGCGGTGCCCCATGGCTTGGTTAAGAAAGGCGAAGTCGTCCACCTGGTGATCGTCAGGCAGCGGAAGGAATACCGTCGGGCCGACGGCACCTACATCCGATTTGGCGAGAACGCGGCCGTGATCATCGACCCGGACACGAAGGACCCGCGCGGCACCCGCATCTTTGGTCCGGTGGCCAGGGAACTGAAAGTCAGGGGTTACAGCAAGATTGTGTCTTTAGCGCCGGAGGTGTTGTAAACGATGACGACCATGAACCTACGAACTGGCGATCTGGTCATGATCCTGACCGGCAAAGATCGGGGGAAGAAAGGGAAGATCACCCAAGTTTTTCCCCGCCTCGGCCGCGTGGTCGTTGAGGGAGTGAACCAGATGACCAAGAACATTCGCCGCCGTCGCCGTGGGGAACAAGGCCAGCGGGTGCAGTTCAACGCCCCGATCGACCGATCGAAGGTGATGCTGATTGATCCCAAATCTGGACAGCCGACTCGCCTCGGGAGCATCGTCATCAGCGGCAAGAAGATCCGTCGCTCAGTCCGCTCGAACGAACCACTCAGTCCATCCTCATGACCGCCCGCCTGCTTGAACGCTATCGTCAACAGGTGGTGCCGGAACTACAGCGCCACCTGGGACTGTCGAACCGACTGGCCGTGCCGACGGTTAAGAAGATTGTCGTCAACGTTGGTTTTGGCCGGCACGTCCAGGATCAGAAAATGCAAGATACTGTAGTCAACACCCTGGCCCGTATTTCTGGCCAAAAATCGCTGCTGACAGCCGCCAAGAAGTCGATTTCCTCCTTCAAGCTCCGTCAAGGCATGGTCATCGGCGCGAAAGTCACACTCCGCGGTGTCCGCATGTGGGAGTTTCTTGACAAGTTCATCAATGTCACCCTGCCGCGAGTCCGGGATTTCCGCGGCATTGACCCCCAAGCCTTTGGTCGCAGTTCAACCCTAACGGTCGGTTTGCGTGAACACACCGCTTTTCCCGAAATCGGCAGCGATGAAGTTGAGCATCTCCACGGCTTGGAAATTTCCATTGTCACCACCGCCCGTGATCGATCCTCGGCGGAACGACTCTTAGCGGCCCTGGGGTTTCCCTTCGTGCATCGCCAGGCACCAGTCGGAACAGATCGCTAACTCCTATGGCTACCGCGGCCCAAATCGCCAAATCCAAAAAAAGACCGAAGTTTTCCACCCGCTTGGTCCGTCGCTGTTGGCGATGTGGCCGCAAGCGCGGCTACTTAAGAGAATTCGAGTTGTGCCGGATTTGTTTTCGCGAACTGGCGAACAAAGGCGACATCCCCGGCATCCAGAAAGCTTCCTGGTAACCCGCTGCCAATGACCGATCCCATTGCCGATCTCCTGACTCGCGTCCGCAACGCCCAGCTGGCCGGCCAGACTGAGGTAGTGGTACCATACTCAAAATTGAAGTACCACCTGGTCCAAGTGCTCGAGCGCGAAGGCTGGATCAGCGGTTTGGCCGGACTCGACCATCAGCGTCAACTGAAGATCGTCCTCAAATACGATCAAGGGCAGCCAGTCATTCGTCACCTCAAGCGGATTAGCCAGCCCGGCCGCCGGGTCTACGCCAAACGCCACCGCCTGCCGCGAGTGATGCAGGGGCTGGGGATGGCCATCATCTCGACCTCCCGCGGCCTGATGACGAGTGAGGAAGCGCGGCGTCAGAAACTGGGTGGCGAAATACTGTGCGAAATCTCCTGAGCCTATGTCCCGGATTGGCAAACTCCCAATTGTTCTCCCGGCCGGCGTGACGGTTACCATCAACGGTCAACAGGTATCCGCGCAAGGCCCGAAAGGCCACCTGTCCTTGAGTTTACCCGCCGCGGTCCACGCCGAACTGAACGCCGGCCGAGTGCGGCTGATGGCTGACCGCCCCGAACAGCAACATCAGCGGGCGCTGTGGGGGCTGTGCCGTGCACTGGTGGCGAATATGGTCACCGGTGTCAGCCAGGGGTACCAGAAACGGCTGGAGATTAGCGGCGTCGGCTACCGCGCCACGGTCAGCGGGCAGGTCCTGACGCTCCACGTCGGCCGCTCCCACCCGGTCGAGTTCCCCATTCCCACCGGGATCACCGTGGTGGTCGAAAAGAATATTATTTCTGTGGCTGGCATTGACAAGCAGCAGGTGGGAGCGACCGCCGCAAAAATTCGCGCCGTCCGAAGGCCTGAACCGTACAAGGGTAAGGGGATCAAGTATGCCGACGAACTAATCCGTCGCAAGGCCGGCAAGGTGGTCAAGGCCACCGGCACCAAATAGTATGATCGATCGACTCCGACATAAGCAGCAAGCACGATCAATTCGTCACCGCCGTCTCCGGGCGCGTGTCCGAGGAACCGCGGACGCACCCCGCCTAGCGGTGGCCCGACACCTGAAGCATATCGCGGCGCAATTGATCGATGATCAGGCCGGTCGAACCTTGGCCAGCGCCACGGACCGAGAACTGAAGAGCCCGGTCGGTACGAAGCGGGAACGAGCGGCCGCGGTCGGTCGGTTGTTGGCCGCCAAAGCCGTTCGTCAAGGGATCACAAAGGTCGTCTTTGATCGCGGCGGGCATCGCTACCATGGGCGGGTCCAAGCCCTGGCCGACGGCGCCCGTCAAGCCGGATTACATTTCTAGAACGACGATGGCTGAACGTAGTGCATTTCGTGGTAGACGGCGATCCCGCCGAGGCGTTGGCCCACGCGAGCCGAAAGAGTTCGAGCAGAAAACTATCGACCTAGCCCGGGTGACCCGGGTGGTGGCCGGTGGGAAACGGATGAGGTTCCGGGCCACCGTCGCACTTGGCGATCTGAAAGGGCGGGTCGGGGTCGGGATCGCCAAAGGGGCCGATGTCTCGATCGCCATTCAAAAAGCTTCCCGTGCGGCGCGTAAGAACCTACTGCGTATCCCCGTCGTGGGTGATACTATCCCCCATCAAGTCGTAGCCCAATTCGGCGCGGCCAAGGTGCTACTGAAGCCGGCGTCGCCGGGGACCGGCGTCATAGCCGGCGGCCCGATCCGGGTGGTCATGGAACTGGCCGGGATCAAAAACGTGGTCAGTAAGATTCTGGGCTCACCGAATACGATCAACAACCTCTACGCTTTGCTCCGGGCCCTCAGCCGCCTGCGAACGAAAGAGGAATTACTCCGCCAACGCGGCCGAAGGCCATGATAAATCTTTACTCTCTCCAAGCGGCGACACCTCGACGTCGGCCAAAGCGCGTCGGGCGCGGCAATGCCTCCGGCAAAGGGACCACCGCCGGCCGTGGCACCAAAGGGCAGCGTGCCCGAACGGGCGGTCGGAAGAAACTAACGCGCCGGGGGATGAAACACCTCATCGAGCGGACTCCAAAGTGGCGCGGCTTCCGCAGTCTTCGTCGGCGTTTTGAGGCCGTCAGTCTGGCGGTACTGGAACAGCAGTTTCCCGAGGGTGCCGTCGTCACGCCGCACACGATGCAACAGGCGGGCTTGGTCGGCCGACCGCCACAGCGAGTGAAGATCATCGGTGCCGGGCCGGCGCAGAAGAAAATGACGATTCACGCTCATCGTTTCTCCCGCCGCGCGGCCGAAGCGATTGCCCGCGCCGGCGGGAAAGTGGTCGAATTATTGCCGCGCACCCAGCCATCATCAGTCACGAACGCCTAGGATCCAATGTGGGAGAAACTACTTCTCGTCTGGAAGATCAAGGAGGTCAGAAACAAGATTCTCTACGTCCTGGCCTTGCTAGTCATTTTTCGCTTGGCCGCCCACCTGCCGATTCCCGGGGTCAACCTGCCCGCCCTGCGCAGCTTTTTCCAGAGCAACCAGTTCCTGGGCTTGCTGAATATCTTTTCCGGCGGCGGGTTTGAAACCTTTTCGGTCGTCATGCTGGGGGTCGGACCGTACATCACCGCCTCGATCATCTTTCAGCTCTTGACGATGATCATCCCCGCCCTGGAGCGGCTGTCGAAGGAAGGGGAGCGCGGGCATCAACAAATCAACCAGTGGACGCGGCTACTGACCGTGCCGTTGGCGGCCTTGCAGGCCTATGGGACGATCACCATCATCCGTCGCTCGGCGCCGCAGGTCATCCCCCAGCTCGGCGGCTACGAATTTCTGACGGCCATCATCGCCATTACGGCCGGTACGGTGTTCCTGATGTGGCTGGGCGAGCTGATCACCGAAAAGAAAATTGGGAATGGAATCTCACTGATGATTTTTGCCGGCATCGTGGCTGGCGTACCGACCATCTTCCAACGCTCGGTGGCGGTTTTTGACCCGACGCAGCTGACGCAGTGGTTTCTGTTTGCGGCCATCGGCCTGGTGACCGTGGTGGCCGTCGTCTTCGTGACCGAAGCGATGCGGAAGATTCCGGTTACCTACGCCCGGCGGGTCCGCGGGCACCAGGTCTACGGTGGCTCGTCCACCTTCTTACCGATGCGCGTTAACCAAGCCGGCGTGATCCCGATCATCTTTGCCATCTCCCTCGTTCTGACGCCCACCCTGGTGGCGCAGTTCTTTGTCAACTCGCGTTTCGCCTGGATTCAAACAATGGCCCAAAGCACCGTCCGGCTGTTCCAAAGCGGCCGCGTACTGTATGACGTGATTTATTTCTTGCTGGTTTTTGCCTTTACGTATTTCTACACGGCCGTGGTCTTCAAGCCCGAGCAAATTTCGGAGAATCTACAGAAACAGGGCGGCTTCATTCCTGGCTTGCGGCCAGGACGGATGACCGCCGAATATCTCAGTTACGTTTCCAACCGCATTATCCTGGCTGGTGCTTTCTTCCTTGGTACGATCGCCATCCTACCGAACATCGTTCAGCGCCTGACCAACGTTACCACCCTCATCGTCGGCGGCACGTCGTTGCTGATCGTGGTCAGCGTCGTGCTGGAGACGGTCAAACAAATCGAAGCCCAGCTCATCGTTCGCGACTACGAGGGGTTTTGAACAGCTGATAGCTTGCAGCCGTTAGCTGAGAGGGCAGTAGTATAGAATATGGTGAGGATTATTTTCGAACCCCATGGTACGAGCTTCGATAATGAAGCTCATCGATCATCGGGATGGAATGATGTTGAACTGTCGCCGCTAGGAATTCAGCAGTCACGAGCCATGGGTCAGCGGTACCAGCATGATCATTTTGATGCCATATTTTGCTCGGATCTAAAACGCGCTGTGGATAGCGCCAAGATCGGATTTGGCGATCGCAATGTTCCAATCATTGTTGATCAGCGCTTGCGAGAATGCAATTACGGCGACATGACACAGTTTCCGAGTGAGAAGGTCGACGCCGAAAAGCCGAAACGAATTCATGAACCTTTTCCAAATGGGGAAAGTTACGACCAAACCTCGGCCAGGATGAAAGCCTTTCTTAACCAGCTCAAGCAGAAGTATCAAGGGAAGCGAGTGATGATCATCGGTCACCGCGCTACGCAGTATGGGTTGGAACACTGGTTGCTAGGTAAACCGCTGGAAGAAGTGATACCGGCGCCGTGGAAGTGGCAACCCGGTTGGATCTATCTCATTCAGTAGCCCTCTTTCGTGAGGTTAGTCATTTTCCTGTATAATTCTGACGTATGACCACGCCACGGATTGTCATTCTCGGTCCGCAGGGGGCCGGCAAAGGGACGCAGGCCGGTTTTCTGTCTCGTCGCTTTCGGATCCCGCACATTTCCGCCGGCGATTTGCTGCGCGCCGAGGCCCGTCGAGGATCACCGCTGGGCCAGCGAATCGCCAGGATTATTGACCGCGGCCGACTCGTTCCCGATGAACTGATGAGCTCGGTCGTTCGCGCCAGACTCCGCCGTCGTGACGCCAAGCGCGGATGGATTGTCGATGGCTACCCGCGTTTTCGCCAACAAGCCAAGACGTTCAATCGTTTTGCCCGGCCGAACGTGGTGGTGGTTCTCACCTTGAGTGACCAGCAGGCGGTCCGACGTTTGGTCGGGCGACGGGTCTGTCCGAATGGGCACGTCTACCATATTCGCCACCATCCGCCGAAGCAGAAACGCGGTTACTGCGATCATGATGGTTTGCCACTCCACCAGCGGGACGATGATACGCCCGTCGCCATTCGTCGTCGACTGCGGTGGCACCACCAACAAACCGACCCCTTGATTGATGAGTATCGAAGGCAGAATCTTGTCCTTGAGGTTAATGCCCATCCCCCGATCAAGGCTGTCTACCGTCACCTGCTGGAAGTATTGAAGAACATCCCATGGCTATCATCACGGCTCAAGAAGAAGTAGCCAGACTCCGCCGGAGCGGCCAGATCTTGGCGGGAGCTCTTGGCGAGACCGTCCGCGCCGTCCGTCCGGGCATCACCACGCGACAACTGGATCGGATCGCCGAAGCCGCCATTCGCCGCGCTGGTGGTCAGCCCGCCTTCAAAAACTACCAAGGGTACCCGGCCACACTCTGCGCCTCAGTCAATAGCCAGGTGGTCCATGGTATCCCCGATAGCCGCCGCTTGCGTGAAGGAGAGATTATCGGTCTTGACCTCGGCGTAGAATACCAAGGCTTATACACTGACCAGGCGGTAACGGTACCAGTCGGGAAAATCGCGCCCCCGGCTGAGCGCTTGATCGCCGACACCCGTCAGGCCCTTGAACTAGGCCTAGCGGCCGTCCGCCCTGGTGGCACGACTGGGGACATCGGCGCTGCCATCCAAGGTTGGCTTGAGCCACGCGGCTATGGTATCGTTCGCCAACTCAGTGGCCATGGGCTGGGTCACGCCGTTCACGAGCCGCCGGCGGTGCCGAATGTTGGCCGCCCAGCGTCCGGCCCGGAATTGACGCCGGGCTTGGTGATCGCCATTGAGCCGATGGTGACGATCGGCGATTGGCGGGTAAAAACCCAGGCCGACGGCTGGACCGTGGTCACCGTTGATGACAGTCTGGCCGCCCACTTTGAGCACACGGTCCGCGTCACGGACAGTGGGTACGAACTGATCACCGCCGACGGCGGTCGCACCGTGCTTGGGGTCGACGTCGGGGAGAAGAAAATCGGATTGGCCATCGGTAATCGATCGACCGGCTTGGCGTTTGTCCGACCGCCACTGTTGGTCACCAGCTGGAGTCAGGCCTGGCCCAAACTCGAGCAGCTGATAGCCAGTGAAAACATCGAGTCGGTCGTGGTTGGGTGGCCGCTCAATGCGCAGGGCCAGCCCGGTCCACAGGCCGAACGAATCCGGCAGTTTATCGCCGACCTGAAGCAGCGAATCAGGGTCCCGGTCGTAACCCGTGACGAGCGGTTAACCACCCAGGCCGTCCGCCGCGAACAGCGCGGTCGTCGGCTGCGCCGCGGCCAGGAAGATAGCCTGGCGGCGCAGCTCTTGGTTGAATCATACCTCGAGGAGTCGCGACGGTGACGAATTGGTACTGGCTAGCTTTCGGCCTCAGTTTCACTATCACGGTGGTCTCGACGCTCGTCATACGTCGTCTGGCTTGGCGCTGGCAGATCGTTGATCATCCGCAGACCGCGCCCGAACGCAAGCGCCACTTGCACCCAACTCCGCTCCTCGGTGGCCTGGCGGTCATCGTCGGCAGCCTGTCGAGCTTATGGCTGGCGGCTGCCTGGGGGCCATTGGTTCAACCGGGCTTCCCGCCGGCTTTTGTGGTTGGTCTCGGTCTAGCGGCTGGTTGGATCGCCATCGGCGGCTTCCTTGATGATCGCCGGCAGCTGAAACCAGGGCCACAAATTCTGTGGCCTTTGCTGGCCACGATAACAATCATCGTCAGCGGCATCGGCGTCCGATTCATCACCAATCCGTTTGGCGGCCTGCTCTTCCTTAATCAGTGGCAGCTACTGCCGATCACCGTCGGCGGCCTGACGTATCAATTGACACTGTGGGCCGACCTGTTCACGGCTGTCTGGTTAATGGGCATGATGTATACGACGAAAATCCTGGATGGACTGGATGGTCTGGTCAGCGGCATTGGCGTCATCGGCGCACTGATTGTCTTCCTGCTGACCCTCCGACCAGAGGTCAATCAGCCATCGGTCGCCATCTTGGCCCTGAGTTTGGCCGGTGCGGCCGCCGGGTTCCTGATTTTCAACTGGCACCCGGCCAAAATCTTCCTTGGCGAAAGCGGCGCTTTGTACATCGGGCTGTTGCTCGGGGTGATGGCCATTATCTCCGGCGGTAAGATCGCCACCGCCTTACTGATTATGGGGCTGCCGATTCTTGACCTGGCCTGGGTCATTCTCCAGCGGCTGTCGCGCAATCGCTCTCCGTTTCGGACCGCCGATCGCCGTCACCTCCACTTTCGTTTGCTCGACGCCGGACTGTCGACCCGGCAGTCGGTATTGATGCTCTATGGCCTGACGTTGCTGTTCGGCATCTCGACGCTGCTCTTTCACGGCCGGCAAAAAGTCTACGCCCTACTCGTTTTGGTCGGGTTGATGGCTGGACTGGCCGGGTGGGTAGCTCGGCGGGCTAGCCGCCGAGCCGGTCCGGATCAGCTCAAGCCATAAATCGATGGTCGGGAAAGCCTTAGCTTTCGTTCTCGCTGGCGCCCTCCTCATTTTTGGACTGAGCCTGTGGCCGGATGCACGGGGATGGTTGACCGAGCGTCGACTCGGGGCGCCGTCGGTTAGTCAGGGATACGGACATGGGACCGTGACCTTTGCCGAGACGGCCGTGGAGGCTTTGATTCCATTGACGCCAGAACGGCAAGCCCAAGGCCTGGCCGGGCGCACCCGGCTGGGCGATGGAGAGGGGATGCTCTGGGTTTACGGTCAGCCTGGCTACTACCGCTTCTGGATGAAGGGCATGCTCATCCCGATCGATATCCTGTGGATTCAGAACCAGCAGGTGGTCGAGATCAGTACCAACCTTCCCCCGCCAGCAACCGATCAGCCGGCCGCCTGGCCAACCTATCAGTCGCAACAGCCGGTCAACGCGGTCTTGGAAGTAGCGTCGGGTTTTGCGGCGCGACACCGGATTGCGGTGGGCGATCAGGTGGATATTGACAAGCGATGACTCTCGGGCTAGAGTAATCGGGCTATGATGGCAGTCATCCGCACCGGCGGGAAACAATATCTAGTCAGTCCGGGTCAGATGCTGAGCATTGAGAAGCTCGACACGGCGGTCGGACAGCCAGTCGTTTTTGAACAGGTCTTGCTCGTTCACGACCAGGCGAGCACTGTCGGCTCGCCATTGGTACCAAACGCCAAAGTGACCGGCCTGGTCATTGACCACGGCCGGGCGCGAAAGGTGACCTCGATTAAGTTCCACAACAAGGTCCGCTACCGGCGCAAGAAAGGGCACCGGCAGGCGTGGACCAGAGTGAAGATCGAGAAAATCCAGGTTTAGGCCTAGAACTCATTTCAAAACCTCATTTCGGCTGCCAGGCCAGATTTCGGGCTCCGGCTGGCGGCTCGGGTTCAATGTATCTCCAATACATTTCACCCTCCGCCGCGGCGCCGCGCCCGCGAAATCTGCCATTTCGCCCTGAAAGCAGGTTTTGAAATGAGTTCTAACTGGCTTTCCTAGGTCGGTTGGCGATGGGTGATCGCTTCTCCCAACGTTGCTTCATCAAGATATGTTACATCGCCGCCAGTGGGGATGCCACGGGCGAGTTGCGTTAACCTCACTCCGGACGGAGCCAAGGCTTTTTTCAGATACAGGGACGTTGTTTCACCCTCGATATCTGGATTCATGGCCAGAATAACTTCGGTGATTTTTTCCTTTGGAATTCGTCCTAACAGGTCGGCGATATGCAGTTGTTCTGGCCCTTGGCCTTCAACGGTGTTGATCGTGCCGCCGAGGACATGGTACAGACCGTGATAGACTCCGGTTTGCTCAATGGCCAACACATCAGGGGCATCAGCCACGACGCACAGAACTTGCTGGTCTCGCTGGCGATCGCGGCAATACCGGCAGGGGGATTGAGTGTCGAAGTTGTGACAGCGTTGACAATTGAGGATCGTCTCGTGGAGATTCGCCACCGCTTGACCAAAAGCCTTTAAACCAGCGCTTGGTTGACGGAGGAGCGCGAACAGATAGCGTTCGGCCGTTTTTGGGCCGACGCCTGGCAGGCGAGTTAACTCGTCGAGCAAACGCTCGATGGCCGGCGGGTAACTGGCCATAATTGATGGCTACTGCAGACCAGGCAAATTGAGGTGGCCGAGTTCCTTGGCTTTTTTGGCCATCGCTATCTGCGCCTTCTTGACGGCATTATTAACCGCCTCCTGGACGGCTCGCTCGAGATCCTGCTTTTTTTCTGGTTGGAGAAACTCGGGGTCGATGCTGACGCCGTTGACGTGCTGATTCCCGTCCATGACCAGCTGGACTTTGCCGTGGGCGCTGTCGGCATAGACCGTCTCCGTGGCCAGGGCATTTTGCATCTGCTTGGCCTGGCTGCGGAGGTCTTTGTACTGTTTGAGTTTGGAGAACATAATGACAGTCTAACGTACATGACGAATTACGGCAACAATGGATTTCCGACAGCGCGAGTTAAAAACTGGCCCGGTCGGTCGACTAACCTTGGAACTGGTTGGCGTCGACTCGTTCTTCCCGATTATCAAAACTCGCTTTGCGCTCGATAAATGACAGTTTGATTCTGCCGGTCGGGCCGTTGCGGTGCTTGGCGATGAAGATTTCCGCCAGGTTCTTTTTAGCATCTTCGAGGTCCGGATCGTATACGGCGGGTCGATAAATAAAAAGAACGACGTCAGCGTCCTGCTCAATCGAACCAGATTCTCGGAGGTGGGCCAGCTTGGGGATCGGCGGCCGTTCCTGCTCGACCGCGCGCGACAGTTGTGACAGAGCCAGGACCGGCACGTTGAGTTCCCGGGCAATCGATTTCAACCCCCGGGTGATTTCAGAAATCTCCTGGGTCCGGTTCTCCGAATTGCGGCTTTCCATCAGCTGCAGATAATCAACTACGATCAGGCCTAACGTCTTATGCTCGGACTGGAGGCGGCGGGCTTTAGTCCGAATTTCCATGATGTTGGCGGTGGCCGAATCGTCGATGTAGATCGGCGCCTCGGCGAGCAGGCCCATGGCGTGGCCAATGCGCTGAAAATCCTCGTCGTCCTTCAATCGCCCGGTCCGCATTTTCCACAGGTCAATGTCGGCTTGGGACACCAACAGCCGATCGACCAGTTGCTCTTTGGACATTTCCAGCGAGAATAGGCCGACTGGTAATTTAGTCTTAATGGCCACGTTCCGAGCCATGTCCAGCGCCAGACCGGTTTTGCCGACTGATGGCCGAGCCGCCAGCACGATCAAGTCAGACTTTTGCAACCCGCCGAGAATATTGTCGAGGGCGGCGAAACCGGTCGACACGCCACGCAGCTGGCCGGCCTGATGGTGAAGTTGATCGATCCGTTCAAAGGCCTCGTGGAGGACGTCGCGGATGTTAATGAAGTTTTGTTTTAGATAACGTTGGGAAACGCTGAACAGGGACTGTTCGGCCTCGTCGAGCAGAGCGGTTACGTCCTCGGCCTCACGGTAGCCCATCTCAACCATCGACGTGGCGGCGGTAATCAAGCGGCGGAGAGTCGACTTCTTCTGGATGATGGTGGCGTACTGGACGACGTGGGCGGCGGTCGGCACGGCGTTCGAGAGGGAGACCAGCCAGCTCCGGCCGCCCAGGTTCTCGAGATGCCCCCGCTCGCCGAGGAGATTAGCCAGGGCAATGAGATCGATCGGTTCATGCCGTTGGTAGAGGCTGAGCATGGCATCAAAAATGAGCCGATGTTTGTCGACGTAGAAATCCTCCGGCTGGATTCGGTCGGCAATCTTGACGATCGCCTCCTGGTCGATCAGGATCGAGCCGAGGGTGGCCTGTTCGGCTTCGAGCTGGTGGGGCGGCACGCGGAGCGCCGTCTGTTCGAGCAGTTCGGTCGTCATCGTTTTAACTGCCATGTTCTCAGTCTACTGCCATTCTCAGCCGGGAGCAAACGCGATCATGCCCAGCTTTTTCAACGGCTTGTCCCCAAGCCAGCCTTGTGGCCGTGGCGGTCCTGATTTATACTAGGCCCCTATGATCGTTGGTTTGCCGGCCTCCGAGTTCGTCGTCCTCGACGTCGAGACGACGGGGTTGGAACCGGAGCGAGGCCACGAGGTGATTGAAGTCGGCGCCCAAAAGTTGCGCGGTCGGGCGGTGATTGGCGAATACGTGCGCCTGGTCAAGCCAAGCAAACCGGTGCCGCCTGAGTCCTTGGCCGTCCATGGGATTACCGATTCGGAGTTGGAACAAGGTCGAGACCCGGCGGAAGTTTTTCCGGCCTTGGCGCATTTTATCGGCCCCAGCATTATCATCGCCCATAACGCCGCTTTCGACTTAGGTTTTGTCAACGCTCATCTCGAACGGCTTGGCTTGCCAATACTCAAGAACCAAGCGATTGATACCCTGGAGATTGCGCAGCGGTACCTCATCTTGCCGAGCTACCGCTTGGGCAACGTGGCCGCCTATCTCAAGGTGCCGCAGCCGTCTGCTCACCGAGCGCTGGTCGATGTGATTACCACCCGGGAAGTGTTTTTTAAGTTGATTGAACGGGCGAAGCAGAAGGTGTAGTTGGCGTCTTGAAAGATTTGTGCGTCAGTGCTACAATGCGCCTGCTTTTTGTAACCTGCGGGCCGATAGCGAAATGGGTCGCGGCGGCACCCCGAATGGGGTCGCGGCAGAACTGCTTCTGCCGCGGCCGCCGCGACGGGCGATTCGATGTTTCGAAGGAACCGAATCGCCCAGGCTCGAAGCCACTTGGCTCTCCATAAAACCAATAACGTGCGGCGCGACCACACGGGCCCATAGCTCAACGGTAGAGCATCTGCCTTTTAAGCAGAGGGTTGGAGGTTCGAGTCCTCCTGGGCTCATTTGAAATAGGCCGCACGTTAGTGCGGCGAGAATATAGTGCCCAGAGGACGAGAAGGGCGAGCACGGCTGCCGGTGGCAGGCGAGCGCAAGCCCCGGCCCCGCCGGGGCGAGTCCTCCGCGGGTCACCAGCTTTTTTCAACACCAAGAAGCGCCGTAGAAAAATTTGCAATTGTCAATGATCGCAGCGGAATCGCCGGCCGGATTTTAGGGGGCGGTCGAGCCCCTTTCAAAATAGTTCACCAAGTGGGCCGCGAAGCACCACATCCTAATGTACAAATCCCAATACTAATCTCTACAATTCATTCATCTGGCAGAACTTGAAGACAGCGCACCATTCGAGGATCCAGCTGAAGCCGGAGCGCGTGAAGGGCTCCACGCCGATCACCCGGGAGCATTTACACCAGACGAGTTACGACGACTGGTCGAGGTCCCCGACACCGTTGAAGGAAACCCCTCCTACCGGCCCCGGAAACGTTTGCAGAGGATTTGGGAGCTCGAGATTGCAGCGCTGCCCGACGGGCCAGGGAAGGCAGAAATCATGGATGCCTATGACCAGCGCGCCCAAGAGCTCCTTGCCGCCGAAATCATTAACCTACCGGAAAAAGCAGAAGTCGAGAGTAACCCGGAGTACCAACCGACAGCCAGGGTAACCGCGATTGCCGAAGCAATCAGTGCCTTTCCATTTGCCCGAACCGAGACGAAGGAGCGAATGTTGGACTTGGTGAACAGCAAAGCTAAAGGGATGGGTCTGGACTTGTCGGGCGAAGCTCGTCAAGCCGCGGGGCAGTCGACTTCAGCGCTAAGATATGGCATAATTTTTCAGTGACCGCCCCGACCCGAATCAAAACACAACCCCCGGACAACAATATTTTCTCCCCCTTCACCGCGCTCTCAGTGCGCGATCTTTCATCACGGTTACAGACCTCAATCGAGAGTGGGCTGTCAGCGAAGGAAGCCGTGGACAGGTTAGTCAAGTTTGGCCCGAACGAAGTCAAAGCGAAAGAAGAAACGGCCGCCCAAATTCTCGTCCGCCAATGGCGGTCCCCATTTATTGCCCTGCTGGTCGGAGCGGCCGTGGTCTCGCTGGCGCTCGGCGAACGCATCGATGCGGCATTCATTGTTCTGTTTGTCATCATCAACACGCTGCTGGGGTTCTATCAAGAATACCGCTCAGCCCAGGCGCTGCGACTACTGAAACAATACTTGAAAACCAATGTTACTGTTCGACGCGACCGCACCGAGCAGCTGATCGATAGTCGGCAGGTCGTACCGGGGGATATGATCATGCTCAAAGCCGGGGATACTGCGCCAGCTGATGTCCGGTTGGTCGAGGTTGACGATCTGACCGTTGATGAATCCACGCTGACCGGTGAATCAGTACCGATCACCAAGCAATCGGGACCGCTAGATCATCCGACATCCGATCTCTTCCAAGCCATCAACATCGTCTTTTCCGGCAGCACGATGATCAAGGGACAAGGCCAGGGCGTGGTCGTGGCCACCGGTCGGCAGTCGATCTTCGGCTCGATCAGCAGTTTGGCCACGGAGACTGAACGGGTCACGGATTTTCAGCAAGGCATTAATGGTTTCAGCCGTTTCATTCTCCGGATGGTGGCCGTGACCTTAGGCCTGATCATCATAGCCAATACTTTCTTGAAGGGCGGGGCCGGGATTGGGGAGTTCCTGGTTTTTGCCATCGCCCTGGCCGTCAGCGTCATCCCCGAGGCGTTGCCGGTGGTAACTACCTTAGCCATGTCGCGCGGGGCCCTGCACTTGGCCCGCCGAAAAGTAGTGGTCAAACGACTGTCGGCGATTGAAGATTTGGGCAGTATTGAAGTCCTCTGTACTGACAAAACAGGCACAATTACGGAGAACAACTTAACGGTGTCTGAAGTCCGTGGGCGACCACGGAATGAGTGTCTCCAGGCCGCGGCGGTCGGGAGTAGTGCCGTCGAGCGAACCACCGACTTGCCCAACAGCTCTTTTGACGTCGCTGTCTGGCAGGCGCTTGATGCAACTGGCCAAGCCGAGGTCAATGCCTGGGCGGTCAAGCACGTCCTGCCGTTCGATCCGTTCCGGCGGCGTACCACCGTGGCCGTGACGAGGGGCGGGCAGTGGCGGATCATTAGTCGGGGTGCACCGGAAGTAATTCTTGAACATTGTACTGGGCTGACCTGGCCAGCACGCCAAGAGTGGCTGAGCTGGATTGAGGCTGTCGGCCGCCAGGGACGCCGGATTATGGCGGTGGCCGAGCGATTTTTCTCGACTAACCCTGGACCGTCAGACCTCGAGGATGAGCACGGTTTAAGCCTGGTGGGAATGATCGCTTTTCATGATCCGTTGAAACCGACGGCCGCCTCAGCCGTCGAACGAGCCAAGTCACTCGGGGTTCAAGTCAAGATTCTGACTGGGGATAGCCCGGAAGTCGCCGGCGCAGTGGCTCACCAGGTTGGCTTGATAGCCGCGCCGAGTCGGGTGATGACTGGTCAGCAACTTTTTGCCTTACCACCGCCCGAACAGACCGCCACCGTCTTGAGGCAGCCTGTCTTTGCGCGCGTTACTCCGGAGGACAAACTGCGGATCATCGGCCTGCTCCAGAAGCAGACTCACGTGGGCTTCTTAGGTGAGGGGGTAAACGACGCCCCCGCGCTGAAAGTCGCCAATGTTTCCATGGTGGTGGCTGGCGCGGCCGACATCGCCCGCGCCAGCGCCGACATCGTCCTTCTTCAGCGCCACCTTCAGGTGATCATCACCGGTATCGAAGAAGGACGACAGGTGTTCGCTAACACCATCAAATACATCAAAGCCACGCTGCTTTCGAACTTCGGTAATTTCTACTCGGTGGCCATCGCCTCGCTTCTGATTCCCTATTTGCCGATGCTACCAATCCAAATTCTGCTCGTCAACCTGCTGTCCGACTTCCCGATGATCAGTATTGCCGCCGACGCGGTCGATCCTAGCGAGTTACGGCGACCCAAGAGCTACCAAATTCGAGAAGTGGCGCTCTTGGCCACCATCCTCGGCTTAGTGAGCACGGTTTTTGACTTCGTTTTCTTTGGTCTCTTCTCACGCATCTCACCAGCCGCCCTGCAAACCAACTGGTTCATTGGCAGCATCCTCACTGAGCTGGTGGTCATCTATTCTATTCGCACCCGCTTGCCATTCTTCCGCGCCAAACGTCCGCCCGCACTTATTCTGTGGTTGACGATCGCGGCGGCCGTGGTCACCATCGCCTTGCCGTTGACGAAGCTAGGCCAAACGGTCTTTCGTTTTTCCCGGCCAGAGCCGATCTACTTCTTATGGATCGCAATCATCGTCGTCGGCTACTTCTACGTAACCGAAGTCGTCAAGCACTTCTACTATCGCTATGTGGTAGGCCGGAGCCGCCATCCGGAACTGGCCTGGGCTAGAAGGTAGCATGTTTCACCCCCGAAAAATCTTTCGCCGTATCGGCCCCGGCGTCATCACCGGCGCCTCTGATGATGACCCTTCCGGAATCATCACGTACTCGCAAGCCGGGGCCCAATTCGGCTACGGACTGCTCTGGCTAGCCGTCTTTACCACGCCGTTGATGATGGCCGTTCAGGAGATGTCGGGCCGCCTGGGGTTAGTCACCGGCCGCGGGTTAGCGTATCTGCTCCGTCGGCACGTGGCGCCAGCGGTGGCGCTGATTATTTCGCTCTTAGTCCTGGTGGTCAACACGCTTAATGTCGGCGCCGATTTAGGGGCCATGGCCGAGGTCACGACGCTTTTATGGCCAGGCCCGGCCAGCTGGAACCTGCTCGGCTTTGCGGCCATTATCCTCGGACTTGAAATCTGGTTGACCTACCGGCGTTACGTCAATATCCTGAAGTGGTTGACCCTGTCACTCTTGACCTATGTGGCCGCGGCGCTGGCGGTGACGACTGACTGGACGGCGATCTTCCAGCAAGCCCTTATTCCTCACTGGCCGCCGGTCACGGCGTGGGGACTGATCGTGGCCGTACTCGGCACCACCCTCTCTCCCTATCTCTTTTTTTGGCAAGCCTCGGAGGAGGTGGAAGAGGAGCGTGAAGAGCAACGTCGGGCTCATCGAACCGTACCGATCACACCGCCACGATTATCGGCGATGCGGCGGGATACGGTCTGGGGTATGGTTTTTTCCAATGTGGTGATGTTCTTTATCATTGTCACGGCGGCTGGCACCCTCCACCAGGCGGGACTAACCACCCTTGAGTCGGCTCGTCAGGCGGCGGAAGCGCTCCGGCCGGTAGCCGGGCCGCTAACGTTTACTTTGTTCGCCCTCGGCATTATCGGGACTGGCCTGCTGGCGGTACCTATTTTGGCTGGCTCGGCGGCCTACGCCGTGGCCGAGGTCTTCGGTTGGCCCGAGGGGTTATCGAAACACGTTCGTCAGGCGCCCGCCTTCTACCTGGTGATCGTCGTCGCCATCGTTTTCGGGTTGGTGGCGAACGCCGTTGGTTTATCACCGGTTCGTCTCCTGCTATTGACCGCGGTCATGAACGGTTTGCTGGCGCCAGTTATCCTATTCTTCCTCCTTCGCCTCGCCGACCGACCGAGCGTAGTTGGCGAACACCGCAGCCCGCGGTGGGTCCAGGTTGGTGGCTGGTCAGCGTTCGCCGTGCTGGTGATTGCAGCTATCGTCCTTATCAGCCAGTGGTGAACGAATGGAACTTCCCCCGTGGCATAGCCTGACGGTTGAAGCTTCGCTCGAGCGACTGGGCTCGACGCTGGAAGGCTGGTCTCCGGATCAGGCAGAATCCGCACGCCAAATCTTTGGTCCGAACAGTCTACCCCCGCCGCCCGAGCGGCTGCCGTGGCAACTGTTTCTTGATCAATTCCGGAGCGCGCTGATTTACATCTTAGTCATCGCCGCCACCATCTCACTGCTGATCGGCGAAACGCGCGATGCGATTGTTATCTTCGGCGTCGTCCTCCTCAACGCGGCCATCGGCTACCGCCAGGAACGACAGGCGTCGCGAGCGATGAGCGAACTGCTGCAACTCCCGACCGATGAGGTAAACGTTATTCGCGACGGGCAGGAATTGCGTTTGCCTATCGGCGCGGTGGTGGTCGGCGATATCGTCGTGGTGGCTACCGGCGACAGCGTCCCCGCCGATGGGCGATGGGTCGAGACCCTCAGTTTACGGCTTAACGAAGCCAGCCTAACCGGCGAGTCCGTGCCGATCAGTAAAGTGAGCGATCCGTTGCCGTCTTCGACGGCCTTGACCGACCAACACAACATGGGGTGGCGGGGGACGACGGTTGTAGCCGGACGCGGGCAGCTGCTGGTCACGGCCACCGGCCCGAACACCCGGTTCGGGTCGATCATCGCCGAGATGCAGACCGTCGATCGCCGGACCACGCCATTTCAAGTGAAGTTGAATACCTTCTCCCGGCGCCTGGCGGTGGCCACGCTTGGTCTCGGTTTGCTTCTTTTCCTACTCGGACTGGCCCGCCAGTTCCCGATCTCGCAGATGTTCCTGCTGACGGTCAGCATGATTGTGTCGATTATCCCCGAAGGCCTACCGGTGGTGATCACCGTGGCCATGGCCTATGGCATGCGGGCCATGGCGCGACGGCAGGTAGTGGTCCGCACCCTGGCCTCGGTGGAAACGCTCGGCGCGGTCACCGTGGCCGCGACCGACAAGACCGGAACACTGACCTATGGCGAAATGATGATGGTCAAGGCTTGGGTCGACCGCCAGGTTTTTCACTTCACCGGCGAGGGCTACCGTCCGGCCGGAGACATTTTTCTGCACGATCGAAAAGTGGCGGCCGCCGAACACCCCGGGTTGAGCTTACTACTTCGCTTCGGGGCTTTGAACAATGACGCTCGATTTTCTCTTGATCAGCATGGCCGGCGGGTGCCGATCGGCGACCCGACCGAGTTGGCACTGGTAGTGGCGGCCGAGAAAGGCGGGTGGCGGAAGATGGAACTTGAAGATGCGCATCCCCGGCGAGGGGAATTTCCCTTTGACTACCAACGAAAATACATGGTCACCTGGCACGAGTGGGAAAAGGACCAACGGTTGGTGGTGGTCAAGGGCGCGCCCCAGTCGATCCTTAGTCTCTGTCAGCGGCAATGGCGGCGGGCGGACATCGCCCCGTTGGGAGATGTTGATCGGGCGGCCGCCATGGAACTGTATGAGCAATGGGCGGCCGATGCCCTGCGCGGCCTGGCGATTGGGTACGCGATCCAACCGAAGGACGGGTCAATCGAGTCGATCGACTCGTTGGGGCCAGCCTTGGTTTTTGTCGGCCTGGTTGGTCTCCAAGATGCGGTGCGACCGGAAGCGCGGTCAGCTATCATCGCCATGCGCCAAGCCGGCATCCGGACGATCATGGTCACTGGCGACTTCCGCCGGACCGGCGAAGCGGTGGCCGCGCGATTGGCGCTGCTGGACGGCGCCGGTTCAACGGCGGTGCTCGATGGGGCTGAGGTTGATCGCCTGGATGATCAACGCCTGGCCGCGCGGTTAGCGACCGTCCGGGTAGGGACACGTCTGACCCCGGAACATAAGCTACGGATCGCCCGCCTCCTCAAGCGCAGCGGGGAAATCGTGGCCATGACCGGTGACGGCATTAACGACGTTCCGGCCCTGACCGAGGCTGACGTCGGTATTGCCGTTGGTCGACAGAGCAGCGATGCGGCCAAGGAAGCGGCTGACTTGGTGTTGGTCGACGGTAACTTTGAAAATGTCACCGCCGCCATTGCCGAAGGCCGGCGGATCTATCGCAATATCCGGCGGGCGATGTTTTACTTGTTGGCCTCGAACTTCGGCGAACTCCTGCTGATCGTCATCACCCTGCTGGCCGGTTTGCCCTTGCCCCTTTTGCCGACGCACATCATTTGGCTCAATGCCGTGACCGACCCGTTCCTAGGAATCGCGCTAGCCCGTGAGCCGAAGAGCCCGACGGTCATGACCGAACAGCCCCACGACCCCGGCGAACCAATTGTCACTCGTGGCGTCTGGGCGCGGATCGCCTCCGCCGCCACGGCCATCGCCGCCGGCTCGTTCGTCGTCTACTTGTATGGGCAGCTGGCCGATCGAAGTCCGGCCCAACAATTTGGCTTGACGCTCACCACCATCGCCTTAGCCGAGTGGCTGACCGGGTTGGCGGCCCGCTCGGCCACCCGCTCGGTATTCCGCCTGGTCAACCAGAACTGGAGCATGATCGCCGCCTTCATCACCGTCGTCAGCCTGCAGGTCATGATTCTCTACATCCCCGCGCTGGCCAACCTATTCCATATCGCCCCGCTCAGCTTCGGCGATTGGTTGGTGGCTTTGGCCGGAGCTCTCCCGGTCCTGGCGATGGAAGAAGTTCGTAAATGGTGGATTCGGCGACGTTATCAGTCTGGCCGGCAAACTCAATCCCTGACGGCCAAGGCATGAAACAACCGCGGCTCATCGTTTTCGTCCTCCTACAGCTGGTACTCCTAGCCATCGAGCTGGCTACCGATTATGACACGACTCGTCGCCAGCTGGCCTTGGGTCTGACGAATGTGGTCGCCGTGCTGGGCGTGTTGGTCTTCGAGCGCTGGTTGCGCCGTCGCGGCGGGCGGTTGTCAATCACCACCTTACTGATGGTGGCCGGCGCGGTCTGGATTGATGCCCTGGGAAATTTCCAGCATCTCTATGCCGGGTTCTGGTGGTGGGATCGATTGACCCATGTCACCGGCGGCATGGCGGTCAGTGCCTTCTTCACCGATCTATTCCTGGCGCGACGTACCGTGAGCCAGACCACTCTCTCGTGGCGGCACGCGGTCGGAGACGGCTTCTTGCTCGGGCAGTTCGTCAGCGCGATGTATGAAGTCAGCGAGTGGCTAGGTGACTGGTGGTTCAAGACCGAGCGGGTCCGCGGTCTGTTCGATGCGCCGCGGGACTTATTCTTTAATCTCGTGGGGGGGCTGCTGGTGGTGATTTTCTTTTGGCGATCAAAAGGGCGGTAACGGGAATTAGATCAGACGCTTGTAAACCTGGTGGGTTCGACTTTGAAAGCGGTGGGGCGACGAATGGTTTTTTCGTTTGCGGAATAGCCATCCGAATGATATAATCAAGACTGCGTTTTCTGCTGACGACATTAGTCGAAATTACGTTTGATGAACCGCACGCTCGCCGGAGAAACTCCCGGTTTGGTCGGCCAGGAGGTGTTGCTGAAAGGGTGGGTCCATGTCCGCCGCGACATGGGCAAGATTATTTTCATCCATCTACGCGATCGCAGCGGCCAGGTCCAGATCGTATTTGGGCCAGACCACCCGGATTACGAAACGGCCAAGACGCTGCGGGATGAGTTCGTGATTGAAGTCGGGGGGCAGGTTATCCAGCGAAGTCCCAAGAACATCAACCCCAAATTACCAACGGGCACCGTCGAGGTCCAGGCCAAGAAACTGATCGTGCTGTCGGCCGCGGCCACGCCGCCATTCCCGCTTGACGACACCAAGCCAGTCAATGAGGACACTCGGCTGACCTACCGCTATCTTGACCTTCGTAGCCAGCGGATGAATGCCAACATTCGCTTCCGCTCACTGGTGGCGATGTGGTTGCGGAACTATTTAACCAACCGGGGATTCGTCGAGATCGAAACGCCGTACATCACCAAAGGGACACCCGAAGGTGCCCGCGAGTTCATTATCCCCTCCCGGCTGCACCGCGGCCAGTTTTACGTTCTGCCCCAGAGCCCGCAGCAATTCAAGCAACTGTTGATGGTCGCCGGCATGGAGCGGTATTTTCAGATCGTTCGCTGCTTCCGCGATGAAGACCAGCGCGGTGACCGGCAGCCTGAGTTTACCCAACTCGACTTAGAAATGTCGTTCGTCGCTCAAGATGAGGTGCTCGAGCTGACGGAAAAAATGTTTACTGCCCTGGTCCACGAATTATGTCCGCAGAAACACATCACCACCATGCCATTTCCTCGGATTACCTACGCCCAGGCGATGAAGCAGTGGGGGAGCGATAAGCCAGACATTCGACAGCACCAGCAGGATCCCGATGAACTTGGCTTTTGCTTCATTGTCGATGCGCCGTTGTTTGAATACTCAGCCACCGAAAAAAAGTTGGTCAGCACCCATCATTTGTTTACCGCCCCCCATGGCCACGACGTCGCGCTGCTTGATACCGACCCGGCCAAGGTCAGAGGCCAACAATACGACTTTGTGCTCAATGGATTTGAAATTGCCGGCGGTTCGATTCGGATTCACGACCAAGAACTGCAACGCAAGATTTTTAAGCTGCTCCAGTTGACTGATCAAGAAATCGCTACCAAGTTCGGGCACCTGCTCCGCGCCTTCGCCTATGGCGTGCCGCCTCACGGCGGGATCGCGCCGGGCCTGGATCGTCTGGTGATGATTCTGCGTCATGAACCGAATATCCGCGAGGTCATGGCTTTTCCCAAAACCGGTGACGGCCGCGACCTGATGATGGGTGCGCCGAGCGAACTGCCGGCCAGCGCCCTCCGCGAAGCGCATATCGCCCCCCGTGGTTCCTAACATCCTGGTCCGGCGACCACCAATCTTGAATCCTTAACCTTCCACCCTCACTCATGCGGCTGTCGGCTCTGCAGCGCTACATTCTCCGCGACAGTTATCTCCAGCGCCGGGACCGAGTGCCCCGCCAGCCGTTCCTGAAATTCTATCGGACCGCCAAGCCGCGGCACATGATGGTCGAGACGGTCACCAAGTCCCTCGAGCGCCTGATCGACCGCGGCCTAATGATCGGCTACGGCCGACGGACGCCGAAGAAATGGTTTATCGATGAGGTGGCGTTGACGCCCCTGGGGCGTGGAACGGCCAGAAAACTGTTAGGCCAGCAGCAAAAACTTCCTTTTCTTTAAGAATTTCTATGAAAATGCAAAAACAAATTCCAGCGGTTTTTCTCGGTATTGTTCTTATCATTGCCGCGGTTATTTATTTTCTTCCGCGTCTGACTGAAAAATCCTCAGTCACCATGTTAACGCCAACCGTGAAGCCTGGAGAACAAGCGAAATTTCAAATTCACTGGGCTCCTAGAGATTATGGATTCCTTAACGAACAAACTGTTCAGATTACGGATAGTACCGGTCAGAATCGTTTGCTTTCAGTCGAACGTTTTTTCGCTGATCAGGGAATCGACTCGGATGAAATTTATCAGATTGGAAAAACCAGCAAAGACCCGGAAACGTGGTTAACACAGGGCCAGAAAATAACTGCTGGTCTGGCGTCAGGCTCTGGTTTTATGAATACTGGGTACGACGAGATATTAGCTCAGTACGAATCAAAAGTACGGACCGACAGCGCTCGTCCGTTTATTACTGAAGACTTGGGTTGCGGCATTGGACTTGGAGACGCATCCGGAGATAATTCGGAGGCGATAACAACTGTGTACGCGGTCACTGTCTTACCAAAAACTGAACCTGGAACGTAGACGTTAAAACTCCGGCCCGACAATTTTTGTGAGTCCGGAGGATTGACAGCCGACTTACACTTCACAATAACTTCATAAATCACTAACTATCTTTCTATGGCTGTTCCCGCCAAGGTCACAAAAAAACTCGACCGCGAAAAAGTGAAATACGAGTTCGTCCCGCACAAAACCGTTTTCACCGTCTACGACTTGGCCCAGACACTGAAGACGAAACTAAACACCATCGCCAAAACCCTGCTCGTCAAAGCCGACGCCGAGTACCGCCTAGAACTCATTTCAAAACCTCATTTCGGCTGCAAGGCCCGATTTCGGGCTGCGGCTGGCGGCTCGGGCTCAATGTATCTCCAATACATTTCGCCCTCCGCCGCAGCGCCTCGCCCGCGAAACCGACCATTTCGCCATGAAAGCAGGTTTTGAAATGAGTTCTAGTCATTCTGCCGGCTCCTCGGACAACAGCAAAAACTTCCACTGGAATCCTAACTCTTCAATCCTAAATCCTTAATCCTCAATCTTACTACCTAAATCACAACCCCATGCCCGTCCCAGCCAAAGTGAAGAATTACCTGAGCAAAATGAAAATCCAGCACCGTCTGGTGCCGCATAAAACAGTCTTCACGGTCTACGACTTGTCTCAAACGCTCAAAGTGAAGCTCAACGAGATCGTCAAAACCCTGCTGGTCAAAGCTGACCAAGAATACAAACTAGTCCTCTTACCGGCTCACCGACGACTGAATCTAGAGGCCTTGAAACGGCTGCTCGGTGCCAAAAAAGTCAGTTTGGCCTCGGAAGGAGAAATGACCAAGATGATGAAAGTCAAGCCGGGCGCCTTAACCCCCTTCGGCCAACTCTACAAGTTGGGGGTGGTGGTCGACCAGGGACTGGTCAAAGCGGAACAGATGATTTTCGGCGCCGGCAGCTTCACCGAGTCAATCAAGATGAAAGTCAAAGATTTTCTCCGCCACGAACAACCAACGGTCGGCCGCGTCTCCGAAGCGCCAAAGAAATAATTCTCATGCTCCAGGTTCAGGTCGCTTCATTCTCCGGCCCGCTCGATATGCTGCTCCAACTGATCGAGCAAGAGCAGCTTGACATCAGCCAGATATCGCTGGCCGCGGTCACGGATCAGTATATCAGTCAACTCCAAAACATGGAGCAATTGCCGATCGACGAACTAGCCGACTTTTTGGTCGTGGCGGCGAAACTGCTAGTCATCAAGTCGAGATTGATGGTCCCGGGGCAGCCGGTCGAAGATGAGACGGGCAACGACCTGGCCCGGCAGCTACGGCTATACCAAGCGTTTGTCGAGGCCGCGAAAATAGTCAACCGCTGGTGGGGGCGACATCGGGTCAGTTACCCTCGCGATGGCTACGCCACGATGGAGGTAATTTTTAATCCACCGCCCAAACTAACCTCGGTCATGGTTCGTCAAATGTTCGGCGAGGTCCTGCGCGGCCTGGAACCGATCGTCCGGCTGCCACAGACGGTAGTCGTCCGCACGATCAATATCCGTCAGAAGATTGAGCAGGTGAAGGAACTGATCGTCCGACAGTCGCGGACCAGCTGGCGCCAACTGCTGGAACTGGCGACGACCAAGACCGAAGCGATCGTGACGTTCCTGGCCGTGCTTGAGCTGGTGAAGCAACAGGCCGTTCAGGTGGCCCAGGAAGACTTGTTCGACGATTTGGAGATCGACGCGCTACCGGCGGCCGGCCACGGAGCTAATCAGCCATGAACCTAGCTGGAAAAATCGAAAGTCTACTGTTCGTCTCGCCGCGACCACTGTCGCTACGAAAACTAGCCGATTTGACTGCTTCCGAAGTATCGGTTGTCGAGCAGGCGATCGCCGACTTGACCCAGCGTTACAATCGTCAGGACCAAGGCATCAACATCCTCCGTCACGGATCCGCCGTGCAAATGGTCACCAGCCCTTTGAGCAGTCAGCTGGTCACAAGTTTCTTGAAAGAGGAACAGGCTGGCGAACTAACCCGGCCGGCTTTGGAAACGTTGACCATTATTGCCTATCGCGGGCCGATTTCGAAAATCCAGCTCGATACGATTCGGGGGGTCAACTGCGCCCTTATTCTCCGCCATTTGATGGTCAAAGGCCTGGTGGAAGCCAAACCGCACCGGGATAAATACCAGACGACCTACCAGGTGGCCATTGATTTCGTCCGCTTCCTCGGCCTCAACCAGATTGCCGACTTGCCGGACTATCAACGTCTCAACCATGATGAAAACCTGGAGCATCTCCTCAACCCGCCACCACCGGTCGCCACTGATGAAACCGGCGCCAAGTCGACGGCCCAACCGCCATGAACACCCGCAACCCACTGCTGATCGCCAATTGGAAAATGCAGCTGACCGTCCAGCAGACGGTCCAACTGATCACCGAACTCCGACGCGAGGTCCGGCACTACCGCGGTCCGGTCCAGCTGGTCGCCTGCCCGTCCTTCACCTCATTGCCGGAAGCCCACCGCCGATTGGTGGGCAGCAAGATTCGTCTCGGGGCGCAGGATGTCTTTTGGGATGATCGCGGGCCGTACACCGGCGCCATCTCGCCCCTCATGCTTCGTGAGCTGGGCGTTGAATATGTCATCGTCGGTCACTCCGAACGTCGACACCATCTCGGTGAGACCGATGACATGGTAGCGCGGAAGATGGTCAGTGCCTTGGCTCACGGCCTCCAGCCGATCCTGTGCGTCGGTGAATCGACCGCCGAACGGAGCCAAGGGGTTCGGGAGACCGTCGTCCGCCGACAGCTAACCGAAGCCTTCCGTAGTCTGCCACCACCATCACAAGGACGGCGAATCGCCGTGGTCTACGAGCCGATTTGGGCCATCGGCACCGGGATGCCAGCCGACCCGGACCAAGCCACCGAGATGCGCAATATCATTCACCAAACATTGATCGACTTGTATGCCCCCACGCTCGTCGATCGGCAATTCCTGATTCTCTACGGTGGTAGCGTTGATCCACAAAACATTTGCGATTATATACGGGGCGAGCGGTTCGATGGGGCCTTGGTCGGCACGGCTAGCCTCAATGCCCAAACGTTTGTTACAATGTTGAAGGAAGTGAGTGACTGCCTGAGCTAACCACCATGCCGGCCCGCCCCATTCGCATCGCCATCAACGGTTTTGGTCGCATCGGCCGGAACGCTTTCAAGGTGGCCCTCGAGAAACCGGAGCTCGAGGTGGTGGCGATCAACGAACTCGGCAGCCTGGAAGTGATGGCCCACCTGCTGCGGTACGACACCGCCTACGGACGATACCGTCGTCAGGTGACGTACGGTCGTGATTGGCTACAAGTCGATGATCGTCGGATTCATTTCCTATCGGTCAAAGAACCGTCCACCCTGCCCTGGCGGGAGCTGGCGATCGACGTTGTCCTTGAATCAACTGGTCGGTTCACCAATGACGGCGCGGCCAAGGTCCACCTCGGCGCTGGCGCCAAGCGAGTCATCGTCTCGGCGCCGACCAAGGGCGGAGACATCGCCACCTATCTGATCGGCGTCAATGATGGAGACAATAAAGGTGACGGTGTTTTTTCCAACGCCTCCTGCACCACCAACTGCGTGGCGCCAGTGACACGAGTCATCCACCATGAGTTCGGAATTGCCAAAGCGACGATGACCACCGTCCACTCCTACACCGCCGAGCAGAATCTGGTCGACGGCCCAGTACCGCCGCTCCACCCCGATCTCCGCCGCGCCCGCGCGGCCGCCGAAAACATCGTCCCCACCACCTCGGGGGCGGCCATCTCGACCGGCGAAGTCCTGCCTGAGTTAAAAGGCAAGTTCGATGGCTACGCCTTGCGTGTGCCGACGCTGGTGGTCTCGTACACCGATTTCACGTTCCTGACCAAGAAACGGACCACGGTCAAACAGGTGAACGAGGCGTTCAAGCGTTGGTCCGTCCGTCCTGACTTGCAAGGTATCTTGGCTTACACCGAGGAACCGCTGGTGTCCTCCGACTTCAAGGGCCATCCGGCCTCAGCCATCGTTGACTTGCCGCTGACGAAGGTCATTGACGGCGATTTAGTTAAAGTGGGGGCGTGGTACGATAACGAGTGGGGCTATTCCAATCGTTACGTCGAGCAAGCCATTATGGTCGGTCGGCAGCTGCTCGGCTCGTAGCCCGGCGGCCAATATGGTATACTGAGCGCGAACATATCCCCAGGCCCCGGCGGGCCACCAAAGGCGAAAGGAGGTGATCGGCATGTGGAAATATGAAGTCTCGTCGCTGGCTAAAGCCTTTTTCTGGTTCGGTTTGGTGAACGGCGTCCTCGCCTTCTGGGTCCAGTACGGTTTTGTCTACCAGACCGGCACCCAACAGCTCTTCGGTGACCCGGTCTTTCACCTCCTGCTCGGCAGCTTGAGCATGCTGGCTGGCGTTTTCCTCAATACGGAACGGACCAACCGGTTGCTCTAATTTCGATATTTCGTTTCAGCCGCAGCCGCGGCTGAAACGACCAAGTAGGAGCCGCTCGGTCCGGCAAAGCCTGTGACCTCGCGGCGCCGCTATTCCTAACGCGGCCTCCCCTTCGACTACGCTCAGGGACGGCCGCGTTTTGAGGAACACCTCCTGGCCAGTGTGATGTGGCAGCCGGACTTGACTGACCAGCTGACACTAGCTTGGCCAGTCGGTTTTGGGGCCGCTTGCCAAATCTTTCACTCTCCGCTATCCTGGTCACGTTTTCCATGCCGCCTTCGTCTCCGGCGACGCCCCGCCCAGCGGGGCTGCCGGACCCGGCTCCGCCGGGTAGGCCGGTCGACTTGTCTGGCTACGCTAGGAGCAACAAGTTCTTCCACAAAGCAGGGCGGGCTCCGGTCGAGCACCTTTTCCCATGTCCTGTTACGTTTACGTCATTAGAAGTATCCGTTTCAAACGGCTATACTATGGTAGCTGTGAAAACCTGCCAAATCGTTTAGGTCAGCATAATGCAGGACAAGTTCGATCTACGAGGCCGTATCGACCATGGGAGCTAATCCGAACGGAAGAATTCAAAACCAGAGGTGAGGCTCGGAAGAGAGAACAACAACTAAAGCGGTCGGGGGTCGCAAGGAAACAGCTGAAACGAGATCCAAGTAAGTACGTGCCGCCATCGTCTAGCCCGGCCTAGGACACATGGTTCTCAGCCATGGAACTGGGGTTCGAATCCCCATGGCGGTACCACCAATGTATTCGAAGTGAGTGACTTCGAAGTAACCTCATGCGAAGTAGAGTGCCGGGATTCGAAGGGCAGGAGTGAGGGCGAACGAAGCGAAGCCCGAACGTCCGGCGAGGCGCCGGTGGCGCGTCGCCGCTGCCCAGGATCGAATCCCCATGGCGGTACCAATTGGGAAATGAGCGAAAATCGGCCGCGCTCGACCACCCGATTTTCGCTTCGTAGCCGAGTTCTCTCCCTTTGCGCCCGTTTGGGGCGCGGGCGAACGCGGGCTTTTTTCTCCGTAACCCAAAACTATGAAATACTATCTCTATGCTAGAAAATCCACCGAGGAAGACTCACAACAAGTGCTTAGTATTGAAGCCCAACTTGTTGAATTGAAAGAATTTGCCGCCAAAGAAAAACTTGTCACCGCCAGCGGGCGGGATCCCGCCTTCATTAGATCTTTGAATCAAAGTGGCGGGAAAATCGTCACTTCGCTTCGCTCAGTGTAAACTTCAAGGCGCGCCCTCCCTCGACGCGGCTCGGAACAGGCGCGGGCGGCGGCTCGGAAAGTCCTAGTCAGGAGATCAAGAGACGGGTGAGTTGAGCCGGGCCTTGACCGGAACACACAAAATGCTATTCTGTATCAGTGGTCATAGTTCTCAATTCCCTATGCCTCAACCTCCGGCCGCGAAAGACGACCTGACGAAACTCGGCTCGCGCCTTGATGGAATAATCCAACATCAAACCCGGGGACTCATCGCCCACTTCAACCAGAGTCAAGCAACGCAGACGGAATGGATCAAGGGGGAGGTTGACAAGGTCCACGTCGAACCTGAGGCGATCAAGGAATTGTTGGCCTGGCGGCAGGAACTCCAGAATCTGGTCCGCGAAATCAAATCCCATGGCCTGGCGCTTGATGAATCGAAGATCTTCAATACTTGATCAGCTGCTGATCAGCGGACACAACAAAGGCGGATAAGAAAACGAGCCAGCCGCGCTAGCCCGTAAAGAGTCGTTACCAAGCGGTCATGATCTGACCGTCTTCGGTGATTTGGATTTGCGGCCGGCGCGTCGGATGCAGCTGGTAGTAGAGGGCGATCTTGGCCCGCATCCGTTTCAGGCCGTTGCGAATGAACGTCTTGGCCCAATCCCGGCCGGCGCGCGTGGCGGCCGGGAGAACTGCATGGCTCAGCCCAGTCAGCGAGACTCGACTCCGTCCGCGCCGTGCGGCGGCCACCACATGTTCCATAATGGCGGCTGCGGTGACACGCTCTCGACCGTGGAACCGGGTCGGGATCTTCGGTTGGAAGAGCATGGCCTGGAGATGTTCGAGCTCGGCCAGCACTGCTGGGCGCTGGTCGGCCGAAAAACCCTCCTGGAAAACGCCGCTGGCCACTCCACCCGCAGTCACTCCAGGATCGACACCGATCGTCCGCTGAACCGCCAGGCGCTCATCGGCGGTCAAGTTCTTCAGTATCGTCGGGATGAGCCTGACTCGACTGTCCGGTGTCAGCCCCCGCCACAGGATGACTAAGGCGCGTTCAGCCGGCGTTACACCCATGCTGGTCATTCCTCCTTTCGGCCTAGAATGTGCGTTCAGACGCTAGCAGAGTCTGAGACCATGGTCAAGCCCAGCACCACTTTTGCCGGTGATTTCCTTAGTGGCGCCAGCGCCGCGGATGTCACAGTTTCCAATGTAAGAGAAAGAGAGGGAGTTCATCGGCGGCAAAAGTGGTGCTGGATCAAAGCCTGGCCGTTCCGTTGCGCCTGGTTTCTTGCTATACTATCCACAGTCTTTATGCCTCGCCGCACACTCATCCTGGTGGTCGCCCTGGTCGCCGTCCTGGCCGGCGCCGGTGTTTGGTGGTGGTTCAACCAGGACCAGGTCAGCGACTTCCTCAATCCACCCACTAATTCTGGGTCGGCAAATACTAGTACCACCGTCAGCAACACCAATCGCCCGCCGGTCAATGCCAGCTTGGCAACCGAATTGAAAGGCGATGTCGAGATCGACAAGACGGTCAAAATCAACGACGTCGAAGTTCACTTTTCCAGTCTGTCCAAACTTGATTCGTTCGCCGGTCAGCCGGCCGGGGAGAAGAAAGTTTTTCTGATCGTTTTCTTCGATCCGGTTCAAAGTGGCCAGGTTGAAGCGGTCCAACGCGGGTTACAGAAGGACGTTACCCTCCATTACAGCGGCGGAGTGTCTCCGCTGGCAAGTTTAAAAATAGCCAGTACCGTGGTGGCCAACGACCGTGGCTATCTGAAGTTCGTCCTGCCAAGTGACGCCAGTAACATGGTCTTGGGCATCGGCGCGGCGAACGAACAGTACCAGCTGCCCCTCTAGGCGACCTGGGGCCCCCGATTCTGACTGCGGCTAACGGATGCGTCCCGTTAGAAGTTATGTTATCCTGGTCCGTGTTCCCCAATCGGCGGTGAGAATACCCAAGACGTGGTTCACTGATCTCAGCCACTTCTAACGAGATGCGCATCGCGATCGTCACCCAAGCCTACTACCCCATCCTCGGTGGTGTGACCGAGCATGTTTGGCACCTCGGCCACGAATTGCAGCGCCGCGGTCACCAGGTGACCGTCATCACTGGTAGCGCCAGGGACGACGACAACCATGGCTTGCGCGTCCTACGGCACGGTTTCCAAATACCAGTCATGTCGAACGGGGCCAATGTCTATCTGACGGTCGGGTGGAAACTTGGTCGGTTACTGCAGCGGATTGAGCAGGCCGAACGTTTTGATCTGGTGCACATCCAGGCGCCGCTCGACCCCGGTTTACCACTGATCGCCAGCAAAGCGATGCGAACGCCGAAAGTCGGGACGTACCACACCGCCCGGCAGGCCAGCGGCGGCTGGCTGGAACGGATTCCGGCGATCTTTCGCTCGGTCTTCCTTGACGCCGTCGGCAAGATTAACCACCACATTGCCGTCTCCCCGGCGGCCGAAGAATTCGTCCACCGCTATTTTCCCGCCGTTGACCTAACCATTATTCCCAACGGCGTCGACGTCGAGCGGTTTTCGCCGTCGGTCCCAGCCGTCGCCAAATACCGTGACGGTCGACTGACGATCCTGTTTGTCGGTCGGATGGACCCGCGAAAAGGTGCTAAGTTTTTATTTGCGGCCTTGCCCTACATCGAGAGGCGTCTTAAAAACTACCGGGTCCTTGTCGTTGGCACCGGGTGGATGCAGAAATACTATGACGCCTTGATTCCGCATCATCTCCGTCGACGAGTCGAATTCGCCGGCTACATCTCCCCGGAGGAACTGCCGCGATACTATCGCTCGGCGGATATTTATTGTTCACCAGCCACCGGCAACGAGAGCTTCGGCATCGTCTTACTCGAGGCGATGGCCAGCGGGGTGCCGATCGTGGCCTCGGATATCGATGGCTATCGCTGGGTGGTCGAACCGGGCCAAGAGGGATTGCTCGTGCCGCCCCGCAGTCCACCGCACTTGGCGAATGCGATCGTTGAGTTGGCGGATAACGACCGGCAGCGTCGCCAGATGGGCGAACTGGGAAGAGCCAAAGCGATGCAGTATGCCTGGCCGAAAGTTGTTGACCGGATCGAGGCCGTGTATCGCCAGATACTTCATCCGGCTTGAAATGGTTCAAAAACAATCCACTCCGTTAGAGGCGTCCCGTTTGAAGCGGGGCGGGTCGTAGCTTTGTGGATGAGGCAGGTTGTTTCGGAAATTGAACTTCTTGGTCATGATGATATCTCAGCCGCTTCTAACGGGATAACGGGGTTGACCCAGCACCACTTTTGTTCCGAAACATAACGGTGGCTTCGTCTGGAAGATGAATCCGCCAGAGTGGTCTTAAGCTAATCAGCTAACCCCATGAGGAGGATTGACTTTGGCAAAAGTGGGGCTGGGTTGACAGCCAAAAATAGGGGAGTATACTGCCATTAGCACTCTCCTATTGAGACTGCTAATTTGGACCAATGACCATAGTTTCTCAGCGCCAAGAATCCCTGCTCGGCAGCCTCATCCGAGCCTACATCGCCTCGGCCCGGCCGGTCAGTTCTGGCGAGCTGGTAGAGCGCGACGATTTTGACTTGTCCCCGGCCACCATCCGCCACGACATGGCTGATCTGACCGAGGCCGGCTACCTCGAGCAGCCGCACACCTCAGCCGGCCGGATCCCGACTGAGCGGGCCTGGCGCTGGTACCTGGACCATCGACTGCAACCGCACCCGCCCTCCCGGCGACAGCAAGCGCAGCTCCGTCAAGTGGCCGATGAGTTTCACCGCCAGCCAGACCAGCTCGTCCGGCAGCTGGCGAAAACGATGGCCGAGCTGGCGGTGGAATCGGTCCTGGTCGCCTACGGTAAGGACGAAACGTTCTACACCGGTTTGTCAAACCTTTTCCATCAGCCCGAGTTTGAAAACGTTGAGCAGCTTCTCGACCTGTCGCGGATCATCGACCATCTAGACGAGATGGTGGCCAAGATGTATGACCGAGTTGGGTCGGAGGTGACCGTGCTCGTCGGCCGAGACAACCCCTTCAGCGCCGCTTGCGGCACGATCGTCACCCGCTACGCACTACCACGCCAGCCAGCCGGCCTGATCGGGATCCTCGGCCCCCTGCGACAAAACTACGGCGTCAACCTGGGCCTGATGCGGTACACGCAATCGTTGCTGCAAACCATCTGATCATGAACCAATCACCAGCCGCACCGTCAACACCGTCGCCCCAGCCCGACCTGCCGGCCGCCGACGAGTATAGCCAAGAGCTGGTCCGCCTGGAACGCCAGGCCGCCGAGCACCTGGCCGGCTGGCAGCGGGCCAAAGCCGACTACCTCAACCTCAAGAAGCAGATGGATAAGGAACGGCGCGAAGTGGCGCAACTGGCTCAGGCGACGGTGGTTCTGGAATTCCTGCCGATCTACGATAATCTGAAGCGCGCCATGAAGCATATCCCGTCCGAACATCAATCGCAGGAATGGGTGGCCGGTCTCGGCCACATCCAGAAACAGTTTGAGGATTTGCTGAAAGAACTCGGCATCATCACTATTCCGACTATCGGCCATCCGTTCGACCCGACGCTCCACCACGCCGTGTCAAAAGTCAAGCAGCCGGGCGTCCAGAGCGGACAGATTGTGGCCGAATTGAAGAGCGGGTTCAAACTCGGCGACCGAGTGTTAGAACCGGCCCAGGTATCGGTCGCTGAATGAGACACCAACTATTCTTATCAACGAACGCCTAAGGAGACATTCTATGGCCCTTATCAAATGGACCCCAATGGACGTCTTCGGCGACCTCGACCGCGCCTGGGACGACTGGCCGATGGCCATGCGCCGGGTGATGAGCCCCGCCCTCGATGTCTATGAGGACCAGGACAACGTGGTCATCGAAACCCCACTAGTTGGGGTCGACCCGAAAAACGTCAATATCGAGATTGAAGATAATATCCTGAAGATCTCTGGTCACAGCCAACACCAGACCGAGGTCGACGACAAGAACTACTTCCGTAAGGAAATTCGCTACGGCCAGTTTCACCGGGCGGTGGCGCTGCCAAAAGCGGTCGCCGGCGACAAGGCCGAAGCGACCTACAAAGATGGCGTCTTAAGAATTACCGTGCCGAAGACGGAGGAAGCTAAGCCGAGGAAGATTACGGTCAAGGCCCAGTGACCACCCCGCCGCTTTGCGGCCGCCCCTCCTCAACTGAGGCGGGGCACGCGGCGGAGCCGCGGGGGTGGTCCTGGGGCGGGTAACTCGGCTACCAGCATGGGTCACCCACCCGAGGACTCAATCGATATGGCCCTACCATCAAACTTCAACCACAACATCATTCGCTTGAGCGTTCGCTGCCCGAGCTGCTCGAACCTGTACGACTGGCAGCGGCTGCGCATCCTCGGCGAAAAAGACCAGCAGCTCTTGGCCTTCATCGACTGCGGCGTCTGCGGTACGGCCTTGCTCTCGATTCTATCGATCAGTCCGAACGGCATGACCGCTCAGGGCCTGGTCACGGACCTGACCGTCGATGAAGTCATCGATCTCGAAGATCGCCGGACGATTGGACCGGATGACGCACTGGAAGTCCACGAGATGCTCGAGGCGGATGATCGCTCTTTCTTCCGACGCAGCTAAGCCACGCTTACTTAATTTACTGATAATGTACAGACCCTATGCCTAAGATTCTCGGCATCGATCTCGGCACCACCAACTCGGCCATGGCCGTAGTCGAAGGCGGCGAGCCGAATATTATCGAAAACGCCGAAGGCGCGCGGACGACGCCATCGATGGTGGCTATTTCCAAAACCGGTGAACGGCTGGTCGGCCAAGTGGCCAAGCGCCAGGCCGTGGTCAACCCAACGAACACACTCTACTCGCTCAAGCGGCTGATTGGTCGACGCTGGGACGATCCGGAAGTGCAACGCGACCTGAAAGTCTTGCCGTTCAAGATGGTCCAAGCTGGCGAGGGCGTCAAAGTCATTATGGGGGACAAGGAATTAACGCCGCAGGAAATCTCGGCCATGGTCTTGCAGAAGCTCAAGGCCGATGCCGAAGCGAAACTGGGGGAAAAGATTAACGAAGCGGTTATCACCGTGCCGGCTTACTTTGACGACTCGCAACGGCAGGCCACCAAGGACGCCGGCCGAATCGCCGGTTTTGACGTCAAGCGGATCATCAACGAACCGACGGCCGCGGCCCTGGCTTACGGATTCCAGAAGAAGAGAGATCAGAAGATCGCCGTCTACGATTTGGGCGGCGGGACCTTTGACATTTCCATCCTCGAAGTTTCGGCGGACACGGTCGAGGTTAAATCGACCAATGGCGATACTCACCTGGGCGGCGATGACTTTGACCAGCGGATCATCCACTGGCTGATCGAAGAGTTTAGGAAAGAGCAGGGGATTGATTTGTCCAAGGACCAACTGGCTTTGCAGCGGCTGAAGGAAGCGGCGGAGAAGGCCAAGCACGAATTATCAAGCGCCCAGGAGACGGAAATCAACTTACCCTTCATTTCCCAAGGTCCGGCCGGCCCGCTGCACTTCGTCAAAAAAACGACTCGGGCGCAGCTGGAGAATTTGGTTCACGACTTGGTGGAAATGACCCTTGAGCCGACGAAGAAAGCCTTAGCTGACGCCAGCCTGAAAGCTTCTGACGTTGATGAAGTGGTTCTCGTCGGCGGTCAGACGAGAATGCCCCTCGTTCTCCAGACGGTCGAAAAGTTCTTCGGAAAGAAAGCGAATGCCACGGTGAATCCAGATGAAGTGGTGGCAGTCGGGGCCGCCGTTCAAGCCGGCATCCTGCAAGGCGAGGTCAAGGACGTGCTGCTGCTTGATGTCACCCCGCTGACGCTCGGCCTGGAAACTCTTGGTCGGGTGGCCACCCCGCTGATCGACCGCAACACCACCATCCCAACGTCGAAATCCCAAGTCTTCAGCACGGCCGCGGATAATCAGCCATCGGTGGAAATTCACGTTCTCCAAGGCGAACGCCCGATGGCTGGCGACAACAAATCGCTCGGCCGGTTCATTCTCGACGGCATACCGCCGGCACCGCGCGGCACACCGCAGATCGAAGTAACGTTTGACTTGGACGCCAACGGCATCCTAAAGGTGACGGCCAAGGATAAAGCCAGCAACAAAGAGCAAACGATCACCATCCAAGGTTCAACTGGCTTGTCCAAGGACGAAGTCGAACGGCTACGCAAAGACGCGGAACTGCACGCCGCCGAGGACGCCAAAAAGAAAGAGCTGATCGAGGCCAAAAATATGGCTGAGCAAATGACCTACACCGCCGAAAAAGCGCTCAAAGACGCCGGCGAAAAGGTTAAACCCGAGCTGCGGGCTGATGTCGAAGCGAAGATTAACGATCTCAAAAAATTAAAGGACAGCACGGACAAGACCGCGATCGAAAACGCCAGCCGCGCCCTGTCCGATGCGATGCAGAAGATCGGTCAAGCCGCCTATCAAAAAGCCAACCCAACCGGCTCGGCCGGATCCGGCCAACCGGCTGGTGGTCAAGGAGGTCCCTCGCAAAGCTCAGCACCAGGACCGGTGGAGGGGGAAGTGGTGGATGAGAAGAAGTAGTTGATTGAGGTCGCCTCGTCCTCAAGACCACCCCGGCGCTCGATTCCTCGCGCCACCCCTCCTAAGATAGGAGGGGATAAGTAGGAGGCGGCCCAACACCATCCCCTCCTGATCCAGGAGGGGACCGTGTGGAGCGGCGCCCTTCCCGTCCCCTCCTCGTTGAGGAGGGGTGATCGTCGCGTTAGCGACGATCGGGGTGGTCCAACAACGCCGCCCGTCGCTTCACGGTTCGCATCAGTTCTTCAATCACGCCGTCCAGGTTCTTGAATACGTCCGAATTGGAGAATCGAACAATCTGGATATTCGGGTGGGCCAGATAGTTTTCGCGTCCCTGATCATACTATTGCCCAGCCGGCTCGAAATGCTGTCCTCCGTCGAGTTCAACAGCTAATCGCAACTCCGGACAGTAGAAATCCACGACATAACGTCCGATACCATGCTGCCGTCGAAACTTGTAACCCAACAGTCCGCGGCCTTTCAAATATGACCACAGAATGATCTCTGGTTTCGTCATCTCACGCCGAAGTTTGCGTCGGACAGGATTGTACTCTGAGCGATTGTGGATTGGTGGCATGGTTTTCTTCAAGCCACCGCAAACTTCTTATCATCATATTCCTCCGGTGTCAACCATCGGGAGCTGAGAAGTTTTTTTGCACTATGCTATACTGATACTCGTGCGGAGAGTACCAGACCCACTAACCCCGAAGGAGACTGATCATGCCTGAAGGAGCCGACGAAAAGCAAGCCTACGAATTTCTGGCCGAACACGAAGGCATCACAGAGGAACAGACTGAACACGGTTTTGTCCACCGCGACCGAGAAGGCCGGCTGGTCTTGCGCACCGAAACGCACCAGAACAAACAAACCACCCAGTATGAATACCCGGAAGCCGGCGGCTCGGTCGAGAACGCCAAGGTCCTGGAAGGCCCGAAACAAGGCGAGGAATACCGCCGCGAACATCCCGGCACGACCAGCTCTTTGAAATTATCTGTCCCTGGAGCTGGTTCAGTCGAGATGCCCGGAGTTCTCGAAACCCTCGGCTCGACCGTCGCCAACTCGCCCGACGGGACGCATCAGCCGTGGGCGCACTTTGAGGTCACGGATGAGGACAGTTTACCCGCCTTCGCGTCTATTCCGGCCGAGCAGCGTCAAGTTAAGCCAGGCGGCGCCTACGCCGTTCTTGAAGGTGAACTTGGCGGCGGATTTGAAGTCGAGGTCTATGGGCGGACGGTCACGGTCGAACGGATCGGTCGGATCAGCGTTGATTTCAACGAGGCCGGCGAGCCAATCAAGGCCACCATCCACAAAGTTACTTGGTCGGAAAAACGAGCTGAACAGTAAACAGGTTTCCAGTCGTCGCTTACCCTCGGCCAGGCGGCTTTACTGTTGATCCGCAAGCAATCGGCCGATGCCATTGACATGGCTGATAAAGTATGTCAGGTTGCCCACACCACAGCTGTTTCCTCGACAAAGGAGGTAAGGCACATGGTCACGCAATTGGATGGGCTGGTGTTGATCGTCTTGACGCTTGTCGGGCTCGCCGTGGCCGCTCGGGCCGGCAGCTCGCCGGTCTTCGCCGGCGATCGGTCTGCGGCCACCACCATCGGCGGGTTCGCCGGACTTGCTAGTGCCGGACTCGGTTTGATCGGCTGGTTCCTCGGCACCGGTCGCAGTGCCGAGGTCATCAAGGCCCTCAGCTTTCTTCCCCGCCTGCAGTACTAGCCGCAGCCGCATCTCTGATGCGGCTTTTTTTATCATGGTGCGGCCTGTTCCGAGGGCCACTGCCCTATCCATTCTGACTGCCCTTACGCTATACTTCCCTGATCAAACTTCTCCACACCAAAATTCCAATTCCTTCCCTGCTCGGCTTATTCGTTGCCATGCTCGGTCTGGTCCCAAACGCCCAAGCCCAGTCCGACCCGAAACTCACCGGTACGAACTCCTATGTACTTGAAGCCCGGTTCCTGACCAGCAGCCTGCCGTTGACTATCGATTTTGACAAGGGAGCTGTCAGCGGATCGTACGATCTCAATACCCCGGTGACCGACGCCAGCAATCCGGGGCGACAAGAAGTATTGATGCAAACGTCGACCATCGACGGCACGTATCGCCGCGGCCAGGTCGAATTTTCGATTGTCCTCCAATCCGCTCGCACGGTCACGGATGCCTGTGGCACCTACAAAATTAAGGATCAGGGCGAGTTCACGTTGACCGGCACGGTCGAAGCCGATCGGTCGCTGGTCAGATCCGGAGCGCCAACCGGTCGACACCGTCTCGATCCGACTATGCTGAATGGCGCCAAGAAAGTCGAAGGCCAGAACGTGCCGCCGATCTACGTCGTTCAGTGCGGCGGCCAATCGAGTGGGTATAGTTTTCGGGACGTCAACTTAGCCTGGCAAACCAGCAACCTGAAGGGCAAGGTTGGCGAGTGGACCGCCAAAGCCTGCGGGCCGAATGAAGTAGTTCAGGATTCGCAATGCGTCTGTCCGGCCGGAAAAACTTGCGTGGCCTCTACAAAACCCGGCTCAAGATCGACCCTGGTCCCAATCTTCGTTGACTATGCCGGTCCGGACACCGTTTACCAGCGCGGCGGTCAAGGAAAAGATCTCCCTCTGACCAAAGGCACGAAACTGCAGCTTGGCGATATCATTCATTCACTCGACCAATCGGTCGTCCTCAAGATCGGGGATCAACTACTGACGGTCTATCCATACACTGGTTTTCGACTTGAGGCCGCGGATCTGACCCCTGACCGAATTGCCCGGACCAGGGTTTACCTGCTCGACGGATCCATAAAGTCGAAAATTCCGCATCGTCCGGCGCCGCGCGGCGATTTCCATGTCCCCACGCCGGGCGCCAACTCCAGCATCCGGGGCAGCGAGATGGTGGTCAAGTATGACAAAAAAACCAAGATCACCACTGTCTACGTGACCGAAGACGAAGCCACAATTCAAGGTGACAAGGACAGCAAAGCGGTGACCGTGCCGGCTGGCAATAAAATCACGGTTGGTGCCGACGAAAAGGCCGGCGTACCAACGGCTTTTGCATCCAGCGAACTGCCGGTTGAACCGAAGCGGATGGCGGGCGGAATTCAGTCTTGGTTGTGGTACGCCGTGGGTGGGTTGGCGCTGGCGGCGGTTTCGACCGGTGTCGTTTTGGCAAAAAGACCAAAGGGGAAGTAAAATTTTTGCTCAGCCACGTTTGCTAGATGACTATCACCAAACTCGGCCACTGCTGCCTCGTCATCAAGGAGGGCGCCCTCACCATCCTGACCGATCCCGGCACTTACTCAACGGCCCAGAATTCAGTTACTGGGGTTGATGTTATTCTGATCACTCACGAACATCCTGATCACTACCACCTTGACTCACTCCGGAAAGTCTTGGCCAATAACCCGCAAGCCAAGATTTACACGGTCAAAGCCGTCGGCGCTTTGCTAGACAAAGAGGGAATTCAGCACCAACTACTTACTGACGGTGGGCGTGTGACTGAAAAAGGAGTTTCGATTGAGGGCTTTGGGAAGAAACACCATGAAATGTATCCAGGCTGGCCAAGGGTTGATAATACCGGCTACTTCGTCGCCAATCGACTCTGGTATCCGGGCGACGCGCTGTATGATCCTGGCAAGACCGTGGAGATTCTGGCTCTGCCAGTGGCTGGTCCGTGGTTGAACATTCGTGAGGCCACAGACTACGCGAAACAGATTCACCCCAAAATGGCTTTTGCAGTTCATGACGCGGTGCTCGTCAATCCTGGTACGGCCCACCGCGTGCCGGCGAAGTTCCTGCCGGAAGAAGGCATCGAGTTCAAGATTCTAGAAATCGGAAAAGAGTACAAGCTCTAGCGGCAGATTCATAAAAAACCGCCGTCACCTTTGAGATGACCGCGGGCAGTTGCTCGGCTCTAAAGTTCGGTGACCAGGCCGTCTTTCATTTGGTAACCCTGGCCGCAGGTCGGACAGCATCCGACACCACTGGTTTCGAACACGAGATGGGCGAAGCGCTGCTCCCCGTGGTTTCTCTTGCAGACCCAAGCCACGTGTCGCGCCGGAGCGCCGACCACCAGGGAGAAGTCCTTGACGTTGCGGGTGACCACCGCGCCCATGCCGACCACGGCATAGCGGCCGATGGTGACGGCTCCGATGCGGCAGCCGGCGCCGAGCGTGGCGCCCTCCTTGACCAACGTCTGGACGAACTTGCCACCCTTCGGTTCGAGGGAACGCGGCGTGTTGTCGTTGACGAAGGTCGTGCCCTGAGCAACGAAGACGCCATTTTCGAGGGTGACGCCATTCCACACAGCGACACCGAACTGGATCTTGACGTGGTCACCGATGACCGCGCCACGGAGGACCATGCACCCTTGACCGAGCGTACACTGACGGCCAATCCTGGCGCCGGAGGCAACTTGAGTGAATGGTCCAAGAAACGTGCCCTGTCCGATTTCGGCCTCGTCGTCGACGTTGACAGGTGGGATGTATCGAAAGCCACGCGAATCTTCGATCGGAACGATGTTCATGAAACCTCCACTGGATCGGCCGGGCTACTGGCCCGAAATGTTTCTGGGAATGTGCGCGAAAACGCTGGCACCTTAACTTGTTCAACCTCTACCTGTCAACGCCTCGGGCTGAGATAAACCCCCAAGATGTGGTATGCTTTTCTCGGTTCTTTCCCGCCGGGGTTTTGGTGCCACCAGAGGTTTTCTCAGCAGGAGATGGCATGCGTGCCGTGTCGAAGAGAGGTAGAAGACTTGATGACCGTCGAGGCCGGTCAAAACTGCGTCCGTCGGAATCGGTCAACCGTTCCGAGCGACGAAGGAAACGTCCAGGGCGAACCGAAGCCCAGTCTCAACGCAAGGGGCTCGGTGGCAAAGACATACTCGGTCCCTTTGGTCAACCTCGACCCTAGGGTCTTTTTTCAATAAAACACCCGTCTCCGTAGACGGGTCGAAGGAGCGGAGCCAAGTTACTGCGCCAGCGGGGCTAGGTGCAGGATCGGGGCCGCACGTCCGAGTCACTGCCCCCAGCGCGCCGCCGGCTCAGGATGAAAGCGTTAGGCCGTCTGGCCGAACATCGGCTCCAGAACCAGTTTCGGCTTGAACCCCAAGGCCAAGGCGAGGTCCGACAGACCCCGGAGGGTCACCCGGCGTCCGGTCAGGAAGTCATCGACATAGCGATCGGTTCGCCCGGCCAACCTGGCCAGCTCGAACTTGCTGATGCCGCGCTGCTCCATCGCGCGGCAAACGGCCTCAGTCACATCGAGGATCAGCTCTTCCTGGGTCAAGAGGGGATCCGCAGCGAGCGGGTCGGTGCGGGGATGGCCATGCGTAATAACCGTTTCAGTCATGGGACCCTCCGGGGTGGAAAGAACTTCAGTGGATGCCGTTGTGATCAACGCAGAGACTAGCAGATAGGAGCCAGCCAGTCAAGGACCCGAATGCGGCTGAACGGGGATAGTGCTATAGTCAGCTCATGAAGGTTTTCATCATCCACGGCGCCGACGGCCACCCGCACGAGAATTGGTTTCCCTGGTTGAAAACTGAATTGGAACGGCGCGGACATCGGGTTGTCATCCCCGCCTTTCCGACGCCGCAGCACCAGACCATGAACCATTGGCTGGCGGTGTTCGAGCGCTGTCCCGAATCACCTGACCGCGACACGGTGTTTGTCGGCCACAGTCTCGGCGTGCCGTTTATCCTGCGGGTTTTGGAAACAGTGAATCAGCCAGTCCGCACCTCATTCTTGGTTGCTGGTTTCGCCCGGGCCACTAATAAACAGGCCGCCAGGTTCGTGCCCACCCGATATTCCTGGATGAAGATCAAGCAGCATTGTCATCAGTTCGTCATTTTTCACTCCGACAAAGATCCATATGTGCCGCTGGAGCATGGCCAAGAACTGGCTCGGCTGACTGATGGCCAGCTGATTGTGGTGCCGGGAGCGGGGCACTTCAATGCTCAGTCCGGCTACACGTCTTTCCCTCAGCTTCTTGAACAGTTCCAGAAACCACAAGAATAAGAAAAACCCGACCTATTCAGGATCGGGATCGAGATTGCTGACGTATTCGATGCCGATGGCATGGCACCAGGCCTGGGCCAGCCATTTCAGCAGCGCCACGTCGGCTGAAGTGTCGACCTGCCAGTAGATGGTCAGGATCAAGCGATCGCGTGGTCCGATTGCTGACAGATCCGGGTCGACGACGCCGATATACTCGTCTGTTTCGTGAAACCAGGCCACAGCATAGCTGCACAGTGCCATGGTCACCTCCCAGTCCAAGGTGCATCTTCCCTTGGGTGTAGCGAATGCCGAGTCGACTGTCAAGAAGAAGGTCAAAAAAGCAGACCCGCACCTGACGGCGCGGGTCATATCGGCTACATCATCCACACTCCAGTTGGAGACATGGCGGCCAGACCGTAAGGTCTGGAGTGGACGAAGAAAGATCGGAAGTCCCTTCAGGGCGGGGGCTGGGGCCGTGAAGTTTGTGATCAAGGCCTTTGGTTGGCCTCTCCTCCGGGTATGATGCCCGCGCGCGACCGCGCCGGGGCTCTCCTAGGCCTCGATGCTGCACCCAGCCTCCCGCCCACTTCAGCGAGAACAAAAGGGTTCCCGCCACAGCGTAACCGGCATTCTATATCATTGCTAATCTGTGTCAAGTGGCGACTCAGGGCAGATTTGCTTGCGGCTGGTGGTTGAGGAGCGTATGGTAGCGGTATGGCCTGGCTGGCGTATCCATCGGTGCTCGGGCTGATCGCGGTTAATCTCGTGCCGCTAGGGTTTGTCCTGACCGGTCGGTGGGACGCTTTTTCTTTGCTGTTCGCCTATTGGTGGGAGGGCCTGTTGTTAGCCTTTCTCATCCTCGCCAAGGTCAACGTCGTCCGGTCCCTGGCCCCGCGGGATGTACGCACGAGTTTCGATGTCTACGACCTGCCGCTGGTGGCGTATCTCATCCTGGTCATCGTCTTCAGCCTGGCCGACTTTTGGTTCATCAGTGCCCTGGGGCAAAGTTACGATGGGACGTTGACTTCCCTCGGTCACGTCTACCAAGTCGGTTTCGGTTCGGTCATCAGCTGGGCATTACCGCGGGTCTTCCGCTGGTCGGTGCTGCTGTTTGTGTTGCTGGTGGCGGCTGGTCATGGCTACTCGTTCTGGCGCAACTATCTCGAGCGCCAGGAGTATCGACGTGTTCACGAAGTGTTTGGGCAGGGGATACTGAGAATCGTGTTACCGCAGCTAGGGGCCTGGATTTTCGCGTTGGCCAGCTTGGGAGCGGCCTGGTTGTCACTGTCGCTGGCCGTGGTTGGCAAGACTGTTCTTGATGCTGGACTCCATTTGGTGGAACGGATGGGTGGTAACCCTGACCAGCGACCGCAACGGTTTGTGCCATGACGAATGAACTCGTCCCTTACCGCCAGATCCTGGCCGCGGCAAGAATCAAGCGGTTCCGCGACTGGGAACCGAAGATACGCTTGCTGGCTCAGGAAATAAATACCGGTCGCCTGGCGCTGCCACCTGACCCGCAACTTCGAGGCTCACTCCTGGCCATGCGTGAGACGAGACAGGGGATTGATATGTCGACCGTTGATTCGAACGTCCGGATGCTGGCCCAGGCGGTTTGGGATGCGCAACATGAACCTCAAGAATAGTACTCTCTTGTAGAACGCGACGGGTCGTAGCAACAAACGTCACCATGGTCAGTTAAATACATTGACATCCACCAGGTTTCGTGGTATACTCTAAGTGTCACAAAGAAAAAAAATCAAAAAAAATGTATGAAAGTCCTCATCGACACAAACAAATCTTCAGTGCAACCGGTCACTGAACAAATCAAAACCCTTGACGCTGTCGCCAGCGCGACCCGGATTTTTTTGGGTGTCGCCATCGGCACCGGTCTAATGATTTCCGGCGCCGCCATCGGGTGGATGGTTTTCCCGGCGGCCCCAACGTCAAAGTCGGCCGCAGTCGCGACTTCAAAAAACCAGCCCTTGAAAGTCATGGATGTGACCCGGGCCGTGTCGCTTTTGTCATTACTTGAGCCCGCCCATACGTATCCATTCAACCCCCAGCAGTACTTGGCCGGCAAGACGGTGGTATATGAGCAAGATAGTCGTTATGGGGAGTTCGACACCACGCCGCTGAGCGGCGGGAAGAACGAGCCGTTGAAGATCCGTTTGTCTTCGACCGCCAACAGTAACGCCACCAGCCGGGGGCCCAGGTTCGGAATTCAAACTGCTCATGCCCAAGCCACTCCCTTCTCGATCGAGCCGATCCCGGGCGAAACGTTTCCTGATCAGTACATTTTTCTGTGGTACCGCCTCGCCGGCGACACCAGTGACCGGATGATAACCCTGTGCCTAGGACGGACCGATGGTTCAACCGTGTACGTCGGGAGCGATGGCTCAACCTATGTTGACGGCAAGCTTCGGTCGCGTACCACCAGCCGAACCTGTAGTGAGCTGTTTACCTTGAATTATGGAGTGGAACAACTAACCGAGGGATCGATTGAAGTGGCAGACCAACCGGTCAACCCGGGCAGTTATTGGGTGGTTCGAACCGCGCGCGTGCTCGGTCGATGGGACAACGGCGTTCTAGCCTATCTTGGTGAGCCGGATTCTTCCGATCGATTCCGCAGCTTCGTAGCCCATTTCAAGTCGCCGATCCTGATGGCTTTTGCTCCGGCCGATGAGACGCAGTTGAACGTCCCCTCCGCCAGCGTTCATCTGGTCGATGGAGTGACGGAGCCGAACGTCAGCATCAGACAATCATTGTGTTTCCCGGCGGTCACCTTTGACCCTGCCACCGGCGGACCGGTCGTCTATTTCGACCGCCAGGGTAATTCTTACAGTGACATGTTCCTCGAGTCGGCGCTGACGTGTTCCCACCCGACCGAAGTGACAGGCGACAGTCGAAGCCCAAGCGAGATTCCCATCGAAGGCATCGATTGGTAACTCCCAATCAAGGGTGCGCGTGGCCGATTTCAGGCCGCAGCTGGTTAGTGTTATACTTTGGTTATTCGTCATTAGCGTTTAGACTATGAGTCCGCAACAGATTCACATCAAGGCCCACGACAACGTCTTACAGGGCGTCTACGCCAACGTCTTGCAGATCTCCCATACCAAGGAAGAAGTGGTTTTTGACTTCCTCAATGTCATGCCGCCACAAGGGCAGCTCGTCAGCCGGGTCATTACTAGCCCCGGCCATGCCAAACGCATTTTGACCGCCTTGGCCGACAATCTCAAGCGCTACGAAGCGCAGTTTGGGGCCGTGACCGCGGCCAAACCGCCGGCCGGAGAATTCGGCTTCACCCCGACGGGATGACCCCGGTAGAAGCCCGGCCAACATGTTCCACAATACACCAAACGCGCCACGCCCAATAAAGAGAGCTTCTAACGGGGGGATCTCCACCAATCTCCATCCCTGGACAGCCAAGCTGCTGTGGTTTCTCCTGCCGAGCCTGCTCGGGGCAAGTGTCTGGTGGTACGTGGTCAGTCAAACGCTTCAAGGACGAGTGGCTTTTACCAGCGCCGGATTGACGACCTTGCTAACCTTCATCGTCTTTGGGCTTTTCTCGTTTGGTCTATGGGTTAGCGGGTTGGGGCTCAGCACGTACTTAGCCAACTGGCGGATCGTCCGGTTCGTCTCCGCCGGAATTGTCAGTCTGCCGCTGATGGCCTTCTTTCCGCCCCAACCACTGACCGTTGGATTGGCCGTCGGTTTGTGGCTCGTCCTCTGGTGGGGGGCGGAACGGTTTGCGACCGACGCCCACAGCCGGCTACAACTTAAACCCCATCTGTCCTCAGGCTGGGCATTCCCCACGGTCATTGTACTGGTCATGGTGGTGGTGTCGCTGTTGTATTACCAGCAGCTTCGCGGTGCCACCCGAACCGCCTCCGAACTGTCGGCCCGGCTGGCTAGTCAGACGGTCGGCTTGTTAGAGCGGTTCATTCCGCTGCTGACGAAGGAGTATCGGCCGGATATGACGGTTGACGAAGTCATCGGCCTACAGATACCAACCGCCGCCGAACTGTTGAAAGATATTCAGTTCGACGCGCTCAACCAAACTGAGCTGGAAGAACGGCTGCGCCAAACGCTAGCCAGCGTAGAGGGGTTTGATGCCCAGCAATTCTCATTGGGCCCGACCGCCAACCAAACTGACTTGGAACGCCAACTCGAAACCCAACTCGAGCAGGCGCGGCGCCAGTTGTCTGAGCAAGTTCGTCAAAGCCTGTCATCGCAATTCGGCGTGCCGATCAGCGGCCAGGCCACTGCCCACGATGTGCTGACCGACATCGTCAATCATCAGTTTAATCGCTATCTCAGTCGGTATGTGACGGTCATCCCCTGGCTGCTGGCGGTTGCCCTGTTTTTCATTCTCCGGGTTTTCTCCGGCCTGTTTCTCATCGCCACCACTTGGTTGGGGTGGCTGCTATTTTGGCTGTATCGCCACCTTCACATCATCCACCTCACGCACGAGACGGTTCCGGCCGAGCGCGTCGAGTGGAGCCACTGACCTCACCCCGCCCTGCGGGCACCCCTCTCCTTCGGCGTTCGCGGGAGGAGAGGGGCCGGGGGGCGAGGTTAGCACTCTTGCCTCGAGAGTGCTAATTTGCTATCCTGAAGATTGTTATGGCGGAAGACTACTACCAGCTGTTGGGGGTCGATCGACAGGCCAGCGCCGAAGAGATCAAGCGGGCATTTCGCGCGAAGGCCCACCAGCACCACCCGGATAAAGCCACCGGCGACACGGAGGCCTTTAAGCGGATCAACGAAGCCTACCAGGTCCTGAGCGACCCGGCCAAACGGCGTCAATACGATCAATTCGGCACCACCTTTGACCAAGCCGGACGTGGCGGGTTTGGTGGCTTCCAAGACTTCGGGGGCAGCCAATGGTCGAACGTCAATGTTGACTTTGGGGATTTCGGCGACCTGTTCGGTGACTTGTTTGGACTTGGTGGGTCGCGCCGGACACGGCCCAGTGCCGCCCGTGGTCAGGATATTGAGGCGCAAGTAACCATCTCGTTTCGTCAGGCCATCTTTGGCGGCCAGGAAACGATCGAGCTGAAACACCATCGTCCCTGCGCCCGGTGCGGCGGCGTGGGGGCTGAACCCGGGACCGGTCGTCAGACGTGTTCGACCTGCCAAGGGACCGGCCAGGTCCAGCAAGCGCAGCGAACGTTCCTAGGCACCTTCCAAAGCGTTGCTACCTGTCCGACCTGTCAGGGCGAGGGCCGGGTGGTCGGCACGCCCTGCCGGACCTGCCGCGGCGACGGCCGGCAACTGAAGACTGAACGGCTGAACGTGAAGATTCCGGCTGGTATTCGCCGCGGACAGCGGATCAGGTTGGCCGGGCAGGGTGAAGCTGGCCGTCGCGGTGTGACAGCCGGCGATCTCTACTTGGTAGTTGAGGTGGAGCCCGACCGGGAATTCGAACGGCAAGACGATGATATCCTCAGCACGATTGAGATCCCCATTTCGACCGCCACCCTCGGTGGGGCGGTCGAAGTAAAAACCATTGATGGGCCGGTGAGCTGGAAAATCCCAGCCGGCACGCCAAGTGGAAAAGCATTCAATATCCGCGGCCATGGAGTCCCCCACTTGCGTGGTAGCGGTCGTGGCGATCACCGCGTTACGGTCAATGTGAGGATCCCTGGGAAGCTCTCCACCCGGGCCAAGAAATTGTTTCGCGAACTGGCCGACGAAGGCGTCTAACGCTTGTCGGCCGAGCGAAAGTATGCTATACTATGGTCGTCACACAAACAAAACGCTAATGTTTCTCAGCGCCATTCAATTGGCCGGTATTGATTTGACCAACGAAGCCACCTCGGCCAAGAATCTGGTGGCAAATATTGATTGGTCCAAGCCAACCTGGGATCTGTTCATCATCCTGTTTTTTATCATTGCCGCGCTGCTGTACGGTTTGAGTCTCGGCCGCGATCGGGTCCTGGTCATACTCGTCTCAGTTTACATGGCCCTGGCTGTCGTCAATACCGCGCCCTATATCGGCAACTACCAAGCTGACATCGGCGTTGACCAGTTTTTTGTCTTTCGGATTTCAGCCTTTGTGGTCGTGTTTATTGCTCTCTTCTTCCTGATGTCGCGTTCAGCCCTGCTGTCGACGATCGCCTCATCGAACACCCAGGGTGCTTGGTGGCAGGTTTTGATCTTCAGTCTACTCCACGTTGGCCTTTTGATTTCGATCACCCTGTCTTTCTTGCCGCCGACAGCAGCCGAGAAATTAGCGCCCCTGACGCAGAAAATCTTTGTTGGCGACTTCGGCCGTTTCTTTTGGATCGTGACGCCGATCGTGGCCATGATTCTGGTGAAGGGCGGCGCAGCCGACAAGAAGAAGTTTAAGTACGATCTTTGACCAAAACTGCCCGCCATACGCGGGCAGTTTTGCAGTCCCAGGTGTCGCTCAGACCAAAATGAATTTGGTCTTCGCGACGCTATCCTTTTCCGGTGCGCCTCGCTAACGCTCGGCCCGCTACCAAACAGCTCTTTCCATCCAAGGGGGCATCATGTTACTGACCGGTTTTCTTGGCTTGTTTCTCGGTTGCTTGGTGGCCACAATCGGAGCCTGGAAGGACAGCCGATGGGAACCGTTTCGGTGGGGGACCTTCTGGCGTTCGCCCATCGTCACGTGCCTGGTAGCGTTGCTACTGGCAACCAAATTTCCGAACCAACCCAAACTTTTACTTGGCTTGGCGGCCGTCGCTCTGGAACGACTGCTCGTTGAAACCTGGAAAGGATGCTTACGCCAGAAGCCCTCTAAGTTTGTTCAACCTGAGCGGGACACGCGGTGGCTGAGACAACAACTATCGGCCCTCAGTCGTCATCGGCAGGTTCGACAAACTTTGGTCATTGCCATCGTTTGCGGCTACGTTGTCCTGTACGGTGTCGATGAGTATCAGCAGCTCGTCAACGAGGGGGTCACCGCCGGAACCTGGGCTTACATCTGGTATTGTCTCTGGTGCGCCCTGGTCTTCATCCCCCTCGGTGGCCTCGGGCTGATGGCCGGACTTCTACTCCGCCACCGCGGATTGATCAGGTGTTCAGCGTTCATGACGGCCCTCCCGACCTATGCTCTGACGCTGGCCGTGGTCTTGACGTCGAAATTCAGCATCCCCCTGGCGTCCATTTTCTCCATCCGCCTCCCGACTGCCCAATAGGGCAGTTTTTTAGATAAACCGTCCTGGACGTAGCCAATCAGTCTGATTCAGATACGGCTGTCTGCTTTTCGATATTCTTTATCAGCTCGTCAACATCGGCCAGTGTATTGATCCGCACCGCTTGGTTGCGAAACTCACTGGCCCGCGGGAACCCGCTGACGTACTTGGCCAGGTGTTTGCGGAATTCAATCAGACCTCGTTCGCCTCTCGTTTTCACCACCAGCCGCGCATGATCGATTATGGTCTGTTTGAGGTTACGCCAATCAACTGATTCGTAACCCCCAGCTTTTAATAACCGTTTGGTTTGTTGAAAAATCCATGGCTGGCCCCAAGCGCCGCGGGCAATGCCAACCCCATCGGCCATAGTTTCCGACAACATCTGCGGCACACGCTCAGGCGTAAAAATCCCGCCGTTGGCCAGGACTGGCCCGTGAAAGTGCTTTTTGACCTGACGAATCATGGCCGCGTCGACTTCGCCGTGATGGCCTTGTTCGTATGACCGGCCATGGACCATGACGGCGGCCACTGGCAGTCCGTGGAGGGCGGCAATGAAATCAACAGCCGTGTGAACGTCGGCTTGGTTAGCATCCAAAGATTGCCGTTCTTTCCGAATGCTAGTGCGGATTTTCATGGAGACGGGGAGAGTGGTGTTCTCGAGCGCCAATCCAACCAGCCGCCGGGCGTACTGAGGATCACGAAGGAGTGCCACGCCAGCCCCCTTGGCCACTACCTTTCGCGCTGGGCAGCCGAAGTTGATATCGAGGCCGGCAAAACCCATCTGGCCGATGAGTTTAACCGCTTGGACAAAGGCCTCTGGCTCGCGTCCAAAAATCTGGGCTATGACCGGCCGCTCGGAAGGGTTAAACTCCAAACGTTCCATCGCCCGCCGGGCGCGATGAAAGATCGCCTCAGCCGCAGTGAATTCGGTGTAAACGACATCGGCGCCCCAAGTCTTGGCGATTTGGCGGAAGGCGGTGTCGGTGACCCCCTCCATGGGGGCTAAAGCAAGTATTGGTTTTTCCAGACTGGACCAGAAGTTCATGGCGCTCGGCTGGTCATGTGTCGGGGGCCTGGGCGCCGCCTGCTCCTCCGAAGCACGGGGGCGGCCGTCGCGGCAGTAGGTAAGAATAAAAAATGTTGTTGGCCGCGTTCCTGGGCCTCGCCGTCCCGACTACGGGACAGGGCTCGGCCCGTCGCGGCGGGACGAAAGCAAAGCAGTTTGCTTTCTTTGCCTTCGGCAACCCGCCGCGACCCTGCGATCGGAGCTAAGGCCAGTATCGGCTTCTTCAGTGGTAGCCTAAAGTTGGTGGGCATGCTAACAGCGACGGTACCCTGTTTCTTCTTCTCACGCAACTACACTCTGCGGCCGGGCTGGGTTTCAAAGCGGCCTTGACGTTTTCCGAGTTTGCCCTATGGTGCCAGCCAGATCCCTGCGTTTCGCGATCTTTAGACGCCATTCAAAATCCAGTCGAGATAGGAGGCCAAGACACAATGGATGTGATCACCCATGCCTTGCTCGGCGCGGCAATCGCTCCAAATGAGCAGCTGGCGTTGCCAATGGCTGTCAGTAGCACCATCCCAGACTGGTGGACTGTTCCGCCCCTGGCTGAGTACCGGTGGAGGAATCGCGGGCGGTACCGCAACAGGGACTTCTGGGTATGGATCCCGCCACGGTACGGGGGACTGACGCGGTGGTCACACAGCGTCTTCCCGCTGCTGGCCGTCTACGCGGTTGGGACATTGGTCTTTGGAGTTTCCCATTGGGTTTTCCTGCCGTGGTTCCTTCACCTTGTCATTGACATTCCGTCCCACGCCAGGAGTCGGACCGGGTACCTCTTCTATCCATGGTCAAGGTGGCAACCGCTCGGCGCTCGGAACTGGTACGATGTCTGGTGGTTTTCCATCATCACCATCATCATTTTAGGTGGTATCGTGGTGGCCCGGTTCTTTCACTTCTGAGTGGCTAGCACCAAAACCGGTGCTGGTTTTTTCTTCGGCCGTGAACATAGCCCCTTCGCCACGGCGCGGTGATTAGGTGCGCGTTCATGGGCCGATCCGTCTAGCCTAGCCCAAGTAGTTGGACGAGCGGCGGATGAGAGAAGTAGGTCCGGACACCGTAGTCTGGGTTAACCCACTCAATCATTTCAAAACCTGCCCGCTCGATGAGGATGAAACCCGGTTGAGAAAGATAAGTCTTCTGGAATTCGGGATAGTTAGCCACGGTGAAATCAGCATCACCACTTTCGGGTCTGGTCTTGTCCGGCGCCCGGATTTTCAAGAGTCGAAGCTGGCCGGCGACGGTGGGGATCGATACTCGGAACAGGGGGGCCGGTTGGGGTTTCTTTGACGACGGTACCGAGTTGCCGCGCGACGGAGAGCAGCGATTTGTAATCTCCGCGGCGGTGTGAAAAAACAGCGGCGTAGTTAACCGGAGCTTCAGTCTCAGATGTATGGGTATTCTTGAGATCGCAGGTGAGCCTAACAATGTCCGGCACCAAGGCGCGGAGGTCGTCGGTGCCGATGTCAACGATCTTGCTGGCCATGCCTGGTGCCAGTTGTCCTACGCTTTCCGCAGCCGTGGTCCCAGCGGCGTATCGTCAACTGTGAAACCGTGTTTAGCAATGGCTTGACGTAGTGAGTCAGCCCGCGCAAAGTCTTTGGCTTGCCGTGCTTGTTCTCGTTGGGCAAGTAACTTATGAACCACTTCAGGAACGGCAATTTTTTCAGGCTGGGCCTCGTCTAGCCGCAGACCAAAGACTTGGTCCATGATTTTGACGCTTTGGCGCTTGGCGTGGCCTGGGTAATCAGATTTCAAGAGCTCGTGGAGCACGGCCAGCGCCTGCGGCGCGTTGAGATCATCGTTGATGGCTTCGCGGAAACGCTGCTCGTACTCGGCGCAGCCGATTTTCGCGTCGGGCCCGAGATCGGCCACGTGCTGCCACAAGTTTCGGTAGCCTTCGGCCGCCGATTCGAGTGCGGCCCAAGAGAATTGCAGTTTTTGACGGTAGTGGGTTTGGAGGCAGAGGAATCGAAAGGCCAACGGGTCGATGCCCCGATCAGTCACATCCTGGAGGGTAATCATGTTACCTTCAGACTTACCCATCCGCCGCTTCGGCAAGACTAAGAATTCCCCATGAAGCCAGTAGCGCACGAACGGACTTTTCCCGGTCGCCGTTTCGGATTGAGCGATCTCGTTCTCGTGGTGAACGGGGATGTGGTCAACGCCGCCAGTGTGGATTTCAAACTGCGGCCCCAGTTCTTTCATTGACATGGCTGAACACTCCAGGTGCCAGCCGGGGAACCCAACTCCCCACGGGCTAGCCCACTCCATTTGCCGCTGCTCGCCGGGGCGGGAGAATTTCCACACCGCGAAGTCACTCGGGTGGCGTTTCTCCTGGTTAACCACCACTCGCGCGCCAGCCTTTTTGTCGCTCAGCTTCTGCCCGCCCAGTTGTCCGTAGCGATGGAACTTCGACGTATCAAAGTAGATTCCGTCGCTGGTTCGATAGACAACCTTCTTGGCCTCGAGTTTCTTGACCAGCGCAATTTGGAGATCGATGGTGTCGGTGGCGCGGAGAGTTTTGGTTGGAGTTTTGACATTAAGTTTTTCCAGATTGTCGAAAAAAATCTGTTCGTACTGGCGCGCAATAGTTTTTGCACTCTGGCCGGCTTGTTTGGCGCTTTCTTCAATCTTGTCCTGTCCCTGATCGGCGTCATCAGTCAAATGCCCAACATCGGTGATGTTCATCACCTGCTTGACGACGTAACCATTGAACTCGAGGGTCCGACGGAGCAGGTCGGCAAAGAGATAGGTCCGTAAATTGCCGAGGTGGGCCGCTCCGTAGACAGTCGGCCCGCAGGTGTACATCCCCACCGGTCCAGGGTCGCGCGGTTGGAATGTTTCCCGTTGCTTCGTCAGGGTGTTGTAGAGCTTGAACACGGACCCATTGTACCGTCTCCGGCCACAAAAAGAAAACCCCGCACCCCTCGATCTCCCGCGGAGGCGGGGACCGGGGTCTTGGTGCGGGGCGCAAAGAGCGATCAAAGAGCGTGGCTAGGTGGTCGGCAGACCGTATTCGAGGAACATCCAGAACAAAGCCAGCGACGAAATGATGGCGTTGGCCAATGTCAGGCCGCCGACGATTTGCACGAACCAATGGTCATGCAGCATGTGCTGCTCGACCGTCGGCATTGGTTGGGCCGCGGTGGCGGCCGGATTGCCCGTTTGGGTCATGTATTTTTCTTGTTTGTTTTTGTCACCCGTTCTCTCCTCGAGCCTGAGCGAGATGATAGACTCGTCTCGACGAGCGCTCTCTCCGAGGCGAGCTGGTGCTCAAGGCACTGAGTCCTCAGAGCCGAAGGCCGGAGAGGCCCAGGTGTTGGCTAACAGTTGATAAACTTCTCCCCGCCGCGGTTAAGCCGGCGCGGCCGGTGAAGGTCGACCTTTTGGCTGATGATTACGGGCGAAACACTCCAGATCGTGGGTCCATTCCTCGATCACCTCCTTCACGTCATTGGCGGTCACGGTCGGGGCGGTCGGAAAATCGCTTGGTCGGTTCATGGCTTTCAATCGGACCTTAGCCGCCGCTTCGTCCATGGCGTCAATGGCTTTGTCCGGGAAGTAGCGGTCGGTCAGGAGGCGGCCGGACAAATCAACCGCCGCTCGCAGGGCGTCGTCGCCGATGCGGACGTGGTGGTGCTCTTCGTAGCGCGGGCGCAGGCCGCGGAGGATGGCTAAGGTTTCTGCGGCTGGCGGTTCGTTCACCATCACCGGTTGGAAGCGACGCTCAAGCGTTACATCGTTAACGATCTTTTGATACTCGCCCTCCGTCGTGGCGCCGATAGCCTGCAGCTCACCGCGGGCGAGGGCCGGCTTGAGGATGTCCGAGGCGTCGATTGCCCCAGTCGCTTCACCGGCTTCGGCCAAAGTATGGAGCTCGTCGATAAACAGGATGATCTGCCGCTGGGCGGCAATGACCTCATCGAGGATGGTCTTCAGTCGTTTTTCGAATTCGCCGCGATACTTTGTGCCAGCCACTAAGCCAGACAAGTCGAGCGCCAAGATACGTTTGTTTTGAATTGGCGCCGGGACCTCGCCGCGAGCAATCTTGTTAGCCAGGCCCTCAACGATGGCCGTTTTTCCCACCCCGGAGTTGCCGATCAGCACGGCGTTATTCTTCGTCCGGCGAGAAAGAATTTGGATGACCCGGTCAATTTCGTGTGCCCGGCCGATGACCGGATCAAGCCTGCCCTGCCGCGCCAGGCTGGTCAGGTCCTGTGAATACAGGCCCAGAATCGATCCCCGCATCCGTTCGCGGTTTGATTCGCGTAACAAGACAATGCCGAAAAACATGAACAGCCCGGCGAAGCCGAGGAGCAGCAGAAAACCGGTCGGCGTGGACAACTGGTCAACCAGCTGACTCATGGCGTGGTGCTCGTCAACTGGGCCGCGATGACCACCAGGCCAATGACCAGGACCAGGCCGGCGGTAATGACCACAAACCCAACTGACACTTTGACCGCGGTCGAGCGCTGCTTGGTTTGCATTACCGGACGATCCATAGCGGCTTACGAACGGAGGAAGAGCATGATCAGCACCACCACCGCCGAGGCGACGGCATAACCACCGACCAGTCGCGGCAGGCGAGTGGCCAGGATGGGGGTCAACTGGCGGGTTGGCTGGCGTTGGAGTCGGAGCAGCTCGGCGGCTTGGTGCCGGCAGCGGTGGACGGCCAGCCGCAGGCTGAGCCGGACCTCGGCCTCATTGGTTTGAATCGGCATCAACAGCGGTTCCAGGCTGGCCAGCTGTCGCGACACAGTCTCCAAGGATTGACCAAAATCAATCCGATCGCGATCGCCGTGGCTAGTGACGATTTCTTTGGCAAACAAATTGACTTGCTGCTCGGTCCAGCGCGCCATGGCCAACAGCAGCCCGGCCATCACCGCGGCTGACGAGGCCTGCCAGAGCGGATGTGCTGGTTGCATCAGCGAGTCGACAAAAGACTGGATGGTCGGGCAGGCGCCGTCGTCAACCAATACCAACAACCCGGGGCCGACGACGAGCTGGAGACCGACCGCCCGGAGTTCTTTGGTCAGCGGTTCGTACGCTGGCCAGCGGCTAGCGATATAGAGCTGATCGCGGAACGGTCGGATGACGTTCCGGCGGGGGAAGCCAAGCAATTCCTCTACATCCAACGGATGGAGACGGAGACTGGTACGCAGACCGGCTACATCATGCTCAGTTGGACGCTGAAGATAGACCAACCGAATGGCCGCGGTTTGTATTTCGTGAATGGCCATCTGTGTATATTGGTTTTGTTTTCGCCGTCCTTATTGTAGCACGTTTCAGCGCGGTAGTCAATCTTGAAAAAGAAGAAAAAGAAAGCGTAGTTCGTTGTCGAACCACGCTATCGTCCTGGTGGGGCCGCTCCACCGTCTAGTAGCGACGGTAGTATCGACCACCACGATCCATCGGCGGAGCACTCGACTGGACGATGAAGTCGAGTGTCCACGGCGGCAGGCTGTCGTTCTCGCAGGCGACCGCCACCACGACCACCCGCGGAGCATTCGTGCGTTCGTTCGGAATCCCGAAGTCCCAGGCGCCCGCCCGAACTGGTCCCACCTCGCGGTGGTCCAGCCAGATGCGGGTATTGCTCGGGTTGCAGTTGAGCACCAGAGAGAATCTGGCCCCCGCATCCCGCGTGGTCAGATCGATAACCCGACCCGGCCACACTACCTCGGCGCCGCCGTAAGGATTGTTCCAGTACAGCACCGGTCCGAGCGAACGCTGGTAGGAGTCGATCACCCGTCGGGTGAAGTTGGAACGGAGTTGAAATCCGTTGACCCCATCGTACGACACCTGCGTCGTCGTACGAACCGCACCGGTCGTGGCATGGCAGCCATTGACCGCCAGCAGTCCCACCGCCGGGATAAGCCACAACCACAGTCGCTTCATCGATCATCACCTCCACTCGGCGTGGCGATGTACATCCGCCGGTTGGTTGGCCATTCATACCACCAGTCGAGGCCGCTCAGGCCACCCTCGTACGGCGAGTCGTTGTTCTTGCCGTTCGGGGCGACATCGAACCGCGCGACCAGCCGGCCTTCACGACCGTAGATCTCGAAGTGGTACGGCTCCTCCCGTGGCGCCTTCTGCTGGAGCCAGTAGGACTGAACTCCACGCTCGGCGTCGAAGTCCCGGAGGATGGTGTAGTTGTGGTCGGAGTCGTCACCCCGGGAGAACTTCTCCGGCGGGTTGACGATCCGGATGCGGAGGTTGTACTGCGAGACGTTGAAAACCGCCCCGTTGTAGTAACGATCGATCGGCTGGGGGCCGATGATGTTCTCGGTGCAACCAGTCGCCATTGCGGCTGACAACGCCAGCGCTGCCACCATCATGAAACGTGCGAACGTGCTCACGACTATTCTCCTTCTCAGGTTGTTCCGCAGCCTAGATCCTGATGGATCTGACCGAAGAACACAGACAGTGTTTACGACCCGGGAGCAGCCAGACTGAACACCAGAGCCTAGCACAGATTGTTCGATTTGTCAAGACTGTTGGCCTAGGCTGTGATATAATTCAATCATTCCTATGGCCGACCAGTTGCCGCCGCGAGTTGAACAAGTTCGGAGACCATCGGTTGAACTCCGACCAGAGACCGTTGGGTCTCCAGAACGGCCCGAACCGGTCAGGGTGGTAGAACCGGAGAAACCAACGCCGGCTGAAGTCATCCCGGCGATCCCGGTCCGGCCAGCCAGCCCGCTGCCATCACCAGCCGAAGATACATCACTCTTCGTCCAAGAGGTCGAACAGGTGCTGGCCGAGGGCCTGGAGGAAACCTATCGCCAGCTCGATCCGGGGGCCCAAGCTGTTTTCAAGCGGGCGGGTGAGGAAACGGCCAAAAAAATCGTGACGCTCTTAGAGCAAACCAAAGTCCAGGCTAAGAAGGTTCTCGAGCTGATCGTCAGCTGGCTGAAGCTAATCCCCGGCGTCAACCGATTTTTCCTTGAGCAAGAAGCCAAGATCAAGGCCGACAAGCTGTTGGCCCTGCGCCGACCACCAGGGCCATGAATTTCCTGGCCGCCATACCCCAGGTGTTGCCGATCAATGAGGTGGGCCAGAATCCAGGCGGTGCTTTGACATCGACCTTCGGGCCGATCATCCTGAGCCTCCTGGTTCTGGCGCTGCTCGTGGCCGGCGCACTGATGATCCGCTGGTACCTCCAGGGCCAGGGTCGTATCCCGCGAGCTCTGGAGTCGACCGTGCTCCTAGTGGCGCTACCGCGGGAATCTTGGCGTCAGGAACTAGAAGACAAAGATTGGCGGGAGATTCTGGCTGGTTTTGAGACGCTTTTCGTCACCCTGGGTAGCTTGCGTCCGGCCAGCGGGGACGGTCGGCTGCGATCGGCGTGGCGGAATCTGTGGTCGAGTCAAAGTCGGCAGCTAGCATTGGAACTGGTCTCCCACCGCGGACAGCTGTTTTTTTATCTGGCCGTGCCGCGGGACGCCCGCCAGCTGGTTGAACTCCAAATCCAGGCCCAGTACCCACATGCCCACATTGAAGAAGTTACCGATTACAATCTCTTTGGACCGCAGAGCTTCATTCTGGCTACCAGCTTACAGCTGACGAAGCCGGCCATGTTTCCCATTCGGACGTATAAGCGGCTGGACAACGATCCGCTCTTCGTGTTGACCAACGTCCTGAGTAAAGTTCAGTCACAGGAAGGAGCGGCCATCCAAATGCTGATTCGACCCCAATCGAAAGGCTGGCAGCAACCCGGTCGCGAACTAGCTCGGCGATTGCAGGAAGGACAGCCGTTAGCCAGTCGTCCGGCGGGGAAAGCGATAGGTTTTCTAACCGCCTCGCTTCAGACGAGTCGTGACAGCCAGATGTCTGCCTACCGTGGCGTGCCGAATATCACGCCGCTCGAGCAAGAGCTGATCCGGACGCTGGAGGAGAAAGCGGGCAAACCGGGTTTTTCGGTCAACATCCGAATCATCACCGCCTCACCACTGGAAAGAAACGCCCGCGTTCACTTAGAAAACATCATTAATGCTTTCAGCCAGTTTACCTCGCTTGAATCCGGCAATGGCTTTCGGGCCCGGGCCGTGCAACATGGCGGCCGCCTGGTGTCCGATTTTATTTACCGTCATTTCCGACCAAGCCACCGAATGCTCCTCAACAGCGAAGAGATCAATAGCCTGTACCACTTTCCTTTACCGGATACACCAGCGCCGAACATTCACTGGTTGGCGGCCAAGAAGGCCGCGGCCCCGACGGAGTTGCCAAGCGAAGGCATCATCTTAGGGCACAACCTCTATCGTGGGGAAGATCGGGTCATCCGACTCCAGACCGTCGACCGCCGGCGCCACGCCTACATTATCGGCACCACTGGTTCCGGCAAATCGGTGCTGATGGCCAGCATGGCCAAACAGGACGTGGCCGCCGGCCACGGGGTTGGCGTCGTTGATCCGCACGGCAGCCTGATCGAAGAGATCCTCGAAGGACTGCCGTCGAACCGGTTGCACGACGTGGTGCTATTTGAACCGGCTGACCTCGATCGCCCAGTCGGGTTGAATATGCTCGAAGCCCACCGACCGGAGGAGCGCGATTTCGCCGTTCAGGAAATGATCGCCATCTTCATGAAACTCTTCCCGCCGGAGGTCATTGGCCCGATGTTCGAGCACAATATGCGCAACGCCATGTTGACCCTGATGGAGGACGAAGACTATCCCGGCACGATCGCTGATATTCCTCGAATCTTCACTGACAAAGGATTCCAACAGTACAAAGTGTCCAAAGTCAAGGACCCGGTGGTGCGGGCCTTCTGGGAAAAGGAAATGGCTAAGACTTCCGACTTCCACAAATCGGAAATGCTGGGCTACTTGATTTCCAAGGTCGGCCGCTTCGTCGAGAACAGCATGATGCGAAACATCATCGGCCAGCCGCGCTCCGGATTCAACTTCCGGGAGATTATGGATCAGCAGAAAATCCTGCTCGTCAACCTGTCAAAGGGGAAAGTCGGTGAGGTCAACGCCAATCTTCTCGGCTTGATTATCGTCGCCAAGCTGCAAATGGCGGCCCTCAGCCGGGCTGATCAACCGGAGGCCGAGCGACCAGATTTCTTTCTTTACCTCGATGAGTTTCAAAACTTCATCACTGACTCAATCGCCACCATTCTATCCGAAGCCCGGAAGTACCGACTCAACTTAACGATGGCTCACCAGTACATGGGCCAGCTGGTGCAAGGTACGGACACGCGAGTTCGCGACGCGGTGCTCGGTAATATCGGCACCATGATCGCTTTTCGGGTCGGAGTTGAGGATGCGGAAACCCTGGAGAAGCAGTTCGCCCCGACGTTCAACGCCTTTGATCTGGTCAACCAAGAGCGTTTTACCGCCTACCTCCGCCTGCTCGTCAATAACACGGTCGCGCCGCCGTTCCACCTCCAATCCTACCCGCCTCGGCCAGGTCAGCCGCGGCTGGCCGAAGCCGTCCGGAAATACTCTCGGTTGCGGTACGGCAAGGATCGGCGCTATGTCGAAGCCGACATTCTCGAACGGACCAAACTTGGGGCGACCAGCCCGGCGGTTATGCCAGTGGCGGGCGAAGCAGTCAGTCGATGATACTATCCTCGGGATCTAGCCGAAAGACCCCGTTAGAAGGCCGACCCCAAAAAACGTATGCGTCGATGATGACTATAATCTGTTTATTTACTAACCTTCTAACGGGGTGACAATCGTCTGGTTTCTTATCCTGCTGGCTGTCCTGGCCTCAGCCGTGACCACGGCCTGGGCGGCTTGGCGCGGGGCACCATTTGTACCGACGCGGGCGGCCGACGTTGAGCGAATGCTCCAGCTAGCCAGGCTCAAGCCCGGCGACGTGGTGTATGACCTCGGCGCGGGCGACGGCCGTATTCTCGTAGCGGCGGTCAAGCGGCCGAATGTCACGGCCGTCGGGTATGAACTGTCGCTCCTTTTCTACGTTGTCGGTCAACTCCGCCTCTGGCTGTCCGGCAGTCGGCCGCGGGCGAACCTCGTCTACGCCGATTTCTGGCATCAACCCCTCAGTCACGCCAGCATCGTTTGTTGTTTTCTCACGCCGCCGGCCATGGCCCGCTTGGCGACCAAGTTCCAACGCGAACTCCGCCCAGGAACGAGAATCGTATCCGCAGTTTTTCCCATTCCGGGGTGGTCACCAACGAAACAGGATAAGCCGACCCCCCAGCACGTCTCCCTATACCTGTACCAGATACAATAGTGTTCCTGGTGGACGGACTGTGGGTTGACACCGGACCATCGGTCCCGGGCCGAGGGTCAGCACCCGTTCGTCCAAAGTGTGGCCTGCACTTTTCCAGTCAATTCATATTCGTGGCGATGGGGGTTGACGACCGCTGCCTCTTTTTGCTATGCTAGGCCAGCAAACAAACATCAAGTCCAAGATCAACCCCAACACCAAAATCCCATGGATGAGCAAACGACGACCCCAATCGAAACTCCAGCCGATCAACCCACTCCAGCGCAGCCGACGGACGATGACGCGCTGTTGCTTCGTTTTGTTGACCAGGCCGAACGAAGTCTGGCTAGCATCCGCCAGCTGCTAAGTGGTAACGGCGCCACCGGGTCCAGCCCACTCTGGCGTCATAAGGCCGCCAACCTGAGTTCGGTGGCCGATCAGGAAGGAGCGCGTATTATCGAAGGCGTCTTCGATGGTCAGAACATGGTTGGACCCGACGGGAAGCAATATTCCGTACCAGCCAATTACGCCTCGAAGTCAAAACTGGTCGAAGGCGACGTTTTGAAATTGACCATCACCCGCGATGGGTCATTTATCTACAAACAAATTGGTCCGGTCGAGCGACGGCGCTTGGTTGGCGAGCTAACCCGCGACAGTCAGACCGGAGAGTACAAGGTGACGACCGATGGGACGGCCTACAAAGTTCTCCTGGCGTCGGTCACGTATTTCAAAGGCGAACCTGGCGACGAAGTCGTTATCCTGGTGCCTCAGGAAGGAGACAGCCGCTGGGGAGCCGTCGAAAACATCATCAAGAAAATAGTTCCATCCACCGAGGCCAGCCAACCGTAGACTTGCTGACTTCATCATTGGTACGGTACACTGCGAGCAGCGGTGTCGGTTTTTACCCTGCCCGCTGATACTCCCAGCCAGCGATCATGCCCCCCACCCTCTATCGGAAATACCGTCCTCAAACCTTCGCTGAGCTGGTTAATCAGCAGCACATTCGGATTACCCTCCAACAAGCACTGGTCCAGGGGCGAGTAGCACACGCCTACCTTTTTGCCGGACCGCGCGGCATCGGTAAGACGACGGTCGCTCGCCTCTTGGCCCGGGCGGTCAACTGCCAGCGGCGCCAACCAGACGGCGAGCCATGCAATCGTTGCCCCACCTGCCAGGCCATGTTGAGCGGATCGGCTCTAGACATCATCGAGATTGATGCCGCCTCGCAAACCGGAGTCGATAATGTCCGCGAAAACATACTCCACAACGCGCGGGTCGGCCCGACGCTTGGACAGTTCAAGGTCTTCATCATTGATGAAGTCCACATGCTATCGTTAGCCGCTTTCAACGCCCTGCTGAAAATGCTCGAGGAACCGCCGGCTCACGCCCTGTTCATTCTGGCTACCACTGAGGTTCATCGGGTGCCAGCCACCATCATTTCCCGGAGTCAACGTTTCGATTTTAAGCGTCTGGGCGTCCAAGACATGGCCGAACGTCTCAACCGCTTGGCGCAGCAGGAAAAGCGTCAGTTGGCTGACGGCGTGGCCGAACGAATTGCTCGTTTCGCCCACGGCTCAATGCGCGACGCCGAAAGCATGCTCGGTCAACTCTTCTCCTTCCAGGAGGCGGTCATCAACCGCGAGGTGGCTGATTTGGTGCTGCCGCGGTCGAACGAGGAAGTGGTAGCGGAAATCATGGCCGCCGTCGTTCATGGCCAAGCCGCCGCCGCCATGGTCGCTTTCCATCGCTACTGCGATGAGGGCGGCGACATTCCGGTCCTGGCCCACGAACTAGTCCTGGCCGGCCGCACGTTGATGTTGGCCTCGGTTGACCCGACCTTGTTAGATCAAGTGCTCGATGATCAACAGCCGGCGCACGTCCAAGAGCTACGATCGCTGGTTCGTCTCGGATCAACCGAACGATTTATCGATTTGGTCGAAGCGTTGACCACGGCCGAGCGGCAACTCCAACGCAGTACATTTTTGGAGTTACCGGTCGAGGTGGCCTTGATCAGGGGCGCGACATTCGGTCAGCCCGCGGATACGGACCGCGCTTCACCCGAGACGAAAACGTCCCCCGCCCGGCCGACCCCGCCCGAGCCGCCGGCCGGCCAGCCCAAACGGGCGAATGTCACAAAACCTCTGCCCCTGGCCATGGTCCAGCAAGCCTGGCAGACGGTTCAAAAAAAGTTGAATGGTAGCCAGCCAAGCCTGCGCTTGTCTTTACAGCAGGCCACCATCAAGGAGTCGAAACCCGGCCTGGTTGTCCTCGAAGTCCCCTTTGCGCTCCATCGCCAGCGGCTGACCGATCCAAAGCACCGGCAGGTTCTGGAACAGGCGCTGTCCAAAGTCCTCAAGACGCCGTTCACCATTGAAGTAGTGACTTCAAATGGGGCACCACCTCGAGCAGTTCAGCCCGGCCCGGCGAAAAAAGGTGATCCCGAATCCGGCAGCGACCTGTGGGAAAAGATCGTGGCCTCGTTTAGTTAGCCGCTTCGCGAATAGGCGCCTTTTGATTGCTGCCTGAGCCGGGCCAGGCCTCGGACAAACTCGGTCTTACCCCCGTGAGACGGATGACGAAGTTTTACCGTCTCCATGCCGACCGCGGCTAGAGTTTGATGAGCGACGTTGCCGACGGCCACCACATTCTTAATTCGAAAGATATCCATCAACTCCTGAAAAAAGTCTTTCCCCAGCTCAACCTCGCGCTGATTCGGAGCCCGGTTTGATTGAACGCGACCCGGTTGGAACGGGTGGAAAGGAAAAGCAGACCACAACAGCGGCACAAAGCGAAACTGAGCCAAGGTCGACCATACAATGGTAGCTGTCGGTTCTTTATGCACCCGGGTAAACTCTTTCGTTTTCCGATAGCCTTTCTTCTGGCCGAACATCGACAGTGGTTGTACCCCAGACAGCAAGATATCCTCGCTCATGAACGGCACGCCGGTCAGGCGGCTGCCTTGATACCCCGGTGCCTCGCCGAGCAGGAGTGTCTTCGGTGAAAAACGCTCGACTTCGCCGAAATACAACTGCAGATTGCGTCGGCGGATGACATTGTGTTTGTTGCCAGCGGCGTACTGATTAAAAAAGTTCCGTCCCGATGGCACTCGGGCGAGTCTATCGAGGAATCGACCAGTGGTGGACGGCATAACGTGATTGTAGCAAACATCAACGCTGAAGGCATGTTTCGGCGACTGAGGGCATTGACGAAGACGTTTTCAATTCGTATACTGTTGGCGCTGCGAGGTGCTGGCATTGCCATGCGGAAGTTCTACACTATCCCGCCGCCCAGCTCCGGGATCGTCTAACCTGCCCCGCCAAATTTCTGCAACATGAGGTGCTGGGTCTATATTCTCAAAAATCGACAAGGTAGTTATTATATGGGAATCACTACTTTACTGACGGAGCAAAGGCTGAGTCGTCATAATCGAGGCCATGTCTTGTCCACAAAATTCAAAAGCCCCTGGCACCTTGTATTCACCGAAGAGCATAATAACCGTCGTTCAGCACGTATGCGAGAAAAACAAATCAAGGGTTGGCATGGTGGAGAAACTTTACAAAGATTCTTGCGCACCGCTCCGGGATCGTCTAATGGTAGGACGCCAGGCTCTGAACCTGGTAATCTTGGTTCGAATCCAGGTCCCGGAGCGGTGCGCAAGAAAAGAAATTTGGCGGGGTGAATAGGACGCCAGGCTCTGAACCTGGTAATCTTGGCCTGAATCCAAGTCCTGGAGCTCAACGTTGGAATCTTATTATACTGAGGGCGAAGGTAGGCGGGTCCCTATCCCGTGTGCCCAATGGCTTGGGTGGTCTTCGTTCCGAGTAAAAATTTACCCGCGCACCAGACCGGCGGATCCGGTCGGTGCGGGGTTCCGCTCCGCACCGTATCTTGTGATGCCGCCAGCTCCTGCTGACGGAGCTTCACTATAATCAATATAGATGTGGGAGGTTTTTCTTTGCATGACAATAATACGCGAATAGACTTTTTTGCAAACCATGCTATTGTGAATTTAGGCGAACAGGAATAACAACTCATGAAACCCATGCTCGTGGAAACAAAACAAAAAATTAGCGTCCGGACTATCGCGCCAATAGGGATTATTACCCTTGGCTTTAGTATGTTGGCCGCTGGTGGGTTTTTCTTTTGGAAGGGTATTCAACCGCCGGTATCGGTTCCCAAAACCCCGACCATGCAATCGTTGACTACCGAACTTCTTAGCCTGAATACTCAGTACCAGCAGGCGTCAGCATCTGGTAAGGTCAAAAAACTACGAACGCTCCGTTCGATTGCCGAACAGCGCAAAACACTCGCTGCTTCACTTCTGCAGAAAGATCCAGGGACCTTCTTAAAAACGTCTCTGGCACAGTCTGATCGAGACTCTCTTCCATCGGAGATCCAACCGCTGGTTGAGCAGGCGGTGACTTTGCAAGGTGAGATTGAGGTTGAGCACTCGGATGATTTTCAACATGCCGTGGCATATTATTCCTACTCCGTAAAAACGAAAGATCCTCCAGCCTCTTTCAGGCTTCATTTTTCTGGGGCCGGTCCAACCATCCTGTCCGGCGCGACGGTCAAGGTGAGCGGTGTCCAGCTGGACAATGATTTTGCCGTTCCGGGCGTGACGACTTCCGATGAAGCAGTCTTATCAGATCCGACTATTGACCCGCTGCCGGGCCTGACCGTGGTAGCAGTGCCATCGAGTCCAGCTGTCTCCGGCGCCAAGAAGATCATGGTCGTTGTGTATGACGTCGCCGACGCGCCAATGATCACTGATCCGAATTGGTGGCGGGGTAAGATTTTTACGGACCCTGATTCCGTCAATGCGTACTACCAGGAAAACTCGTTTGGCAACCTCAGTGTGGCAGGGAAATTGAGTACCCAGGGAGATATCTACGGCCCCTATCGGGTTAGCGGCTCGGCCACTCATTGCAGTTCCGAAGGGCTGGATGAAGCCAAGCAGCGGGCGCTCCAAGATGGCGCCGTGTTTTCCGGATACGACTACTACATATACATCGGTTGGGCTTCGGCGATTTATTGTGGGAAAAACGGCATACAAATTGGAAACGAAGTTTACAGCTACAGTGGTCAAGACTTTTTCACGATTGAACACGAACTTGGTCACGCCTTTGGCACCGGTCACGCCGGCGGTAATCATGCCGGTCCAGGCGGCGGCTCAGCCGAATACGCTGATCCTTTTGACGTCATGGGTAATTCCGGTTTCATGCGGCACATGAGCACCGCTCGAAAGGCCCAACTTGGATGGTACCAGCCTGGCGACCTCCAGGAGATTACGACCAGTGGGACGCACACCGCGACTATCTATCCGATTGAAGAACCATCAGCCTCACCCAAAGGAGTAAAAATCAGTGCCGGCAGCACACAATTCTACTATCTCGAATACCGTCATCCCTTTGGGCAGTATTTTGACAATTTTTCCACGACCGAACCGGTGGTCAACGGAGTTTCCATCCGACTGGCAAACGATACGAATTTGCTCAGCTCAGCCTGGACAACAACGCTCATCGATGCGGTACCGGCAACGAGTAGTTTTAGTGATGCACCTTTTCAAGTGGGCCAAACTTTTACTGATGTAGCCAGAGGCGTGCAGGTGACCACCACCAGAGTGACACCCGATCGCTCGAGCGCCGAAGTCAGCATTACCCTGACCTGCGCCAGATCCAATCCTTTGGTAACGGCCAGCCCCTCAACAAACTACGCCCGTCCCGGCGACACGGAACAGTATCGACTGACCATCACCAATAAGGACACCGTGGCCTGCGGGTCAAGCACCTTTGCGGTCGATCCGATCAATCTGCCAGTCGGCTGGACGCAAGTACCGGCTTCGACCACAGTAACTCTCCTGCCCCAGCAGTCGGCGGCAGTCGATATCACAGTCACCTCGACGCCAAACGCGACCGGCGTAGTGCCCATCTCGGGGCGCGCCACGAATCAAGCCGCCACCTCTTTTCAGGGTAGTACAACCATTGTGTATAAAATTGATTCGACTGCTCCATCCGTGACGATTACTAGCCCTACTGATGGTGCGGTGTTCAGCAAGTCCAGCACCGTCAGCATCACCGCCACGACATCCGATAACTATGTCATCGATAGTCGGGAAATCTTCATTGATGGCGCATCGCTCAAACAGTGCGGATCAACGGGTTCCTGTACCTACGATTGGAGCCTCAGTAACGTTAGCGCTGGCACGCACCGTATTCGGTACACGGCCACGGACGGCGCCGGAAATGTTGGGGAAAACTCTATAACAGTCACCGTCGTCACCAGTGGCGGAGGCGGAAGCGGTGGTGGTCTCAGGCGATTGCCGGAATAAACCAGCGTTCGGGTCGGTTCTAGACCGGAGTAGTGAGCGGTAAGCTGGTAACCCATCAAGTCTCCATGTCGGGATCCCGCTGCGGCGGGAGAATCCGACCTCCGGAGCCAGAAGTGATCGCGCCCCTTCTCTGCCTTCGTTGCGAATGCTCCAAGTCTTCGGAGAGTTGACGAGGCAAACAATTTCCAGTAATCTAAGTCCGCGCCGTTGGCGCTTTTTACCCGCCTCCGCAGAAAGCCAAGGGCGTAAGCCCGTGAATGAATGCGGCGGGTATCCCGACGAAGGAGGGATCTCCCTAGGTTGCTTCGGCGGGTTTCGCCGAAGAACTAAGCCGAAACCACGGCTGCAAAGCCGTGGAGCTTCACCGTTATGCAACGTCGACCCGACATCCGAAATATCGCCTCCCTCCCCCTTCGGCCTTGCCTCGGCGTCGAGGGCTCGGCATCGAGGCGAGCTCAGGGACGAAAGGTCTGGCAGGAGGGGCCAACCCTACTGAATGTACCATGATCAATCGGCGTAAAGACATTCGCAATGTTGCTATCATTGCCCACGTTGACCACGGCAAAACGACCCTGGTTGATGCGATGCTGAAACAAACCCAAGCCGCTCGAAATCTTGAACAGATGGGCGAGCGGATTTTGGATTCAATGGACCAAGAACGGGAGCGCGGCATCACGATCAAAGCCAAGAACGCCTCGATTGTGTATCAAGGCGTGAAAATCAATATTATTGATACTCCCGGGCACGCCGATTTCGGCGGGGAAGTGGAGCGTACGCTGCGCATGGCCGATGGGGTTTTGATTTTGGTGGATGCCAAGGAGGGGCCGATGCCCCAGACCAAGTTTGTGACGCGCAAAGCACTGGAACTCGGTTTCCCGACCGTCGTGGTCGTTAACAAAATTGACAAACCCGACTCCGACCCTGACGAAACAGTCAATAAAACTTTCGACCTGTTCGGGCAGTTGAATGCCACGCACGCTCAACTTGATTTTCCGGTGGTCTACACGAACGCGGTGGCTGGCACAGCCACGCTCGACCACACGCAGCCGGGGACGGATTTGAAACCCTTACTGCAATTGATTCTCGACAAAATCCCTGGGCCGGAAGTTCGGAAGAGCGACCCACTGCAAATGCTCGTTCTGGCCTTGCGGTATGACAACTACCAGGGCAAAATGGGAATCGGAAAAATCTACGCCGGCACGATCGCGAAAGGACAAGCCGTTGCCCAGATCAAGCACGCTGGTCAGGCGGTGACCGGCAAAGTGACGGAGATCATGATCTACGAAGGCTTGAGGCAAGTCGCTGTTGAATCAGCCGAAGCCGGTGAGATTGTGGCCGTCGCCGGTCTCGAGAACATTGCCATTGGCGAGACCATTGCTGATGCGAACAATCCTCAGCAATTGCCACCCGTCGAAGTTGACCAGCCGACCGTCCAGATGACATTCGGCGTCAACGCTTCTCCATTCGCCGGGCAAGAAGGCAAACGAGTGACCTCGCGACAAATTCGGGAACGCCTGGATCAGGAGTTGGAAACGAACGTGGCACTCCGGGTGTTACCATCCGAAAACGAGAATAGCTGGCTGGTGGCTGGTCGGGGTGAGTTGCATTTAGCCGTCCTGATCGAACAGATGCGGCGAGAAGGGTATGAGCTTCAGGTTTCGCAACCGCAAGTCATCCTTCACGAACGGGACGGCCGAAAACTCGAACCATTCGAACTCGTTACCATTGACGTCCCGGCCGAATTTCAAGGCGCCATTATCGAGGAGTGCGGACGTCGGAAAGGGAATCTGCTGACGATTGACGTGACGCCGAACGGCGAACTCCATATCGAGTATGACATGCCGACTCGCGGCGTGATCGGTTTGAAATCAGCCTTGATGACGAAGTGCCGCGGCCAAGCGGTCGTCCACCATCTCTTCAACAAATACGAACCGTATCAGCCGGATCTGGTCGACGCGAACCACCATGGTTCTTTAATTGCATACGAAGACGGAACCAGCACCAGCCACGCCCTCGATAACGCCCAGCAGCGCGGCGTTTTGTTCATCGGCCCGGGACTGAAGGTCTATGCCGGCATGATCGTCGGGCAGAGTGCGCGGGACGAAGACATGGAAATTAACGTGGCCAAGGAAAAAAAACTCAGCAATATGCGGTCGAAGGCCTCAGACGATGCCATCCTCCTGGCCCCGCCGAAACTGATGTCACTCGAACTCGCGCTCGAGTATATTGGGCCCGATGAGTTAGTGGAGGTGACCCCCAAATCGATTCGCCTGCGGAAAAGCATTCTTGACCGGAACCAGCGAAAGCGAGCCGAGAAGAGACTGACCGAGCCGGACACGTAACTCGTGATTTTGCCAGCGAGGTAACACAGCATTGGTTTTCGATCAAAGAAAGGTGCTTTGCATCCCGCAGTTTCCGCTTCGGGCGTGTGCTGCCTTTCCCCGCGATTCGGCGCTCCGCGGCGCTGAAGCCGAATCCTCGTGGAGTTTATCCCGTTGAATAACAATGCTCCCAGGAACGGAATCCCGCCCCGGAGCAAAATTTCCCGCCGAGGGTCTTAACATAATCCTGCATCGTCTGTTCGTTGATTTTTCAAAAAAGAAAAAAACCGCCAACCAGCACTGGTCAGCGGTGACTCATGCGGCTACTCGACCTTGGTCGCCAAAGCCGCTTCTAGGCTCGAACGAAAATGGTCGACGAAACCCTGGAACAGGCCCGGGCGTTGGCTCAGCGACGCCGAACCGAGCCCGGGGCGTTCGACGATATTGTGCACATAGTGCGGCCGGCGTTCGCCGATGTCGCAGTATATCCCCATCAGTCGCTCGTACAGAGCCAGATGGAGGCCGTGGACGGCTACCCGATCTTCGCGCCTGGTCACGCCGAGTTGGTCGAAGAACAAGGCCATCAGCCCGTCCCAGGCCGCGATCGGATCAGCCAACTCGTCGTTCGTCAGGTGGAAAGCCAGGGCCCAGAAGATGGTGAAGGCCGGATAGTAGAATGTCCAGCGCCATTCACTCTGCGGCTCGAGCCAGCGGTCGAAGCGGGGTGGCTGCCCGACCATGGCAATCTTGCTGATCGCTGGTTGGGCAAAGACTGGGATTGGTCGCAGGCCCGGGATCAACGCGACCAGGTCCCAATGGACAGGGGCTCCGCCCTGCTCCCAGCGGCGGAGACGGGAGTGGAAGAGGTTTATCAGGATGCCCGGCGGTTCCAGAGGTTCTGGTGCTGAAGCATCAAAAGCCCGATGTAGAACGGCCACTAGGTCGTCCGGCAGGCCACGGAAACCCCGGTTCGACCAGGTGACGCCGAGGGTCTGAACTTCAGGCATGACAGCCTCCTGGTGAAGGGGACAATCAGGATCAAGACTGCGCCAAAGCTAAACACCTTTAGCCGGGCCAGTCAAGTTTGGTGTATACTATAAGTATGCGGCTGTGGCAGTATCTGCTCCTGGCCTTGATCGCTGGCTTTGGCCTGGCCATCCTATGGGCCTTCTTTGGCCAGCGCCAAACCATCGCTCCGACCGTGAACAATCGGCCCCAATCCATCAACCAGTCGACCACGAGCATTGGCAATGACAACCAGCAGCCAAGTGTCACCACTCCCTTTTCCACCAACGACTTGCCTGATCGCGATCCGGCCTTTGATTTCTCCGCCGCGCTGCCGCTCGGTTGGGCGGCTCAGTATGTGGAGGTGAGCCGGGCCATCAACTTCTTCGATCCCCGAGCGACTGGCACGGGGCCCATCGAGCAGTCCAGAATTTTCGTCACCTCCGAAGAAGGAGTTGATTTTCCGCGCGCCTCCGGCCCCGGCTCCAGCCAACGCCGACAACTTTCGGTTGGTGGCCGCCAGGCGGTTGAGTTCGAGCGTCAGGGCGAGACGGCGACCGCTGGTCAACCAACGTGGCTGGCGCCGGCCCACCCGGTCGTGGAAATTCGTATCACCCAAGGCCATCCAACCCGGTACTACATTTTTGCTCGAGCGCCTGATCTGCCAACCGATACGTTTGAAGCTTTTCTTCGATCGCTCGACATTCCCGCTGAGACGGCCGCTGGGTCGCCCCTGATCGCCGGCCGGAAACCCGTCACGGATGATACCGGCGGCTGACCATGACTAACCCACTGATGCAATCCCGTTTTGTGCTGCTGGCGGCGGGCATCATCATCGCGGCCGCCGCCGTGCTAAACTTGACACAGTACCGCCTGCCAGCCCGATCAGTGGACCTTTCTTCAAACTCAGCCAACCGCATAACCAACAATCATACGAACGTCAACACTTCAACCCTCATCGCTCCCGGGATTCTACCGTCTGAGCAGATTCATAATCAGCAGGCGCGAATCGTGACAAACAAAGGAGAATTCATCATCGCCCTCGCGGACGAGCAAGCGCCGCTGGCCGTCAGCAGCTTCATCTACCTGGCCAAGCAAGGGTTTTACGACGGCCTGCGTTGGCATCGAGTTGAACCAGGTTTTGTCGTCCAGGGCGGTGATCCGTTGACTCGTGACGATGACCGCCTAATGTGGGGTCGCGGCGGACCCGGCTACACCTTTGCCGATGAAACCGTCACCGGCGCCTACACCGCCGGCACGGTGGCCATGGCTAACCGCGGACCCGATACGAATGGCTCGCAGTTTTTCATCGTCCTGGCCGACCAACCAGGCTTGCCAAAAAACTACACCATCTTCGGTCGGGTCAGCCGCGGTTCTGAGGTGGTTCCGTCGCTGGCGGTGGGTGATGAAATTCGCCAAGTGGTTATTGAGCCCCGACGGTAGCATGTATTGGTCTCCAGACTTACAAGAAAAGCTTCAGACTTTGATGGCCGACACGCCGCCAACGTACCGCCGCTGGCTGAACCGCCAGGTCGTCCGCCAAGCGGCCGAATGGCAGGCACAAAAGCTAGGTAAATCGGATGTCGATGAAGAAGCGCTCGTCCGTGGATACATCGTCGTGGTTCCGCGACACCTGCGGGATGGCATCGAAGAGGTTCTGACCGACCACAACTACGACCTGCTGTATTTTCGGCCGGTCTTCGACGAGCCAACCTTTCGCGATCATCTTTCCTCACGGACGCCGCCGTCGACCAACCGACCATGACCACGACATCACCCGCCCCCTCAGGGCGTTGGTTGCGAGCACTCTACATTCGTAACTTCATTTTTGGCGGTGAGGATAGTCTGGTTTCGACCGTCGGCCTATTGTCCGGCATTGCCGCCGCTGGCTTGACTCGCGGCGATATTGTCTTGACCGGCGTGGTCCTCATTTTCGTCGAAGCCCTGTCCATGGCGGTAGGCAGTTTCTTGGCCGAGAACTCGGCCGAGGAATACTTGACGCGCCGCGAAGTACCGGCCCAGACGGCGATCAAGGCCGGACTGATCATGTTCGTGTCGTATTTTCTCTTGGGCTTTGTCCCCCTGGCGCCGTACCTGATGCTGTCAGTCACCGCCGCCTTTCCGGTGTCGATTGGAGCCTCGCTCCTGGCCCTGTGGTTACTCGGTTATGGCAGCGGCGAGAAGTTTCATGTCCAAGCCAGACGGAGCGGACTCAAGATGCTGGTGCTCGGCGGGCTGGCGATTGCCATCGGCATTATCGTCGGGCGGGTGGTGCGGTGACGAAGATGCCACCTCGACCATCCTGGACTGTGGTAGACTAGCGATATGGCCCGTCAGCGACGACCGGATGATATCCGACAGGGCGCACTGTTTACTGGCTCCCGGCCCAGGCGGCCGGTCGTACGTCCGGGTCGGAGGGCCGGAACGCGACGCACGCCGACGCCGATCCGGACGCCGGGGAAGAAAATTTGGCTATCGGCCACCGGCATTGAAACCCACCGGCGATGTCCGCGCTGTTTTTGGTTGCAGTACAACCTGCGCATCTACCAGCCAGAAGGGATCGTCTCCCGCTTGGCTAACCGTTTCGACGGGGTGATCAAACGGTATTTTGATTTGTATCGCGGGACGAATGAGTTACCGCCCCTGGTGGCCGGCCAAGTAGTTGGTCGGCTCGAGTCACCCTTCCAAGAACTCTACTTCGCTACTCTCAATCAGCGGTACGGTTTCAAAGGCAAACTCGACGAGTGCCTGGTTCGCCCTGATGGACGGTACACCCCAGTTGATCACAAAACGGCCTCCTCAGACCCGAACACCAGAGAGATCATTCCGGCCTATCAGTTTCAGCTCGATAGTTACGCCTGGCTGCTGGGGCAGAACGAAAAGCCAACTAGCGGCCTCGGTCACCTGATCTACTTCTATCCGGCCGAGAGTCAACACCTGCATCAGGGGTTTCCCATGGAGGTGACCATCAAAACGCTGACCACGAAGCCGACGTCGGTCCGCCCAATATTAGAGCAGGCGATTAGCCTCCTCGAAGGGCCGCTTCCCGCGCCGGCTGACGACTGCCCGTTTTGCCTTTATGTTGAACAGGTCAAACGGTTTTGACGGATGAAACGGCGGGCGAAACCAAGACTCAAGGGACGACCAGCCGGAATCTTTTGTCCGGTCAGCGCCTTACCCAGCCGTTTTGGCATCGGCGACTTCGGGCCGGGCGCCTACCGTTGGCTAGACTGGCTGGCAGCGGCCGGCCAACAGTACTGGCAAGTGCTGCCGCTGACTATCGTTGACGCCGCCGGTTCGCCGTATATGTCGTCCTCAAGTCGGGCTGGGAACTGGTTGCTGCTCAGTCCGGAACGGCTGGTCGATGCTGGGTGGCTTGAGCCAGCGGACGTCGGGGGGAGGCCAGAACCAGCGGCCACTATCGGCTACCGACGAGCGGCTAGAATCAAGAGACGGATTCTCGGCCGGGCCTATCGCCGCTTTCTCCGGACCGCTGACCGGCGGTCACTTCAACGGTGGCAAGCTTTTGTCGCGCGTCAGCAATCATGGCTGGAGCCGTTCGCACTCTATGCCGCCCTGAAGGACCATTGGCGTCACCAACCGTGGTGGCGCTGGCCAGCGGCCTACCAAACGTGGTCCTCGACGCGGCGCCAAGTACCCCCGAGTGTCGTTCGAGGGCAACGGTTCCACACCTTCCTCCAATGGCTTTTTGACGAGCAATGGACGGCCTTGCGTTCAGCCGCGCATGACCGCGGCATCCGGATCATCGGTGACCTGCCGTTCTTCACGCCGCTCGATAGCGTCGAAGTCTGGCAGGACCGGTCGCTTTTCCAACTAACGCGGACCGGTCGCCCACAGGCCGTGGCCGGCGTACCACCCGACCCGTTCAATCCCCAAGGCCAACGCTGGGGAATGCCGGTCTATCGTTGGTCGAAGCATCGTCGACATCGCTTCCAGTGGTGGCAAGAACGCTTACAAGCGGCTCTTGGTCGCTACGATCTAGTCCGATTTGATCATTTTCACGGTTATGTCTCGACCTGGCACATCCCCGCCCGACACCTTCGGGCCCGTCGCGGACATTGGGTCGCGACCCCCGGCCGGGAGATCTTGCAAACTCTCAGGCAATCGAGTTGGCGGAAACGGATACTGGTCGAAGACCTTGGGCACTACAGTCCCCGGGCCGAGCAGCTGCGCCGAGGTTTTCACTTGCCCGGTACCCGAGTGTTGATCTTTGGCTGGTCTGGATTGAGGGACAATATTCACTCGCTCCCGCACATCGGACCCGATGTCTTCTGCTACACCTCGACTCACGACACGAATACCGTCAATGGCTGGTGGCAGCAGGAAGCCAGGTGGTATGAGCGGCGGCAAGTGGCTAGGCTTTTCTTAGCCACCAGCCAGCTTCATTGGCGATTTATCACCGCCGTCTATCGCAGCGGGGCCCGAGTGGCCATGGTGCCGGTCCAAGACGTTCTCGGACTCGGGTCCGAAGGCCGTTTGAATAAGCCGGGTACAAAACGGCGGAATTGGCGCTGGCGATTGCGGCCCGGACTCCTGACTTCCCGCTTGGCCCGCCGTTTACGTCATTTAACTGAGGCCAACTATGACACGTGATCGAGGACCCCACCCGGCTCACCAATCGAGGTGGGCGGCCATCGCAATCATCGCCTTGATCGGGCTGGTTGGGATGTGGTGGTTGGCGGGTCGCCGGGCCACGCCGACCGCGTCTCGACCAACGATGATTACCGCCTGCCATCCCTGGACTCCCGCCGAGGCCATCCGGCAGGCCGACTTGATCATGACCGGGCAGGTGTTTATTGTGCTCCCCAGCCGTCTTGGCGCTGAGATAGTTATCGAACCCGGACGAGTTTTTCACGGCCAGCTGCCTGAGGGCGCCGTTCGGGTGGTCGCCAAACCGGTCACCAAGATGGTCATGTCACCAGACGGTAGCGAACCAGAGCTGCATTTTACCAGCGACCAGCCACCGTATCTGTTGGTGCTGCGGCGGCGGACGGATGGTCTGTACGAAACCAGATCGTGCTGGGGTAGTCGGCTACTCGGTCCAGGACTACGGCCTGAGGAAGAGGCCGCCTGGGGAGTCAGACTGGATAACCCGGCCGACTGATTGGACGATGGACGGTGCACTGGGGATGGGGTAGACTGCAGGTATGGGCCGATCGGCGCGATGGAGAGGGATGCTCGGTCTGGTGATGTTCGGGGCGCTAGTTATTCCAGCTGGGGCGGCTGAGGTTCGTCGTGACACCAGTGGGCACACCCACTGGACTGAAGCCGTCAAGCTCGGCCGGTTGAACAAGGAATTTGTGCTCTTTGGCCGCCTCGGTCCTTCCGGCGATCACCGCTGGTACGTTTTTTCGGCCACCAGCGGTCAGCAAGTTCGCTTAATGCTGACCGTGCCGGTGGACAGCGAGCCGCGCTTTCGACCAAAGCTAGCCATCTACCAGCCGGATACGGTCACCGCCGGACCGCTGCTGCCGATGGAGCAACCGCCAGAAACGGTGGCGCTAGTCTACGATGCCCGCCAGAATCAGCGGCAGCATGAGTCACTGACGCAAACAGAATACTTGACTCGCCTCGGGGTAGTGGCTGATTTCCCGGTCGGCGGTCGGTACTACCTATCGGTGTTCAACGTGGCCACGGTCGGTGGTAGCTACCGCCTAACGCTTGGCCAAGACCGCGGCCTGACGTTAGCGACCATTATCTCGTATCCCCAGCGCTGGTGGTACAGCCAAGCCTGGGCCGGTTTCAACCCACAGTCAATCTTTCTGCCGGCCGTCAGCCTGGGCGTCCTCGGCTTAGCCATCTGGTTCAAGATCATGACGACCAGAACCCGTGTTCACGTGCCGCGCTCGAAGCGGCCGCCCGCCCGATGAACATCGACCAATCTCCCATTCTCCGTCGTGATCCGGGTCACGTCGGAGCCGCCTTGACTCTGTTAGCCGACCAGCTCGTTGATGGCTGGCGACAAGCCCAGGGTGTTTCGCTGCCTGAGTCATACCGACGGGTTCACCGGATGGCCGTGTGTGCCATGGGGGGGTCACATTTGCCGGCCGACATCATCAAGGCCGTCCTATCCGAGGACATATCCCGGCCGATCATGGTGGTGTCCGATTACCAATTGCCGGCCTGGGTCGATCAAGAAACCGCGGTGATTGCGATTAGCTACTCAGGAACCCCGGAAGAAACGATCGCCGCTCTGAAGGCGGCCATCAAACGTCGAGCCAAAGTGGCAGTCATTACCAGTGGCGGCGCCCTGGCCGACGCGGCTGGCTATTACCGTCTGCCGCTGTATCAGTTCACCCCGACCGCTAACCCTTCGGGCCAGCCTCGTCTCGGCATTGGTTACACCATAACCGCACTGTTAATGTGTTTGCGACAACTCGGTTGGCTTCGTCCGCGTGATGGTGACCTGGATCAAGCGGTCACCGCCGCCCGCCAAGCGATTCGTCGCTATCATCCTAGTCTTCGGCGTCCGGCGAACCTAGCCAAGCAGCTGGCCGTCGAATGGAGAAACAAGATTCCGCTGCTGATGGGAACTGGGTGGACAGCTGGCAACCTCCAGGCGTTCCATAACCAAATCCACGAAAATGCTAAGACCTGGGCGGCTTGGTATCAGTTGCCGGATCTCAACCACCACCTGCTCGAGGGGCTTCGGCACCGGGCAATTACCCGCCAGTTGGCCGCCTGGTTTGTGGATGATCCCGACGATCCGCCGCGACTTCGACTTCGGCTTCGACTGACGGCCGAAACGCTCGGCCGGCTCGGCGCGACAGTCCGGCGGTGGCGGCCGCACGGCCACACCCGCTGGGAGAAAGCGATTGATATGCTCGCCTTCGGCGGTTTTGTCAGCTGGTATCTGGCCGCGGTTCGCCGTGTTCAGCCAGCCCCCATCCCAACCGTCGACGCATTGAAACAAGCCTTGGGCCGCGTGAGGAAGACCTAACGTACGGGCAATGGCAGCGGCGTTTTCAGTCGTCGTTCAAGCTGCTGGACCACCTCGGAGACTGGTTGAAAATTGTTCCAGTCGAGCCGGAGCACTGTGGTTTCATTTTCTACCGCGGTCGTCCACTCGGCAAACAAGTCCGATAGCGACTGCAGGTAGTCAGCTGAAATGGCTTGCTCGCTGGCGCGGCCGCGCCGGCGAATGCGTTCCCGGGCCTGATCGACCGTCGTCTCCAGGTGGATGATGACGTCCGGTAGTTCGAGGAGCGGACGTAGTGTTTCGAAATGCGAACAGTAATTCCGGTAATCGCGATCATCCATAAAGCCAACCTGGTGCGTTAAGCGAGCGTAGAGGATATCTCCAAAGATGATTTGGTCTTGGACGATACCGACCTGTCGACGGCGTAGTTCTTGAATCTCCCGATGTTGTTTGAAGCGCTGGGTCAACATGAAGATCTGCATCCCAAATGACCAGCGCTTGGCGTCGGCATAGAAATCATCCAGGTACGGATTATCGCGAACCGGCTCGTACAAGGCCCGATACCCCAAACGGCTGGCCAAGGCCGCGGTCAGTCGTGATTTGCCGACCCCGATGCAGCCGACGATGCCGATATACATACTAGTCTACTCTAACGGCCGCCGCGCCAGACGTCAAAAGGACGATTGACAACGGCGGGTGGTGGTGATAGAGTGTGCCCGATGGGTAAAGGCTGAGTTCGATTTGCCCGTCCCTCCGGACGACAAAACGCCTCACTTTTCGGTCGATTCCCGTCCAGGCTCGGGAGACAGCCCAGACAAAGAGCTTGGGCTTGAAAACTAGTAAGTAGACACCTCCATGGCGTTTCAGATGGGCGCTCCGCGCCCAATGGTGGATGTCCGTGCCCTCAACCTGACTTGCGCCACTTGTGGCCGGCCGATTGAGGAATTGCCGTTTCAACCGGCAATGAATGACGACGGCACCCCCCAGCGTCCGGTGTACTGCCGCGAACACAAACCGCAGCGCAAGAGCTTCGGTCCGCGGCGTTACTAAGGATTTATCACCACCAGCCCCGCTTAGCCGCGGGGTTTGTGGTATCCTGGTAGAGTGAGAGCTGAACGGCGCCGCAAAATTCACCTGGCTCTTCGCCAATGGTATCGACGTAACCAACGGCCCCTGCCTTGGCGGCGAACCCGCGATCCCTATCGGATTTTGATTTCGGAAGTGATGCTCCAGCAGACCCAAGTGGCGCGCGTTGAACCAAAGTACCAGGCCTGGCTGCGGACGTTTCCCTCGGTTCGAGCACTGGCCGGAGCTCGGTTGTCGACGATTCTTCGTCGGTGGTCCGGTCTCGGGTACAACCAGCGTGCCCGCCGCTTACGCCAAATCGCTCGAGTCATCGTCCAGCACTACGGCGGACGATTTCCTCGGGCCGTCAAGGAATGGGAACAGTTGCCAGGGATTGGCCCGTACACGGCCCGGGCCGTTAGCGCCTTCGCGTTTCGACAACGACAGGTGGTCATGGAGACGAACGTCCGGCGGGTGGTCGGTCGCATTGTTTTTGGTCGGCACGCGCCACCATCGCCGTCGAGCCTGGGACAGGCGACCGCCGACCTAGTTCCACCGCGTAATTCCGACCGCTGGCATCACGCGCTGATGGATCTCGGCGCCATGGTGTGCACCAGTCAACGACCCCGCTGCCAAGTCTGCCCAATTCGATCATACTGTCGCGCCTATCCCAGCATCCTTCGGTCGCCAACTGGCCCAACACAATCAGGTCCTGGTCCTCAGCGATTCGATGGTTCGGACCGTTTTTGGCGGGGTCGCATAGTGGCCTCCCTATTAGTCCAGGGGTTCACCTTTCGTCAACTTCAAAAGAAATTGCGGTTACGTGGGCGGCTGAGTGGCCATCGGTTGGGCGAGCTGATAGTCGGGCTTCGGCGTGATGGCTTGGTCGTCTATCAAGATGGCAAACTCGGGATTGCCCCATAGTCCGTGCCAAAGCAACGATTTTGTATACAACCTGTGGACAATTGCGATTGTCTTCGCCAGAGGCCTCTACCATTTTTCGCTGAACTTGGGCAAAAGATTGGTCATGGGTAGAGATTACGTTCTCGTGGGCTTGACAGGGTGAGGGAGTGGGTTAAACTGAAAGTACAACCAAATATTTCCATACGCCCACCGTCATTTTGGGGCCGGAGCTATACCCCAGCTCGTTCACAAGTGAGTGACGAGGATGATCAGCGGTGGTGTCTTCGTATAGGGGCAGTTCGGAGGCGATAACAAATCCCTTGAGGAGGTTACCTCGGTGGCAGTGAAAACGACCTCACCAGGTATTCACTGCTAATGCCGAGCCGAACGTATCGCCCTCGCGAGCTGCTCCTGACGAACACATCACAAACAAGGGGCGGGAAGCAATTGTCGGGCGGCTGAGTTTATGATACTATTCCGGCCGATGTCCGCGGCCCCGCCGACACGTCTGTCCTTCGGCACAGCTGGAAGTCTGGCCTGGCTAGGCCTGGTTTGGTTAGCTATTTTGTGGTGGACAGTGGCCAGTCCTCGACCGGGCCTGCTGGTCGCCGCCATAGTGTCTGTGCTCGGTCCGGGAATTTTATGGTGGCGGCAGCGTCAATACTCCCCGGCCTGGCTGTGGCCGGCGACGATCGCCTTCTTCATGACTACTTCTTTGGCTGCCTTGAGTGTCACCAGCAGCCTGGTGTGGCAATACGGCCTGATCACCGTGTCAGCCGCCTTTGTCGGGCTAGAGCTAGATCATCAGCCGCGGTTGGACCGCCTACCACAGAGTCGGCGGCTGACGATGCTGATCGTGGCGCTCGGGTTATTCTTCGGCTGGCTGACGTTGCTCAGCTTTGGGGTCGGAATCTTCCTGCCGCTGGCCTGGGGGTGGTTGGTTGTCGGCGGCGCAGTCGTGACAGTGGTGGCCGCCATCATCGCCTGGGTTGCGGCCGGCGTGCCGTGGACCACGTTCCGGAAGATCGTCCCGCTGGTGTCACTGCTAGGGGGGCTGTTCATGGTCGGAACATGGTGGCTACCAACCCCGGTCCACGTTGGCAGCATCGTGGCCGCGACGGCTTTGACGTTGTGGTTCCAAACCTGTCGTCACGTTTGGCTGGGGACTTGGGAAAGTGGTCGTGGGCGACGGTATCTGCTGACCGCTGGATCCCTCATCGGCCTGGTATTGGGTACCGCCCGCTGGATCTGAGGACTATGGTTGTCCATCCCGCTCCGACCGCACCGAAACAGCGACTCCAGGAAGAATCGGATGCACTCAAGCGTGTCTGGCCAGCCGCGACGCTGGTCCAGCCACCGCGAATTCCGTGGGGCACACTGATCTTCCTGATCATCGGCCTGGCGACGCTCATGGCCAGCGGCGTGATTGTTGGTTTTAGCCTCCTGGTTCAACGTTATCCCCAGTCGTGGCTCGCTACCTGGTGGCCGACGGTACCGACCACGACCGTGGTCCGTTCCGTCCGCGGGCCAGCCGAAGATCTCCCAGCCCCGGTCGAGAACTTTGCGGACTCTCTCTTCGGCCTGGCCATTGATCAAGGGCCGAATGGACGCTACACCGACGACCACGTCTTGACGGCCGCCATACCGCTCAGCAGTAATGGTTGGTTGCTGGCCTTGACCCCGGCGGTCCCGAGTGCCACCGCGGTCGTGGCTCTGCCTAATTCTGGTCAGCCACTGGCAGTCAGCAGTCCAGTCACGGACTCAGCCGGTCCTTTTAGTTACCTCAAGACAACCGATCTGACCGCCGAGCTGGCCGTCATTCTCGAATCGAGCAGCGCGGTGGAGAACCAGCCGGTCTGGATCGTCCGCCCCCGCGTTCATCGGGCGGAGATTGTCCGGCGGACGGTACTGGGAATCGGCGGATCGCCGTGGCAGTCCAGTGATCGTCTGGAGCGGTGGCTGAAGCTTGACCAACCACTGCCCGAAGCGGTTGGTGCGGCCGTGGTGGATCGTCAGGGCCGGTTGGTAGGCCTGCTGGGGGACGAACAGCGGGTTTGGCCGACGGCCATCGTCCAAGCTATCCTGAAGCCACTGCTGCAGCAGGGGACTTTTGAACGGCCAGCCCTGGGGCTAACGACGATCAATCAGCAACAGACCGTGCTCGCTGGCGGGAATGCCACCAGCGGACTACTCATCAGCAGTTCCAGCAATTCGCCGGCCATTCATCCGGATGGCCCGGCCAGCCGGGCCGGATTGGAGGTTGAAGATAGTATCACCGCCATCGACGGCCAGGCCGTGCCGGCTGACTTGTTGACGTTCCTGCAACGTTACCAACCGGGCGAGAGTTTGGCGCTGACGTTTGTCCGCCAGGGGGTGAAGAAAGAAGTGACCCTAGAACTGGCCACCGTGCGGCGATGATCAGTGTTCGCTCGACGGTGGCGGTGGTCCTCGTCGGGCTGAGCCTGTTGCTGCTCGAACCCAACCAGACACGACGGCCAGCTGATGGCGAGTTATGGCGGTGGCGGCCGGCCGGCTCAACCACGTCGGCGGCCTTACGAACCATCCCTGGACTGCCAGGCGTGACGATTGACCAGACGTCCGATCAGCTCGTCTGGACCGATGAACGTGGACAGCCACACGCACAGCCCGACCATCGTTACCGCGCTCTGTTTATCCCGAATGACCCGCAGTTCAATTTGCAATGGAACTTTCTCGACCTGAAGATCCCGGCCGCCTGGGATGCTGATCAAGTGAGCCCCCGCTCCGGTGGCGACCCGCGGGTGGTGGTGGCTGTGCTCGACACCGGCCTGGCCTACGAAGACTACCAAACGTTTCGTCGGGCCCCCGACCTGGCCGGAGTGAAGGTCTGGCGTAACCCCGCTGAGGTGGCGGGGGACGGTCGAGATAACGATGGTAACGGATTCGTCGATGACGTACACGGTTGGGATTTCGTCCACCGCGACGCACATCCCAATGACGACCACGGTCACGGGACGCACATCGTTGGCACCATTGCCGGCTCCACCAACAACGGTTTGGCCGTGGCTGGTATCGCCTTTGCCACGACCATTATGCCGCTCAAGGTCCTTGACCGGCAGGGTGAGGGGACAACTTCGACCATTGCCGCCGCCGTGGCTTACGCGGCCGCCGCCGGGGCCGACATCATCAACCTCAGTCTCGGTAGCAACGAGGACGATCCGTTACTCCACCGCACCATTCAGTCGGCCGCGGCCAAGGGGGTAATTCTTATTGCGGCCGCTGGCAATGATGGCCAACGAGGGATCAATTACCCAGCTCGATACGAGGAAGTGATGTCCGTGGGGGCGACGCAGCTGAATCGGCGGCGGGCCCCCTATTCTAATCATGGCCCACAACTTGACGTGGTGGCGCCGGGCGGGAACCTCAGCCTGGACCAAAACAATGATGGTCAACCCGACGGCATCCCCCAGCAGACATGCACCAGCCGAGCGTGTGCTAGCTTCGGAACGTATTACTACAGCGGCACCTCCCAGGCCGCCGCCCAGGTCACGGCGGTGGCGGCTTTGCTTGGCGCCTGCGGGGCGACCAGCGGGACCATCGTCACGACCCTGAAGAATACCGCTCTCGACCTCAGTCCGGCCGGACGTGACGATCAGTACGGCTCCGGACTGGTCAACGCCCAGGCCGCTCTTCAGTCGGCGGGGTGTCGGAGTACCAGCCCACCGGCTCCATCGACCATGAGTGGGCGATCATCCGCCACTACCAATCGACAGCTCTTCTCGCACCAGCCATACCCATACACCCGACCGTCATTCCGCTGGCGTGGGCCGACTGGGGCAACCTACCAAGTACGCTGGGCCCGCCGAGGTCAGACGGCCAGCCTGGTCACTCAATTGGCCACCGTCTACGAACCGACCATCAGCCGGCCTGGTGTCTACGATCTCGAGGTTCGAACGGTTGATCAGCGTGGCCGAACTTCTGACCGTCGGACATTTACGTACCGTTACCGTCCGTCAGTCCTGGTGGTTGGCCAAACGAGCGACCGGCCCGGGGTCCGGCTTTATCAACCCACCCCGACGTTCATACGTGGGTGGCCTGCCGGCCTAGGGTCAGCCCAAGTTCAGGTCGTTGGGGGAGCGTTGGAACGCGATGGTACGAATCGGGTAGCCGTCACCGGGCAGGCTTGGGGGCGGACCATCAAAGTGCTCAATACGCAAGGTCGGCGCCTAGTCACACTCAAGCCGTTTGGGGATGGTTACCGTGGCAGTATTGACTTAGCCATCGTCCGTACTATCAGCCAGGGGAATTGGCTGGTGGCCGCCAGCCGTTCCGAGGGGTCGAGCCTCGTTTGGTACCGCGCCGACGGACAGTTAGTTCGACGTCAGCAGATTTACGAACGATATCGCGGCGGTCTCGAACTAGCCAGCGGTGATATTGATGGCGACGGGAATGAGGAACTGGTGACGGTCATGAGTCGGGGGGCCGAGGTCCGCGTCTATGACTGGCGCGGTCGACGCCTATCAGGCTTTGTGCCGCTCGGTCAGGGGTGGTCCGGTGGCCTGGCGGTCACGACTGGAGATCGAGATGGCGACGGACACCAGGAAATCATCGTCACGCCGCGAACTGGCGGTGGGGCAGCGCCGATCGTTTTGACCACGCTCCGCGGCGTGGTTAAGGCCAGTTGGCGCTTGCGCACCGGCAGCTACCGCGGGGAAATGGATATTGAGGGCGTCGACGTCGATGGCGATGGCTTTGATGAGTTGGTGGCCGTCCCGAAATCAGGCCACCTATTTCTGCAGCAGTGGTCGTTGGATGGGGTCTTACAGCGGCAGTCAAATCTGCGGTCGAACGATCGCGGTGGGAGTATTAGTTCACTCGACTAATAACATCACCATGATCAATCGTCTGAGTGATCAAATCCGAGACCACCCGTTCGTTCGACGCCGTCCGGTGGTTAAACAGTTCATCAAGTTCTCCCTGGTCGGGGTGATCAATACGGCCACCAGCACGGCGCTGTACCTGTTCTTCACGCGTCTCGCCAACCTTGATCCGCTCGTCGCCAACGCCTTGGCCTTCGGGGCGGCGGTATCAGTTAGTTTTATCCTGAACAAACGCTGGACGTTTCGGGATCAGCAGCGCCGCTACGCCAGGCAGTACGCCCAATTCTTTTTGGTCAGCATCATTGGTTTGGGCTTGTCGGAAGCTATTATCTTCTGGCTGCATAAAGTACGGGGGGCCCATGATCTCCTGGCCTTTGCCGTGGCCGTGGTGACGGTCGTTTTTTGGAACTTTTCAGCCAACAAATGGTGGACGTTTCGGTCGCCGGGGCTCACCTTGCCAAGTTAGCGTTTTTTCAGTATAGTCGGAATCTGGGTAACAGTCGGTAGAGACCAGGCCGACGCCGAAAATACCTGGCTATGGATCTCACGATCGTCATCCCTGCTTACAACGAAGCTCGTCGACTGCCAGGCACCCTGGCGCACATGACCTCCTGGCTAGCGACGAAACCCTGGGCCAGCGAAATCATTGTGGTCGACGATGGATCGACTGATGACACAGTCCAGGCGGTGACGGCGGCCAAACGGCCAGTTCGTCTCCTCAGCCATCAGCAGAATCTCGGCAAAGGGGCAGCCGTCCGCCGCGGCATGTTGGCCGGTACCGGGACCTGGCGATTGCTCTGCGATGCCGACCTCTCGACACCGATTGAGGAACTCGATCGCCTCAACGAGTACCGCGCCGCCGCCGACATCATTATCGGCTCGCGGCGGGTGAGCGGCGCGACCATCGGTCGCCGCCAGGCGTGGTGGAAAGTCAGATTCGGCCAGCTCGGTAACCTGTTGGTTCAGATCCTGCTGCTGCCGGGACTCAAAGACACACAATGCGGTTTCAAACTATTTCACCAACGAACCATGCCCATCTTCCGCCAGCAGCGGGTCAATCGCTGGGGGTATGATTTCGAACTCCTGTATCTGGCGCGCTTGTCTGGCTGGCGCATTCGCGAAGTGCCGGTGCGGTGGGATAATGATGCCGACAGCAAAGTCACCATCAGTGCTTACCTGACGACGCTGGGAGAAATCGGTCGGATTCTGTGGTATCGCTGGCGCGGATACTATCGACGCTGATGACCCCGTTAGATTGCCCTCGACCAAACATCATTATCTCGATGATTGTGAAAAGTGCTTACTTGAGTTCGCTTTAACGGGATGACCACTCGTCAAGCCCCGTTTCATAAGAAAAACATTATCATCACCGGCGGTGCGGGTTTTCTCGGCTCGCACCTATGCGACTTACTCGTGCAACACCACAAAGTCATCTGTCTCGACGACTTCAGCACTGGCCTGGAAGACAACATCCATCATCTCCTGCCGAACCCAAATTTTGAGTTTGTCCGGCACGACATGACCGAACCGATCGATCTAACCCAGTTGAAAGAACTGAAGGCCTTCCAGGTCCCGTTCCAAGGTATTCAAGAAATTTATCATCTGGCCACCCCCGCTTCGCCGAAAGATTACACCCGTTTAAACATCGAAACTCTGACGGCCAACAGCCTGGGTACGAAGTACACGCTGGAGATGGCTCACCGATTTGGCGCCAAGTTCATGTTGGTCTCCAGCGGCTCGATCTACGGCGAGCCGGTCCAGCAGACGCCCTTTCCGGAAAACTACTGGGGTTACGTCGACCCGGTCGGGGTCCGTTCGCCGTATCAAGAAGGCAAGCGCTTTGCCGAAGCGTTAACCGTCGCCTATCGGAAGCGCCACGAGCTGGACACCAAAATTGTTCGTCTCTTCAATACCTATGGGCCGCGGATGCGCTTGACCGATGGCCGAATGATTCCGGAATTTGTGGGGGCGGCCTTGCGCAACCAACCGATCATCATCCACGGCAATCGTGATGACAGTAGTTCTTTTTGTTACGTCTCTGATGCGCTCGAAGGAATGGTCCGTCTGATGCAATCGCACGAAGCCGGTCCATTGAACATCGGTCACCCGGAAGAGCACACCGTCTACGAGGTGGCTCAAAAAGTTATCGCCTGGTCTGGGTCGCGCCCCGATATTCGCTTTGAACCACCGCTCGAATACTCGAGCAAGCAGGGTATTCCTAGCATTCGCCAAGCCCGCGAGGTGTTGGGCTGGTTCCCGGTCGTGCCGCTCGACGAAGGGTTGCAACGGACGATTGATTTCATGCGCGGCACCAGGCAGGTGGGGCTGGAGACGTTGGGGTACGGAGCCGCCTAGGATGGCGCGGATACTCGTCACCGGCGGTTGCGGATTCATTGGTTCTCACCTGGTTGAGGCCCTAATGAAATTGCGACAATTAGTGGTCGTGGTCGATAACCTTTCGACTGGACGGCGGTCAAATCTTCCATCGAGGTGCCGGCTCATTAAGGCCGATATTCGATCTGAACGCCTGATGGACATATTTCGTCAGGTGCGGCCGGAGTACGTTTTTCACTTGGCCGCCCAAAAAAGCGTGTTTCGTTCGATCGTCGAACCCGTCGTCGACGCAGACACGAACATCCTTGGGTCTCTCCAGGTGTTGGAAGCGGCGCGTCGTTTTCGGATCAAAAGAATTATCTTTGCTTCAACCGGCGGGGCCATCTATGGACCGACGAGTCGGCTGCGAACACCGGAGTCCACATCGCCCCAACCGACATCACCCTATGGTTTGGCCAAGTGGACAATCGAGCAGTACCTGACTTTGTTCACCGAGCTGTATCGCCTCCCGTCCGTGGCCTTACGGCTGGCGAACGTCTATGGCCCACGGCAGGATCCAATCGGGGAGGCCGGCGTGATCGCCATTTTTCTTCGTCGTCTGAAACTGCGTCAACCTTTGATCATTCACGGCACCGGTCGCCAGACCTGTGACTTCCTTTTTGTCGGCGATGCGGTTCGCGCCTTCCTGACGGCTTGGCGCCGACACGCGAGCGGCGTCTTGAACGTCGGCACCGGACGGCAAACTTCAATCCTTCGTCTCGTCAGGCAGCTGCAGCGGCTCTCCGGCTGGCGGCTGTCGCCGCGGCATCGGGCGGCCATACCTGGGGAAGTGGTTCGGAGCGCTCTTCATATCGGACGACTCCAACGAACGTTGGGCTGGTCGCCACGGGTACTATTGAGTGAGGGCTTACGACAAACCTGGCAGTGGGAGATGGCCAATGCCTAAGCCCATGAACATCTGGGTGGTCATCCCGGCTTTCAACGAAGCCCGCGTTATTCGCCAGGTGGTCGAGACGGTCTTGGCCCGCTACCCGCAGGTAGTCGTGGTTGACGATGCGTCAATGGATGACACAATTGGCGAGGCTCGACGAACTCGGGCCCATGTCCTACAGCACATCATCAATCGCGGTCAGGGCGCAGCGCTCAAGACTGGTATTTCCTATTCCCTGGGCCAGGGGGCGGGAGTGGTCGTGACCTTCGATGCTGATGGGCAACACTCGATTGACGATATCCCAACACTGCTGGCTCCGATTACCGCCGGCACCCACGACATCGTTCTCGGCTCGCGCTTTCTCCGATCGGCTGATGCCATCCCGCCGCTACGGCGGCTGGTGCTCCGCCTGGCCGTGCTCTTCACTCGTTGGGTCTCAGGCATCAAAGTGACTGATACGCACAATGGGCTGCGGGCGATGACCGCCGAGGCGGCCGGGAAAATCAGAATCGTTCAGGACCGGATGGCTCATGCCTCGGAGATTCTCGACGAAATCGTCCGGCATCGTCTGCGCTACGTCGAAGTTCCGGTGACCATCACCTACAGCTATTACGCTCGCGGCAAAGGCCAAAGCAGCCTGGCCATGTTTAAGATCGCTTTTAAATTCCTGGTCCATAAAATCTGGTCATGACCCCGTAAGAAATCTTGCTTCAAGATTACGTACAATCCAGACTGGCGAGCTGTCTACTAAAGGGAATTTCTAACGGGTGATCACGAGAGAAGCTTCACCGCCCATGTTTCCTGATAGGCCAATACCAATGACTCTCCAAAGAAAACTTCTAATGGGATGATGCTTCAGATCCTGATTACCCTTTTTGTCTTCTTCGCCATCTCGCGGGTTTGGCTTCGTTACCGTGATGGCAGCATCGGCGTTCTCGGCACAGCCATGTGGACCCTTCTCTGGCTCCTTATCGCTGGCGTGGCTTGGTGGCCGGCCGTGACGACGCAACTGGCTCATCTCGTCGGCGTCAAACGCGGCGTCGATGCGGTCGTCTACTTATCGATTGTCGTCCTCTTGTATGGACTTTTTCGACTGTACGTCAAACTGGAGTTCATTGAGCACGAACTAACCTCGTTGGTTAGAAACCTGGCGTTGCGGGAAGGGGACCGAGGTCGGGCACAAAAATGAAAATCCTATTCTTAACAGAATTCTACCCTACCACCACCGAGGGCGACGTTCGGGGTGGGGTTGAGTTACGGACCTACATGGTCAGCCAGGGGCTGGCCGAGAGACACCAAGTCACTGTCGTGGCCGAACGGGAACCCGAAACAGAGTTCGATTCTCAGATCCGGAAAGTCCATGTCGTTCGGCCTGGACCAGTCAGTCGGTACCGACAAAGCGGGGGGCTGATGAATCGCCTGCGGTACTTACTGGCGGCCCGAAAATACGTTCTGGCACAAACGCCAGACATCCTGTTTGCCGAAAACTTCGGGGGTTACACGATCGCCCTCACCCTCCCGAAATCGTGGCGTGTAAAAACAATACTGACGTATCATGACGTTTGGATCGGAGAATGGGTCAAGAATGTCGGACTGGTCATGGGGTTGATTGGGGAGGTAGTGGAAAGGATGGTGTTGCGACGTGAGTGGAAACACTACGTGGCAAATAGTGAGATCACGAAAAAAGAGTTGATCAGTCACAATATCGCCGAGAAAAATATTTCAGTGGTTCATAATGGCATTGATATCGAAGCCTGCGCTCAAATCGTCCCGGAGAAGTTTGATCACCCGACGATTGTCTCAGTGGGGCGATTAGTCAAGTACAAACGCCTTGAGAACCTCTTGCGGGCGCTGGTCGAAGTCCGCCAGTCGGTTCCCGAAGTCAGGCTGGTCGTCATTGGATCAGGTCCGGAGGAAAAACGACTGAAAGCGCTGGCTGATCAGCTTGGGGTGGCGAGGCAGGTTGAATGGCGGGGTTTTGTAACTGATTACCAAAGTGTACTGGCCGCGATCAAGGGCGCGACGGTTTTTTCCTTGCCGTCAGCAGTCGAGGGGTTTGGGATCGTGACCCTCGAGGCTATGGCTTGCGGGACGCCGTATGTTAGTAGCGACATTCCGCCGACTCGGGAAGTGTCCCAGGGGCAGGGTGGAATCCTATTCCCAGTCGGCCAGGTGACAGCCTTGGCTGACGGTTTGACCGAGCTGCTGAAAAATCCGGCCAAGCGACAGCAAATGGGTCAGTCTGGAAAGCAGCGGGCTCAAGCATATGATTGGCGCGCTCTAAGCCGACAGCTCACTTCCCTCGTTGATTCTTTGGCATGAAACGCGTGGCCTTCATTGTCGATGCCTGGTTTCCTGTCTACGGCGGCGGTCAAGTCTATGTCTGGGAAATCGCCCGGCGCTTAGTCAAACGAGGGTGGGCGGTCGACATTCATACCCGGGCGCTGATTGATGAGGGGGGCAAAGGCTGGGCCCAATCTGAAATGCATGCCGACGGTCACCTGCGTGTTTTCCGCTATCGTCCAACTAGCCAATTCGGTCAGCCGCTGGTCCGCCTGTGGTTTTTATTTCGGGTCCTGGTGGCTTTGCTCGTTCGTCGAGCCGATGTACTCAACCCGCAATCGATTTTGCCAGGCCTGCCTAGCTGGTTGGCCGGGAAGCTGATCCGTCGGCCGGTCGTGATGACGGTCCACGGCACCGCGCTCTTTTTACCAACCAGTGGACTTTCGCTCCGGCAACGGTTTGAACGACGACTGGAGCGTTTTGTCCTAACTGGTCTGCGGTACAGTCGCGAAATTTCGGTCGCCAGCAATTTTGTCAAACTCCCGAATGTCAATCAGCCGGTGGTTATTATTCCTAATGGAGTTGATGTCTCCCGATTCGACCGGCTTCAGGTGCCAAAGTCCGACCATCCAGCCGTCTTATTTGTTGGCCGCTTCGACTGGATTAAGGGGATCGACGTGCTGCTCGAGGCGTGGCCGAACGTGCGGTCCGTAATCCCGGCGGCTGAACTGCACTTGGTTGGGTATGGGTACGAGCAAGACAAGCTGCGTGACCTTGCTGGCCGGCTGAAGATCGAAGATTCCGTTCACTTTCTTGGTAAACGGTTGGGCGATGACTTGGTCAGGCTGTTCAAATCCTCGCACCTTTTTGTCCTGCCCTCCCGATCGGAAGGACAACCACTCACCTTGCTGGAAGCCTGGGCGGCAAAATTGCCGGTGGTCGCAACGGACGTCGGGGACAATCGGGCTCTGGTCGAGCGGAGTGAGGGTGGGCAAGTAGTCAGCCCGGAAAATAGAGAAGAACTTTCCGCGGCTATCGTTCAAGCATTGCAGCACCCGACCGAAGCTAACCAGGCCTATCAGTTGGTGAAGCGGGAGTACTCGTGGGACGTGGCGACGGAACGAATACTTCAACAGTATCAAGCAGTTTCGCCGTCATGAATATCGCCTTGCTTGGTCCGGCCTTCCGATCCGACCAGAAAGAAGCGAACGTCATAACGCTCACCAGCTTAGCTCGGTTTTTCCAATCGCGCGGGCACCGGGCGATCATCATCAGTAACCGGGAAGGCAGCCTCCCAGTTCATGAAGCACTGGACGGCGGCGTTCATATCTACCGGCCGCACCGTTGGCTTGATATCCCAATCGGACAAGGCATCAACCCGTTGTTGGTGGTTAACCAGATACTTTCTCCAGCCATGGCCGTGCGCACGGTCCAGCGCCAAGCGCGGTTGCGGTTTGATATTCTCCACGGATTTAGTGCTGCTCCAATCTTAGCTTGGCGCGAGATTATTGGGCATCACCTCGCCCCGCAGGCAAAACTGGTGCATACCATTAAATCCCAGTCGCAGTATGCGGTTGGGTCGTATCGCTGGTCAAAAGCCTTGAATCGAGTTGATCGAGTCCTAGTCCAAAACATGGTCACCAAGGATCACCTGATGCGGGGCGGGGTGAGGCCGGAAAAAGTCCAGCTCATGCGATCGCATATTAATACTGAGAAATTTGTTACTCATCCGGACAAGGCGAGCCTGAAAAAACGGTATGGATACGACCGTGGCCCGGTGATTGTCTATTATGGACACTTACTGGCCGTTAAGGGCGTTGACCGCCTAGTCTCGATATTTGCCTTGGTGCGTTCGAAATACCCGACTGCCAGATTGTTGGTCGGCTGGAGCGGATTGGGTTCACGGTCAGACTTCGACACGCTCGTGGGCAAGCAGGGTTTGTCGGACGCCGTTGATATTATCACCGACGAAATTCCTATTGTTGATCTCGTGAACCTGGCTGATGTTGCGGTTTTTCCCTATCCGCACCTCCGGTCAACCGAGGCAAATCCTTCGTGCATTCTCGAATGTATTGCTTGCCGCGTGCCGGTAGTCACCTCCCGCCTCCCCGAACTGCGAGAACTTCTCCAAGAAAGCCGCCAGGTGCTGATGGCTGATTCGGGCAATGTCCAGGAATATGCCGACCAGGTCGTGCGCCTGCTGGCCGATCAATCGCTGCGCCAATCCATCACCGACGCGGCCCATGGTATACTTGGTGATTACCGACTGGACACCATCGGTGACGCTCATCTCGAGCTTTACCGGAATCTCATGAATCGATCATGAACGATCAAAAAATCCAACAATTGTACCGGGACGATGCGCCCAAGTACGACCGCGAGCGTTTCGCTGGTCGGCAAGGTCAGTTGCTCAACCAGCACCAATCCGCAGCCTTACTGAAGGCCCTGTCGGGTATTCAAAAAAACGCCCCAATTCTCGAAGTCGGCTGCGGCACCGGCCGGTTTCTTGAATTTCTTGAACATCAGGGATTCACAGATTTGACTGGCGTCGATCAATCTCCGGAAATGCTCGTCGAAGCTGCCAAAAAAACTCGGGCCCAACTGGTCCCAGGCGATGTCTACCGCTTGCCATTTGGCGCCGGATCGTTTAGTGCGGTTTTTTCCATTCACGTCATCATGCACCTCCAGCGACCGGCCACGGCACTCAGGGAAATGAGCCGGGTTAGCCGGAAACGCATTATTGTTGACATGAATAACCTTCTCAGCCTGTCGGCCGCCTCATCGATCGTTCGCCACGGGCAGAACGCTTGGCGCCGTTTGCGGGGCCGCCCAGCGGTGGCTACCGCGCCAAACCAATTTAGATTCAGGCAATTTGTGTCGATGGTGCCCGAGGCTGAGCTGCAACAAAAAATCATGTCCTACCCGTTGCCGCTGACCGGTCCAATGCCAGGCATCTACCTGAAACACTACCAGCGACTAGCCAACCGCCTTGGTCCACTCGTGGCACCAAACTGGGCCTCGCAATATTTGCTGGTTTTTCAAAAAAGCAAATGAACGCTCATTCCAAAACAACTAGCACCCGCTTCTGGCTCGTTGGCGGCAGCTTGTTGATTACCGTGCTGTTAGCTATAACCATGTACTATCGGCCGGTATTTCGTTCACCGCTCTTGGCCCGCAGCTACGACGGCTTGTACCATCTGTCCATGCTCAAAAGGGGAATAGCCGAAGGCCAGTGGCAGGCAACCACCGGCCTGTTCTGGGGTAGGCTCAATGCGACGTACCCACCCGGGTTTCGATATTATGCGCTCGGCCTGAAAGCCATGCTGCACCTCAATCAGCTAACCACCCTTTCACGAATATCGATCGGTTTGATCATGGCGGGGGTACTGATCAGCTACTTCTTCGTGGCTCGTTTTGTATTACAGTCTAGCGTCCTCGGCTGGCTGGCGACACTGCTGGTGGTCTTCAGCTATTATCCGATGCGACGGCTATCATTTTTTTTGCCGGAAAACTTGGCGCTGCTGTGGCTGCTATTATTCTTAGCCGCCATCCACTCCCGTTGGCGGCCGTGGCTCAAATATAGTTTGGGTGGTGTCTTGTTAGCCGCCATCGCCCTGACGAATGTCCTGACGACCACCATCATCCTGGCGGCCTTAACCCTATGGTTGTCTATTCTCATTTGGCACGGCCGGGTCCGTGATGGTATTCACACAGCCATCATGGCCGCCGCCGCTTTGGTGGTCACGTTACCGTTGCTTCGGACGGATAAATTCTGGCTTCACTACCTCCGACTATCGGTGCTGGCCGGCGCGGCTTTACTGTTGCTCGTCGCGGTGGCCAAGACCATAACCCGCAATTTGCAGTCCTCAACTAAATCGTGGCTCGGATCGGCACTGGTGCTCCTGGCTATCGGTGGCCTCGTCGTACCATTGTTTTTTTTCAACGGCGGGTGGTTGAAACCATGGCTGACCAGTCGTTACTGGCCGGTAGTTGATTTGTCGTCGACCGTAGCCAATGTCTTTACTCATAACTTTTTAGTGAACGCCGAACGGCAAGTCAGCTTGCAACCCCTGATGACGTACCTGACTATCGGGGGGTTAGCCGTCTTAACCTGGCGCCGGCAGCTGTTCGATCAGCGTTTCGGGCTGGTGACCATTATCGTCGTACTCAACGCAGCCATCTATTTGCTCGGGCCATTTTTTGGGATTAACCCTTCGATCAATGCCCCGCGAGCGATGTTGTACCTGGCCTTGTTTGCGCCGATGCTGGCCGTTTTTTTTCTCCACCAACTCCAGCGAGCCTGGCGCTGGTCGTGGGTAACGCCGATGATCGTCGCGGTGATGGCGATCACTAGCGTGCCGCACATCATCCGCTTTGTCAGCCAAGCCGAAGTTCGCCCCCTTCCGCCGTCCGTTACTGACTACGTCGACACACACCTGAAGACCGGCCAATACCTGTTGACCGACGGTCGATCATTCCTGTGGTTGTATTACCGCAGCCCGCGACCGTTAGCATATCTTTTTTCCACCCCGCCTGTCGCGCCGGATCAGCTCTTGGCCGATCAGACCGGACAGACCTTGACGACGAATCATGTCCAGTTCGTTCTCAGTACTCCGAACTACCAGCCGCTCACAGATCCCGCCGACCCTAACCGGCCGATTCCCGTCAACCTTCGGCTGGTGGTTGATGATCAAGGATTCAGTCTTTACGAGCGTACGTCGGAACCGTGAAGATCCTAGTGACGGCGTTTGTCTACCTCGGCGAAGATGCCGGGTCGACGCACGTCTTCGAAATATGGAGACACCTGGCGAAACAACATCAAGTCACAATTCTCCTACCGCAGGCTTCCGAAATTCAAGTTCAAACATTCAATCAGATCATTAGCCCCCGGGTCATTCGCTTTGTCCCTGGCACGAGGCGCTGGCCGGGAGGCGGATTGGTTCGTCGGTTCGGTTACGTTTTGACCGCGGCCTGGTATGAGTTCTATGTTTTTGGCTACCTCGTTGGCCATGCCGTTGACGCGATTTATGTCCGCTTGATGTATTCAAGTATCTCGCCGTTGTTTTTTCGGTGGTTTCACCGGCCGTATGTAGTGGAAGTCAATGGCTTAGCTCACTTGGGGTCGGTGGTTCTTCGTCGGAACCTCTTGATACGATTGACCATGTCCTGGCAAGCCTTGATCGAGCGACGCATCCTCCGTGGCGCACGGCAGGTGGTCACCGTGACCGAAAAATTATCACAGGTCTTGAGCCGTATCTACGGGCTTGAGCGTCAGTCTATCACCGTCGTGCCAAATGGGGCCGACCCCGATCTCTTTCAGCCCATTGACTCGGCTCGACAAACAGTTAGCCTTGAGCCCCAAACGATCTATCTTGGCTTCGCTGGGCACCTCGCTCCGTGGCAGGGGATAGAGTACGTGGTCCGAGCGTTAGCCCTGCTGCCTAAGGATGTTCAGGCGCTCGTCATCGGCCAAGGACCGATGAAACAAGCCTGGGAATCGCTCGCCGCCGAGCTAGGAGTCGCCGATCGATGCCGTTTTACCGGGCTGGTTCCATACCCCCAAGTGCCGATCTACCTCAACGCCTGCGATATTATGGTGGCCCCGTTTACCGCCCGTCGCAATGCCGATCTCGGCATTTCGCCGCTGAAGTTGTATGAATACATGGCTTGTGCCAAACCCGTGCTAACGACCGATGTCCCGGGCGTGGCCGAGGTGGTGCGGAAGTATGATTGCGGGCTGGTCGTGCCGGCCGAAGACGCGCAAGAGTTGGCCAAGGGCGTCACGCAGTTACTCCAGCGTCGGGCTGAGTGGGCGGCGATGGGCCAGCGCGGTCGGCAGGCGGTGATCGATGGGTTTTCCTGGGCCGCTCAAGCCGCGAAAGTTGAGCGAGTGGTGCTGGCCGCGGCTAAGCGGTCGTAGAGCGCCAGAAGTTTTTTTGCTTCGATTGCCCAGTTGAATCGCTGCTCGGCCGCTTGCCGGGCATTCCGCCGCATTTCCCTGTAAGCAGGTGATTCACAAACTTTACGTATTGCTGCAGCCATTGTTTTAGGCTTCGTGTCGGCAAAAAGTTCCCCCAATCGATTCTCCCGAATAAGTCTCCCCATCACCGGTAGATTTGTGGCGGCGATCGGCAGACCAGACATCATAAACTCAAACAGTTTGTTTGGAGAAGCAAGTCGGTTGTTTTCGTTTGTTCCTTTGAACGGTATGACCCCAACTGCAGACGCCATGTTGTATTTGATTAAATCATCAAACGGGACAGGATCATGAAAGAAGACCCGCGGGGTTAGATGATGTGCTCTGGCCAACGATTGCAATTCGCTCATCTGTTTTTGGGGGGCTGTTAAAAACAACACCAACGCATAGTCAGAAGGGAGAAATTCTATGCACACAATGAGTTCCGGGACTGCGCGAGAATCATTCCAGCTACCCTGGTAGACGACTATTTTTACTTTAGGGGCCAGGTCGAGTTGTTTATGGAGGTCAACGGGAACGGTATTTTTTTGCAGTTCTGGCACGTTATAAATCACTAGCGGATCAGGGATCGAATATTTGGTTGCAAGACGATTTGCGATTACCGGATTAACGGTGATAACAGCATCAGCGTGGCGGATGTACTTTTGTTCCACGCGTCCGTAATACCAACGAAGCCAAACTAAGTAGAAGAGGCCAACAATGGGGAATATGATGCTGAGACGTATCATGGCCAAGAATAGTTCATGGCTGTCATATACTACACGTACACCCCGCTCTTGTGCGACTTTGGAACACGCCGACAAAGTATCGAGATCGTGCGCGTGGTAGATATCAGCGTCGATCCGGCGAAGTTCGATATAAACACGCCTTTGTGTTTCGTTACCAACTAAAAAAATAGGCCTGTAGTAACGAATAACCTCCCAGATTATTTTCAGATGGTTCGACGAAAATCGGAACGGTTTAATACGTCTGATGGCTATTCCGTCACGATTTTCTTTAGCGGTTGTTCGATCGCTCAACAACCCGACCACGGTTACGTCGTACCCGGCCTTGGCCAACGTTCGGGCTTCCTTTATCACCCGCTGGTCATGAACGACATCATTCATAACGGCCATTGCCACGCGTTTCCCTGGCATACTTGTTAGCGGAGACACTTGATTATAACCCGAACTATTTTTTCAGCAGCTCTGCCATCGCCATAGCTATTGCGGTGGACGATGGGACGGCGGATGTTTTTGAGGGCTTTAGAAATTGTTCGAGGGTCAGTGCCGACCAAGGTATTCCATCCTTCTTGAACAGTCTCGGTCCACTCGGTTTCCTCGCGCAAGGTGATACATGGTACAAACAGGAAATAGGCTTCTTTCTGAAGGCCGCCCGAGTCAGTCAGTATCACTTTTGCTTCACGAACAAGATCGACCATCGACTTGTAATCGAGCGGCTCGATGAGATGTAATTGATTTGACCGGATCTTGTTCATAAGGCCAAATTTCCGAAGCATTTTTCTTGTTCTTGGATGAACGGGGAAAATAATCGGGAAATCAGCCTTCCTGAGAGCAAGAACAAGGTTAGTTAGCTTATCGCGATCATCAGTATTCCCCGCACGGTGTATCGTCAGTACCCCATATGATCGCTTGTGAATCCCGAACCCCTTTTGCATTTTCGGGAAGACAGATGGGCTCTGAGCAGTATCTCGCAAAGCGTCTATCATAATGTCGCCAACGATGTGGACGCCTGCGTTTATTCCCTCTCGGCGAAGATTACGAGCGGCGGCAAGAGTCGGACAAAAATGTATAGCCGCGACGTGATCAGTCGTAACCCGATTGACTTCTTCGGGCATTTCCCAATTAAAGCTACGCATCCCACCTTCGACATGAGCCAAAGGAATCCGAAGTTTTGCTGCCGCTAGTGCTCCGGCCAAAGTGGAATTCGTGTCGCCGTACACAATGATGAGATCTGGTTCCTCTTTTTTTAAAACCGTTTCTAGCCTGATGAGCATTTTGCCTGTTTGTTCACCATGGTCCCCGGAACCGATTCCTAAATCGTACTTTGGTTTCGGTAAGCCCAGATCTTTAAAAAAGACGCGAGACATTAAGAAATCATAATGCTGACCAGTGTGAACAATTACATGTCGATAACGTTTCTTCAGCGCCCGATCGAGCGGCCCTAGCTTGATAAATTGGGGCCGAGCGCCGACGATTGACAAAATTTTCTTCAAACGCTTTTTTTGCATTGTTGATATAAGGTTATCATAAATTCTACACTATCGTCCCATCTGTATCGTTCAAACACAAATTCCCGTCCAGCTCGACCCATGTTTCGTCGGAGCGCTTCATCGCCTACTAGCCGGAGAATGTTTTTAGCTAGCGCCTCAGCATCACCAGGTGGAATAAGAAAGCCGGTTACTCCGTCTTTGACTACCTCTGGCAGGCCGCCAACGCGACTGGCCACCACCGGCAAACCGCAAGCCGCCGCTTCCAACGCGGCCACGCCGAACGATTCGCTCCGCGACGGCATGACCATCAAATCAGATCGACGCAACAGCTCGACGACTTCTCCCGATGTCAAACGTCCAACAAAAGTGACGTTTTGCTGTACGCCACTAGATCTAACCAGCCCATTGATCTGAGCATCGGCCTGATCAGTGATGAGGACGTGGACATCGGGATAGTCGCGAACGACGATGGCCAGGGCGCGCAGCAGTACATCGAACCCATAGATTGGTCGCAGTTTTTTTATAAAAGCAATCGCCAACCCATGTGGTTGTGGCAGCGTTCCGGGAGAGAAGACGGAGGTGTCAACTCCAAATGGAACGACTTCAACCGGACGTCGGCTGAGCTCCTGTGTCCGGTCGGCCAGGTAGCGCGAACTAGCGGTAATGATGGTCGCCCGGCGGAGCATCAGCCGCCTGACCCACTGAAACGTCGGGTGCGATTGTGATAATAGAATATCCGATCCCCAAACGGTGATGATCACGTGGCGAAGGTTGGTGGTCGCGATAAGGTACCGAAGGCTCGGGCGGAGGTAATGGAGATGGATAATGTCCGGGTTGGTTTGTAGGATCGCTCGTCGCAGTCGATACCCGTCAACGACAGCCCTGATGTATCGTATGGCCGGCGGTCCGGTGCTCGGCCGAATAACGACCACGTTCACCGGCGCTTGCGTCCAGTCTGACTCACTCATCACCGTAATGTCATGACCGCGTTCTGCCAGACTGGTAGCCCAACGTTGAAGATGGATGCTGGCCGCGTCGCCGACGAGCACAACCCGATAGAGTCCGGTGTTCATTCTGGCATTGACTGAACTGGCAGCAATCGATTTTTCATTTGCCGAAATAACTGGCGATATAGGTGGAAATCGCTCGAGCGGATGACTAACAAATCTCGCAGGCGATTCCCGGACAGACGGGCGTACGCCCGAGCCCGGAATAGGAACAGCAACGAGTAGGAAATAGTCGAGGCCGCAGCCGCGCCAGCCATGCCGTAGAAGGGAATAAAAATCAGATTGAGCACGATATTCATCACTACCGAAATGCTGTTTACCCTAGTATTAACCATCGGCAAGCCGCGAGCCGTGATGTCGTTGGCCAAGATTCTCGCCCCACTAACGAAAATTGTACCGAGCAGTAAAATATTGAATGGCAGAAGCACCGGCAAAAATCGGCTCGAGTAAAACCAGGTAATGAACCACTTTGAGAGCAGAGCCAAAATCCCGGCTCCGACGATGGTCAACCACATGATGTTGCGGGTCAATACCGGCGTCAGCCGGCGTCGTTGTGCTTCATCAACTTCGGCCGACATCCGGCTGTAGTGAATGACGCTGACCGATTCCGATAGTAACCACAACCGTTCGGTCAGGCCCGTGGCCACGGCGTAAAACCCGACCGTGGCCGGATTGGTCATGACGGCCAGGATCAACTGGTCAATTCGGAGGTGGAGAAAGGCGACGACGTTACTCAGCTGCGCCCGAACCCCGAAGCTCAGTGATTCTTTGACATAGCCGCGGTCGAGTAGAAAAGAATACTGTCCCACAATTTTTTTTGTCGCCACACTCAAGATGACGCTGTTGATAAACGTCGAGCCAAAAAAACTAACCATCGCGGCCGGCAGCGTTAACGACCGGGTAAGAAATAACCCGCCCAGGATGGTGAATTGTACGAACACCTGGACGGAGGTCAGACCGTTGTAGAGACTAAATCGTTGGAGGCCCTGAGCAATGGCCACTTCATTGCTGTTGTAGAGCATGAACGGCAAGGCGGCAACCACGGCTACAAAGGAGTAGATCGGCACATCCAAAAAAAACCGCTGGCGGAAAGCCAAGAACATCAGCATCGTCATGATTATGCCGATGGCCCCGAGGCCGAGGTTAAGCATAATATTATTACCGGCGATCAGGCCGGGGGCGTATTTTTTTTTACCGAGGAGGTAGACAGTGGCCGAACTGAGGCCCGCCCCGACGAACAAAATAGCCAGCGACGGTACCAAGGTGGCTAAGGCGTAGATGCCCCGATCGTTCGGCCCCAATTCTCGAGCCAGGAGGATGGAGATGACCAGGCCGAAGAGGATATTGCCGACTCGAGTCATCAGAGTCAACGCGGTGTTCCGAACAAACGAGTGCGACATGTTCAGGAGCTCAATGGTACATTCTTTTTTACTGACTGACAAGTCTTTAGGAATCCAACGAAACCTGGTACTATGATATCCAGACATGATTATCCGCCAGAAGTAAACTTCTCCTTATGATCTCGACGCTCAAACGCGACCTGCATATTCAAGATGTTTCTTGCCTAGGGCTATGGTTGGTGGTTCAGGGCCAGTGACCGCGGAGTTCGGTTGGGAGCAGCTGCTTCGTTGTCCCACGTGCGGTCAGGAGATCAGCCTTGGGGCGGACGATTGGCACTGTCCGAAAGGACACCGCGGCCGGATTGACCAGGCCGGCATCGTTCATTTTTCTGAACGCGATTATTATTACCGCGAAGTTCCACGATCATTTTTTTCTGGCCTGCGGGTAACTGACTCACCTGAAGTTGGTCGACAAGCAGGACGTGAGGCAATCGCCGCCCTAGAACCGGCTGCGCGCGACAAACTTATTTCCTACGCCTTCGATCCTCGGCGCGGTGGCGTAGCCATTCTCGGCCGGACGGGCCCGGGTACGACGGTCTTGGATTTCGGCAGCGGTTGGGGCAATCTGACCGCCGTGGCCGCGCGTTTCGGAGCTCGTGTGGTCAGCGCAGACATGACCTATGAAAGTTTGTTGTATGACAGTCTGCACAACAACACTAAAAACGTTTTGCGGATTCGAGCTGGTCAGCACCAAACGTTGCCGTTCGGCGACGCAGTCTTCGACACGATTTTTTTGAATGGCGTGCTAGAATGGTTGCCAGAAGGCTATCGGCTCAACCAAGATCCGAAAACCGTGCAAATTACCTATCTGCAGGAGTTCCGGCGCCTGTTGGCTCCCGGCGGGATCCTGGTCGTAGCGATCGAAAACCGTCACTCCTTCGCTTACTGGTTGGGTCGCCGGGAGGATCACACTGGCTTACGCTATGGCGCACTGCTGCCACGGTGGTCAGCGAATCTATACTCTCGGCTCGTTCGCCGACGTCCATACCGAACATATACGTATACTCAATCAGGGTATCGATTATTGTTTCAAGCCGGCGGCTTTGCTGATCCTGTATTTCATATACCGCTGCCCCGGTACCGGTACTGGAATCGAATCATTCCAGAAAAAAAACTTTCAACCGCGAGGCTTTTTCAAAGCGGAGGGCAACCGGGAGCGAAGAACTGGGTTGCCAGAACGATGATTCGCCAGCTGCAAGGCCGTGGCTGGCTCAAGCATTTCGTTCAAGACTATATTATCGCTACTTCCAAGCTCGAAGCTCCTCAATCGTCCCTACTCGACAGTACGTTAGCATCAATCATGAAATCAGCAGGCGAGCGCTTGGACGACGTTGATGAGCTGAGAGTTTCTTCAACTCAGACGCTCCATTTCTCCGGCCATCGGTGGTTTTACAAAGTCCCCCTCACAGACGCAGCCGCTGAACGCTTGCGGCGAGAGATCGATGCGCTAGTGACACTACGTGACTCAGATTTACAAAACCTGATCGTGCCCGAAGCGCAATGGGAAACGGGTCCGGACCGGGCGGTCTATACGAAACTGGTGGGGCGGTCTCCGCAGCGGCAAGCGGCGGTTGATGAGCAGTTAGTGGCGGATGTTTTACGACGACTCAGTCGCAGTGACCGTCTCGTACCACTGGGCGAGACCGATGCTTATCGCCGTTGGGTGACAGCCTTGCAGCAGAACCAGATGCCCGATTGGATCAATGCTCAAAGAGTTTTGAAACAACTTGAAACTTGGCAGGGCCAGGAAGTACGGGCCGGAATCGTGCACGGTGATTTTGTGTGGCAAAACATTATTATTCAACCTGGCGGCCAGGTGACGGTTGTGGATTGGGATCGTTATGAACCGCAATCTCCTCGCTTTCTTGATAGCCGAGCGTCCAGTATCGAAAAGCATGACGTCGGCGCCGACAGAATGTCAGCGCCAAAATTTTCTTCTTTGCCGACGAAAGTCGAGTATCTATTTTTTCTCTTCGACCGCATCGTGAAGGACGTTTCTGCCTATGCCCATCCGATATACATGGCACATGTCTGGCATAAAAAAAGAAAAACCGAATGGGATAGGGCCTGGAATGAAGTCCAAAAAAACCAGCGACCGAAGCCGCTGGGTTAAGGGTGCAGGGAGGCGATTTTGTTCGCCAGTCGGATGGAGGCCCGACACTCCTCGAGTCCGAATCCTTGTCCGGCCAGAATCCGCCGGTAGACCTCGGCGTGGAGATCTTCGAATCCGTCGGTGAATTCGACGGACTGGTCGTCAACCAGCATGGTTCGCTGGCGATCACCAAGCGCGATCGACAGGTGCCAATCGACGGATGCCCGCTCCAGTATGAGAGTTCCCTCCACGGTCTCCCGGTTGGATTCCCTGACTTCGACGTGCTGTGCCGGACCGAAGACCCAGGTCAGCATGTCGAAAAAGTGGACGCCGATGTTCATGGCCAGGCCGCCGGACTTCTCCGAATCGCCTTTCCACGAGTAGTGGTACCATGTTCCGCGAGGCGTGTGGTACGTCAGCTGAACATGGTGGTGTCCCAACCCGACATTGGTCTTGAGCTTCTGGACGGCCGGATGCAACCGCAGCTGCAAGACTGCCCACACCCGGTGGTTGAACTCCGCTTCGAACTCCTGGAGAGCGTCGAGGTTATGCGGCTTGATGACCACCGGCTTTTCGCAGATGGCGTCGGCATGAAGGCGCAGGGCCAACCGGATATGGGCATCGTGTAGGTAATTCGGACTGCAGATGACCACGTAGTCGACGCCCTCGCCCTTGCGGCGGAGCCTTTCGAGGTGTCGGTCGAACCGCTCAACCTCAGTGAAAAAGCTCGCTTTCGGGAAGTACCGGTCGATCTTGCCGACCGAATCGTTCGGGTCCGCGGCCGCGACGAGCTCGCCGCCGACGGATTGGATGGCCCGTAAGTGCCGTTCGGCGATGTAACCGGCCAGGCCGAGCAAGGCGAAGCGGCGGGGTGTGTTCGTGGGTCGGATCCGTTGCTCGCCCATCGTTCCTCCTTTCAGGTGCAACGTGTGCGTGGCTGGTTCGAAACTCGAAAGAACTCCCTAATTTATTACCATGGACCGGCCGAATAGTCCAGTAGGGTCAGTTGGCGAACGGTCCGTTTTTTGCTACCCTAAAGCCCAGAAACGTCATGGCTCATCTGCACCTCCCATCCCGTCGCGTCGTCCGGGCGATTAAGATTCTTATCGTTCTGGCGCCGGTTGTCCTCCTAGCCTGGCTGGTGAATCAGCGGTTTGTCTTGACTCCGACCGTCACGTTTAGTTACCGGCCCGGTACGAAGCCAGGCGCAGTCCAACCAGAGACGGGCAAGATTATCCGCAGCTACCGTTCAGCCTGGCGGGTTGACGACGATGTGGTGAAGGTCAAGGTTCGGATTCCGCGCGTCGTCGAAAGCGTCCGCTTCAAAGCTACGCTCTTGAACCGCAACCAGCCTGTTATCCGGTTAGTCGCTGCGGGCCTGCCCGAATTTGGCGATCAGGTCCGGTTGATCCGCCATCGGACGCTCGACGAACTGGATTGGCCGCGCTTGCAAAACGACCATCTGAATCTTTGGCAGCGTCCGAGCCGGCTGGTCACGCAGCCGGCGGTCGGACCGGACGGTCTGGCTACCACGACCTCCTTTGAGCAACCGGTCAGGCAGTACGCCGGCTTGGATGAGTTCTTTTCAAATTTACCACCGGTCGAAAGTTTCGCCACCGTGGATTTGGATCCGTTGCTGTTCGTCAGCGTCGCGAACTACCAACCGTCCGCACAGCCGACGACGATTGCCCATGCTTTCCGGGGCAAACACACGCTGTACGTGTATGCGGCGGACGAAGATATTCGGTTGTCCTTCGAGAAAATCGATCTCAATCGCGACCGCCAACCCGATCCCTTAACGGTGACCGTTCGTAAACTGAGCCTGAATCCGATGGAGACGACGCTGTTGTTCCGGGCCGTTGTTCCAGACGACGGTAGTCAGTTAGACCAGAATCTCCATGGTCCGCCTCAGCCGGTCGACGTGATGGTCCCAAACGTCGTGGCCGGGCTCTACAGGATCGACGTGGGGACGAGCGAAGACGTGATCTTCCGGAACCTGGTGAGTTACCAGCGGTACCTGGCTTTTCAAGACGCCATCTTCCTGGCGGACGGTCCGACCTACACCGGTTCGGCGCCACCCTTTCGTCCACTCCAGATTCGGACGCACAGTCCGCGGGTATCCTTCCGCACGAAACATGACGAAGGCCGACAGCGGATCTATTCCGGTCAGCAGACAGTCTTCCTCGATCAGGCCGGGTCACAGGTCCAGCTGAACAGTCTGCCCTCGGGAGCCACCATTGATTTGGAGAAGGGAGACGTATTGATTGCCGGCCAGGGATTCATCACCATCGCCCCGGCCGTGTTACCGAGTCAGCCCCCGCGGGGACCGATCAGCGTTGGCAGCAAGAGTCTGGAGTCGATCGATTATCTGGTCGGCCGCTACAAACCACAATCGACCTTTGGTCGCGTAGTGATTGACGAATCCTATCGATTGTCACGTTTGCTATTGACGACCAACGACCTACATTTTCAGCTTGAATTCCCAGGATTACGCGACAAACGGCGGGTGGTCGAACCGAGGCGCGTCTCTGCCCAGCTCGTTCGCGGGTCGTTTCCGTGGGGTAAGATCGTGAGGAGGATCGAAGGTCTCTTACCGTAGACAAACTATGTTTTTGCGATGGCATAACGTTTGGGGGCCGACGCTGCGTGAATTAAATCGCTGGATTTATGTGGTCTCAGTCACACTCTATCTCGGTCTGTTCTTGGTCGAAGACTTGGAGCCGGGGTTCGTCAGCTTGCACTTTAAGCTCAATCTCCCGCTGTGGATCGCGATGCTGAGCGGAGCGGTGTTGATTTTCGCCGCCGAGCAACACCGACCGCAGGAACGGACCCGATCGAAGTGGAGATGGGTCTGGTCGGCTGTCGTCGCCATCGGCAGCGGGCTGCTGGTGTGGTTTCGGATTCGACACCTGGGCGGCCTGGCCATCATAATCTCGATCCTCGCGACGTTGGTGGTGATCGCGCTGGCCGCGGCGCTCGACGCGGACCGTGACCAACATGAACCAACCAGGTCGAGCGGCTGACAAGATATTTGGACTAGCGGCCATTGGGTTAGCGGTCTTGTGGATGGCTGCTGCGGCCTGGGTCGTGTTTGGTACGAAGACGTACGGATCACCGGACGAAGCGGCGAACGCTTTTTTTATCCGACAGCTTGCGACCGCGGGCACATTATCGGCAGACAGCAGCCAGCTGCCGGCCGGGAGCGGAGAGCAGTCGACATCCGCTCAGCTGGCCTATTGGCATCCGCGGAGCATGCAGGTTGACGGCCAGAAGCTCAAGCCGGGAAGCTTCTTGGGACTAGTGCTAGTCGGCGGCACGCTTGATTTTTTGACCTTTAACGGTGCCCACCGGCTTTTAACGCCGTCATTGGCCTTGGTTGGGCTGTGGGCGCTCTACCTCATTCTCCGGCGGTTTTGGAACCAATGGTGGGCTCTGCTCGGCAGTAGCCTGGTGGCGCTCCATCCAGTGTGGTGGCAATTCCAAACCCGGCCATGGTTCCACAACGGTGCCTTTGCCTCGCTCCTGGTTATGGCCGGCTGGCGTCTCCTCCGGCTGTGGGAGGAGGGGACGGCCAGGAATGCAGCGTGGTTTGGGCTGGCTTTTGGTGCGGCTCTGTTTTTTCGCCCGGTTGAAGTGATTTGGGCTGGTCCACTGGTAGCCATTGTGTTGCTGGCCCAGCGACAATGGCGGAATCTAGTCATCGCCGCGACCATCACGCTGTTCGTTCAACTGCCGTGGCTGATATCCGGCTGGCAACTCTACGGTCCGTCGCTCGGAGCGGGTTACTCAGCCGCCCAGCTGGATACTGAACCGGTCAGTGTTGGCGACGCTTTCTCGCCGCTGCCTGGGGTCTTCGTCCCGCCTGGTGGCTGGTCATGGAACTGGATGCAGAGTGCCTGGTGGTATTTGGTGATGATGGTTCCAGTCTGGTCGGCGGCCACCGCCGTGGCCCTGATGTTCTACTTTCTCCGGCTGCGAACGCAGCGGCTGAAGATGCTGAAAATCATCCTGGTTGGGATCATCCTGGCTTACTTCCTGAGCTATTACGGCAGCTGGGACTTGTATCCGTTGGAACCGCCAACGCGCGTCGGTTCGCTTGCGTCGTATGCCCGCTACTGGCTGCCACTGTACGTGGCCATGGTCGTCGGGGTGTTATGGGTTTTGAAACGTCTCCGCCGCTTTCGTCTCATCTTGGCCGCGTCTATCATCGCCTTGCTGACCAGTCAGACTGTCGCCATTCTCTTCCATCCAACGTCAGGGTTGGTACGGCGACTCAAGAGCGAGGCCCTGGCCACCACCAAGCGTCAGACGATATTGGATCACACCCCGGCCGACGCCGCCATCGTGGCCGGTCATTTTGACAAACTGCTGTGGCCGGAGCGAATCGTTTCGTTCCGGCTGCCCCGGACGCCCGATGAATGGGATGCTTTCCGTCAACTGGCCACCACCAGACCGATCTTTCTTTACGTCACTCCGCGCCAGTATCGTCTGTCCGACCTGCAGCGCCAACTTGCGCCGCGGCAGATGTCGATCACCCGCGATCGAGTTATTGGGGGTGATGAACTGTGGCGGGTATCGATCCGATGATGACGAAGTTGCCACGGATACTGTTGTGGCTGTCGTTGGCCTGGTGGGTGGGGATCGGCGCGGTGGTGGTTGATCACAATGCTGCCGTGCGCGGTTCCACCACCTTGCGCTGGAAGAATCCAACCCGACCCACGCCGCACTTTGCCTGGCACTCCCGGCCGACGGTCAAGCACGGGCTGGTCCAAATTCCACCCGCCACGCAACGCTCGTTTTCAGTTACTCTGCCACGCGGATTCAAAACCGGCCGGCTGGTCATTAGCGACTTCACGGCCGGCACGCCGCGGCAGGCTCGCCTCAATGGTCAGAGCCGCCGCGTGAACAACGTCATGGCCGAAGTCGATAATTCCTCGGGCGTCCTTGATTTTTCCTGGGCCCAGCTGGTCGCGCGCGGGCATTCATTCGAATTTACGATCACCAATCTCAATCAACAAGATTCGTTGCCGATTCGTTCAATCACCGTCTCCGCTCAACGCTAAAGTCATGTCCCGATTGGCCACCGCCATGATCATCGCCGTCCACTTGCTCGGCCTCGCGGCGGTGATGGTCTTAGAGACGATCCGCCCCGGGTTCGTGACCGGGGCAGTATCTTTGACCTGGGTTTGGCTTGGCAGCATAGTTGTGATGTCAGTCACCATTTGGCAACTCCACCGACGCGATCAATGACGACCGTGCATGACCGGACTGATTCAACGTTCCCGGCGGTAACGGTTCGGTGGCCGAGTCGGCCGGGGCAGTCCACGACCAGAACTCGACTGAAGCTTGGTCCGTCCTAACTGCTAGGCGGCTTTGCTCAGTGTTGACCAGGAGGACTGACTGATTCGCCGCCAGCGAGGCGTGCCACAGAACCCCGCGCCCTTGTCGCTGACTGACACTCTTGATCATCACGGCTTGGTCGTCGACGGTCAGCAGGATGTGACCGGGGACAATCCACGACACCGAATGGTAGTCAGATGGGCCACGCTCGAGCAAAATATTTTGCCCATCTTGACGGGTGTAAAGCTCAACGCCGGTCTGCCACAAGATTGACTCCTGCGCTAGCGTGGGGAAAATCTCATCAACTGGCCCCAACCCTTGTCGGTTGATAGTCCTGGTCAAGATACTGTACTGCAGTAATTCCGTTTGGCGCGTGGCAACTTCCTGAATGGTGAGACGTTCAGTGCTCGTCGGTTGCAGTTGCCATTGACCAGTCATGACTTCGATTAGCTCAGCTTGGCTAAGGGCCGCGGTCGGTCGACGGAAAAGTCGCGTCTGAGCATCAGCCGGTTGGGTATACCACAGCTCATTGCCGACGGTGGCCAAACTATCAGCGGCATCGAGTTCAGTTTCCGTCTGAGTAAATGTGTCAAAGCGAATAATCCGATCAGCCCGTCGACCAAAAAAAATGTTTTCGCTCTCGGTAGTCCAGGCCAGATCATCAGCGGCTGGAGTGGTCCAGGGTGGGAGGTTTCGGTTAGTATTGATGATTATTTGTTGACCTTCTGACTGCACGATCAGGAGCTGCTGTCGCGGGCTGACGCTGATGGACGTCGGCTGGCCAGGGACGACCGCCGTCCAAGTCGGTGATTTTGGCCACAGCTGGGACAATCGCCAGCCCGGGGGCTCATCGCGAAGTCCAAAAATTACCCGCTGATCGCGATCGGTCACGATCTCACTCCATTCGCTGGCCGCCAGCGGCACCACCGCTGGATTGACCGGAAAGAGCACCACTGGGCCGATCACCTGGGCAATATTGGCATGAATCTCAATCTCTTGACGCCACTGTGAGAACCCGGCTCGCCGGAGTTCAATCAGGTATCGATCCGGCGGCAGTGACGACAATCGTCGCGGGGTAAAACCACGCTCCTGGCCATTGATCAAGACGTGGGCTCGCGGCTGGCTCTTGATGACGAGCACCCCCGTTTTTGCCAAGCCGTGTCGCCAGCCAGTCCAATGGTAGCCGGCGGTTGTAGCGACGACCCAGGGTGCGACAATAACAAACACTAATGTGGCGACCGTGTACATCACCCGTCGCGCCCAGAGTGTCATAGCCGGTTGACGATCATGCTGCGGGTCGATAGAATATGGCGGCTTTGCACCACCATCCCAGCCAGTCTACCACCGTCATAACGATGTCCGCAAACGACATGCTTGAGGTCGAGGGTGGTCGACCATTGGTGGGTGAGGTTCGATTGGCCGGCGCAAAAAACGCCGCCACCAAGTTGATGGTGGCGAGCTTGCTCACGGCTGAACCGGTCACGATAGATAATATTCCGGATCTGGGAGATACCAGCGTCACGGCTGAACTGCTGGCTCATGTTGGCACCACCATCAATCGTCTCGGTCAGCAGTGGACGCTGACCACGGCGGACGTCCGCCAGGCCCAGGTCCCGCCGCTCAGCCGACGAAATCGGATCCCAATTCTCGCGCTCGGGCCACTCCTTCACCGGGCCGGCGAGGCTGAAGTGCCGCTGCTCGGTGGTGATCGAATAGGGGCCCGGCCAGTCAATTGGCATCTGGCCGCCTTACAACTGCTGGGGGCGGACATCGAGGTCACCCCTGATCGGGTCCGGGCCCGCGCCCAACGACTCCGCGGCGCCTCGATTACCTTACCGTATCCAAGTGTTGGCGCCACCGAGAATATCATCTTGACCGCGGTTTTGGCCACGGGCCGGACGGTCATTCGCGGCGCCGCCGTCGAGCCAGAAGTCGCTGATCTGGTGCAGATGCTCAGGGGCATGGGGGCCCGGATCGACTGCCCGGACAGCCGGGAGGTGGTTATAGACGGTGTCGGCACACTTCACGGCACGAATTACCGGGTGATGCCTGATCGAAATGAGGCGGTTTCGTTCAGCTGCCTGGCCTATGCCACTGGTGGTGATATTACCGTTCGCGAGGCGCGGCCGAAGGATCTGGCCGCTTGGCTAGCGGCAGTTCGGCGTTTTGGCGGGCAATACGAAATTGGGGCCGGCGGCATTCGCTTCTTTGGTCGCCGCCCCTGGCGGGGGATCAAGGTTGAGACTGAGCCTCATCCTGGCTTTATGACCGATTGGCAGCAGCCACTGGCGGTGGTCCTGACCCAGGCGGCCGGACCGTCGACCATCCACGAAACGGTCTATGAGGATCGATTCGGCTACCTTCAATCGGTCGCCGCCATGGGCGCCGAGGTAGCCACGAGTAGTGATTGCTGGGGGCGCCAGCCCTGTCGCTGGGTTAACCGGGGGTTTATTCATAGCTGCCGTTTGCACGGTCCGCGACGCCTCCATGGTGGGGTGCTGACCATGCCGGATATTCGAGCCGGCATGGCTCATCTCATCGCCGCCCTGGCGGCCGAAGGCCAGTCCGAGTTGACCGGGCTCGAGCACTTAGCGCGCGGCTACCAGGCGTTGCCGGATCGGCTGCGGTCTGTTGGCGCTCGCCTGGCCGTGATCAGGCGTGTATACTAGGGTCATGGCTTTACGCGCTCGTTTTGTCCTTCTCAGTGTGGCCGTTCTCCTCGTGGCCCTTGGTTTTGGGCTGGGCGTGTTGGTTACCTCGGTCAGTCTCAACACCACCTCAGTTTCCTTCGACGCCGTCATCAATCATCTCCAAAACAGCCGGCGGCCGGCGGATTGGCGGACTTTTAGCTCGGTCTGGCAATCAATCCACCAGTCGTATCTCAACAGTAACCTCGACGACCGTCGCCTCCTGTACGGGGCAACCGCCGGGCTGGTTGAAGCTCTCGGCGACCCATATTCCGTTTTCCTCAACCCGACCGAAGCCGCCGCCTTCCAACAGGAAATCGAGGGAACCTTCGATGGGGTAGGCATGGAAATCGGCCTCAAGAATGATCGTTTGACTATCATTGCTCCCTTGCCAAACAGTCCGGCTGAGCGAGCTGGTCTCCGGGCCGGCGACATGATCGTCACCATCGACGATGCTGATACAGCCGCCATCCGCCTGTTCGACGCCGTCCAGGCCATTCGCGGGCCGGCCGGCTCGACCGTCAGGATTGAGGTCGAACGGCGTCAGGAACGCCACACCTATGATCTCGTTCGCGAGCGGATCAAGGTCCAGTCGGTGACCAGCCGGGCGGAAAAGGTCGGCGACCAGCGACTTGGCTATATCAAGATTAGCAATTTCTCCAGCGACACCGACCGCCTCTTCCGGCAAGCGGCGCAAGAGATGCTTCGTCAGTCGGTGATCGGCCTGGTGCTCGATCTGCGCAATAACCCCGGCGGGCTCCTCGACCAGTCTTTGACCGTGGCGAGCGCCTTCATCCCAGCGGGAGTCATCGTCAAAGAGGTGACCCGTCAGGGCGAGAGCAAGGACCTGACGACCACAGACTCAGCCCTCCTGGCGGGCCAGCCGCTAGCCGTCTTGGTCAATGGCGGCACTGCCTCCGCGGCCGAGATCGTGGCCGGGGCACTGCAGGATACTCGGCGGGCGACTATCGTCGGCGAGCCGACCTTCGGCAAAGGCACCGTTCAGGATCTGGAAACGCTGCCAGACGGATCGAGTCTCAAACTCACGATTGCTACCTGGCAGACGCCGCAGGGCCGGTCAATCAACGAAGCGGGGATCACGCCCGATGTCCGAATCGAAATCACGCCCGAGCAAGCCAGTCAAGGACTCGATCCACAGCTGGAGAAAGCAAAATCTATTATTTTGAGTCGATGAAAGTTGTATTACACGCCACCATCCCCGGTCTCGGCCGGCCAGGGGAAATGGTCGAGGTATCTGATGCCCAGGCCAGAAACCATTTATTGCCGCATCGCTTAGCGGCGGTGGCGACCCCTAGCCTGGTGGCCGCGCTAAAAGCCAAAGCCACGCGCGCCGCTTCGCAGCAAGGTAAGGCCGAGGCAGCTTTATTGGCGACTCGCCAACGGCTGGAGCGAGTGACGGTGAGAGTCATCGCCCCCGCGAACAATCAGGGGCGGCTGTTTGCGGCGCTGAAAGCGGCCTGGGTCGTCCGACAGCTTGAACAGGATTACCGGATGGTCTTCAACGGGGTCCGCTGGTCACCGGATCACTGGAAGACCCTTGGTCAGCACCAAGTGGAGCTCGGTTGGGCCGACGGGGTAGTCAGCTCGCTGAAGCTGGTGATTGATGGACGGTCGGTGGGGGACGGAGCGAAAAACCCCACCCCTCGACTGGAAGTGAAGGAGAAGTGACGTCCCCCTGGAGTGAGCGTATCATGTCCGGCCGCTCGGCTACATCGTTTAGCCGGGTTCTGTCTCACCCGGGGTGATCACCTAACGCACGTGGACGAAACGGCGGATTACGCGCCGGCCATCGAAGCGCACTTTCTTCCGGCGTTCAAAGACGACCGTCCCGGTGGTGGTGGCGAACAATGTGTCGTCGCCGCCTCGGCGCACGCCAACGCCGGGCATGAACGAAGTGCCACGTTGTCGGACGATAATACTACCTGGCCACGCACGCTCGCCAGCGGCTAGTTTTACACCCAGGCGTTTACTTTGCGAATCACGACCGAGACTCGTTGAGCCGCCAGATTTTGTGTGGGCCACGGAGCGGAGAGAGGGTTAGAAATGAATATCGGTAGTTGGCACCTCATCGTAAGCTACCGACTGGTAATTGTCAACGGTCGGCGGCTGGCGTTTCGACTGGAAGAAACAACTGCCCCGCCACAATTTCCGGTGCCGCCGGTTCGTGGTAGGCCGGTAGCCTGGTCTCCAATTGTGTCAGCTGGCGACGATGGATCGTTACCTGGGCAGCCGAAACCTCGGCCGCCGACAACGGGCGGTTGGGTATGAGCTGCCATGTTTGCCAGGCGATCCAGCCCAGCACAACCGCCATCGTCAAAAAGATGAGCGACTGCGGTCGGCGAAGCCTAGCTGGCCACGATGACGGCAAACGGATGATCATTCTTTCCACACCGTTTCCACCTGGACGGCGGCGATGACGGTATTGATCGCGGCGCCAGGAGTTAAGCGGATTTCCGTGATCGCCACCAGCGGCTTGATCGTTTGTAGGTCGGTGAGAGCCTTCAGGACATCGTTGAGTTGTCCACGAATTGACAGTTCAACCGATCGCGTCACCGGTTCGGAGGTTGGTACAATCTCAGCCACATTTGGAATTTCCAACGTCACGCCGTGTTGACGACCAAAGGCATCCCAACTGGCAAAGAAGGATTCCTCAGCGCTTAATAACCAGATATCCTGGTCGAAAGTCATCTGCCACCGCTGAAGCTGGCTTTGTTCCTGCCGACGTCGGTTCAGGTCCGCCTGCTGGGCGGCGACGGTCGATCGGCTCACTCGAGCGCTGTCAATTGCGTGCCGGGTGGCCTGCAACCGCGGCAGTTGGCCGGCCACCAAAATCACCAAGCTGATCATCGTCCCGGCTGCTAGCGCAATCAAGGTGATGAGCGATGAAGGGCGCCGCTTCAACTTCATGATTCTGGCCTCCATTCAGCTTGGTAGAGAAATGGGAGATCTTCGCGTTTATTGGCAATCGAATCGGTGGATACATTGGTCAAGGCGGGTGAGTTCTTGAGGGCGTCGTCGAGGGCAATGAAATCCGTTCTCGTGCGGGCCAGGCCGGCGATTTCGATTTGACCAGCGACGTTTTGACGGAGTTCGGTGACCACCACGTTCCGCGGTAAGGCGTTGAGCAGACGACTGAGATCAAGCCCCCACGAACGGCTGGCCGGCAAGGTGGTCTGGAGAGATTGGACGGTTAGGTTCAGATGGCGCGTTTGTTCGTTGATGGCATTCAAGCCTGAACCGGAGGCTTGTTGTCGGACGTGGGCGAGCTGTTGTTCAACCGAGCGTTGCTCTTGCTGCAGCCACCACAGATCGAGGGCGAAGACTAGATTTCCAAACAGAGCTGTCAGCAGCAACAGGGTCATCCCCGCTCGCCAGCGGTGGAGGGTCGCTCGCCGGTTGAGTTGTTGCTTCCGTTCCGGCGGCAGGAGGTTGAGACTGATCATAAGCGGGCGGGGAAATTCATTAGGGCCAGTCCAAAAGCGGTGGTGTAGATGAAGCCGATTTCTGGTCGATATGACGGGTCGAACGATTTCAACTCCTCGTATACCCACGATGGTTGGAGTATGACCGGCCGCTGGAGCCGGCTGGCCAACTCGCGATCAATGAATCGCAGCAGTGCACCGCTGCCAGTGAGGGCGATTTCCTTGACCGGCTGGGAGTCGGGGAAGTGTTCGGCGGCGAAGGCTTCGACCTCGTGAATCTTCGCCACGACGACGTCGAGTTGTGGAGCCAAGACTTTGCGCAGTAAACCCCGGCCGCGGTGTGGGTCGAGACCAAAAATCTTCTTGGCTCGTTCGGCCTGGGCCTCGCTGATCTTCATTTCATCGGCAATGTACCGGTTCAGTTCCTTGCCGGCGTAGCGTACGGTGGCGGAAAACAATACCAACCCGTCGTGTAAGAGCATGAGCGTCGATCGGGTGCGTCCGAGGTCGAGTAGTATGGTCGTGCCGGGGGGCTGCCCCGGGCGATAGGTCGCGCGGGTCACCGCCAGAGACTCAATGTCCAGCCCGATGGGCTCCACGTCGCAGGCTTCGAGAACGGTCACGTAGGTGTCGACCAGTGACCGGGGGGCGGCACCGATAATCACCTCTAGTTGTCCATGAGCGTTTCGTTTTGGCTGAGTTGACCAATCAAAATAGACCTCGTCCCAGGTATACGGCAGATGGTGGAGAGCCTCATCCTTGACGGCTGTCTCCAGATCATTCGCCTGGTCGGCGGCGATGGTGATGAACTTGATGAAGGTGTGCCGTTCTGGCAACGATACGAAAGCCTGTCGGCGTCGAATACCCGCCGCCTTCGTTAGTTCGCGGATCAGCGTGCTGACCCGTTGCGGATTCTGAATTTCACCGTCGACAATCAATCCCGGCGCGACCGGAATCTCCGCCCGGGTGGGCAAGCGGAGACGCTGGCGCGATTTCTCCAGCACGGCCAGTCGAATCCAGGCGTCGCTGATATCCAGACCAAAGGCAGTCATGATTAGGTGATTTGCTCGGACAAAGAGTAAATTGGCAGCAAGATGGCGACCGCCATGGCCGCCACGCCGGCGCCGAGGATGAGGAGGAGTACCGGTTCAATGATGGTTGAAAGGTTCGACATCGTTTGGTCGACTTCTTCCTCGAAGAAACTTGCTAACTCTTTCGACACCTCGTCGAGCGTCCCGCTCTCCTCGCCAACCGCGACCATCTGCTCGACCAGCGGCGGGTAGAGCTTAGGGTACCGCCCGAGAACTTTGTTGATGGCGGCCCCGGTACGCAGCGCCTGCGAGGCTTCCTCCATCGACTGGCGGTAGTGAATGCTGCTCAGCGTTCGGCTGATGATTTGGAATGACTGGATGATGGGGATATCGGTGGACAACATGGAGCTGAGGCTGCGAGCGAAACGAACCAGATTGACTTTCCGAATGATTGATCCAGCCACCGGCAAAGCCAGAAACAAACTATCAAACCGCAGCCGTCCAAACCGTGTTCGTCCAACCGCCACCAACAGCCCCACCAAGGTCAGGATGCCCAAGGCCAGCCACAGGCCATAGTGCTGAAAAGCATTACTGACCGCAATCAGTATCCGGGTTGGCAGTGGTAACTGCGCTTGGTTCTGCTCGAAAATTTCAAGCAATTTGGGGATGACATACGTCATCATGGTGATGGCCGCGCCAATCATCGCCACCACGACAATGATCGGGTAGGTCAACGAGCCCCTGACTTTACTGATCAGCTGATGGTCCTTCTTCATTTGCACCGTCAGATTCTTTAGCACCTCGTCGAGTTTGCCGCTGACTTCACCGGCGGCGATCATGTTGACGAACAGCTCATTGAAGATGCGGGGGTGTTGACGAAGGGCCTGAGAGAAACTTTGGCCCGCCTCGGCGTCGCTTTCAATGGACAGAATGACATGCTGGAAATAGCGATGGTTTGTTTGTAAAGCTAAAACACCCAACGCCCGACTGATCGAGAAACCGCCCCGCAGCATGACCCCCAGGTTCTGGGTAAAAAAGATCTTGTCGACCACCGGCACACCCTGGAGCCGCTGCAGCCAACGATCAAGCAGAGGAACCTGTTCGTTGGCTGGCCGAGCGCTGGTCAGTGTTAGTCCCTGCTGGCGGAGGCGTTCGGCCAGTTCGCGCTCCGTAGCCGCCACCACCTGACCCCGGCTAACAGCACCATCCGATCCCCTGGCGGTGTAACGAAAGATGGCCATGATTATTCCTTCGTGACCCGAATGATTTCTTCGATGGTGGTCACACCGGCTTTGGCTTTCAGAAACCCATCTTGGATCATGGTGATCATACCACTCTTGATGGCCACCTGGTGGAGATCGGCCGCCGTGCCGCGCTCAAGAATCACCCGGGCCAGGGCATCATTCATCTCCAACACTTCGTAGATGCCAATCCGGCCGCGGTAGCCTTCGCTGTTACACTGGCGACAACCACGACCGCGATAGAAAAGCAACTCCTCCACTTTCTGACCCTTGACGATTGATCCTCCCTGGACCAGCGTGTCTAGAAGATACTGGACGTTGATCTGTTCGGCTAAACTTTCGATCGCTTGCCGGCTGAGAGTGAAGCTTTCAATGCAGTGGGTACAGATTTTTCGGACCAGACGCTGGGCGATAATCATGTTCGTGGTGCTGGCGATGAGGAAGGCGGGGACCTTCATTTCCGTTAGCCGGGGCAGGACGGTGACGGCATCATTGGTGTGGATCGTCGACAGCACCAGGTGACCGGTCAGCGCCGCGTGGGTGGCGATTTCCGCCGTTTCTTCATCCCGAATCTCGCCGACCATGATGATATTGGGGTCCTGCCGCAACAGAGCCCGTAGCCCGGCCGCGAAGGTCATGCCAATTCTCGGATTGACCTGCGTTTGGTTAACGCGCGGAATACGGTATTCGATCGGGTCCTCAATGGTAGACAGGTTAACTTTGGGCGTATTGAGAAGAGTCAGGATCGTGTACAGGGTGGTCGTTTTCCCCGAACCGGTCGGCCCGCTGACGTAAATCATGCCGTGCGGTTTGGTGACATTGCGCTTGACCAGGCCCAGGTTCTTCTCGGATAGTCCGAGCTGTTCGAGACTGAGGACTTGAGCCGATTCATTAAGCAGGCGGAGCACGATCTTCTCCCCGTCGTAGACCGGTAGGATGCTGACCCGAAAGGCGACCGCGTATTCTTCGCTGCGAATTTTGAAGCGGCCATCTTGGGGCAGACGGTGTTCATCAATTTTGAGGTTAGAAAGAATCTTGATTCTCGCGACCACGCCTGGTTGCACTTTCTTCGGCAAGGTCATCACCTCGCGCAGCACGCCGTCAATGCGGTAACGGACGATTGTATCTGCCTCGGTTGGTTCGATGTGGATGTCCGAAGCGCCTTCAAAAATGGCGTACTCCAGGAGGGTGTCAACCACCCGCACCACCGGCACATCGTGGGCCAGTTGCTTCAGCTCCTGCTCGCTGCCGCCGGCTTGGTCAACCGCGCTGGTGATGCTTTCGAACTCGGCCCGCAGGCCTTTGCGGTACTGCTTGAGGGCGGCCTTGATCCCGCTGGGGGTGGTAAAAAAGATCAGCGGCTTGAGACGCGTCTTCTTGTCGATAAAATCGATAATTTGCAGGTCATCGGGGTCAACCATGGCCACTTTGACTTCTCGATCCGTCTTGTCAAAGGCCACTACATTGTGCGTCTGGATGATGGGCTCCGGCAGCAGATTCAAAATATCCCGCCGAATAGTTTGGGCGGTCAGGTCGATAAAGGGAAGCTTGAGCGCTCCGGCCAGCGTTTCGTAGAGCAGCTGCTCGCTGATCAGATTGGTGGCCACCAGCTCATCACTAAGGGAAGTGTGTTTCTCGGCTGCTTGCCGGCTGGCCCCGTCTATCTGTGCCCGGGTCAGCAGCTTATTCTCAAGGAGGACTTTCCGAATAGTTTGCTGGTGAGGCATGGGCTATCTGTTTGTTTGAGCGCGTTTCAAGAACTAATTTATTATAGCAAAACTTGGCCTTCGTGTCAACGAAAATCGTAAACAAGAATCGACGAGCCAATCCGCCATTGAGGCGACTTAGACCGCAGCCACTTGAACGGACCATTAACGTTATATAACTGGCCGGCGGAGATCGTCACCACGCCTGATGGTCGCCGGCCGCGGCCCACATCATCATCGGTCAAAACCGGTTTGGCCCCCGGAAAGATTTTTTCCAAGGGCACAGAGCCGAAGAGGACGATGTGGACTTCGGGGAAGCGTTGGCGATTAAGGAATGACCGCAGACGCCACAGGTCCTGATTCCAATCAAGGTTGGAATCAAGCAAGACACGATGCCCACCAGCGGTGCCGCCGACCAGGGCGTTGAAGTACCCGATGGTATTTGAGCCCGCCCGAAACGCCGTCATCACGCTCAGGCTCAAGCCTAACCCGATCACCCAGTGGCGAAGGCCCGGCCAGCGCGGCCAGGGCTGAGCGGCTAGGCTGCCGAGCCAGAGCCACAGGAACGGATAGACCGGAAAGATGTGACGGAGGCCAATGTTGATGTGACTGGTCAGGCTCCAAAGAAAATAGAGTAACGGTGGTAGGCCGAGGAGCCAGACATCGTCCGGCCAGCGGCGATGTCGGCGCCACCTTTCCCAGCCGAGCCACCCGGCTACCAGCAGGAGCACCACCGTCACCAGCGGCGTTTTCACTGCCAAAGCAACCGGGAAATAGTACCACCAACCAAGGAGCGAGAATTGTCCAAACAAATATGCTGCATGGCCGGCATAGTTATGGGTCATCGTCGAGAAGACGCCCCGCCAGTAGCTGTACGCCGGGATAGAATGTTGGAGGACGGACGTCACCCATTGACCGCTGGCGGAGTTCGGATCAGTCCAACGCACCAGCTGTTGGACGATACTGCGTTGCTCGGCGATCTGACCCGACTCAAGCAGCCATTGCCGTTCTTGCCACAGCTGATTAATCCGGGGGTCCTGATCGATCCGTTCTATTTCGAAGCCGTAGGTCGTCCAAATTAGGACCGGCGTGATCAGCGCCAAGCTAACCATCATCCGCCACCACCAGCGCCAGCGGAAAAGGGAATGACCTCGGCTGGCGATGACAGCGCCTACAAGTGGGATAATAATCCAGAGTATGAGGTTGGAGAATTTTGACAGCTGGGCGGCCGCGAAGAGGACGGTGAGGATGAGCACCCGTGACCAGGTGGGAGTTCGAGCCAGACGATCGAGCGCCCAGACCGAGGCGAAGAAAAAGCCGGCCGCGGCCACATCATTGGTGACCAGATGACCGTGCCCGAGCCAATTCGGGTCGAAGGCGAAAAAAGTCAAGCTCACGAGGCCGCCGGTCGGACCCCAGCGCTGGCGCGACCACGAATAGATGAGCAGGCCAATGGCTCCCCACAGGACGATCATCGGCCATCGCCCCAGCCACATAATCAGCCGCGGGCCAAATGGGCCAGCGATACTGCCATAGACCATCGCCGCGCCAAACAGCCATTGATTTCGTTCTGACCAAGCCGGGCGGTCAAGCGGCAGGTGGAGTTGACGTAGTGCCAGCAGCGGGATGGCCGCCAGGAGTTTCGTCAGCGGTGGGTGCTCGGGATTGAGCCGCCAGTCACCCGTTCGCCAATAGCTGACGCCGGCGGCCAGGTGGACCGCCTCGTCAGTCGTTTGACTATCCTGCCAAGCCCCGATAAACTGCCAAAGCATCGTGCCACCGACAATCATGACCACCAGTAACTGATTCCAGTGATGGCGATTGGGCGGCGTCTTCAGCATCTCCGTTCCGCGCTCATGGCCGACCAGCCCAGTCGGTGGTTATTCGTCATCAACCTGGGGCTCAACCTCAGCACCTGGTTTGGTGTCTGGTTTGGCATTCCGCATCGAGCACAGCTGGTGCCGATCCACTATACCATATACTTCGGCATCGACTTAACCGGCGCCTGGACGAAATATTTTTGGTTGCCGGGCGCCGGTCTGTTGGCGTTGATCCTGCCATTGTTCGCCATCGCAGTTTCGTCGCACCCGTATTGGCTGCGATCATGGTGGCTGATGATATTATTAATTCAGATCTTGCTGGTCCTGTCGTTGCTGACGGCGGGCCTTCATCTCAGTCAGACATCATGACCACCGAGATACAGATAATATTTATTCTCCTCCTGGCCGGATCAACACTGACCGTCGCCGCCACGCCGGCCCTGACGAACTTCCTCTACCGTCACCGCCTAGGCAAACAAATCCGTGATGCTCACGAGACGCCGGTCTACAGCGCGCTCCACGCCAAGAAAGCGGGTACCCCGACGATGGGCGGGGTATTGATCTGGGGGACGACGGTCGTCGTCCTCGGTCTGAGTTGGCTGGTCAGTCGACTAGTCCCGTCCGGTTGGCTCGGCGATCTTAATTTCTGGTCGCGGAGTGAAACGTATTTGCCGGTTGGTGTTCTACTCCTAGCGGCGATCGTGGGCCTGATTGATGATTTCTACAATGTTCGTCAGCGCGGCGCCCATGGCGGTGGACTGCGCGCCCGGCATCGCCTGCTCATCTACACCATTATCGCCGTTCTGGGAGCATGGTGGTTCTATTTCAAGCTTGACTGGACCACGCTCCAGCTGCCGTTCCTGGGGCCAGTTGATATTGGTGCTTGGTACATCCCGCTCTTCATTCTTACCATTGTCGCCACTTCATTTTCGGTCAATAATGCCGATGGGCTGGACGGTCTGGCCGGCGGCTTACTGCTGACCGCTTTCGCCGCCTACGCGGCGATTGCTTTTAGCCAAGGGAAAGCTGAGCTGGCCAGTTTCTTGTCAGTTATCATTGGCTCGCTGGCCGCGTTCCTGTGGTTCAACATCCCACCCGCCCGTTTTTTCATGGGCGACACAGGGTCAATGAGCCTCGGCGTCACCCTCGGGGTGATCGCCATGCTGACGAATACCGTCTGGCTCCTGCCAGTGATTGGCCTGATGTTCGTCGTCGAATCAGCCTCGATCCTGATTCAGCTGGCCTCGAAACGCTGGCGCGGCAAGAAAGTTTTTCTATCCGCGCCGATCCACCATCACTTCGAGGCTAAGGGGTGGAGTGAGCCAAAAATCGTCATGCGTTTCTGGTTGATTGGGGCCCTGACCGCCGTGGCCGGTCTGATTCTCTTCTGGCTCGAACGTCGTTAAGAAAGCGTGATCATGTTGCGTGGTAGTTGATTTTGTGTTATAATGTAGCCGATGAAATCAAGGCCGCGCCGAGATCAGGAGTTTAGAGAGAAACGAGTGCTCATCGTCGGTCTCGGATTACATGGCGGAGCGGCCAGTGCCGCGCGGTGGTTCGCTCGACAAGGTGCTCAGGTCCGTGTGACCGACCTCAAATCGGCACAGGATCTGGCCCCATCCATTCGCCGGCTCCAAGGTTGGCCCATTGATTATCATCTCGGCCAACATCGGCCAGCCGACTTTCGTTGGGCCGAAGTCATTTATCAAAATCAGGGTGTCCTCAGTACCATGCCCTTGCTGGCCGCCGCTCGACGCCGTGGTGTCGAGATCGTCAATGAGGCCTCAATTTTTTTTCGTTTCTGCCCAGCCACCATTGTCGGCGTCACCGGCACACGCGGAAAATCGACTACCACCGCCCTGCTGACGATGATGCTCCAACGGCAGCACCGACGGACAGTGGTGTCCGGAAATATCCGCCAGGTGCCGATGCTTGACCTCCTTGATCGGCTGTCGGCCGACCACTGGGTGGTGCTCGAGTTGTCGTCGTTTCAGCTGGAGTTTCTGCCCGCCGTCGGCCTCAACCCGCACGTGGCGATTATGACCAACCTCCAGGTCGACCACCTTAACCGCTATCGGACGCTGAGCGCCTACGCCCAAGCCAAGTACCAACTCTTTCGTTTCCAACGCCCAGCCGACGTGGCGGTCCTGAATTACAATTCCAGCTGGGCGCGTCGAGTTCGAGACATCACTGCCGGCCAGGTGCTTTGGTTTTCGCAACTTCACCGCCCGCCAGGTTGGAGCGTTTCTCTGCGTGGGCTGGAAGTGATTGAGCGACGAGGTCGGAACGAGGAACGACTATTGTCCTTGAACGACTGGTCATTGCCGGGGCGCCACCAACGAGATAATCTTTTGGCCGCCGTCGCCGGTGCCAGAGCAATGGCGGTGTCGGCGGCTAACATCCGACGGGCGGTCAGGCAGTTCCGCGGCCTGCCACATCGTCAAGAACTGGTCCGCCGCTGGGGGGGCCACCAGTTCATTAACGACACCGCCGCCACGACGCCAGACGGAACGTTAGCGGCGATCGAGGTTTTTCCCGCCGGCCTTTTTATTGTCGGTGGGGTAGATAAAGCCTTGCGCTTTCGACCTCTAGCGGAAGCCTGCCAGCGCCGCTCGCTGCGGCTGGTATTTTTACCTGGTTCAGCCACCGCCAAATTATGGCGAGTCTTACTTCGCATCGGTTACCATGGGCGTCACGCCTTTGCCGACTCGATGGCCGAAGCCGTTCAACAGGCCGTCCGTCTGGCCCGGCCTGGACAGCCGATTGTCCTCAGCCCAGGCGCCGCTAGCTTCGGCCTATTTCAGCACGAATTCGACCGCGGCCAGCAATTCGTTCGGATCGTCAACCGTCTACCCAATGCCCTCCGTGCGTGAACACCAGCCCGACTACATTCTCGGCCTGACGATTATCGCCTTGCTTCTGTTCGGCTTGGTAATGCTGGCTAGCGCTGGCTCGGTCCTCGGTTACCAGCGATTTGGTGACAGTAATTTCTTCGCCAAACGGCAGATGGTCAGCATTCTCGTTGGGTTGGTATTTTTTTTCATCGCCTACCGACTCGACTACCACCGCTGGCAGCAATGGTCGGTGCCGATCCTGGTGGTGACCGTGGCACTGCTGTTGGCTGTTTTCCTGCCCGGTCTCGGTTCATACTTCCTGGGGGCCCGCCGCTGGATTAATTTCGGCTGGTTTCTTGTTCAACCCAGCGAGTTGGCGAAGTTGACGATGGTTATCTATTTGGCGGCCTGGTTTGAGCGGCGGCCACACCAACTGAATGAGGTCCAGGCCACCCTGGTGCCATTTCTTACGACCGTCGGACTAGTGGCGGGGTTAATTCTGGCCGAGCCCGATCTGGGGACTACCACCATCGTGCTGGTCACTTCGATGGTGCTCTACTTTGTGGCCGGCGGCCCCTGGCGGTATTTGTTCGCGTTTGGCACCGCCGGGCTAGCGTTGTTCCTGATGATTATCAAGCTGGCTCCGTACCGGGCCCAGCGTTTCACAGTTTTTCTCAATCCCAACCTCGATCCGCTGGGCATCGGTTATCATATTAACCAGGCCCTACTGGCCATCGGTTCCGGCGGCCTGTTTGGACTCGGACTCGGTCACTCGCGCCAAAAGTTTAACTACCTGCCCGAGCCAGCCGGCGATTCAATTTTCGCGGTGGTGGCCGAAGAGCTGGGGTGGATTTTTGTCACCATCTTCGTGTTGGCTTGGATGATATTTCTACACCGTGGTTTAAGTATTGCCCGGCAAGCGCCAGACCGTTTTGGTCAGTTAGTGGCGACCGGTATTACCAGCTGGTTGGGATTCCAAGCCTTCCTCAATATTGGCGCCTTGTCCGGCGTGGTACCGTTGACTGGCGTACCACTCCCGTTCCTCAGTCACGGCGGTTCGGCGATCATCACCGGTTTAACGGCCATCGGCATACTAATGAATATTTCACGGCAGACCGTCCAGGGGGGGCGTCTATGAGCCGACGGATCATCATCAGCGGCGGCGGAACAGCCGGCTCAATCAGCCCGCTGCTGGGTGTGGTCGACGAACTCCGGCGGCGAGACCCAACAATTAACTGGTTGCTGGTTGGGACCGCCGCTGGGCCGGAACGCGACTTAGCTGAGATCGCCGGCCTACCCTTTCATTCCATCCCGGCCGGCAAGTGGCGACGCTACTGGTCGTGGAAGAATTTCTCTGACTTGGGTAGTTTGTGGCAGGGTTTCCGGGCGGCCCGCCAGATCGTGGCTAGCTGGCGACCAGACACCATTGTTACTGCCGGTTCGTACGTGTCGGTGCCACTAGTGTGGGCCGGGAAGTTAGCCGGCAGTAAAATATTGATTCACCAGCAGGATGTCCGACCCGGGTTGGCCAATCGATTGATGGCCCCAGCGGCCGACGTCATCACCGTCACGTTCGAACAGTCATTGCGCCATTTCCCGGCCGCGAAAGTTCGGTACACCGGCAATCCAGTTCGAGCGGACATCCTCCGCGGTGATCCGGTTGAGGGTCGACGACTGTTCCAACTCCAATCTGGTCTACCCACGCTGCTCGTGCTTGGCGGCAGTACCGGTTCGAGTTTCCTCAATCACCTGGTCAGCGCCGTGGCCTATCGGCTAGTGAACGACTGGCAAATCGTGCATTTGACCGGTCGCGACCGAGACTTCGTTGAGCTCCAGGACGAACGCTACCACCGCTACGATTTCCTAACCTGGGAAATGCCTCATGCGATGGCGGTCGCCAACGTGGTCGTCTCCCGTGTCGGTCTGGGGACACTGACGGAGTTGGCCGCTCTTGGCAAGCCGTGCCTCTTTGTCCCCATGCCCGGCACACATCAAGAAGACAACGCCCAGTTGTTAGCCCAGCTGAAGGCCGGTCTAGTGGTCGATCAAGACCAACTCAATCCCGCTACCTTTCATGAACAGCTTGAGCGGCTAAGGAAAAATGCCGTTGAGCGCCGTGTCTTTGGCGATAACCTCCACCAGCTCTACCGACCCGATGCGGTGGAGCAAATTGGTCAGGTTATTCTTCAGCTTCGGCCCCAGTGAACTTGCCATCACTACGTCGGGTGTACTGCCTCGGCCTCGGTGGTGTTGGCGTTTCGGCCGTGGCCAAGTATCTGCTCCGTCATGGTATATCGGTGGCCGGTTCAGACCCGGTTCGGTCGCCGTTGACCGCCGATGTCGAAGCGCTTGGTGGTCGACATTTCGTTGACGTTGATCCGCAGCGCCTCAGTCCGGACGTCGACCTAGTCATCTACAGCGACGCTTGTCCGCCCGATCACCCCGAATTAGTGGCGGCCCGACGTTTGGGCCGGCCAGTGATGACCTTTGCGGAGAGTCTGGGGGCTATCATGCATAGCTTCCCGCGGCGGGTGATCATCGCCGGGACCAACGGCAAGAGCACGACCACGGCCCTGACCGGCCTCCTGCTCGAATCAGCCGGACTCAACCCCACCGTTTTTGTCGGCAGCCGGCTCAGTAGTTTTAACGGCAACCTCCGCTTTGGTGGTCAGCAGGTATTCGTCGCTGAGGGCGATGAGTACCGTCAACATTTTCATCAGCTTGAACCAACCATCCTGACCCTGACCAATCTCGAACCAGACCATCTTGATTTTTTCCATAACCTACCAACTCTGATTGCCAGTTTTGACACCATGGTTGGTCGTCTCGATCGGTCCGGACGGCTGGTGTTGAATATTGATGATCCGATCATTCGGCGGCAGTGGGGACGTCATCCCGCTAGGCTGACTTTTGGCTTCAACCGCTCGGCCGACGTGGTGGTTGAGGATTATCGGACTGCAGCCGGACGACAGCTATTTCGTCTGCGCACCAGGCAAGGTGACCTGGGCCAGTTCATTCTCCACGTGCCCGGGCGGTTCAACGTCATGAATGTGGTCGCCGCCGTGGCCACCGCCCTCAGCACTGGCGCCGAGCCACAACAATTTATCCGAACAGTCGCCGCTTTCCGTGGCATCTGGCGGCGGTTTGAACTTCTGAATCCCCAGGCCGCGGTCACGGTGGTTAATGATTACGCTCACCATCCGACCGCCGTCCGCGGCACGCTCGAAGGTGCGAAATCATTCTTTCCCGGTCGTCGGCTCATCGCTGTCTTCCAGCCGCACCACCACATCCGTCTGGCGACGTTGTTTACCGATTTCTGTCAATCCTTTCGGAGTGCCGACCTGACCATTGTCAGCGAGGTCTACGCTGTGCTTGGTCGCGAAGAACCGGCGACAAAAACGAGTCGTGACCTCACCCAAGCGCTACGCCGGCAAGGGCAATCGGTTGAGTATGCGGCCACGGTGGCCGAGGCCGGGTCACTCGTTCGCCGTCTCGTTCAGCCCGGGGACGTGGTAGTGATCATGGGCGCCGGAGATATTTGGCGGCTGGCCCAATCGTTAGCCGCCGAGTATGTCTGAACATCTGAATCTTCGCCGGCAGGTTCTGCTCGGACCATATACGACACTCAAGATCGGCGGGCCGGCAAACGTCCTGTTCGAAGCAAGGTCGACGGCCGAGGCAATCGCGGCTCAGCATTGGAGCGACGAGAATAATTTGCGATTAACGGTGCTGGGGGCGGGCAGTAATACATTGGTGGCCGATCGGGGCTTTGTCGGCACAATCATCATTGCTCGCCATGACGGACTCGATTGGCAACCGCCACGGGTGGTAGCCGAGGCCGGAGTCAAGTTGGGGCAGTTGATGGCCGGCGCATTGGCCCATCGTCTCGGTGGGTTAGCCTGGCTGGTCGGGGTGCCTGGTACGGTCGGCGGAGCCATCTACGGAAATGCGGGTAGCCGGACGGAAGGCTTGGGCTACCTCGTTGACTGGGTGGAGACATTAGAACCAGATGGTTCGGTGCGGCGTTGGTTACCGGCCGAGTGTGGTTTCAGTTACCGGACCAGTGTGTTTAAATCCCTTCGCACCATCATTCTTCGCGCTCAGCTTAAACTCCCAGTGGTTTACCCGACGGCCGAGCGGATGGAATTACGACGGGCAGCGGCCGCGAAATCGGCGCACCAACCAACGATCGATTCCTCGGCCGGGTGCATTTTTAAGAACCCCGTCGTCGGCTCGAAACAATTACCTGACGGTTTACAACCATACCACTTTCCGGACGGCACCATCTCGGCCTGGCGTCTGGTAGCCGCGGTTGGTCTCCAAGGTTTTCAGCTTGGTCAAGTGCAGATTTCTCCTCGCCACGCCAATTTCATGGTCAATCTCGGCGGGGCCAGAGCCGATCAGGTAGTTCAGCTGATTAGCTTGGTCAAGCAGCGGGTTCGTGATACACTCGGAATCCAGCTCCAGGAAGAAGTCCAGTATCTTGGTTTTGATGATCCCGATCACTATCAGCGCTAAAGATTTCAAACTGACACCGGCTCTGAAGTCGTATGTCAACGATAAGCTCGGTCGGCTAGCCAGATTATCGCCGAGCATTGAACGTATCGGGGTCGAACTCGATGTTGATCGCCACCACCATCAGGGCCGCAATTTTCGGGTCGAAGTATGGATTTACTTGCCGCGACGTACCATCGCCGCCGGTTTGAAAGCCGAGGACATGCGGGCGGCCATTGATCTGGTCTGCCCCAGACTGGAGAGGCGGATCGTGCGTTACAAAGACCGGCTGGTGTCTCGCCGGCGTCGAGCCAGCCGGCAGATGGCCGGATAGAACCGGCACGGTTGCGTTACCGCGCGGTTCTTGTATACTTATCCACACTGCCCCGCGGTGGGCTTTTGACAACTAACTGTGCCGAGGATTCGGCTTACGAGATGCTCTGCGTCTTGATCGGTAAGCGCTAACCGCACCACTCCCAGGCGGAGTTGTGCGGGGCCCCGAATCCGAAACTCCAAAGTCCCACCAACGGGCTGGGGGTTCCGTCAGCCTGCGGCACAGCGATCGGATCTACCATGGCCAACGCCAAGGTTGATCAACAGCTTCGATCCAGCTCGACGCTGGCGAGGTTGACCACCAAACCAAAAAACAAACCAGCCGAAATCCTCTTCGGCACCCACCTGACCCTCGATGGCTACGGAGCCAGCGCCAGCCGACTGAATGATATGGACACGGTCTTTACGGCCCTCAACGACCTGCCGGACTTGTTGGCGATGCAAAAGATTACCACTCCCTACGTCGTCAGATTCGCGGGTAACGAGAAAAAGGACCCGGGTGGTTACTCGGGGTTCGTCATGATCGCCGAAAGCCACATTTCGGTCCACACTTTTCCCGAGCGCGGGTTTGTAACCATTGATGTGTACACTTGTCAGGGCCAGCTTGACGTCAAAACCTGCATCTCCTACTTCACCAGCCTGTTTCGTGCCCAGCGTTGGGAGCGCCACGTGATACGGCGCGGCCGGCATTACGGACGACAGTAAGTATAGACGCCGGCCGTTCGTCAGGCTTGATGGAACGGGATGTTTGTGATACAATCGTGTCCGCTCGACCATCAGTACCTCTGGTCTTGACCGGCCGAGAACTAATGTCTCAATCCTTCGCCCCGATGATTCATTCTCGGCGTTAACCGGCCATGGCCTGGCTCAGCAAGTTATTTGGTGATGCCAACCAGCGGGCACTGCAATCGCTCAGTCCGCTGGTGGTGGAAATTAACGCTTGGCGAACGAAGTTAAAATCCTGGCCTGATGACCGCCTGGCCGGGAGGATGCAGGAGTTACGCCAAGCCGTGGCCGGGGATGCTCGTCGGCTGGATTCATTCCTGCCCGAAGTTTTTGCCCTCGTGCGCGACGCCAGTCGTCGGGCGCTGAAACAAGAGCACTTTGATGTCCAGCTGCAGGGCGGGATCGTTCTCCACCGCGGGGCCATCGCCGAAATGAAGACGGGCGAAGGAAAAACATTGGTGGCCACGGCGCCGGTGGCGCTCAACGCGCTGACCGGACAGGGAGTGCATGTGGTGACGGTGAATGACTATCTCGCCCGGCGGGATGCCGGCTGGATGGGTCAGGTCTATCATCTGCTCGGGCTGTCGGTCGGAGTGATTATTCATGAGCAGGCTTTTCGTTTCGACCCCACCTTCATCGACCCGAACGCCCTGGAGGAGCGGACCGCACACCTCCGACCCGTGACGCGGCCGGAAGCCTACCAAGCGGACATTACCTACGGGACGAACAATGAGTTCGGCTTCGATTACCTGCGTGACAACATGGTACCCGACCGCCGCTACCTCGTGCAGCGACCGTTTGCCTACGCCATCATTGACGAGGTTGATAGCATTCTCATCGATGAAGCCCGGACACCGCTGATTATCTCCGCTCCGGCTGAGGAGTCTTCAGAGCGGTATCGTAAGTTTGCTCAATTGGTAACGCAGCTCGAAGCCGAGACTGATTACTTGGTCGACGAAAAAATGCGGGCCGCGACCTTAACCGAAGCTGGCATCGCGCGAGTCGAACGAAGCTTGGGTCTCGACAATATTTACACCGCTGGCGGCATTGAGCTGGTCCATCACCTCGAGCAAGCGCTGAAAGCCAAGACGCTTTTTCAACGCGACCGTGACTACGTTGTCCGGGAAGGCGAAGTCGTTATCGTCGACGAGTTCACCGGACGACTGATGTTCGGTCGGCGGTATTCCGAAGGGTTACACCAGGCGATCGAGGCCAAGGAGGGCTTGTCGGTCAAACAGGAGAGTCAAACGCTGGCCACCATTTCACTGCAGAACCTTTTTCGGCTCTACCCGAAACTGGCCGGAATGACCGGCACAGCCGCCACCGAAGCTGAGGAGTTCCATAAGATTTATAACCTCGATGTCGCGGTGGTGCTAACCCACCGTCCAATGGTCCGCCGCGACTTGCCCGACAGCGTCTATAAAAACCAGCAGGGGAAGTTCCTGGCGGTCGTCCGGGAAGTCAAACGGCGACACACGGCCGGCCAGCCGATTCTCCTCGGCACCATCTCCATCGAAAAAAATGAACTCCTCAGCGAACTATTGCGTCGGGAGGGGATTAGTCATGAAATTCTCCATGCCAAGAATCACGAGCGCGAAGCGCAAATTATCGCTCAAGCCGGTCGCTACGGCGCCGTCACCCTGGCCACTAATATCGCCGGCCGCGGCGTTGACATTATCCTCGGCGGCTCATCGACCGAGCCGGCCGAAGCCGAGCGGGTGAGGGGGGCCGGCGGTCTCCACGTCATCGGTACTGAGCGACATGAATCGCGGCGGATTGATAACCAGCTGCGCGGTCGCTCCGGGCGCCAAGGCGATCCTGGATCAAGCCAATTCTTCGTCTCGATGGAAGATGATCTGATGCGAATTTTTGGGTCTGACCGGATGAAGCGCATGATGGATCGGCTGGGCGTACCAGATGACATGCCGATCGAGAGTCAGCTGGTTTCCAAGTCGATCGAACAAGCGCAGAAGAAGGTGGAGGGTCACAACTTCGACATTCGCAAACACTTGGTGGAGTACGATGACGTGATGAACAAGCACCGCGAAGTGATTTACAAGCGTCGACGAGAAATTCTGCTGGCGGCGGGATCGGACGTCGAGCGGCGGGTGGAGGAAATGGTGGAGAAGGAAATGAGTCAAATCGTGTCCTTCCACACCGCGGCGGAGACGGAAAGTACCTGGGATCTCGACGCCATGTACAATGCGGTCGAAGCGATCGGCCTAGTCGGTCTCAAAGGACGGTTGAAACTCGAGGATTTCCGCGATCAAGCCGGCGACCAAGCCCACGACGCGCAGGCGCGAACGGCCATGGTCGGCTTTTTAATGACCGAAGCTAGGTCAAGGCTTGAAGCCCTTCGTCGTCAGGCTCCAGACCCCAAAGTATGGTCAGAGGTGGTGCGCAACGTCATCCTGCGGACCATTGATCAATTGTGGGTCGAACATCTTGACCTGATGGAACGGCTGCGCGAGGGGATTGGCCTCCGCGGTTACGGCCAAAAAGATCCGTTGGTGGAGTACAAAAAGGAAGCCTTCGATATCTTTACGCAACTGATCAACTCCACCAACTCCCAGGTAGTGCAGACTGTATTCCGCCTGGCCTTCAGTGCTAGCGAGGCCGGACCAACTCCGGCCGAGCGACCACAACTCGTATTTTCGGCGCCGCAAAAGGAAGCCAGCCAAGCCAGAAGTCAAAGCCCGTTTGTGGCCGCCCGGCCGGTTGTCGGCGGCGTCGATTTAGCCAAGGTGGGACGCAACGACCCTTGTCCTTGTGGCTCTGGCAAAAAATTCAAGAAGTGCTACTTAGCCAACAGCCCAGACTGCCGGATTTTGCATCCCGCGCCAGCTTGACGAAGCTCAACGGCCTTTGGCCGGCGCGGAACCAACTTGTGTTTTGCCGAGGGGTAGGGTACGCTGAAACGTGTTACCGTCGTCACCATGCAGCTGCTTCGAACGGGATTATCTGACCGCGAGTTGGCGAGCAGTCTGTTTGCTCTCTGTCTCCAGGCCGACGCTGCCTTTGGCGGAGAGTTTGTCGACGCCGCCGCCAGCTACGGTTACACCATTCATGTCCCGGAAGACGCGATCGACCACGGCGAATTACTGATTGCCCTGGTGTGGTTGGTGCAATGGATTTCTCGATCCCGACCGGGTCTCGTGCATGCCCTCGGGGGCCATTACCTATCGGCGGTCACCTCACTACCGTACTTCGGTAACCGCACGGACCGGCAGGCGTTAGAACGATTCTTCATCGACCGCACCCATCACTATGACAGCCTGGTTGAACGGTCAGCCCAAGGACTTGACCTCATTGAGGTGGCCTACGAAATGTCAAAATATGCCCTCCGGAACTGGTTCGAAGTCCAGCATCACCTGCCGCGAGTCGAGATCGTCGTGGCCCACCTGCTAACTCAGTGGGTGGTCTCGGTGACCCAGACGGTTAAGGAGCTGTCATAACGATCGCGCCCGGCATCGCGGTGGCGTTGACAGCCACGGTTTTTTGTGATAGAATTGTTAATGTTCAGCCTGAAAACTGGACTTGTGTTCCTTACAGAAACACAAAAAGAAAAACAAAAGCGCGGGGAGAGGCTCCGAGTGCTCGTTGATCTCGAACTAAATCGAGCGCAGCGAACACTCGGGTGGTCCTGATCGAGAACGTTACTTCGAGATGGATCCGTCAGCCTCTCCCTCCCACCCTTTTCATGACGACTGTTTCGACGGCCCGTCAGTTTTCAATATCGGTCATTAGCCTGGGCATACTCGGGGTAAGTTTTGCGACTCCGGCCGCGGCGCAATCTACAACCTGGCAACGGACGGCAGCTTTTGCGATGCCGAGCGAGGGCTCAACCACCGACGTTTTTGGGGGCGTGTTTCGAGGCGGAGCGAGCGTCGCCGCTGGTGATATTGACGGCGATGGCGACGAAGAAATTATCCTTGGCGCTGGGCGCGGTGGTGGACCGCACGTGGAAATCTACCGACCCGACGGCCGCCAAGTGGGTTCGTTTTTCGTTTTTAAACGGTCCCTGCACGCTGGTCTGAGCGTGGCGGCTGGCGATCTCGATGGCGACCACCAAGCAGAAATTATCGTCGGTCCGCGCGGAGACTACGCCCCAGAAATCCAAATCTACGATGACCACGGCCGCCGACAAGCTTCCTGGTTGGCCTTTGAGGCGTCGTACACCGGGGGTATTGAAGTCGCGGTCCTCCGGGCTGAGGGCGATCGGGCGGGCATGATTCTGGTCGCCAGCGGCAGCGGTCGCGACCAGGAAGTCCGAGCCTTCAGCCCGACCGGCCAACTACTTTTTCAGGATTGGTACCCCCACGGTAGGAATCCGGGCCACGGACTCGACATTGCCGCCACGGACAGTTCCGTCTTTCATGAACCGGTGTTGGTGAGTGTACCCGGTGTCGGCGAGAAACCGTTGGTCTTAGTCCATGGTTTGTACTCCGGACGACTGCTGGCCTCCTGGCTGGCCTATGACCAGCGGGTGAAAACCGGCTTGTCAGTGGCGGCCGCCGACGGAACGGTAGTCACCGGTCCAGGTCGGCGGGGTGGTCCGGAAGTCCGGATATTCAGCGTTCGCGGTGTTCTTGATCGCGCCTACCGGGTATTCGAACCGACCTATTTCGGTGGTCTCGAAGTCGGCCTTCTCCGCCGTGGCGGCCGTCTCGAGTCAGTCGCCACCCCCAGCGGCAAACCGAGCCATTGGCTCCATCCGAAAATGGACAAGGCCATTGTGATCGACTTATCCGAACAGCAGTTGTACCTACTCGAGGGTGATCGGGTGATTTCGGTCCGGTCGGTATCGACCGGCCAATGGTCAACCCCGACGCCAGTCGGTAGCTTCCGGACGAAGAATAAGATCGGCGTGGCCTACTCGCGGCGCTACGGATTGTACATGGAGTATTGGATGGCGTTTACGCCGGACGGCGCCTACGGACTCCACGCCCTGCCGTACTGGTTGCTACGGAATGGGCAGAAGCACTACGAGGGCACCAACCACCTGGGCACGCCAGTTTCCCACGGTTGCATCCGCCAACGCCTCGAGGATGCCCGGTCGCTCTATGACTGGGCACCGATTGGGACGACCGTCATCGTTCGGCCCTAAGGCTGAGCGGCTGGGCTTGTCACAATTGACCCAGGGTCGTATACTCTGATGGTTCCATCGTTGACCATCAGTGTTGCATGCGTCGCTCCCGGGTCTGGTTCAGTTTTGGCTCCATTGTTGTCCTGGCTTTGTTAGCTGGCTATGTTGACTGGCCACAGGCACCGAAGCTAACCTTCCCGCCATTCAACCGGTCGTTCCCGCTCCGTCTCGGCCTTGATATTCAAGGCGGCAGCAGTTTGCTGTACGAAGCCGATGTCAGTAAAGTTCCGGCTGGAGATCGAGATTCGGCCTTGGCCGGTGTGCGCGATGTGATTGAACGCCGGGTCAATGCTTTTGGCGTGGCCGAGCCGGTGGTCCAAACCAGCCGGGTCGGTGGGCATTACCGCGTGGTGGTGGAACTGGCCGGTATCCATGACGTCAACGAGGCCATCCGTCAAATCGGCGAAACGCCGCTGTTGGAGTTCCGTAAGCCAGCCGGTCTACCAGACGCCGAAGCGAAGGCCAAGGCCGAAGAAGTACTGGCCAAGGCCAAGCAAGCAGGCAGTGATTTTTCCGCCCTGGCCAAAGAGTTTTCCGACGACCCCGGCAGTCGCGACCGGGGTGGAGATTTGGGTTTTGCTCGCCCCGGACAGTTTGTGCCAGAGTTCGAGCAGGCCTTGTTCGATCAATTGACCGTCGGCCAAATCAGCGACCAAACGGTAAAATCAAAATTCGGGTACCACATTATCAAGAAAATAGAAGAACGCGAGGTGGACGAGGACGAAAAGAAAATCAAGGAGGTTCATGGGGCCCATATCCTAATCGCCAGTCTCGAAAGTTCTCAAGAGGTCGGTAACTACCTGCCGACGAAACTGTCGGGGAAACAGCTGCGACGGGCGGACGTGACTTTTGATCCGAATACTGGGGCGCCGGAAGTACAGTTGCAATTCAACGCCGAGGGATCAAAGTTATTTGCCGAATTGACGAAGCAATACCTCCAGCGAGTGATTGGCATCTATCTGGATGGCCAGCCAATTAGTCTGCCGGTCGTCCAGTCAGAAATCACCTCTGGCACGGCGGTCATCACCGGCAACTTCAGTCTCGACGAAGCTAAGCAGTTGGCCCGGCGTTTGAACGCCGGGGCGCTGCCAGTGCCAATCACCCTCGTGAGCCAGCAGAACGTTGGCGCCAGTCTTGGGCAGTCGGCCGTGGAGCGAAGTTTTGCGGCCGGTTTGCTGGGGCTGGTTTTCGTAGCGGTGTTCATGATCTTGTACTATCGATTACCTGGCTTGCTGGCCGTCGTGGCCCTGGTGATCTACAGCCTGCTGGTGCTGGCGATTTTTAAGCTCTGGCCGGTGACCCTGACCTTGGCCGGCATGGCCGGCTTCATCCTCTCGATCGGCATGGCCGTCGATGCTAATATCCTCGTCTTTGAACGAACCAAGGAGGAGCTCCGCGCCGGACGACCATTACGGTCGGCGATTGATGAGGGCTTTCGGCGAGCCTGGTTGTCGATTCGTGACTCCAACGTCTCCAGCCTGATTACCTCCTTCATTTTAATTTGGTTTGGCACCAGCTTGGTCAAGGGTTTTGCCTTGACCCTAGCCATTGGGATCCTGGTATCGATGTTTTCCGCCTTGACGGTCACCCGCACCTTTCTGCACCTGGTGACTGGCCCATGGATGGGCCGGCATTTGTGGCTCTTTGGCGTCTCCAGCGCACCAGCGACTTCGTCCGATGTTTAGGATCATCCAAAAACGCCGCTGGTTGTTTATCCTGTCACTCCTAATTTTGGTACCAGGGCTGGTGGCGCTCGTTCGATTTGGCCTCAAGCTGGGCATTGACTTTACGGGCGGGACGCGAATGGTAGTTGCCTTTAGCGGGGACCGACCGAGCGGAACGTCGGTCATCGCCACGGTCAGCGATTTAGACCTCGGCCAAGTGACCACCCAAACCGCGGGTCAGAAAGAAATGGTCTTGCGGTTGTCGAGCATCAGTAATGACCAACGTCAGCGCCTGCTGGAGCGATTGCAGGAGAAATTTCCGGGCGCGATGGAAGCCAGTTTCGATTCGATTGGCCCAACCATCGGCGCCGAACTGCTCCGCAAGGCCTATCTAGCCCTCGGTCTCGTGTTGCTGGCCATCGTGGTCTACGTCAGCTGGGCTTTCCGGCGGGTCAATGTCGGTCCGGTACCGGCCTCAGTCTACGGTTTGTCCGCCATTGTCGCCTTGGCCCACGATGTCTTGGTAGTGGTCGGCATTTTTGCCATCCTCGGTCACTATCGTGGAGCGGAAATCGACAGCCTGTTCGTGACCGCGGTCCTGACGGTGCTCGGTTTTTCGGTCCACGACACGATCGTCGTCTTCGACCGCATTCGCGAACGACTTTTGATCGGTGGTGAGTCGACATTTGAAGACACCGTTAACGTCAGCCTCAACCAGACGCTCACCCGGTCACTCAATACCTCACTGACCACCTTGTTTGTCCTGGTAGCCCTCTACCTTTTTGGCGGCGAAACGATCAAGTATTTCGTCCTGGCTCTGATCATCGGTATCGTTTCCGGCACCTACTCCTCGATTTTCGTGGCCTCGCCATTACTGGTGGTCTACGAAGGCTGGAAGCGGCGGCGGGCACATCGCTAACATCCACGAACGAGCTCTGACGTTTTTGTTGGCAACAGAGTCTTCTTTCTGTACAAAACAGAGAGCAGTTTTCTTAGATGCTGGTCTTACAGAGCAGCACCACTGGACTATTGGGTCAGCTATGTTACTATCACCCACGGAACTTGACAGAGTTGCAACAAAATGCTATATTCAATATTGACAGCAATTTATGGTCAATGGCCGTTGAGCAACAATCTTCCGCCGGATCGGGCGGTTCCCTTTTGGACCGAGTGCTGCTGAGCCAGCAGTCGGTCGCGCTTGAGCATTTCGATCCGGCCGACATTGTCAACGAACTACTGAAACAACTGTCGACCAAAGAGACCGACGTCTTGCGCCGTCGGTTTGCGCTGGGGCAGGAGGAAAGAGAAACGCTGGAGAAAATCGGCCAGCGGTACCACGTCACGCGGGAACGAGTACGGCAAATCGAACGCTGGGCGATTGACCGTCTCCGCCACTCCGGCCCGACCAGAACCTTACTTCACGATCTCGATGTCCTCTTGCAGCAAGTCTTGGAAGAACATGGCGGTTTGATGCGAGCAGACGAATTGTTCCAAGCTCTCCACAGCCATTCGTCACAAACCGCCCAATCTCAAGCGGCGATCGAATTTCTGCTCCACGAACTGATGACTGAGAAAGTTGAACGGCGATCGGGGCTCGGGATGAAGCCGTACTGGAAGTTGCGTTTCGGCAGCTTTGAACTGATGCCGCAGGTCATCGCCGAAGCCGAACGGGTCATTCGGGAGGTCGGCAAACCAATGGACCGGGATCGGCTGCTAGCCGGACTCAGGCAGCGGCCGCTCATTCGCGAGCAAGCTGAGCAACTCAGCGATCAGATCATCCTCAGCTACCTCAGCGTAGCCAAATCGATTGAGCGGAATCCCTATGGTGAGTACGGTCTGCGGAGCTGGGGCAGCATTATTCCCCGGCGGATGCACGACAAAATCCTGCTGGTCATGCGCAAGCACGGTCAGCCTCTCCACTTTCAGGAGATTACGCAGAAGATCAACGAAATGGGTTTTGACCAGCGTCAGGCCTACCCGCCGACCGTCCACAACGAACTGATCCTCAACGACGAATACGTATTGGTTGGTCGCGGGATCTACGCTCTGCGCGAATGGGGCTACCAGCCGGGGGTAGTGGCCGATGTCCTAGCCAGCACTCTCCGCCAAGCCGGACGACCGCTGGCCCGGGAAGAGCTGGTGGAGAAAGTACTCCAACAACGAATGGTGAAACGGAACACCATCCACCTGGCCCTGACCAACAAACAGCGCTTCCATCGTTTACCCGATGGGCGATACGAGCTGGTCGAATCGGCCAGCGGCCACGGTCCCCTCCTGGTCAAAGGTAAAATATCATCGGCCGAATGAAACGAGGCTTAGTAGTCGGTTTGGCGAGGAGATTGTAAGCCGGCCGCTAGGATCATCAACCGAAAGGGGCATCTCCTAACAAACACTCGATGGACATTTCGATCGTCATTCCGGAGTTCGCCAACCCCTTCGCTGCGCTGTGGTGGGCCTTTACCCACGGCGGTTTTATCATTGTCATCATTGCCCTCGGCTATGGCTTCTGGTGGATCTACCTCCAGGCGATTCAGATTCGTTTTTTGACGAGGCGGCGCTATGTCTTACTAGCCATCGATGTGCCCAAAGAGAACGAACAGACCCCCAAAGCGGTTGAGCACATCTTCAGTCACTTTTCTGGCATCTACCGTCAGGCCAACCTGGTTGAAAAATATGTCCACGGTTATGTCCAGCTGGCCATTAGCGTCGAACTCGTTTCACTCGGCGGCTACATCCAGTACCTCGTCCGTTGTCCGGCCGAGCACCGCGACTTGGTGGAGGCGGCCATCTACGCCCAGTATCCTGAGGCCGAAATCTCCGAAGTCGAAGACTATGCCTTTCAAGTCGCCCCCAAATTCCCGAACGATGAATACGACGTCTGGGCGTCCGAACTCGAGCTGACGAACAAAGAGGCCTACCCGATTCGCACCTATCCTTTGTGGGAACACCCGTTAACGCAGACATTCCTGGACCCGATGGCGGCGTTACTGGAAGTTTTGGCCCGCCTCCGGGAAGGCGAACAAATCTGGTTACAGTGGGTCATCCGTCCACCGGCGAACGACCGCTGGCGGGAACGTGGCTTGGACCTGATTAACAAGCTGATCGGCGCGAAAGTCAAACCCAAGCGCGGCGCTCTTGATGTCCTGGTCGATACGCCAAGCAATGTCCTGATCGGTACCTACGAAACGATCACCCGGACACTGTTCGAACCAACTAGCGTCACCCAACGGCAGGAGAACGGACCGCCCAGCCTGATGCAACATTTGGCGCCGAACGTGCGGGCCGTGGTCGAAGGGATCGGTATCAAGATCTCGAAAACCGGCTTTCAAACGAAGGGCCGATTCGTGTACCTCGGTCGGAAAGATGTCTTCGATCGCACGCGAGTGAACGCCATTTTCGGTGCCTTGCGACAGTTTGCTTCGATGGACATGAACGGTTTCAAGCCGGACAAGAAAATGAAAACGAAGCGGAATTATTTTCGGGTTGAGCAGCGAGAAGCAGTCTTGAAACGGCGGATCATCCTCGGCTATCGCGATCGTAGCCTATGGGCCGGGCGCTCGACGTACGTGCTGAACATCGAAGAGCTGGCCTCGGTTTGGCACTTCCCCGTGCGGACAGTCAAGGCGCCGCTGGTGAAGAAGACTGAAGCCAAGCGGGGCGAGCCGCCAAGCGCCCTGCCGCTCGGTCAGTTGCCGGAACGGCCGGCCACGCCAACCATGTCTAGCCCCGGGCCCGCCATCGCCCCCGGTCCGACGCGCGGCGCGGCACCCGAAAACCTGCCAGTCGCCTAGCCATGCCCGACACTACTGCTGACAATCCGGTCCTGACCCTCTTCGCGACCACTAATTTCCGTGGCGTGAAGCGGCCGTTCGGCATCAAACTTGATGATCGGCGGCGTCACATGTATATCATCGGCAAAACTGGGATGGGCAAGTCGACGATGTTGGAGAATATGATCATCCAAGATATTCGGGCTGGCCGTGGCTTAGCCGTAGTCGACCCACACGGCGATCTAGTCGAGAAAATAGTTAAGTTCATTCCCTCGTACCGGGTCAATGATGTGGTCTATTTAAATCCGGCCGACGCCGACTACCCGATCGCCTTCAACATCCTGGAAACGATCAATCCCAGCCAGCGCCACCTGGTGGCTTCGGGGTTAATTGCCGTCTTTAAGAAACTGTGGATCGATTCGTGGGGGCCGCGGCTGGAATATATCTTGCGGAACACGATCCTGGCCCTGATCGAATACCCCGGCTCGACGCTCCTGGGCGTGACCAGGATGCTGGTCGATAAAGAGTACCGCCAAAAAGTTGTCCGGCACATTACTGACCCGATTATCAAAGTCTTTTGGCAAACTGAGTTCACCGCTTACGCTAACCAATTCCGAACTGAAGCAGTGGCCCCAATCCAAAACAAAATTGGGCAGTTCCTCTCGAGCTCGATCATCCGCAACATCGTCGGCCAGCCGAAATCGACCATCGACATGCGCGAGATCATGGATAACGGTAAAATCCTGCTGCTTAATTTGGCCAAGGGCCGGATCGGCGAAGATAACGCCGCGCTCCTCGGGGCGATGATGATCACCAAACTCCAGGTGGCCGCCATGAGTCGGATTGATGTCCCCGAGAACGAGCGCCGGGATTTCTACCTCTACGTTGATGAATTCCAAAACTTCGCCACCGAGTCATTCGCCAACATCCTCTCAGAAGCCCGGAAGTATCGGCTCGACCTGATCATTGCCCACCAGTACATCGAACAGCTCGATGAGACTGTCCGGGCCGCCGTTTTCGGTAACGTCGGGACGCTGATCTGTTTTCGCGTCGGAGCCGCCGACGCCGAGTTCCTGGCCAAGGAATTCTTTCCGGTCTTCACGGAAACTGACTTGGTTAATCTGACCAAGTTCGACATGTATCTGAAACTGATGATTGATGGCGTGGCCTCCGAACCTTTTTCCGCCACCGGCCTACCACCAGTGGATAAGCCGGATGAACTCCAAGACCGGATTATCCGCGTCTCCCGGGAGCGCTATGCCAAGCAACGAGAGGTAGTCGAGGAGAAAATCTCTCGCTGGTCAGGGATGATGGTCGAAGCCGCGCTCCAGGAAGGCGGCCGGCCCGAGGGTCGTGGTCGCCGAGAATCAGGCGGCCCGGGGCCGGCCGAAACCCGCGACGGCACACCGAAACCCGCGGTGGAAATACAGAGTCGTCAGCCAGTCGTGACTGAGGGTATTCCCGCGCCCATCTCGCTGAGCCAGGCGCTTCGTCCAGATTCGCCGCGCCCCGGCCCAGATCGGCCGCGCCGGGATCGACGCCGGCCTCCCCGTCATCGCCCGCCGCCGCGGGCACCAGCGGCAACGACCGAAGCGGCGTCCATGCCGACGGCCACGAGTCGGCCACCACCGCTGACGCCGCCATCTCCACTCAGTCCAACCCCGCCGACCCCAAAACCGTCCCCCCTCCAACCCGGTCAAGTCGTCCATCCATTATAAGTTTGGTATACTCGGCAAGCAATGAGCAAGGTATCATGCGTTATTCCTGCTTACAACGAGGCTGAAAGTCTGCCGCACTTGTGGGCGCAATTGGAACCGGTCTTGCAAGCCTACCCCGACTGGGAGGCGATTGTGGTCAGTGACGGCAGCACGGATTCGACCGTCGACGTCGTCCGACAACTTAGCCAACGCCAAGCGCGGCTTCGGCTGGTTGAACAGGGGCGGAATCTTGGTAAATCGGCGGCGCTCATGGCCGGCTTTGCGGCCGTGACCGGTGACATCATTGTCACCATTGATGCCGATTTGCAAGACGACCCGGCAGAAATTCCCAAGTTGGTAGATGAACTTGAACGCCGTCCCTACGATGTGGTCGGTGGGTGGAAACAACATCGGCGCGATCCGTGGATAAAAGTACTGTCTTCGAAAATCTTCAATCGCCTGGCCAACCGCGCCCTAAAGACAAATTTCCATGATCTCAATTGTGGACTGAAAGTTTTTCGTCGCCCGGTGGTAGACCAGCTTGACCTATACGGCGACCTCTATCGATTCATTCCGCTCTTGGCGGTGGCCGATGGCTGGCGGGTCGGCGAAGTACCGGTCGCCCATCGGGCCCGGCAGTATGGGCACTCGAAGTATGGGCTACGGCTGAACGGCGCCTTTGACCTGATTAGTATCCTGCTGCTGACGAAGTACCGCCACCGACCACTCCACTTCTTCGGACGCTGGGGGGGTCTGCTCGTACTCGTTGGCAGCGGCCTACTTGTTTATCTTGCTATTATCCATTGGCGGGGGCAGGCCATCGGTGAACGACCGCTGCTTATTTTCGGGGTGCTATTCGTCTTGTCCGGACTACAGCTGTTTTTCACTGGCTTGCTTGGCGATCTGATTGTCCAACGAAAACGATAATGGCGACCACGAACCGGCAGAAGTTCGCCACCGGCAACGTTGTTGTTCAAAGATTGATCAACCGTTTTCACCATCAGATCAGCAACTTGGTGGCCGAGCTTCAGCCACAGAATATCTTGGAAGTCGGCTGTGGCGAAGGATTCCTGCTCGATGTTCTCCACCGGCGCCTGCCGGAGGTGCCAATCTTGGGTTTGGACAACAGTCAGGACGCCCTGTCTGATGGGCATCGATTATTTCCCGATCTGCCGCTCGAGTTTGGTGATATCTACCACCTGGTGCAACCCGACCGCAGTTGGGATGTGGTGGTGGCCAGTGAAGTTCTCGAACACCTCGACCGACCGAACGAAGCCTTAGCCGAACTACACCGGGTCGCCCAACGCTATGTTGTGCTGTCGGTGCCCTGGGAACCGTGGTTTCAACTTGGATCGCTGGCCCGGGGCAAGCATCTGCAACGCTGGGGTAACCATCCCGAACATCTTAACCGCTGGAATCCGGTCACCTTTCGTCGCTTGGTCAGCCAGCGCCTGGTTGTAGAACGGATGTCCACGCAATCTTCGTTCCCATGGATGATCGTGGTGGCCAGGGTGTAGGCTGGTCTCGGTTATTCGGCTGGGGGCTGGCGGTGCTGGCCCTGTGGTTTGTTTTTCGTTGGCTACGCGGCGTTGATCCGCTGGTCTGGCAGCAGTTTCAGTCGCTTGAGGTTACCTCGGTGCTCATCTCTTTCGTTCTGTTCCAGGGCTGGTTTGTATTGCGGTACCTGGGCTGGGAATTTATCAGCCGTCGCTATGGATTGGATAGCCAGCGTGCATCGAACCTGCGGATGTGGACCCTGAGTGAATTGATGCGGTACATCCCGGGGAATGTCTGGTCCTTCGCCGCGCGATATCGCGGCGCCAAGGAGCGGGGGACGGGCCGCCGCGGCGCGGCTGTATCCTTAGTGGTCGAAGCGTCGAATCTTGTTGCCGGAGCAGCCTTGGTAGCGGCCGTTTTTTGGCGTCCGGAGTGGTGGCTACTGTGGCTATTGGCAGCCGGGGTGTTTGTCACCATCTGGCCGTGGCTGGTGCGTCGCTTAGCCAGTTGGCGGAAATGGGAATTCCCAAAACCACTGTCATACCGTGATAGCGTGGTGCTCCTGGGAGTCTACCTGGCGGTGTGGTTGCTCTACGGCCTAGCGCAAGCCATCATCATCTTGTCGATTCCAGGGCTGTCGACTCCGGGCTTGACGTTTCTTCTGGGCATCAATGTCACTGCCTGGCTGATCGGCTACGTCAGCGTGATCACGCCGATGGGCTTGGGCGTGCGGGAAGTGGCCTTTGTGACATTGCTCAAAAACACGATTGCCCCCGGGGTCGGCAGCATGCTGGCCGTCCTGACACGTGTCTGGCTCGTGGTGTGTGAACTGGCTTTTCTCGGCCTAGTCACGATTTTCACCAGTCGTCGTCCGGGGTCACTTGAATAAGCAGCCACATGATGATAGTCTGCGGCGCATGAATTCAAGTGGCAAAAAAGTCATGGTTGGCCTCTCCGGCGGCGTTGATAGCGCCGTGGCAGCGCTTTTGTTGCAACGTCAAGGATACGAGGTTCATGCCGTGTTCATGAAAAATTGGTCAGCCGATGATTTTGGCGGGCCATGTCCATGGGCGGAAGATCAAAGGAGCGCTCAGGCGGTGGCCGATCACCTCCGCCTTCCACTCGAGACCTGGAACTTCGAGCGTCAATACCGTGATCGAGTCTTTCGGGTCATGCTCCGCGACTACGCCAGTGGCCGAACGCCGAATCCTGACATTGTCTGCAATCGAGAAATCAAGTTCTCGTTGTTTCTCGATCGGGCAATCCGGCAAGCTAATTTTGTCGCCACTGGTCACTACGCCCAAACGCGAGACGGTCGCTTGTTCAAAGCGGTCGACCGCGATAAAGACCAGTCCTACTTTCTGGCGGCCGTTCCGGCTCAGGCGCTGCGGCACGTTATCTTCCCGCTGGCGCAGATGAAAAAGATGAAGGTCAGACAGCTAGCGAAAGAAGCTGGCCTGCCAAACTGGGATCGTCCAGACAGCACTGGTATTTGTTTTATCGGCGAAAAGAGAATGTTTGATTTCTTGAGCCGTCATCTGTCAGCCAGTCCCGGTCCAATTAAGCTCTGGGGTGGGGGAGTGGTCGGTCAACACCTCGGTTTACCTTTCTATACGATTGGGCAGCGGCATGGCTATGGTGTCCAGCTCGATCATCGGCTGTTAGCCCGGACCATCGGTCCTAGCCAGCCAGTCTTTGTGGCTGCCAAGGAGACGAAGACGAATACCTTGTTCGTTGTACCGGCTGAGTCGCCCGCTCTCGAGGCGAGGGAATTATTAATCGATTTTCCACACTGGATCCATCAGCCCGCTTTACCGTGGCGTGGCATGGCCAAATTCCGCTACCGCCAGCCAGACACGCCGGTAACATTGCGGCCGGCCGGAGAAAAAATCCGTGTCGTCTGTCAAACGCCTCAGCGGGCGATTACTCCTGGACAGTACGCCGTTTTCTACGGCGGCGTGGAGTGTTTAGGCAGCGCGGTGATTGACTCGACGGAACAATAAAGCTAAGTTTGGTGAGTCCCACATTACGTTTCGTGCCCTTTTCTTGGAGGTCGGATCATGCGCCATTCTCGCGATACTGTCTTTGTGCCCGCCTGGTGTTTAGCGGGGCTGCATCTAGTACAGCTTACGTCAACCCTGGCCCACTAACCTTTAACATTCGAGACTCGACCACTGTCACGGTCTCACGAGGCATAGATGCTCGGCGGCTCTTTTCCGAGGCTGGCTACGAGCCAGACGGAAACCAGAGCCTGGATCTCGATTGCTATCCACTGGCGCGGCGGACGTACCGTCGTCAGGTTCTCTTCATCGAGGTCGGGACTTTTCGTCAGAGCGAAGACGAGGTTCGCGCGTTCCTGGCGGTCCGGGGTTTTTGTCCAGCCACGATAATCGAGGTCCTGCTGGTCGCCAAGGAGTGGGATAACAATCGGTTGCCCTATACCTGGGTTCTTGATCAGACGTTGGCGGAGGAACAGTTAGGAACCACGGCTGGATTCTGCAAGTGTAGTGGGCGGCACATTGGGCGCCTTAGTCGACATGATGGGCCATATTCTTCAATCCTCGCCGCCGTCCGAGAGTAAACACCGCTTGGAAAGAGCGGTCTTTTCTTGTACACTATCGGTAGCATGACCGCCCAGAAAATTCGCGACGAGTTCACCAAGTTTTTCGTCAAACACAGCCACACTCCTTTGCCTTCTTCGTCGCTCGTCCCGGACAACGACCCGACTGTCTTATTGACGACGGCCGGCATGCAGCAATTCAAACCGTACTTCCTGGGAGAAAAAGACCCGGTCAAAGAGCTGAAAACAAAACGCGTCACTACGATTCAAAAATGTTTTCGCACCTCGGACATCGAGCAGGTTGGTGATCCTTCGCACCTGACGTTTTTTGAAATGCTCGGTAATTTCAGTTTTGGCGACTACTGGAAAACCGAAGCCATCGATTTGGCCTGGGAATTCCTCACTCAGAAACTCCACTTACCCGCCAGCCGACTGTGGGCGACCGTTTTTTCCGGCCATGGCACGATCCCGCGGGACCGAGTGGCGGAGCGGGCGTGGGCCAAGCATTTGCCGAAGTCTCGGATCGTAGCCCATGGTCGGTCTGATAACTTTTGGGGACCGCCGGGCACGACCGGCTCCTGCGGCCCGAGTTCGGAAATTCACTGGCAGCTGGTTGAACAGCCGCAGGGCAAGCCCGGCGGCGACAACCCGGAATTCGTGGAGCTGTGGAACCTGGTCTTTACCGAGTATTTCCAAGATGAGCGCGGCCGGCTGTCTGAATTGCCGAAACGCAATATCGACACCGGCTTAGGCTTGGAGCGGTTGGCCATGGTGGTCGAACAAAAAAATCATGTCTTCGAAACCGACATTTACCAACCGCTTATCCGTCAACTCCGTCAGCTTGAATCGTTCGGCCGGACTAGCCAACTTGATCTCGACCGCCGTCGCGAGCGAATCGTAGCCGATCATCTCCGCGGGGCGGTGTTCCTGTTGGCCGATGGCGTCCGTTTCTCGAATAAAGACCAGGGCTATATCCTGCGCCGGATTGTTCGTCGGGCCGCCGACCAGTTTCTCCAACCCGAGTTCAGTCTTGACCCGCTGGTAACTATCCTGATCATCCACCACCAGCGCTATCCAGAGTTGAAACGTCAGGCTGCCTCGATACAGCAACAGCTGGCAGATGAACTTGAACTCTACCGCCGGGTGCTGAATCTCGACGTCGCGTCGCTAGTTAAGAAATTGCGAAAATCGAAGCCGCGGGCCCAAAGCGAAGTAGAAGTCCTGGCCGGTCCTTCGCATGCCAATTTGTCAGCCGACGAAGCCTTCACCCTGTACGCCACACACGGTTTGTCGCTCGATCGTTTACAACGGCTCGGCTACATCTTCGATCAGCCGATGGTGGAACGTAAAATCGCCGCCCACCAAGAAATCTCCCGGGCTGGGGCGACCAAGAAATTCGGCGGCCACGGGCTGGGCCATGGACCGGAGACGAGCGGTTTGAGCCAAGACCAAATCTGGCAAGTAACGCGGCTCCATACGGCCACCCACCTCCTGCACGCCGCCCTACGGCAGGCGCTTGGCACCCAAGTCCGGCAGAACGGCTCAGACATTACGCCCGAACGGCTGCGCTTCGATTTTACCTTTGATCGGAAACTGACTGATGAAGAAAAGCTACGGGTGGAAAACCTGGTCAACGAGAAAGTCAAGGCCGATCTGCCGGTGAAATGGGAAGTCATACCGTATCAGCAAGCGATCGACCAGGGGGCGCTGGCATTTTTCAAGGAGAAATATGGCGACCAGGTCAAAGTCTATACGATCAATGACTTTTCAAAGGAACTTTGCAACGGCCCGCACGTCGAACACACCAACCAGGTTGGTAAATTCAAGATCACCGCTGAACAGTCAATCGGGCGTGGCCTACGTCGGATCAAAGCCGAAGTTCAGTCTCCATGATCATTCTCGCCGTGTATCCGTCGAGGGATAATTCTAACCATGGTCGCGAATCAAGATTTTGATCATCGCTTGACCATTGTCGCCCGGCCAGACCTACCATCGTGGCAGAGCATGAACGCGGTGGCTCATGTGGCGGCCTACCTGGGCCATCAGATGACCGATCGTTTTGATACGGGTGAATGGTTCGTCACCAAGGATGGCATTCGCCTGCCGCGCAACACTCAGTACGCGATTATTATTCTTCGGGCTGACCGGCAGCGGGTCAATGATTTTTTGGAGCCAGCGCAAGAACACGATCTTATCCACCTCGGACTCGTTCGGGACATGATCGACACGACCAATGATCAAGAAATTGAAATAATCCTCAGCCACAAGTCGGCGACGGATGTTGAATACCTAGCCGTCGGGGCGTTTGCGCCGAACGACCGGCTCAAAAAAATAACTTTTGGGCTCGCTTTATGGAAATAGCGAAACCACCGTCCCGAACGCTCTACCTGGCTCTGACGATGCTCCTCGGCGTCACCGTCAGTTATGGCCTCCACGCCCTGATCGAACTGTGGTACCTATCCTGGGCGCAAAATACGGGTCGCCTGATCACCTGGACCCGCCACCTCGGAATCGGACTGTGTGCCTTACCGCGGTGGCTCCAATACGGTTTACTCGCCGCTGGATTGGTCGGCGGGTTCCTGACTGGTCGAGTCTGGTGGCGCTGGGTGTATGGGGAAGGGCGGCGGTGGCCCAGGCGGAAAATGGTAGGCACCCCATGATCCGACATCTCTGGTTTGATTTCAGCGAGACGATCGTGGTGCTCAGGCAGGAACGGCATGATCGCTTGCGCTATGAATCGTATGCGGCAGTAGTTCATCAGCCGGTCACCGATGCGCTGATGGCGGAATATAACCAACTATATAAAGTACATAAACAAAGTAATGCGGCCGTTTTTCGATCGTTAGGATTGCCGGGGAGTTATTGGTCGGGCCGAGTCAACTCCGTAGCCCCGCTAGAACTGTATCAACTAGCCGACCCGAGTATTCCTTCAGTTCTTGAAGATTTGAAAGAGTTGTTACCAATCTCCATCTTCTCGAATATCAAGCTCGAAAGCATCCTCCCGTCCTTTAGAATTAGTCCATTATGGTTTACCAACATCCTGTCTGCCGGGATGGTCAAGGAGCCAAAACCGGCCCTTGACGGCTTCAAGAAAATGGTGGAGTTATCTCGCTGCCAACCAGCCGAAATCCTGTACATCGGTGATGACATTGAGAAGGATGTACGCCCGGCCAAGCAGGTTGGGATTCGAGCTGGATTGATGTGGCATCACTCTCCAGAGGCAGACTTTCAGTTTGAAAGGTTTTCTGATATGCTGTCGCTGGTGAAATCATTACCTGCCTCTCCGCGGGCGGCAAACCCATGAGCGCTATTTCGCTTTGGCTCGTCCTCCACCTGAGCGGTGCGGCACTAGTGGCCGCCCTCATCATCGCGGCGGTGATCGCCCTGCTCCACAGGCGTCGCCAGTGGTACCGACCAGTCGCATTTGGCTTGGCGATTCTGGTTGGGTGGCAACTCACCACCGGCGCTTGGCTTTCCCTTCTCTCCACTCATTCACCTTCGCTCGGTGCTTACTGTCGTAATATTGGGCTCTACCTGCTCGTCATCGCGGCCACTTTATTCTGCCTGTACCGACGCATGCAGGTGGAGCGGTTGAAACGATTCCCCCTGCCTTTGACTTTGGCCAGCGGGGGAATCGGGATACTGGTCGCGGTGTTGGCGGCCTTGTCAATATTCGGAAAACTGGCTAGACTATAACCACAACCCATCTATCAAGAGCGCAGATCAGAGCCCTGGCTCGATGCCGGCCGTCGTCAATCGGCGCCGGCGGTAATCTGCCGACAACCTACCCCGAACCGAAGCATCAGCCATCGGTTCGCCGGCAAGGTGCCAATTCCAGCCTCATTCGTTTGAGTGGGGGAAGATAGCAGCGATCGTTGCGCTTCCCCCAGCCGGGAAAGCGTTATGCATCTGCCGCCGGTCTACACGGTTGAGTCGGTCACCAGTGGTCATCCCGACAAGGTTTGCGACCAGATTTCGGACGCCATTCTCGACGCCTGCCTGGCGCAAGACCCGTATTCCCGGGTAGCCGTAGAAACGTTCGGCGCCCACGGCCAACTGATGATTGGCGGCGAGGTGACGACCACCGCGGACGTTGATTACGCCGCCATTGCCCGCCACGTGTACCACCACATCGGCTACGGCGACGGGATCGACATCAACGTTCACGTTTCCTCCCAGTCGCCCGACATCGCCCGGGGTGTCGATGCCGGTGGCGCCGGCGATCAAGGAATCATGTATGGCTTTGCGACCGATGAAACACCCGAAGGACTGCCCGCCGGCGTCGTTCTTGTCCATCGCCTGACCAAGGGCTTAGAGAATCTGCGCCGACATGACCAGCGCTTTTCCTTCCTTGGCCCTGACGGCAAGGCCCAAGTGAGTATTGAGCGTCGGGGCGTGAGCGCGGTGGTCGTCAGCGCGCAGCATAACCAAGGGGTGACGCTGGAGGAACTCCGACGAGCATTATCTGATCATTTGGTCGAACCAGTGATCGATAGTCTTGACGGTGTGGGGGCCCATATCAATCCGGCCGGGGCCTGGCACCGGGGGGGATTCGCCGCCGACACCGGACTGACTGGGCGGAAAATCATGGTCGATACCTACGGCGGAATTATCCCGCACGGCGGTGGGGCGTTTTCCGGCAAAGACGCCACCAAGGTTGATCGCTCCGGGGCCTACATGGCCCGTTTCGTGGCCAAGCAGATAGTGGCCAAAGGGTTGGCCAGACAATGTTTGGTGTCAGTGGCCTATGCCATCGGAAAAGCGGAGCCGGTAATGGTCGCAGCCACAGACGAAAATGGTCGAGACATTTCAGCCCACGCTCGGCAATTCGATTTTCGGCCCCAGGCTATTATTGAACGGCTCGGACTACGCCAGCCGATCTTCCAGCAGACTGCTGCGTACGGCCATTTTGTCGTATTAGTGTGCAGCCGTTGGTTCCACAACTACAGAAGCTGCCGCGCCGAACGGTCCTGACCATCACCGCCCTCGGCTCGCCACGGTTAGTCCTGGCACGGGTTCTACCGTCACTCTTCGGGACGGCCTACGGTACCAAGTTCAAGGTCTTCAAACCCCGGCCGAAAGTCATGATGATTGGTCGCCTGGTCTGCGCTTACCCTGACGGACTGAGTAAACCGATGTCCAAGTGGACTATCGTTAGCGATCTTGAAGTATCACATTTTGTCACCGCTAAGGACTTGATTCAAAAGAACCCGCAATTGCCAGTCCGGGTAACCAAACGACCGGCTAGCACGTACGCCGTCATCCGGCACATTGGTCCATACGCCAAGGAAGGTCCGACGATCAAACGGCTTCATGAATACATGAAAGCAAACCACCTGAAGATCATCGGGCCGCACGAAGAAGTCTACCTGACCCGGCCCGGCCCGAAAGCGAAGACGATTATACGCTACGCCGTCCAGAAGCGATGAACCAAACACGGTCGCTAGCCACCGTCGCCATCTACTTCGCTAGCCTCGGCATTTTGCTGTCCGGGTATCTATCATATCAAACGCTGTTCGCGCCCATCGGCTGCTCACAAGCGCTGATCACCTGTGGCGGCACGCCGGTGGAGTTCTTCGGGATACCGCAATGCGTCCTAGGTTTTATCATGTTCTTGGCCGCGGCCATTGTCTCAATCTTAATCTTGGAATCGATGCGACCGGCGCCATGGTTGTCCATCCAGCTCTGGTTGAGCCTGGCCGGGACACTGTTTGCCGCCGGTCTGTCGGTTTATGAACTGTGGCTCCGTCAACCGGCGCCGACCACTATGCCGTCATGCGTCTATGGGTTCTTTCTGTATCTTGGTGTTCTGATCGCCACGATCCTGGCTCGACGTCAGGAGGTGAGAGCATAAAATCTCTAGGGAAAACCATCGGCTATGGTCTGCTGTTGATCCCGATTTGGTTTTTGACGCTGTTCGTACGGTCGATCATCTACGCCAGCGAACAGCCAATTGACTTTATCAGTGCCAATATTATTGCGGCGGTGGTAATGGCGGGTGCAACCTGGTGGCTGGGGCGGAAGATGAGGCTGGCCACGAAGACTGACACTGGTCTGGTCGGTATGGTATGGGTGGTAACCGTGGTCGTGGTCCTGGTCGTGGTGGCCTTTGGGAATCGAACGCCAGGGATCGTCTTTAGCAATTGGTCAGTGTACCTGACCTACGTTGGCATCTTAGTTGGCACCTTCTTAGCCCGACGAAAGGAGGTGAAAGCATGAAATATCCAGGAAAAATTATCAGTTACGGACTGCTACTATTTCTTGTCTGGCTGCTGTCGTCATACGTTTCTGCCTTGGCGACCGGGACGCAGGGGCAGGGTCCGCCTGAGGTTGACTTCAACTCCCGGCCGTTAGTGATCTCCGGCGTTAGCATCGCCCTGCTCATGGCTGGCGCAGCTTATTGGTTCAGCCGTAATCTCCATCTGCCCACGAAACGCGATGCGCTCATCACGAGCGTGTGGTGGATTGTGATCGTGGTGGCGTTGCAGATCTTGGTGATGTGGCCGTATCAAACAACGCCGGCACTCTTCAGTGCCTGGGCGATGTACTTTCCCTATCTGGGCATTGTCTCCGCGGCGACGCTTGGTGTTCAAAAGACGAACCCTGTTTCCACGCAAAATCCGTATCCCTGAACTAGGGCTCCTCAGCCAGACTAGGAGAAGTCGATGTTTATGGGCCGGCGGCGCTGAACCCCAAGGTTTGCGAAGTATCAGCAACTTGACAGCATCTTGCGCTTGTGCTGCGGTTTTTTTATAATCCAATTTAACCACTCGAATTTACGAATTTTTAGCTTATTCCTTAACCCTCGCCATATGAAACACACTTCTATAGGAGTAGCCATTAGCCTGGCCGCGTTGGCAGTGTTCGCATTTGCCACCGCGGCTTCAGCCAATCACAGCTGGGGTCCGCCGTACCACTGGGCCAGGACGAGTAACCCGTTCACCCTTAAGGTTGGCGATAACGTTTCATCTAGCTGGGATTTTTATTTAGACACCGCGATCGCTGATTGGAGCCAGTCGAGTGTTCTCGACATGACGAAGGTGGCTGGCGGCACGCGACCAAAGACTTGCCGCCCGACTGCTGGTCGGGTTGAAAGCTGCAGCGCGAGGTATGGCAACACCGGCTGGCTCGGCATCGCCCAGATCTGGATCACCGGCGGCGAACACATCACCCAAGGCGTGGTGAAAGTCAACGACTATTACTTCAGCCAGCCATACTATAATACCGCCGGTTGGCGAAGTTTGGTGATGTGCCAGGAGCCTGGTCATACCCTAGGCCTTGGCCACCAGGACGAGAATTTCAACAACGACCCGATTCAGCCGCACACCTGCATGGATTATTTCATCCCGGAGGCAAATGAAATTGTCCATCCGAACCAGCATGACTACGAGCAGCTGGAAGACATCTACAGCCACCTCGATACCACCACCACGATTAGTCAAGCGGCTACCAGCCCGAGGTCATGGCAGTCAGCCCAGGCACCGCGCGAGTGGGGTCGAGAAATCCACCGTTCGCCTGATGGTCAGGCTTCAGTCTTCGTTCGTGATCTCGGTCTCGGTCGGAGGATTGTAACGCACGTCTTCTGGGCGGAATAACGCTTCTGAGCTGAACAGTAGAGAAAGAACACCCCGCTGGGGTGTTCTTTCGGTTTTTGACATCATTCCTTGCCTGGTTGTGATAGACTTGATGGTGTGGTTCACCAGAAGCTGATCATCTCCCTCAGCGTCGCGGCGGTTGTTGCCACGGCGGTAATACTTTTCTTTCAGGATCGTTCGTCTGAGCGCCCTGAGCAGAAGACTATACGGCAGTTTGTTCAAGTCGACTTCATTGACTTGCGGTAGATCGGGTCAATCTCCAAGTTCCGGTCTGGCATGGGGCACGATTTTTCCGGTGGCGGTGAAACGTGTCGGAGCATGAAGCATTATTTCACACCCTTCGGGCGCTTGACCGCCGATGCTCAAGGCGGCGGCCATGTCGTCCACGTCCCACCCGGACAAATCGGTGAACCGCTGGACATCGAAGTTGCTTCCTCGAAAGCCCAAGAGGTATTGACGAAACGATCGCCAGTGGGTTTCCGGTCCTTGGTATAACTGGTTCCATTCGTCACGCTCCCTTGATTCAACCGCCAGCATCCGGATATCGAAGCCGAGGCGACGAATAAAGCAGACGGTCTCCCAGGCATTCAGTGCCTGTTCCAATCGCTCAATCACTTTTGGCAAGGTACACCTCCTATCCGAAGTTCAACAGTGGCAGAGTACAGCAGTACCGATTCAGGCCGAGGCTAGCAACAAGAAGTACAAAAGTCAAGTGCCGCTCCGGATCGACATAATAATTATCTTGAACAACGTAGCAGGCTGATGGCAGCCGTTACTCCGCCACTACCGGGCGATCTGGGCGAGACACAGCCTGGCTCACCTCATCTCTTGTGCCCCTTCCGCCAACGCTGGTATACTCTGTGTACAATGATAATCAATTAGGTTTTTGGCCATGAAGACGGTATTTTTCGCCTCGCTACTGGCCCTCCTCGCTTGGACGCAAGCCTCGGCCCAGCCGGCTTACTATTTTCAATTTTTTAATTTCGAAACCAACAATTACACCGAATCCTTCCCTTTCGGCCATTCCAACGAGGTCGTCGTCGCCAGCCAGGGGCAGGACGTTCGGCAGCAACTGCCGATCGACTTGTCAATGTCGGTCAATGGTCAGCAAAGATGGACGTCAACTATTGCCAACAACCCGACCCAGAACTGCCGCGGCGCGGATGGCTGCTCCACCCGCGGGCCAGTGACGGATGATCCCGGCGCGACTGCTTTCGTCGAGCTGACCGCCAAGGGTAAGGACGGTCAGACCATCGCCACTTACACCCGTGGCAACCGACCGACAAACACAGCGGTTACCAACCAGCCGACGACTTCAACAAACCGGACCACCACCACGAACCGGACGACACCAGCCACGCCGACCACGTCAACAACCAATCGCACCACGGTCACTACCCAGCCGACGTCCACCAGCCAACAAGCGGACACGAGCTGGCACCGGCGATGGTGGGAGGTTGGTTTCTGGGTCGGGATTTTCTGGCTCTTCCCCTGGGTCTTTGTCGGCTGGCAATGGACCAGATACAGGTTCTGGGGTTTTGGCTGGCCGTGGCCATGGTGGTTCTGGATTCCGCTGTGGTGGTTTATCCCGTGGTTTATCATCGGCTGGATCTGGTGGCTTGACTGGTGGCCGTGGTGGATGTGGTGGTGGTGGCTGTTCCCCTGGATTTTCTGGCTGTTCTGGTGGATTATCCTGTTCAAAGAAGCCATGATCTGGCATTGGCGCCAGAACCAAAGCGGGAACAGATGAACGTTATTTCCCCGCCAGATAAAAACAGTTCGGTCTGGCCGGCATAGTGTTCTCTTGCCTCCCCGAACCGGATGGCGGTGGTTAGCATGGCCCGCGTGACTAAGATTTTCACGAACTACGCTCCGATCCCCGGACTAAAAATTACGGTCGTGTTTCCGGGGGGCCGTGATTTCCCTTCAATGGACAAACGCGCCTAGTTAGAATATCGTCGTTGTATGTCACCTTGGTGGCGGAAAGGACTGTTTATGCCACCGTATGTGACGAAAGAACATTTCAACGCCACTATGGATCAGTTTCGAAGAGATTTTTTTTCGAGCCATGAATTTCAGAGCACGATCAATAATCTTCCAAACGACCTGATGACAAAGATGGACGGAACGTCTGTCATCCTTCAGCGCCTTGACCAGGAGCGCGTTTTAACGATCGAATGGATCCGCCGGATCGAAGGCGATCTATCAATGGTCAAGCAGCGTCTGAAGATAGCCTAAGGACCGCGGCCGGTGATTTGGCGCCCAAGCGGGCGTTTTTTGCTATACTTGGGACGTGAAACCAACAACCAAAACTATTCTCATCGCAATCCTGGTGGTGCTTATCCTCGGTGCAACAGCGTGGTGGCTTTTCTTCAACGGCAACTCAGCGGTTTCTGATCTGCCGCTGGTCAAAAACTTCCTTCAGCAACGCGTCGATGCCGCGTTCAAGCCGGTAAACTGCCCGAATATACCACGAACCTTCCCGGCCGGCGCATATACTGGACCGCTGTATGACATGCATGTCCACATGGCCGCCATCCCGGACGGACCGCCAGGAAGTCCGGTCGACCCGGGCGAGGGGCTGGCCCTCGGTATCAATACCTCGGTCGAGGACTACATCTGCATGATGGACGTGGAGGGGACGCCGAAGGCCCTGGTCTTCTTTCCGGTTTGGGATCCGGTGCGCAAGCAAATGCTCGACGTGGTGAAACGAACCATGCAGAAATATCCTGATCGTTTCATTCCGTTCATCATGCCGCCGGCCGATGACGGCTCGCCGACCGGTTTCCCGACGGTCGATGCCAAAACGCTCGAGGACATGCTCAGCGTGTATCCCGGACTGTTCCGCGGCTACGGTGAAATTGGCTTGTATGCACGCGACGGCGGCGCGCCGGAACTCAAACCTGATGCTCAGCGACTGTTGGACATCTATCCGGTCATCCGGCAGCACAAACTCATCGCCTACTTCCACCTCGGGCAGGGGCAGAAAGACGAATTTGAAAAGATCCTCGAACAGAACCCTGGCATCACCTTTATTTTTCACGGCGACCAGTTGGTCGAAGATGCTGGCGGCGGAGACAATTTGCAGCTGATTGATGAAATTCTGACCAATCACAAAAATGTGTATTATGGCGTGGATGAACTCTATGGCGACGTCTGGCTGCTCCGTCGCGGAGTCAGCAAAGAAACATTCTTGACGCACCTGTCCAATCCTGAACCGTTGCTGGAGAAAGACTTGAAGACCTGGCGGGGGTTCATCGAGAAGCATCCGGACCAGGTACTATGGGACACGGATCGCGGCGGCGACGCTCGTTGGTCGCTTGATACCGATGTGGCGCTGGCGCTGAACGACTACAGCCGCATGTTTATTGGTCGGCTAAGTCCAGAGGTACAGGCGCGGTTCGCCTATCAAAATGCGGGACGACTCATTGGTGAACGCTAGCTCCGGTCCCAAATAACAAATCCCAAGGAAGCCCCAATAACCGAAATTCGAATGATCAAAATATATTTTCGAGCAAAAAGTATTTCGGTCATTTGATGATTGGTTATTCGGACTTGTTTGGAATTTGGTGCTGGGCATTTGGGATTTAATTGAGTATGTATGCCAAAATCTGGAACTGTTGATGCGTACATCGCCGGCGCTCCAAAAGCAGCACGAATCATGTTGACGCAACTTCGGCGAGCGATCAAATCCGCCGCGCCAACCGCTAAAGAAGAAATAAGTTACGGCATTCCGTTTTATGAATACAAGAGTCCTGGATATAAAGGCCGCCTGGTGTACTTTGGCGCGTTTAAGAAGCACATCAGTATCTACGCCTGGGACCGGGAAGTCAACCAGCACAAAGAACTCAAGAAGTATAAGACCTCAACCGGCACGCTGCGGTTTCCGATTGGCACGAAGATACCCATGGCGCTAGTGAAAAAGGTGGTCAAAGCGCGGAGGCGAGAAATTAATCTGACCCTGAGGCCAAAAAGCAAGAGGCAATTGTGATGAACCGGGAGGGAACGTTAAGAATCTGCCAGCGCGTGGATTTTCAGCCGGCCACGATCAGGATGAGTCATCACCAGGGGTTTGGAACGGCTGGAACGGTCCGCCGCTGAGTCGGTCTAACCGCTAACCGACGGTCGAGACCACCAGCTTGCTTGGCCAGGGCAGGAGGAGTACTCTGTGAGGGATGGAGGGCCTAGCCCTTTGTTAGCTGTTATCCACATGGGGCGCTGACTTCCCGCATCAAGGACGCGCCGATTACTTCATTGGGGATTCATTTATTATATTAACTGCACGCTTATGATGCATAGTCCGCAGCGCATTCTCAGGGTTGGTCTCCGCCGGGGAATCTTGGGTGTCGTCAGCTTGGGGGCACTACTTCTACTGGCAGTGGCCAGCCAGCTCGAAACCGTTCAGGCCGCGGCGTTCACCGTTAACAGTACAACCGATAGCGTGGACATCAGCCCCGGTGACGGCGCCTGTGCTGATAGTGCTGGCGATTGTTCCCTCCGCGCGGCCATTATGGAGACCAACGCGCTTCCAGGGGCCGACAGTATTACCCTGCCCGCGGGCACGTACACGATCAGCATGGCCGGAATCGGCGAGGACGCTGCTCTGAGCGGCGATCTTGATATTTCCGACGACTTGATTGTTTCCGGCGCTGGTGCGGCCGCCAGCCTGGTTGACGGGGGCGCGATCGACCGGGTGTTTGAAATACGTCCAGGGGCGACAGTCCATCTCCGTTGGCTACGCACGCAGAACGGCGACCCGGTGGCCAATGCCGGCGGCATCCTCAATCATGGGGACCTAACCCTTACTCGCGTTACAGTCACTAACAATACTGGACAGAATTTTGGCGGTGGCATCGCCAACTTCGGGACGATGTCAATTGGGTATTCAACCATCAGCCACAACGACACGGTCGGTGCTAATCTGAGTGGCGGCGGAGGCGGGATCTACAATGAAGGCACGTTGACCATAACGGGTAGCACCCTAAATGATAACACCACACTTGGACGCGGTGGAGCTATCTATAACCTTGATCAAACGCTGACGTTGACTAATAGCACGCTCAGTACCAACACGGCCCTAAACGGCGGGGGCATTTTCAACCGCTTCGGAACTGTCACCAGCACCCATCTCACCATTACTAACAACACGGCGACCGACAATGGCGGCGGCGTTTGGAACTTCGGCGGAACAATGTCATTGGGCAATACTGTCATCAGTGGGAACAGCGCCGCCACGGCTGCAGACGATTGCGCCGGCGCGATCACGTCCCTCGGATATAATCTGGCCAGCGATGCCTCCTGCGGGCTTGGCGGAACCGGCGACCTCAACAGTACGAACCCCATGCTGGGGCCATTGGCCAACAACAGCGGTCCGACCTTCACGCACGCGCTGCTCACTGGTAGCCCAGCAATTGATGCCGTTCCCCTGATCGCCTGCACCGTCAGCACTGATCAACGCGGCGTCCCCAGGCCGATGGGTCCAGCCTGCGATATGGGCGCGTTCGAACGAGTGGTGCCGGAGGCCTGTAATAACGTAGCCTTTGACACCATCATTGTTGGCACGGCTGGAAATAATACACTGAACGGCGGAAATGGCCGCGACTTGATCTTCGGCCTAGGCGGTAATGACGTGTTGAACGGCAGTAATAATGACGACTGTCTGGTCGGCGGCTCCGGCCACGATCGCCTCAATGCCAGTAATGGCAATGACTACCTTGATGGCGAGGCGGGTAATGATCGACTGCACGCCAGCAACGGTAACGACACCCTGGTTGGCGGGGACGGCCGCGATGCGCTCAGCGGCAGCAATGGGATTGATCACCTTGACGGTGGCCTGGGAAACGACACCCTCTCCGGAGGGAACGGTGATGACGTCCTGGATGGCCATGACGGCGACGACCGGTTGTTCGGAGACAACGGCTACGACACGCTGAGTGGCGGCGCCGGTACGGACAGGCTCGACGGTGGACTGGGCATAGATTCCTGCATTGGTGAGATCGAACTGTCCTGCGAGATATAGCACCCCCCAGAATGATAGGCCGGACCGATACGTGGTGGTTGTTCTGAGCGCGGTTCGATGCCCAGACTGAATCAAGTCCGCGCTGAACTCCAACGCCTCAGTAAACCCAGCACGGCCAAGACCAGGCAGTGGTTTTTCCAGACCGGGCATGGCGAGTACAGCGAAGGAGATATATTTATCGGTGTCTCCGTTCCTGAGCAGCGCCGGGTCGCAAGGAAATATAGAGATTTGCCTCTGGCTGACGTCGAACGTCTGCTGCAGAGCCGATACCACGAACACCGCCTAACGGCCCTGTTCATCTTGGTCAGTCAATTCCAACGCCGCGACCAACACACACGCGAGATTATTGCCAAGCGGTATCTGCGGTGGCGGAAACAGATCAATAATTGGGATCTGGTCGATTCTTCGGCGCCCCACATCCTCGGGACATACCTACTCGACAAGCCGCGGCTGGTACTTTCGAGCCTAGCCGCTTCAAGGAACCTGTGGGAACGACGGATGTCGATCATCGCCACGCAAACATTCATCCGCCACGGCCAGTTCCGCGATACGCTGAACTTAGCGAAAAAGCTGTTGCGCGATCCCCACGACCTAATCCATAAAGCTGTCGGCTGGATGCTTCGTGAAGTAGGAGATCGCGATCGTCCAACTGAAGAACGATTTTTGAAACGATACGCCAGGCAAATGCCCCGGACGATGCTGCGCTACGCCATTGAGAAGTTCCCGCCCGCGGGTCGTCGCCAGTATCTAGGCAGATAAAGTTGACAGGGGGCGCAAACCGTCGTATAATCGATCAGCCACCAAGCTAGACTTCACGACCTCGGGCAGAATTGATGACAGCTAAGCGAAAATTCTTGCCTGCCGAGTCGTCCTCGACTAAGTTTTCTTAATGCGGCGAAAGCGACCAGCCTTCGTTCCGACAAGCAGCCAAGAGCCGAAGCGAGACAAGGGTTTTATCACCCTCACAGGGGTGGTCACCGAATCGCTACCAGGAGCCATGTTCCGGTTGGAACTGGAGAACGGTCACCGAGTCTTGGCTCACTTGTCTGGAAAAATGCGACTCCATCGAATGAAGATTCTGCCCGGTGACAAGGTCCAATTAGAAATCAGCCCCTACGACTTGACCAAGGGTCGAATTGTCTACCGCCTGTGAAAGTCCGCTCATCAGTCAAACCAATCTGTAAAAACTGCCGCGTCATTCGCCGCGGCAAGCGGCTCTATGTCGTCTGCCCGACTAATCCGAAGCACAAACAGCGCCAAGGGTAGCCGAGTTCTCCGCCGCTTAAACTAGTCGTCTCTCACATGCCAGTTCTTCGCCTCGCCGGGATTAACCTGCCAGCCAAAAAACGCATCCAGGTGGCCCTAACCTATTTGTACGGCATCGGGCCAAGCTTGGCTGGAAGAATTATTACCGCCGCCAAGATTGCTGGTAACCCGCGGGTTGAGGAATTGAATGAGACGCAGGTTGGCAAACTCCGCGAACTGATTGATAAACATCAGGTCGAGGGCGATTTAAAACGCGAAGTTCTCCTGAACATTAAACGGTTGAAAGAAATTGGTGCTTACCGGGGAATCCGGCATAGCAAAAACCTGCCGGTCCGAGGCCAGCGGACGCGAACGAATTCCCGCACGGTGCGCGGTAATGTTCGACGCACCATGGGCTCCGGTCGTCGGGCGCCAGCGGAGAAAACATAGTCGTATGATTGACCACGGACTCGATTCTCATCAATCGGCGCCAGCCAGCGATACGAAATCTACACCGGCCGCGGCGACCCTGAAGTCGAAAAAGCCGAAGAAGAAATTCGTCACCCACGGTCAGGCGCATATTCAAGCGACCTACAATAATACCATCGTCACGATTACCGATCAAAACGGTAACGTTTTAGCCTGGTCGTCGGCGGGGAAAGTTGGTTTCTCCGGACCGAAAAAAAGCACCCCCTATGCGGCCGCGATTATCGTCCGCGACCTGGTCGAACGTATCCGGCCAGTCGGCCTGAAGCAGATTGACGTCTTTGTCCGCGGCGTCGGTTTGGGTCGGGAGGCCGCTATCCGGGCGCTCGTCGCCCAGGGGCTGACCATCAACATCATCAAAGACTTGACGCCGATGCCGCATAATGGTCCGCGGCCGCCACGGGTTCGCCGCGTATAAAGTCATGGCTCGCTACACCGGTCCCAAACTGAAACTCTCCCGCCGCTTCGGTCAAGCCCTGTTTGGCACCGCCAAGGAAGCCAAAGTTCTCCAGCGTCGAAATTACCCACCTGGCCAGCACGGCCCGGCCGCCAGTGGACGGCAGTCCGAGTACGCGCTCCAACTGCGGGAAAAGCAAAAAGCCAAAATTATGTACGGGCTACTGGAGCGGCAATTCCGTAAGTACTTTTCCGAGGCCTACAAGTCGAGCGGCGACACCGGTGTACAGCTGTTGCAGCTTTTAGAACGTCGCCTTGATAATGTGGTCTATCGCCTCGGCTTGGCCTCGACCCGGGCTCAGGCTCGACAGCTCGTTAACCATGGGCATGTGGTAGTGAATGGCCGGCGAGTTGACGTCCCATCGTATCGAGTCAAAGTCAATGACGTCATTGGCGTTAAACCCCAGAGTTCAACTCTCACCCATTTTACGACGCTTGCTAAATCGCTTGAAAACTACCAGCCACTGACCTGGCTCGAACTGAACAAAACAGCACTCTCGGGTCGAGTCACTGGCTTACCAGAAGGCAGTCAATTGGAACAGACTATCAGCCCACAATTGATCGTCGAGTTTTATTCGCGTTAACCGCCGCGTCTATGGAATCGATTCCTTTACCGCGCAACATCGTGCAGAAAACCATGGGTCCGCATCGTAGCGCCTTTACGATTGAGCCGCTGTACCCCGGCTACGGCACGACGTTGGGAAATACGTTGCGCCGCGTATTGCTATCATCGCTACCAGGCGCCGCCATTACCGCCGTTAAAATCGAGGGGATCAACCACGAATTCTCGGCCATTCCAAAAGTCAAGGAAGATGTGGTCGATATCCTCCTCAATGTGAAACAGATACGGCTGAAAGTTCACCGCGACGAGCCGCTGACCGTCCACCTGAAAGCAAAAGGCAACAAACCAGTGACCGCCGGAGATCTGGAAAAGAATGCGGATTTGGAAGTCGTCAATCCAAAGCAGCCGATTGCCACCCTGACCGACAAAACAGCCAGCTTCGAGATGGAATTGACTGTGGCCCGGGGCCGGGGATATGTGCCGGTCGAGAACCGCGAGAAAGATCGACTGCCGATCGGCACCATCGCCATCGATGCCATTTATACGCCGGTCAAGAATGTCAATTTTACCACCGAGCATGTGCGGGTTGAACAGATGACAAATTTTGACAAGCTTATTCTTGATATCACCACCGACGGTAGCCTGACACCGGATGAAGCCTTACGGCAGGCCGCCTCGATCATGGTTGAACACTTCCAATTTGTCCTGACCGGTCCCACCGAGACAGCGGCGATGCCCACCATTCCCGATCCGACCAGCGAGCCCGAGCCGGATGCGACGGCGACTGAGAAACAGAAGAAGAAACCGAGCCGTCGAAAAAAAGATGATCAGTCGGCAGCCACCGAGGAGACCTAGGCGTGCGACACCGGAAGGCCAAGCGGACGCTTGATCGCACGAGCGCGCAGCGCCAACGCCTGTTGCGTAACTTGGCCGTGGCCCTAATCATCAATGGCCGGATCACCACCACGCCGGCGCGGGCGAAGTTAGTTCGCCGTTTTGTCGAACGACTTATTTCAACTGGCAAACAACCCACGCTAGTTCACCGCCGTCAACTGCTGCAAGCCTTGCCACACCGTCCGGCCGTGCAGGTTATTCTCCAGCGTCTGGCTCCCCAGTTTCAGCGCCGTGCTGGTGGCTACACCCGGCGGTCGAATCTTGGGCGTCGGGCCGGCGACGGAGCCGAACAGGTGAAACTTGAATTTATTGAGTAAGCCGATGACCACGATCGAAATGAATGCCGCCGGACAAGCCTTGGGTCGTCTGGCTACCGCCATTGCTGGCGCGCTCCAGGGTAAGAGGAATCCAGCCTACCGCCCAGACCGTCCAGGCGGAGTGTCAGTAGTGGTCCGAAACATTAACCAAGTACGTCTTACTGGGCGGAAACGAACTCAAAAAATGTATCGACGTTTTAGTGGCTATCCTGGCGGCCTAAAATGTCAGACCGCCGGCCAACTGCTGAGCCATCATCCTGACCAGGTTCTTCGGTTAGCAGTCAAACGAATGCTACCGAACAACCGCCACCGTGAGCAACTATTACAACGATTAGTGATCGAGCGGCGCCCGACATGACCAAGAAACCGATCGTCAAAACAACCCCCCGACGACTCCGGTCCACGGCGAGGGAACGAAAAATTACTTCTCCGCCGGCTAGCCGTCAGGAGCTCAAGGTTTCTCCTTCGACACCACCGCCTTACTTGTTTGCGGTGGGCCGGCGAAAAGAAGCGGTGGCCCGTATTCGTTGGTATCATCAGGGTCCGACTGATTTCGTCATTAATGGTCGACCAATGGCGGAGTACTTTCCGGTGGCGGCCGACCAGCAACTCATCACTGCGCCCCTCCGCACCTGCCAACGCTCCCTGGCCGAGCGAGTACAGATCAAAGTTTCGGGGGGCGGGACGCAGGGTCAAGCCGAAGCAATTCGCCTTGGTCTCGCCCGCGTTTTAGTCAAAGTCGATCCTGACTACCGTCTGGCGCTGAAACGAGCCGGTTTTCTTCGACGCGACCCACGGGTTAAGGAACGTAAAAAGTACGGCTTGAAACGGGCCCGTCGGGCTCCACAATGGCAGAAGCGTTAGACGCCTGGTAAACTGCGGCTATGATCCCACGCCCCAGTTCGGCTAACGGCGGTAGCATTGCCAAGAATACTACCTACCTGACGGGGGCACTGATCGGACAGAAAATCCTGTCTTTTTTGTATGTCCTTATTCTGGCCCGGCTGGTTGGAGTACGAGTCACTGGAGATTACTTCAGCGCGCTGTCGTTTATTACCTTGTTCTCCATTTTTATCGACCTTGGCCTGACCCCGGCCTTTATCCGCCAGACGGCCCGCGACCGGCAGCAGGGTTTAACGGATCTCCACCACATAGTCACATTCAAGCTTCTTTCGTCGGCGGTGGTGATTGCGGCTTTATTCGGATCGATTGCCTTGCTCGACTCAATGGGCCGTTCTCACCCCGACTCGCTATTCATCCGCTGGGCGGCGGTGATCATGGTTCTCGACTCGATGACCCTGACACTGTATGGATACTTCCGGGGTATCCAGCGACTGGAGTTTGAATCGATTGGGACGATTCTCCACCGCGTGGTGGTGATGATCATCGGCATCACCGGCCTGGTACTAGGCGCACATCCGGTGATTACGGTCATGGCCGTCCTCGGCGGGAGTGCCTCGAACTTTTTGTACGTCGTCTTCCACCTCTGGCGGCAGGGCGTTGTCTGGCGACCACGGTTGCAGTGGCGGGTGCTCCGCTCGCTGCTGCGCTTGGCCTTACCTTTTGGCGTGGCTGGCCTTTTTACCGCCGTCTACGCCAGCAGTGACAACGTCCTGCTAAGCATTTTTGGCGGCAACCGCGAGGTTGGCTTGTACGGTTTGGCGGCCAAGATAATTTTAGCCTTTCAGATTTTGCCCGCCGCCCTCGTGGCGGCCACGTTTCCCGCCATGAGCGCCGCCTTTATCACCGACCGGGCGCGGCTGGAGCGTATTTTTCGCTATTCCATGCAGTACCTGATGGTTATTACCGTCCCGCTGATGGTGATCGTCAGCCTGCTAGCCAAGCAAATCATTATCCTCGGCTGGGGGGCTTTCTGGCTCGATGCGGTCTGGCCACTCCGGTTCCTGGCTTTGGCCTTGCCATTCCTGTTTCTCAACTATCCGGTCGGCTACTTGCTCAACGCCGCCAACGCCCAAACCCGCAATACCATCAATATCGGCATTACGGTGGTGGTCAATGTGGCGCTGAACTTGGTTTTTATTGAACAGTATACTTACCGTTCGGTCACCATCATCGCCCTGGGGTCAGCCGCCCTGCTGTTCTCCTTGGGCCTCTGGTATGTACGACGAATCATCACTGTTCCGGCTCAGGCGTTGTTGACTACGTTGGGCAAAACTCTACTGGCCGGTTTGATTGTCGCCCTGTTTGGCTGGTGGCTTATTCCACAGTTGGACGGACGAACCGGCGCTATCACCGCGGCCATCCTGATGGGACTGCTATACCTGGTCCTCGCTTTTGTGCTGCGGTTGATGCGGACAAGTGATGCCCAAGCGCTCCTCCAGCGGCTGCGCCGTACATGAGCCGCTTTATCCTCATCACCGAATTTTTCCCGCCCGAGATCGGGGGCATCCAGACCAGTCTAGAACTAATAGCTCCGGTCTTTGGCTCCGAGCTGACGGTCATCGCCCCGCCGCAGCGCGGGGATGATGACTTCGACCGCCGGCAGCCCTACCAAACCATTCGGCGGTCGTTGTTCAGTGGACCGGGCTGGCCATCGTGGCAGTGGCTTGTCCCGTGGCTGTGGTCTCGTCGCCGGCAAGCCGAGCTGGTTCTTTTCGGCCACTTCAGCGGCGCCGTGTTGGCCGGGTGGCTCAGTCGTTGGTTTGGCCTACGCTACGCGATTTTGGTCTACGGGCGAGACCTGCTAACTGAACAGCGCCGCTGGCCGCTGCGTTGGTTCATGGGCACAGTACTCCGTTCGGCCACCTGGATCGGGGTGATTAGTGATTTTACTGCTGGTCTAGTACGACAGTACCGCGTGCCAGAGAACAAACTTGTTTTAACTCATCCCGCCGTGCCTGAAGAACTTACCGTGAAAGTACCGTCCACCAGGAATGATCCTCAGTTGGTGACCGTCTGCCGTCTCGTGACCCGCAAAAATGTGGCGACCGTCATACGCGCGGTAGCTAAGCTACGTTCGGAAATCCCGGCTCTAGAGTACCACATCATCGGCGACGGTCCGGAGCGGGGAGCGCTCGAACGCTTGAGGCAAGAGATGAAACTTTCTAGCCAGGTAACGTTTCATGGCTGGGTCAGCGAGCCAGAAAAGATTCGCCTTCTGCAGGCCAGCACCATCGGGGTATTGGTGCCACGAGTGTTGGAGGCGGGGAGTGATGTTGAGGGCCTAGGCATTTTTTACCTGGAAGCAGCCGCCTGCGGTCTGCCGTTGGTGGCCAGTGCGACCGGGGGAGTAACCGACATCGCTGATGATGAAAAAACGGCTTTGGTTACTGATCCAGAAGATATCGATAGCCTAGTGAAATCTATCCGCCGGCTGATCATTGACCCCGCCCTCAGCGCCCGACTTGGACAGGCTGGGCAGGAGCTCGTCCGGCGGGAGTTTACTGTCCCGGTCAGGAACCGGCGAGTAGAAGCGCTCGTCCAAGGATGGCACATGTCCAATCCACCGCTGGTATCGATCATTATACCCGCCTTCCAGGCGGCGAAGACGATCGGTCGGACCATCACCTCCGTATTGAAGCAAACCTGGCCCCACTGGGAGCTCATCGTCGTTGATGACGGATCGACTGATCAACTGACCCAGGCGCTTGCACCACACCGTTCACAGATACAGTTCATTCATCAAACAAATCAGGGGGCTCCGCTCGCCCGGAATAGGGGCGCGGCCGCGGCCCAGGGTCAATTCTTGCTTTTTCTTGACGCCGATACGTGGCTTCATCCGCAGGCCCTGACCGCCATGATCGTCGCCCTGCTGACTCATCCGTCGGTCAGCTATGCCTATAGCAATTTTCGATTCGGGCCGAAAATGTTTCGTCTCTTCGACTTTAACCGAGCGCGCCTACGCCAGATGAACTATATTCACACTACCTCGCTGATTCGGCGAGCAGATTTTCCTGGTTTCGACCCGGCCCTACGTCGGTTTCAAGACTGGGATGTGTGGCTAACCCTGCTGCGAAGTGGTCAGCATGGAATCTGGGTACCGACCGAACTCTTCCGCGTTCAACAACAGCGTGGTGGGATGAGTACCTGGCTGCCATCATTCGTCTATCGTCTGCCGTGGATCGGACGAGGTCGAGGCAGCGATACTATCCGACGCTACCGTCAGGCTGAGTTAATGATCCGCCGAAAACACCACCTCGACTGATTGTCGGGCCAGCGGCTTTTTGCTAGACTGGTGGCTATGCCCGATCCTGTGGTGACGATGGTTGTTGTCAGTTGGAATGTCCGTCGCTCGCTCCGTCAGTGCTTACGGGCCGCCGAAGCCAGCCGGGGCATCCGCTGGCAGATTATTGTCGTTGACAACGCCTCAACCGATGGTTCGGTCGACTTAGTCAGACGTCAATTTCCCCGGGTCGTCCTGATAGCAAACGATATCAATCGTGGATTTGCGGCCGCTGTCAATCAGGCCCTCCGGCGCTCGCGAGGGGACGTATTATTACTCAACCCCGACCTAGTCCTGCAGCCGAGAACGGTAGCCTCGATGGCCGCATGGTTTTTACGCCGCCCAAGAGTGGGGATTATCGGTCCCCAACTCATCTATCCTGATGGCCGTTTGCAGCCATCGGTCAAGCGCTTCCCACGATGGATCGATCTGTTCCTGCTGCTGAGCAAAGTTCCGAATATTGTCCCGCGTTTATCCGCTCGCTACCAAGCCACTGACTTCGACTACCAGCGAATTCAAGTGGTCGACCAGGTTATGGGGTCCTGCTTTCTTATCCGCCGTCAGACCCTCGATCAGGTCGGTTTATTCGATGAGCAGTTTTGGATTTGGTACGAGGAAGTTGATTTCTGCCGACGAGCGAAGGCATTGGGGTGGGAGACGCTCTACGTCGCCGACGCGGTCGCCACCCACGAACGCGGGCAAAGTTTTCGCCAGGTCAGTGTCCGGCGAAAACAACTACTCCTGCGACAGAGTATCGGCCACTATACCCGAAAACATCTCGGCCAGCTACAGTTCTTTGGCTTATGGCCAGCATTCGCCATCAGCTGGCTGTCGGCATTGGTGATCGATTTCTTTCGGTGGGGCAAGCCAATGGTAGCGAGCGACTTTTGAATGGACGATCGAGCGAAGATACTCTACCGGTGGACGATGGTAGCAGTCGGGGCGGCGGAATTGCTATCCTGGTTGGCCTTCCGTTTGGGATTGATGGTACCGATTACCAGTTTGGTTATCGCCTTCGTCTGGTGGTTAGCCTGGCGATGGCCGAAGTGGTTGTCCCTGGTCAGCCTGGTGGAGCTGGTGATTGGGGGCAAGGGGTACTTGTTCTGGCTCGATCTCTCCGGCTCAGTTAGTCTTCACATCCCAATTCGGATGATTGTGTTTTCGGTCTTGCTCGTGGCCACGGCCGTGTCGTGGTACCGTGAGAAGAGGTGGCCATGGCCGACCAGAGCGTTCATGCCGGCCGCGGTCCTGCTGCTGTGGGTCATCATCATGACTGGCTGGGGACTGGCTGTCGGCCATGGCCTGTCGACCACCTATCAGGATGCCAACGCGTGGGGGTACCTGTTGATTCTGCCGTGCTGGTGGTTTTGGTGGCGGAAACAACCAGGCTGGCAATCGCTCATCCTGACCGTGCTGCTGGCTGGCGTGACCACGGTGGCGATCAAAACGTGGGTTGTCCAGGTACTGTTTAATCACCTCTCGGCGCCAACACTCGAAACGTTCTACCGCTGGATCCGACAAACTGGCATCGGCGAAATCACGCACCTCAGCGGGCCGCTCTACCGAGTCTTCTTCCAAAGCCATCTTTACCTCTTGCTCGGCTTGCTCCTGACGGTCAGCGGCTGGCTGTTTGGCCGAGCCCCGCGGTGGTGGCTGTGGCCGATGATTGCTAGCGGGGTTGGCCTTTACCTGAGCCTATCCCGCAGCCTGTGGTTGGGAGTAGCCGGCGGGGGAGTCGTCCTCCTCTACCAGTTTTTGCAAGCCCGTCGCAGTCTGTCTGCCTGGCGGGTGATATGGCTCCTGCCGCTAGCCATCGCCATCTGGCTACTGTCGTCGTGGGCGGTTAACTTCCCGTACGTGCTCAGCCCGGTCGGCGCCCCCCGCCCGTCAAGCGCAGTCATTGCCCGTCTATACTCTCCCGGTTCACAACAGGCAGCCAGTGCCCGGGCCAATCAATTTCGGCCGCTGATCCAAGCCATCAGGCAACAACCGCTGACCGGACATGGTTTCGGCACGACCGTCCGTTACTACAGTACCGACCCACGGGTGAAGGGCTGGCGGACGACGTTTGCCTTTGAACTCGGTTATCTCGATCTATGGTTAAAATTTGGTATCATCGGGCTCGGATTGCTGAGCTGGTGGGTGTGGTCGATCAGGCAAAACCTCCGGCGCACCAAATGGTATCCGTGGCTGTGGGGCGGGGTAATTGCGATTCTCGTGACCCACCTGACTACTCCCTATCTTAATCATCCACTCGGGCTGGGCTGGCTAGCCTTGGTCACTGTTTATGCGTCCGATCAGTGAGGTACCACTGGTAACCGTCCAGATCGTCACCTGGAACAGCTTAACGCACTTACCAAGCTGCCTGGCGGCGATCATGCAACAGCGCGGACCAGCCCGCCAACTGATGATCGTCGATAACGCCTCGGTCGACAACACCGTACACTGGCTCGAGGAACATTTCCCTCACCTTAATTTGCTGCGCAATACGCGGAACCTCGGCTTCTGTCGTGCTCACAATCAGGCCCTGCGGCTGTCCAAGAGCCCGTATGTTCTGATTCTCAACCCGGATGTCATTCTTCAGCCGGACTGGCTCGAGCGAGGGATCAACTACCTCGAGGGTCACCCTCCGGCCGGCAGCTTCGGTGGTAAACTACTGCGCTATCACTATTCCGCCGATGAGTTGAAAGAAGTCGTACCGTCTGGTATAATCGACAGCACCGGTTTACATTGTTTCCGTAACCGGCAGGTCAGCGATCGGGGTAGCGGCCAGGCCGACCGTGGCCAATATGATCAAGCGGGCGAAGTGTTTGGTATCTCTGGTGCTTGTTTGCTCTTGCGTCGGTCAGCGCTGGAATCAATTCGTTGGCACGATGAATACCTGGACGAAGACTTCTTCGCCTATAAGGATGATGTTGACCTAGCTTGGCGCCTCCAGCGGTTGGGGTGGTCGAGTTGGTACGACCCGCAGGCGGTGGCTTATCACTACCGCACAGTTCGAGGACTGGATACAATACGGAACGTAGCACTGAGTAAAAACTACCGCTCGCGCCACCAGATGATTAGCTTTTACTCATATCGAAATCATTGGTTGTTACTGGCCAAGCATGAGCGTCGATCAACGTGGTGGCTCGACGGGCCATGGATTAGTTGGTATGAATTGCGCAAGTTCGCCTTTCTTCTCCTCACGCAGCCTCGTACCCTACAGGCGATCGGTAGCGTCATCCGGTTGTGGCCGCGTATACGGCGGAAAGCCCGACTACTGGAGCACCACGCTCGCCGGTCGCCACTGGCCATACGATCTTGGTTTGTGATGTCCTAAACCGGCATGGATCTCTCCATTCTCGTCCTCAATTACAAGACGAAAGGCCTCCTGAAGCAGTGCTTACGTGGTATTCTCGACAGCCAGTTGCTGCTAGCATATGAGGTGATCGTGGTTGATAATGACTCGCGCGACGGCAGTGTCGGCATGGTTCGACAGCAGTTCCCAGCGGTCCAGGTCATTGCCTCGCCGAAAAACGTAGGCTTTGCCGCCGGCATGAACATCGGCTTAGCTCGGGCGACCGGTCGGGTGGTCCTGCTTCTCAATCCTGATGTCGCCATCTTCCACCAAGCCGTCGCCACGCTCATCGACTATCTTGATACGCATCCTCAGGTCGGTCTGGCGGCGCCAAAACTCATTAATCCCGACGGTACCACCCAGCTTTCCTGTTATCGTTTCCCCAACATTTGGACACCGCTGTTACGGCGGACGCCACTCGGACGTTTCCCCGCCGGTCGACGAACGCTCCGGCGTTACCTGATGAGTGACTGGGATCATCAGGACAACCGTGCGGTCGGTTGGGTGCTCGGGGCCTGTATGCTGATTCGTCGTACGTCGCTTGAGCGCATCGGACCGTTCGATGAACGTTTTTTCCTGTATTTTGAGGATGTCGATCTCTGTCGTCGCATGTGGCAAGCCGGATGGGAGGTCCACTACGCCGCCAGCGCCGAAATGGTTCATTATCACCAACGTCTGTCGGCCGAATACCCAGGCCTCCAGGGGCTGTTCTCCTACCCCACGAGAATTCACATCCAGAGCGGCCTGAAGTACTTCAGCAAGTACCTCGGGTCGCCACCCCCGCCGCACCAGGTATGAAGTGGCTCCGCTGGCAACCAAAACTCATCGGTCTCCATTTCACGCGGGCTTCACGTTCCCGGCGCCGTTGGCGCCTTTGGTTGCGGCGCGGCCTGTGGTCGTTGGCGGCTCTCGTGACCATCATGGTGGTGACCGCCGGCTACTACTACCCCAAAGCCAAACACGCGCTGTCCGCCGCACGACAAGCGCAGCAGCTGGCCAAACAATTACCGGGCGACTTGTCGGCCCAGCGATTTGCGCAGGCCAAGAAGCGGGTGAAAGACCTGCAGGCGGCTATTGACCAAAGCCAGCAAGCGGTCAGCCAGATGGCCGGGCTGCGCCATTGGCCATACATCGGTCGTCAGTTCCGGACGGTGGAAACGCTCCTCGTACTTGGTGACGACTCGGTTGAGGCGGTCAAAGCTTTGGTCGATTTTGCGGACCAACTACTCAGTCCTTTTGCCAACCGCGGCTCAGTCACCATCGCCAGCATCAGTCGGAAGGAGAAAGGGCAACTTTTGGCCGACATCGCCGCCCACGAGTCTTCACTGCGTCGAGCCGAACAGGCGATGGACCGCGCGGCATCAAGACTCAATTTCATCCCCGCCCGTGGCCTTATCCGTCCGCTGGCTAACATCGTCCGGCCGCTGAAAGAACAATTTCCCCTGCTGCAGCACGGTCTCCAGCAGGCCGTACCGGCCAGCCGAATTTTACCTACCGTCTTGGGCTATCCAGAAGAAAAAAAATATCTATTCCTGCTCCAAAATAATACTGAACTACGACCGGGCGGCGGATTCATTGGAACCTATGGCGTCATGAATGTTGCGTCCGGCGAAATCGTCAATCTGACGACTGATAACAGCTACAACCTTGAAACCGGCCGCACTCTTCCGATCGTGCCGCCGCCGGAACCAGTGGCGCGGTACCTCAAGACACGTAACTGGTACTTCCGTGATGCTAACTGGTCACCAGATTTCCCCACCTCAGCCCAGCAAGCACTGTTACTCTACCAGCGCGCCGGCGGCCGACGGGATATCGATGGCGTGGTGGCCATCACGCCGACAGCCATCACCGCCTTACTCCAACTCGTTGGTCCGATTACTATTGATCGCCTGGAGTTTACGGCCGAAAACTTTACCGATCGCTTGCAACAATACGTTGACGTTGATTTTCGTCAGGCCGGTGTGAGTGAAGACGACCGGAAAGATATTATTGGCCCATTGACCACTACGTTGGTCGACCGTATCCTTAGTCTCCCCCTGGCCGACTGGTCAAAGCTCTTCCTGGTCCTCAGTCAGCAGCTGAATGAAAAACAGTTGTTGCTGTCGATGCACGACCCGGTAGTCCAGAGCGTGTTGGTCGATCAAAATTGGGCCGGCGCCATTGCCTCCCCCGAAGGTGGAGATTCGTTACTAATTGCCGACGCCAATCTGGCCAGTTTAAAAACGGATCCAGCCATCGAGCGAAGCTACGAGTACCGTGTTCGGGTAGCCGACGGACGGGCCGAGGGCTGGCTGCAAATTCGCTACCGCCACACTAGACCCTTTGATTGGAAAACAACTCGCTACAATACCTACGTCCGGATCTACGTCCCGGACGGGTCAAGGTTACTCGACGCCCAGGGTGCGCAGCTGCGAGAAAAGTCAAACGCTCCCGGGCCGGTGACCACCTCGACGGAACTCGGGAAAACGGTGTTTGCGGCTTTTAAATCGATTGAACCGAAAACGGAGAACGCGCTCACCGTTCATTACCAGTTGCCGGACCACATCGCTCAATTCCTCGAATCATCACATGAGTACCGCCTGGTGTGGCAAAAACAACCTGGCCTCGAATCCGCTGGGCTGACGCTGACGGTCACCACCCCAGGTCGCGTGCCAATCCAAGCGTCTAACCTTGACAACCAGGCCCGCCTAAGTAAAGATAGCGTCGCTTTTCAGGGGCCGCTGCGTGAGGATCGGGCCGCCCTTATTACCTACCGTCGCTAACTCCATGTTCACCCGACGTATCGGGATTGATCTCGGCACCACCTATACGTTAGTTCACTTACCCGGTCGCGGAATTGTTCTCAACGAACCGTCAGTGGTAGCAATATCACTGCTCGACAAGAAAGTACTGGCGGTTGGTGACGAAGCAAAAGAGATGATTGGCCGCACCCCTGACACCATTGTTGCTTCACGCCCACTGAAGGATGGGGTGATTGCTGACTATCGCACCACCGAAGCAATGTTGCGCTACTTTATTAATAAGGCGCTCGGGGGGGTGCGTTTTTTTCGGGCCGAGGTGATGGTCGCGGTCCCCGGCGGCATCACCTCAACTGAACGTCGAGCCGTGATCGATGCGACGTTAGCGGCCGGAGCCCGGGCCGCGTATATCATCAAGGAACCGATCGCGGCGGCCATCGGTGCCAATATCCCCATTGGTTCGCCATCCGGGCACATGATCATAGATATCGGAGGTGGGACGTCAGAAATCGCCGTCTTGTCGCTGGGGGGCATCGTGGTCAACACCTCGGTTCGGATTGGCGGGAACAAATTCGACTACGCCATTCAGGAACATGTGCGCAAGAAATACGGCTTGGCGATCGGCGAACGGACCGCCGAAGATATTAAGATTACTATTGGCAGCGCCTTAGTGATGGATGATAAGTTGTCAACTGATATCCGCGGTCGTGACATGATCACGGGCTTGCCGCGGACGGTCACCATCGTCTCCGATGATGTGACGGAAGCCATCCAGAACGAGCTGGCCGGTATCATCCAAGCGATCAAGAACGTCTTACAGGATACGCCCCCCGAACTGTCGGCGGACGTGATGGACAAAGGCATGGTCCTGAGCGGCGGTTCGTCCTTGCTGCGTAATATCGACAAGCTCCTCGCTCAGGCTATCGGAGTCCCAGCCTATGTGGCGGATGAGCCTGAACTCTGTGTCGCCCGCGGCACTGGCGTGGCGCTTGACAATCTCGAATCGTACAAGCGGAGTATTCTGGCCACCAGATAATGGTCATTGGCATCGACGCCTCTCGGGCCAACGAGCGGGAAAAGACAGGTACCGAGTGGTACAGTTGGCACCTGCTACGCGTCCTCGTGCCGCTGCTTGGCGAGCACCGAGTTCGACTCTACACCCGCGAGCCGCTTGAACCGATTCTCCGGCAGCTTGGACCGCCGGTGGAAGAGCGCGTGCTTCGTTGGCCACCGGGGGTACTGTGGAGCCATCTTCGATTGTCGTGGGAACTTCTCTGGTCGCCGCCGGATGTTCTCCTGATCACCGCTGATACCGTTCCGCTTATCCACCCGCGTCGAACGTATACCACTATCCATGACGTGGCTTTCGAGCGCTTCCCGGCCCTCTATGCCCAACACTCAGTTCAACGACGCCTCGGGTGGCTACGGCCGGTCATTCATCTAGCTGTTCGAATCGTCACCCTCGGCCGGTACAGCGCTTCAGAACTTGACTACCACCGCTGGTCTGTCCGTCACGCCTTACGCGCCAGCCGAAAGATCCTGACCGTTTCGGAGTTTACGAAGTCTGAACTAGTCAGCCTTTTGGGAGCCGGGCCAGAGCAGGTAGTCGTCACGTCGCAAGGGGTCAGCCAGCCAGCTTCGTTTGTGACGGTTGATGAGCATCAGATCCAAACCATCCTGGCACGATTGGGGCTGTCGCGACCATACTTTTTGTTTCTGGGCCGCCTGGAAGCCAAAAAGAATATCGAATTACTGGTCCATGGTTATGTTGAGTATCGTCGTCAGGCGGCCCGGCCAGTCAATTTAGTCTTGGTGGGAAATCCTGGACAAGGATGGGCGGGAGTCGGGGCCTGGCTTCACCAAGCAAAACGTAGACAAGGCATTTACCAGCTCGGCTGGCAGTCGCCGAATGATTTACGAGTGCTACAGAAAGGAGCGTCGGGTTTTGTATTCTTGTCGCAATACGAAGGTTTCGGCCGGCCGCCTCTCGAGTCGCTGAGCGCTCGGGTGCCGGTATTGGCTAGCCGCACGGCCGCCCTCCCAGAAGTTCTAGGTTCATGCGCCCTCTATGTTGACCAGCTGGACCCGAGCCACGTCGCCCGGGGGCTGGCCCGATTGGCGGAGGACGAACCGCTGCGTGCGAGTTTAGTCAGGTGCGGCCTGCAACGCGTTCAGCAGTTCACCTGGGAGGAAACCGCCCGACGAACCGTGGCCGTACTCCTCTCAGCGTAGCCCTTGCATATTGGCGGTCATCATGGTAGAGTTTGCTTCGTTCCGTGACTACCCGCCGCAACAGTCCATCCCGATCGGCGGCTCGCTGGCCATTTCTCGGCCAGGAGCGCCTTGGGTATCGACTCCTGGCGGCACTGCAAGCTGACCAATTGCCACCGTCGGTGCTCTTTGCTGGGCCCGCTCAGCTCGGGAAACGTTCGGCCGCGCGCTGGTTGGCAAGGTTTGATCGTTGCTTGTCGGCCGGCCGGCGGCCATGTGATCACTGTCTTAGTTGCCGCCAGCTGGCAGTTGATCAGCATCCTCAAGTCTCGACCCTGACGGCGAACAACGACCACCCCCTCAGGATTGATGCTATTCGTCAGGCGACACGAAGTTTCCCCTTCCGTCTTGACCCTTCCGAACGCCGTTGGCTCATCATCCTCCACGCTGAATTGATGACCGAAAGTGCAAGCAACGCCCTCCTAAAATTTCTTGAAGAATCCCCAGCCGGTGTCATGACGGTGCTAACGACCAATAACCTAGCCCAACTACCAGCCACGATTGTCTCGCGATCAGCCGTTTACTTTTGGCACCTCGTCCCGCCACAAAAAATGATTACTCAACTGAGATTGTGGTTGGTCGAACGCGCCCTGCCCCCGACGATTCGTCCGGCCGACATCATCGCTCGCGCGGCCGGCCGCCCCGGACTACTCCATCGTCTCGCTCAGCAACCGCAGGTCCTGATCGATGAACTCGAATTATTAGCCGTTTTTTTTCGAGCTTTTGTCGGGCGTGAGGCAGCCGCCATCCAATCTCTCTTGTCCGAAATTGATGACCGCCTGAATGAAAACTATTTTCATCTCTGGGAACTTGGTTTACGTGAACTACTGTTAGCCAAGTTGAACCTGACGAGTCGCCGCCTCTGGCCGAGCTGGCATGATCGGCTTGAGCGTTACATTGAAGATATCTCGCTGGCCGAATTACTGGCTCGCTCCGACCGCTGGCTGGAACGATTTCGTCTCTTTCATCACCATGTGGCACCCCGACTTGTCGCCGCCGACCTCCTGGCCTAGGCTTAAGCCGCTCGTAGTCACCCTGGCGGCACTCCTCCTCCTGGGGCAGGGGTGCACCATTCGCATCGGTCAGCCGACCACGAACGACGGCGGTGTCTTCCGTTCCGATGACCACGGGCAAACCTGGATGCAGAAAACGTTTGTCGGCCGGCAAAAAAAACGCCTCCTCACTATTAGCGATGTCTCCGGAGTCGCACTCGTCTTTGATCCTCGCGACCACAAACACATCTTTCTCGGCACGCGCGTGAACGGCCTGTGGCAGACAACGGATAGCGGGGAACATTGGCAGCCCACTACCCTCCGGGCTGGCCGCTTCGACTGCCTCAGCTTTGATCCGGATAACAGCCAGATTCTGTACACGGCTAGCGGCAGCACCGTGCTGAAAAGTACCGACGGTGGGGGCAGTTGGAGCCCGGTCTACCTCGAAGCTCAGCCCGGCCACATCGTCAAGTGTGTCATTGTCAATCCCCTGGCCGGTAATGAGATTTGGGCTCTCACCAGCGGCGGCAAACTGATCCTCAGCCAGGATTATGGTCAACGCTGGACAGTGCGGACCACCATGACGCCATTGGAACCGCGGCGGCTGACTTTTGACTTCGATGGCTCCGGTCGAATCTATGTCTTTTCCACCACCGGCGGTATTTATGTCATTCGTGATCACGGAACAACGGTGGAAAATCTTAGCGCCCCTCTCCAATCGTTTTCCGGCGGCAGCGACATCCGGGCCGTCACCATTGTGAGTGGACCCACCCCATCATGGTATTTGGGCACGCTCTATGGTTTGCTGGTTAGCCACGATCGCGGCCTAACCTGGACCAGTATTCCGACCCTGGTGACGCCCCGGAGTGTAGCCATCGAAAACGTGGCCGTTAACCCCCGTCAGTCAGATGAGATCTTTATCATTGCCGGCCAAAAACTTCATCGGACTACTAACGGTGGTACGTCATGGTCGGTCAGCACCCTGCCAACCAAGCGAATTCCTACCCTCCTGACATTTGATCCGACCGACCCCGACCAGCTCTACATTTCCACCCTCAAGCCAGTGAAGAAAAAATCAGGTCTGTTTTAGCGCCGTGGACTACCTCACCATTCTGGCTTCCCACATCCAGCGAGCACGCGATTTTCTTGAGCGCGAACTGGCTGGCCTGCGAACGGGACGGGCTAATCCCAGCTTGATCGAACGCCTGTCAATCAGCTGCTATGGTAGCGTCAGTCCGCTGCAGGAGGTGGCCGCCATTCACAGTCCAGAGCCACAGCAGCTCGTCGTCCAACCATGGGACCCGGGTATTATCAGGGATATCGAGCGCGCTCTCAGCCAGTCTACGCTTGGAGTCACGCCAGTCGTGGAGGGTAAGATTATTCGTCTCCCGTTTCCACCCATGACCGATGATCGACGTCAGGAACTGCTCCGCCTAGTTAAAGACAAAGGTGAACAAGCGAAGGTTCGTATTCGCGTGGGCCGCGAAGAAGTAGTGAAAAAGTTACGTCAACAAGAACGTGACCGGCAGATATCCGAAGACGAACTCGAGGCCGCGATGAAAACTATCCAGTCACGTGTCGATCAGGCGACGACTGACATCGATGCCAGCCTGACGCGCAAAAGAGACGAGTTAGAAACGCGCTAGCATGACCTTGCTCCTCTTTATCCTTATCCTTAGCCTGTTGGTCTTTGTTCATGAGCTAGGTCATTTTCTAGCGGCCCGCCGTTTTGGGATCGGTGTTCTGGAGTTCGGCTTTGGATTCCCACCTCGTCTGCGGGGCTGGCGGCGTGGTCAAACATTGTGGTCAATCAACCTAATCCCCTTCGGCGGCTTTGTTCGGCTCGAGGGCGAGACTGATCGTCAATCGAGCAGCCCCACCAGTTTTGCCCAGGCTTCGTGGGCCAAGAAATTTGTCATTTTGGCGGCCGGCGTCCTGATGAACTACGTCCTCGCCTGGTTGTTGCTATCAATTGTCCTGAGCGTCGGTGTCACCGTTGACCCCACCACCATTGGTCGTGACTCCTACCAGCGTCTGACACAGCGTCGTCTTGAGGCCTTTGTTTCCCCCGGTGGCTCGGCAGCCGCAGCTGGACTCCGATCCGGCGATACCATCGAGTCGATTAATGGGCAAACTTTCGTATCAACGGACAGTTTAATCGCCTATGCGCGGTCCCAGGACTACCCACCACTGACCATTGTCTTCCGCCCAGCCTCAGGTCCATCCCGGACGGCGATGATCAACCCTCGGGCGGCCAGCGGCACTGATCGCCCGCTCTATGGCTTTGGTCTTCAAAGTTTAGCCACCATTCGTTACCCCTGGTACGTGACACCGTTCTTCGGCCTGAAACAGACCCTCAGCCTGACGAACCAAACATGGAAGGGCATTGCGCAGCTAGCACGTGAACTGGTTGTCTCCGGACGCGTCAGTCAGGATTTAACTGGCCCGGTCGGCATCGCGGTCCTGATCGGCGAAATCCGACAGTTGGGCCTGCTGGCTGTCCTCCAGTTTGTAGCCATCCTGTCCATTAGCCTGGCGGTTATTAATTTTTTACCATTACCCGCCCTCGACGGTGGTCGGGCAGTGTTTGCCGTGGTCGAACAGATCCGTGGCCGTCCGTTAAGCTCGCGCTGGGAACAGGCCATCCATGCGGCCGGCTTCTACCTCATCCTCCTGCTGCTGATTATCATCAGCATCCATGATGCCCAACGCTTCAATCTCTTTCAACGACTCTTCCGTCTCGACCAATAACTATGTTGAATAAGGTTCTCGGGCGCTTCTCGCACGATCTCGGCATCGACCTCGGTACCACCAACACCTTGGTCTACGTCCGCGACCACGGCATCGTCATGAACGAACCTTCGGTGGTAGCGGTCAATACGCGGACGAGTCAGGTCCTGGCCGTTGGTGAAGCCGCTCGGCGTATGGTCGGAAAAACTCCGGCCCACATTGTCGCCAGCCGGCCCCTCGTGGACGGTGTAATTTCTGATTTCGAGGTGACGGAAAAAATGCTGAAATATTTTTTTGACCGAGTACACCGGGATTCACTCGGGTGGTTGCCGCGGCCTCGCGTGGTCATCGGCATTCCGCTCGGGGTGACCGAAGTCGAACGCAAGGCGGTCGAGGATGCCACTTTACACGCTGGGGCACGGGAAGTTTATCTGATTGAGGAGCCGATGGCCGCGGCCATCGGCGCCCGACTACCGATCCACGACGCTTCAGGTAACATGGTGGTTGATATTGGCGGCGGGACAACGGAAATTGCCGTCATCTCTCTGGGCGGCGTTGTCGCCTGGCGTTCCCTCCGTTTGGCCGGCAATCGACTGGATCAAGACATCATCCAGTACGCCCGTGACCATTTTAATTTGTTACTTGGGGAACGCACGGCCGAAGAGATCAAAATGAAAATCGGGACCGTCTGGGAGCCGATGGAGGCGACGGAAACGAAAATGCGCGGCCGTGATTTGATTACTGGTCTACCGAAGGAAGTGGCCATCACGAGTGTCCAAGTGCACGATGCCCTGCAGCGTCCAATTCGGACCATTATCGAGAACATCAAGGCCACGCTCGAAAGTACCCCCCCCGAACTGGTGGCCGATATTTTCGAACGTGGCGTCCTGCTGGCCGGCGGTGGCGCTCTGCTCCGCGGCATCGGCCAAGCGATTCAAGCTGAGACCCAAATCCCGATTCATGTCGACGATGATCCATTGACCGCGGTGGTTCGTGGCACCGGTATTGTTTTGGAGGATCTTCAGTACCTACGAAAAGTTCTGGTCATGTCTAACGAGGACCAACCAACGAGCGTCTAGGTGGTTGAGTTTTCCTGGCCATGAAAACCCGGTACATCCGCCCCAACGTTTTCACCTTGACAGCTCTGATGATAGTTTTCTTGTGGCTAGTTGGAGGTCGACTTGAATGGTCCGCTGGCCTACTCTTGCGACCGGCAACGAAGGCCGTCGGAACGGTACGTCGCTGGCTGGTGATGCCGGCTGACGTGGCGGCGCTTCGTCACGAACGGGACGCGCTACAACAACAATTGCTTGCTGTCAGCCAGCAGTTAGCCGAGGCGCGTGGGCGTCTCGAGGTGGCCGCCAACCTAAGCCAACTAGCAGAGTTTCTAGACCAAGCCAACATTTCCTCAATCACCGCCTCGGTCATCGCTTACAGCCCAGACCCCGGTGTTCAGAGTATCGCTATCCAGCGGGGACGTCGGCACGGTGTCACTGAAGGTCTGGCCGTAGTCGCCAGTGATGGCACCATGGTTGGGACGGTGGCTCGAGTTCATAACCAGACCGCTACGGTGCGGCTCTTGACCGACGGTCAGTCACGGGTGCTGGCGAAAGTGGGCAACCAAAGCTCCAGTCGCGGTCTCATTCGCGGTGAGCGCGGGTTAACCATGATCATGGAATTCATCCCGAAGAACGACCGACTGGGGCCCGGCCAAATCGTGGCCACCTCCGATCTCGATCCTCGCATTCCGCCTGATCTTTTGATTGGCACGGTCGAACATGTCCAACTCCAGCCCGGAGCGTTATTCCAATCGGCGCGCGTTCGTTCCGCGACCACCTTCAATCGTTTGGGACTCGTCGCCGTCGTGAAGCCCCATCTATGACAGGTCAGGTAGCGAAGAGCATCCTGATTCTAGTCATTATTATTATTGTCGTGACCGCGGATCTAGCCGGCATCAAGGCCATACCTGGACTGGCGGTCGTTATCCAACCATCGTTACTGCTGACGATGATTCTCACCCTCACCCAAGGTTGGCGCTTCGGGTTGTTAGCGGCGCTCGTCGCCGGCGGGTTTTATCAGCTAGTTTCAACCTTCACGCCATGGGCGCCCATCTTGGCTTTCGTCGGCACCGCCACCCTGGTCTCCTTCCTAACGCGACGTGTACTGACCACCAAATCGACCATGAGCTTCTTGAGTTTGATGGCCATCGGAACGTTCGGGTTTTACCTCATCCTGGTTGGCGTGGCCGGCGTCGCCTACGCTCTTAATCCGCACCAGTCCAAGCCGCTACTGCTGATGTGGTTGCCACCACTTCTATTCCAACTGATCTCCCATCCGTTCCTCGGTTGGCTGTTTTGGCGCTTGACCAATCGACGGCAACGGTTGACCCAAGCCACCACGCCCGATTATCAATTCTAGGCATGGTCTATCCTTCCTGGCTACCGAAGGTTCAAGCTCACGGCCTCGACCTTCATCCTCGGCCGCCCATCATCGACACTGACCCGCGTCAAGCCCGGCTTGACGCGGAACGTATGTCCAGCCTGCAACAACAGGGGTCATGGCGATGGACCTCACTGATGATGTTGGTCATTGGCCTGTTGGTCGTGGTCCGCCTGGTTGATCTCCAGATAGTCAACGGCCATCGCTATCGCCAACGTGCCGAGTACAATCGGCTCCGGCTCGAATACGTGCCGGCCGCTCGTGGTTCCATTGTCGATCGTCATGGCCAGGTGCTCGCCGACAACGTGCCCAATTTTACGTTGACCGTCACTCCGGCTGACCTACCAATGACAACCGCTGATCGGCGGTTAGCGCTCACACGCTTGAGTGAGCTGACGAAGGTCCCGCTGGCAACCATCGAGGAAAAACTAGCGACGGTGTCTGCCCGCGCCGCTGATCCGGTGGTCATACTCGACCACCTGCCGGCGGCAGGAGCTCTGCAGTGGATGGTTCAAACCAGCTCCTGGACGTGGGTCTCGATTGATGGTCGACCGACACGACAGTACCCTTTCGGCCTCGCCCTGTCGCCCATTCTTGGTTACGTTGGCCCGGTCACAACTGATGAGTTGCGGCAGGATCCTCAGCTCCGACCGACGATGCTGACCGGCAAGGCAGGCCTGGAACGAATCCATAACCAACAGTTGTCCGGCACTGATGGCCAACGAGCCATCGAACGTGACGTGCTCAACCAACGCCACCACGTTCTCCAGGAACAACCGCCGGTGACCGGAGAAACTCTGGTGCTGACAGTCGATGCCAAGCTGCAGCAACAACTCTTCGACCGCCTAGCCGAGGCCGTCCGACTGTCCCGCGGCAGCGGTGGTGGAGCCGTCGCCATCGACCCCAAAACTGGCCAGGTCTTAGCACTCGTCAGCTACCCCACCTTCGACAACAACTGGTTCGTGACGGCCAACCACGGCAATGAAATCCGTGGCGCCCTAGCGGACCCGCATCGGCCGTTTCTCAATCGGGCAATCAGTGGCCAATATCCATCCGGCTCGATCATCAAGCCACTGATTGCCGCCGCCGGCTTGGCTGAAGATCTGATTACGCCAACCACAACCGTGATGAGCTCCGGCGGCCTACCAGTCGGTACCGACTTTTTTCCAGATTGGAAGGCTGGCGGCCATGGCGCAACGAACTTAACCAAGGCCATTGCTGAGTCAGTTAATACATATTTCTATTATCTAGCCGGCGGTTACGAACAACATCCCGGTCTCGGGGTTGACCTGATCGTAACCTATCTCCAACGGTTCGGTTGGGGTAGTCGACTGGACATCGATCTGCCTGGCGAAGCCGCTGGGTTGTTACCGACCAGAGAGTGGCGGGCCAACGTCCGAGCCACTCCCTGGCGACTCGGCGACACCTATCACCTGGCGATCGGACAAGGCGATCTACTGGTCACACCACTCCAGGTCGCCGTCGCCGTGGCCGCCATCGCCAACGATGGAGTCTTGTATCAGCCTCAGCTGGTGCAGGCCGTGGTCAAGAGTGCTAATCAGTCGGTGCGACGATTCAAACCAGCCGTAATCCGCCGACTCAACCTGCCGCCGTCGACGTTGTCGGTCGTCCGCCGAGCGATGCGTGAGGGCGTCCTGAGCGGAAGTTCGCAAGCTCTACAAACATTATCGGTCAATGCCGCGGGCAAAACCGGGACGGCCGAGTTCGGCAACGCCGGAAAAACGCATGCCTGGTACACCGTTTTTGCGCCATACGAAGACCCGCAAATTGTCTTGGCGGTGGTCATCGAGGGGGGAGGGGAGGGCCACCAATCAGCACTGCCTGTCGCGCAGCGTGTTTTAGACTGGTATTTCTCGGCCGACCGTTAAAAATGAGGGTGTGGATAACCCATTGACACATAACGGTTTTCACCGTAGCATACGTCCGGTCGACATCCACCAGCCGTTTTCTGCGTAGATGCAAGAAAAAGCCACCTATCTCACGAAAGAGGGCTTAGCCAAACTTCAGGCTGAGTTAGAGCATCTTGTTCGTGTTCGACGGAAGGAGATCGCAGCTCGAATTCAGGAAGCTAAGGAACTCGGGGATTTGTCGGAGAATGCTGAGTACCAAGAAGCGAAGAACGAACAAGCTTTCAACGAGGGGCATATTGAGGAGCTTGAAAACACGATCAAGCACGCCCAGATAATTCCTGATGCCGCCCCGGATAATGGCCGAGTCCAAGTTGGCTCGCGGGTCAAAACTCATGATGGCTCTCGAGACTGGACGTTCTCCATCGTTGGGTCGAACGAAGCCGACCCGCGAGCGGGACGAATTTCGAATGAGTCCCCACTCGGTCGGGCGCTGCTCGGAAAAAGGATTAAGGATACCATCCGGGTCGACACCCCCAAAGGGCTGATCGAATACACCATCACTAACATCATCTAGCGAGTCGGATGCGGACCGTTGCTTGTCGACGACGGTGATCTTGGCTATACTGAGTTCAATGACACGGCGAAGCGACCAGGAGCAGTTGCGTTGGCAACGACGCGCCAACCTCATCAAAGCCGGCATCGATGTCTATCCAGCTCGTACCAACCGCACGACCACTGCGGCCGACCTGCTTTCGAATTGGCGCGATAATCAGACGGTCACGATCGCCGGCCGGATCCGTTCGTTTCGGCTCCAGGGTGGTTCAGCCTTTTTGCACTTGGCAGATGAAACGGCGAAACTACAAGTATTTTTTCAAAAAAAGAATCTCTCCGCATTTACTGATTTGACCGGTCAGATTGACCTGGGAGATTTTCTCGAAGTGACCGGCACTACGTTCGTCACCAAGCGTGGAGAAAAAACGGTTGATGCGACCACGGTGGTTTGGCTGGCGAAAGCATTGCGCCCGCTGCCATCGGAGTGGCACGGCCTAGAAGATGTGGAATTACGGTATCGATATCGTGAGCTCGATCTACTTTCCCATCAAGACGTCAAACGAACTTTTATCGACCGGGCGAGAATCTTTTCTGCGGTTCATGAATTTTTGCGGCAGCGCGGTTTCTTAGAAGTTGAAACACCGGTCTTGCAACCGATTCCCGGCGGCGCAAGTGCGAAGCCTTTCATCACGCACCACCACGCGGTTGACGCCGATATGTATTTACGGGTGGCTCCGGAACTGTATTTAAAACGATTAATTGTTGCCGGCCTTGGCCGGGTCTATGAAATAGGCCGAAATTTCCGAAATGAAGGTATGGATCGAGATCACAATCCAGAGTTCTCCGAAATGGAATGTTACGCGGCTTTTACCGATTATCGATGGATGATGAAGTTGGTAGAAGACCTCATCATCCATGTCACCACGGTCATCCACGGCCAGGCAGAAATACCTTGGCCCAATAAAAAAATTAGACTTCAAAAGCCGTTTGCGCGCATGACCTATCGTCAGGCCGTCCGGGAAGAAACCGGGATAGATGTGGATACGATCGATGACAAAAAACTTCGCTCCGCGGCCACAAAAATGAAAACCGATCTCAAGGGCAAAGATAACCGGGCCCAAATGATCGATGAAATTTTTAAAACCCACGTCCGGCCCAAAATGATCCAGCCCATTTTTATACACGACTACCCCATCGAACTTTCTCCGCTGGCGAAGAAAATATTTTCCAATCCACAATACACCGAACGCTTTCAATTATTCATCGCCGGGACGGAGCTGTGCAACGCCTTCAGCGAGCTAAACGATCCAGTCGATCAGCGTCAGCGGTTTGAAGCCCAGGAAAACATGCGCGCCAAGGGCGATGATGAGGCCCAACGGATCGATGAAACGTTCTTACGATCACTGGAATATGGCATGCCGCCGACTTCCGGTTTAGGCGTCGGGATAGATCGATTGGTGGCAGTCATCCTCGGCAAAAAAACAATCAAGGAGGTGATACTCTTTCCGACCATGAAGCCAGAATCTCCATGATCCCTTTAGAAATCTACGGACGAAGCGCGGACCACCCCAAGGGGCCCAGTTCTCATCCATGTAATTTCTAACGGGATGACTCGTGATGAAGCGGTCGCTATTCTCCACCAGCATGTGAAGAACGAAAATTTACGACGCCACATGTACGCCACCGAGGCGGCGATGCGGGCGTACGCCGCTAAGTACCATGGCGATCCGGACGAGTGGGGAATGGTCGGTCTACTCCACGATTTTGATTGGGAAATTCACCCCAACCTCCATGACCATCCGCGGAAGGGCCAGTTCATCCTGGAGAGTAGGGGAGTGCCAGAACCGATCCGTCGAGCCATCCTGGCTCATGCGCCATTGACCGATGTCAAGCCAGAGTCGATGATGGAAAAATGTATTTTTGCCGTTGATGAGATGGCTGGGTTTATCGTGGCTTGTGCTTTAGTTCAGCCAGACAAACAGCTGGCTCAGGTCACCGTTGAGGGCATCAAGAAAAAACTCAAGAGCAAAGGTTTTGCCGCCAAGGTCAATCGTGGCGAAATCGCCGCCGGCGTGGCTATACTCGGCATTCCAGAAGACGAACATTACCAGAATGTCCTGGCGGCGATGCAAGGCATTCACGAAGCCTTGGGATTATGATCGATCAAGCGCAACTTGAAGGCCTGCACCGTCGCGGCCGGAAGTTTCGCGGCTTGCTTCTGAAACTGAAGGATCAAACTGGTCGAACGAACAAGGTCTTACGTCAAGAACTCGAATTACTGCAAGCCCAGATCAATGCGGCCAGCAAACTAATTCCCGCCATGCCAGCGGACGAGAAAAAGAAAACCATCGCTCGTTTAAAACCCATTTCCGACCAGATTGCTACACTGAAGGCTCAGTTAGCAAACCAGGATGAGATCAAACTTCCAAACATTCCCCAACCCGACGTACCCGACGGCGAGGACGAGTCAGCCAATATCGTTGAACGCGAAGTGGGTAAAAAGCCGAAGCTCAAGAACCCGAAGGATTACTTAGCGCTCACTGAACCGTCGGCACTGGTTGATTTAAAACGCGGGGCCAAGGTTTCCGGCTCGCGTTTTGGCTATCTGACCGGGGTGCTAGCGCAAATGCAATTTGCCTTGATTCAATACGCCCAGTCGGTGATTTTGAATAAAGGTTTTACCATGGTCGTCCCGCCGGTGATGGTTACCGAGGACAACATGGCCGCCATGGGCTACCTGGCCGGCGGGGGAGAGAATGATGTTTACCACCTCGAGAAGGACAAACTCTATTTAGTCGGCACCGCCGAGCAATCAATCGGACCGATGCATCGCGACGAAGTATTTACTGAAGCCGAGCTCCCGAAACGCTACCTGGCATTTTCTAGTTGCTTCCGTCGCGAAGCCGGCAGTTATGGTCAGGATACGAAAGGCATTTTTCGCGTCCATCAGTTCGATAAGCTGGAAATGTTCTCGTTCACACTACCCGAGGCATCAGACCATGAGCACGAGTTACTATTGCGCATCCAGGAGGAGTTAATGCAAGGCCTCAAACTTCCGTATCGAGTGGTTAAACTTTGCGCCGGCGACCTCGGTTGGCCGAGCGCCCGCACCTGGGATATTGAGACCTGGCTCCCGAGCCAAGGCGCCTACCGAGAAACACACTCGACTTCAACGACGACTGATTACCAATCGCGAGCCCTGAATATAAAAGTCAAACGGAGCAGTGGGGAAAAAGAGCACGTCCACCTGCTCAATGGAACCGCCTTCGCTATCGGTCGGACACTAATAGCTATCCTGGAAAACTATCAGCAATCGGACGGGACCGTCACCATCCCACCCGTGCTCCAACCTTTCCTCAACGGGCTAGCGGCCATTGGTCGCTAGCAAATCCCGCATGGCTTTCGTCGACCGGACCTGGATTGAGTTGTCGACCACGGCCCTCTACCACAATCTCTATCAGGTTCGTCAGGCCATCGGACCGGAGGTGGGGATCGCAGCGGTGCTGAAAGCCAACGCCTACGGTCATGGCTGGCGTCAACTCTGGCCGCTGCTGGCCAGCCAGCGCCTACGAGCAATTGCGGTTGCCCACGGCCATGAGGCACTAGCTCTTCGCCAGGATGGCTACCGTGGCCCGCTTATTGTCCTCACCCACTGGCTGCCAAACCAGCTCGGACGGTTAGTTTCCCACCAGGTCGAGCTCGTGGTTTGGGATTTCGAGTCATGGAAACACGTTCAGTACATGGCGCGGCGATTACGCCGACCAGTCCAACTCCACCTGAAGCTCGATACCGGTACGTCGCGCATCGGTTTTGTTGAACGCGACCTGCCGAGCTTACGACGTTTTCTTTCCACCCATCCTTCGTCGGTCACTATCCGCGGCATTTTCTCGCACCTGGCCAATGCTGAGGAGTGGTCAACACAAAGAACGAATGGCCAGATCAAGTATTTTACGACCCTAACAAGTAAACTGCGCATAACGGCCGATGAATACCACCTCGCCTGTACCGCCGCGGCCCTACGATACCCGGCCAGTCGGCTATCGTTTATTCGCCTCGGCATCGGTTTATACGGCCATTGGCCTTCGACGGCCATTGAACGTTGGGCTAGGGGGCGGCCGATTCGACTGCAGCCGGTTCTGTCATGGTACAGTCGTCTCAGTCAAGTCAAGCGCGTGCCACGTGGAGCGGCTGTTGGTTACGGTTCGACGGTGCAGGTCAGACGTCCAACGGTGCTCGGTCTTATTCCGGTTGGGTATAGCGACGGCTACGATCGGCGGGCCTCAAACCGATGGTGGGTGATAGTCAATAATCGTCGGGCCCCAGTCATCGGTCGGGTATCGATGAATCTCTTAACCGTCGATTTAACTGATGTGCCGGGCCCGGTGGCTGGGCAACGTCTGACCCTGGTCGGCACCGGGGTGTCGCCCGAAGCGTTCAGCCGGGCGGTCGGGACGATCCACTATGAAGTTCTATCCCGCCTTCATCCGGATATTCCCCGCTACCCAGTATGATCTTCCGAACCGGCCGGCGGCGCACGGTGCCCGAAGCGAACCCCATTGGCCCGCGGCGTTCAGAAAACCCGCTCTTCACCCCTCCAACCTCAGCCTTTGGGCGCTATCGCCGCCGGATCATCGCCTCCACCATCGCCGCCGTGGCCGGAGTCGGCCTGGCGGTCCTTACCTACGGGGCGTGGTTTGCCGTTGAGGCCGTCACCATTTCCGGAGTCCATCAACTCGACCCAGCCAGCCTGGAACGAGTGGCCTGGCAATATCTTGACCGCCAACGCTGGTTGATCATCCCAAACCGCACACTGTGGTTGCTCTCGACGACTGATCTGGCGAATTATCTTCGCACCAAGATTGAGCGCCGTCTGTCGGTCGAGCAAGTCATAGTCAATAAGCAATTCCCTCATCGTCTCACGGTGCGGGTGCTCGAGCGGATCCCCATCTTTGTTTGGCGTAGTAACGATCAGCAGTTTACCATCGATCGACAGGGGATTGTGATCGAACAATTGCCCCCCTCCACCAGCTCTGGCTGGCCAATCATAATCGATGAGCAACCGGAAGTGGTCAACATCCAAACTCGCGTCATCGACGGCACCGTGGTTGAAGCCTTGCAGGATTTAGACCGTCTGATGGTGGCCGCCAACTTCGATGTGGCGAACTATCTTATCCCGATCCCAACCTGTCCGCCGCCAGCAGCGATACCGAGTACAAACGTAAACGGGATCACGAATACGAACCTCAACGCTAATGCATCGCCCGTCGTCAACAACGATCAACGACTGGACTTATTATCGAACGGGCCAGCGACAAACACGCCCAGTCAACCTCAGACCACTCCAGACTGTGATCTCCCGGGCCTGCACTTCCGCAGCCTGGAGCTTCACGCACAATTGCGCGACGGGCCACGCCTCCTGTTCGATCGTCAACAAGATCTCGACCAGGCCGTCGCCATCGCGCAACGAGTTCTGCTCGACCCGGCCAACCGCCAAGCCAACTATATCGACATCCGATTCGGCGAACGCGTCTACGTGCGCTAGAGCTCCGAAGAATCAATTAGAGTCTTAAAAGATACCTTCTGCGACGCTAATAAAAACAATTTGACCTGATCTGGCGCGGTCTGAGGGGGTTCCCTACTGCTTAGGGTAGGTACCGGAGTGGGTCGTCGGGAATTCCGTCGGCCCGAATTTCAAAGTGAAGGTGGGCACCAGTGGTGATTCCGCCCGCGCCCGCCGTCCCCGGTAGTCCGCCCGACAGACCAACCACCTCACCCTGCTTTACAAATTGGTCAGGCTTGAGGTAGATGGTGCTGAGGTGGAGGTAGCGGCTAGAAATACCGTCGGCATGGACTAGCCCCAAGAAGTTCAGGGCACTGCGGGTCTTGCGTCCGGCATTGTCGTAATAAAACCCGCGATCGCTGATGACTGAAACGACGCCGTCGGCGGTCGCCCGGACTGGTGTCCCTTGGGGCACGGCGATATCAAGGCCGGAGTGCTCCAGGCAGTAGGGGCTCTTCCATATGGCGCAGCGGAATGGATAGGTCGAATCATGAAAATAGGCGCTAATCGTCCCCCGCACTGGCCACAGGAACCCGCGCGAGGAAAATGCTGGCGGATCGTCGTCGCCACTCAGTTGGAGTTGGATTTGACGCTCCAGAGCACCGATGGTGGCATTCGCCTGTTGTTCTTCGCGAACGGATTGCTGTAGCAATTCGTTATATTGTCCAGCCGTTCGCTCGACGCTGCTCAGTAACGTCTCTTGCAACTGGCGTTGGTCAACCGTCGATTGATGGTCGATTTCTAATTGCAGCTTGGCTTGCTCGACGTCGTCCTTGGTCCGGCCCAGTTGATCAAACTTGGCCTGGAGCTCATCCTTCAGACGCCGAATCATGCCCACGTTCTCTTGGAGTGATTGGTTGAGGCTAGCATAAGCTTGCGCCTGATCGAAGAATCCCGCAAAGTTTGATTGGGTCAGGACCACCGTCAGCAACGGCGTGCGTGAGGTACGATCGAGCTGCTTGAGCGTTTCGGCCAACTGGCCTTGCCGGTTCCGTAACTGCTCGTTTTTGTCGTCGATTGACGCCTGGACCGAAGTCATTTCTAACTGCAGCTTGGCGATTTCTTCTTCCTTGGTCTTAATGTCAAAGTTGGTGAGGGCTATTTGGTGATCGATGGCGGCGATTTGCGATTGGACATCCTGAATTTCCGTCCGAGCCTGGTTCACAGCCTGTTCGTAGGACGCCGATTGGCGTCGTAAATCTTCGATCCTTTGACGTTTGGCCTCAATTTGCGCATTCAAATCAGCGATCGGGTCGACCGCCGGAGCCACCGTCGGTGCTTCAGACTGGGCCCAGGCGTTGAATTGGGACCAGGCAAAAAAACTGCCGATCATGACCAGGGCCATCAGAAACCCAACTATGGATAGAGACTTGTGTTTTCGCTTTTCCATATTCGTTCCCGTCAAGGGTAGCACAAACGGACGCTCGCGTCAACTCATCCCCGATCGAGAAGCGTTAATATCTGATCAAGTCGCCGGACCGTTTCCTCATGACCGAGGAGGGAGAGGATAGAGAAAACGTCAGGGCTCCCGGCGCGTAAGGTCAAAGCCACTCGCAGCGGCCATAGGACCTCGACATTCGTGCGTTGTACCCTGGCGATGGCCGTCATCATATCCCGCCGGAGTGCATCCACCCCCCAGGCAGTCTGGTAGTCAGAAAGCCACTGGCGGACCCAGCGCAAAGCTTCGGCCGTGCGGCGGTGGCTGCTATCCTGCGGAACAAGTGTGACCACAGAAAAACGTTTTAGATCTTCGTCCCAGCCAGCTGAGAAATAGACGTTCATCAGTTCATCGACGTCGGTCAGCCTTCGAAACCGATCTTTGGCTAAACCTAGGGCACGTAGTTCCCACCCGCGAGGCCGAGCAGACCCCGGCCGGCGCCAGAATGGTTGGACGGCTTGCCATAATTCATCGTCTGACAGATGACGCAGATACCATCCGTTGAACCAATCCAATTTTCGCTGATCAAAAATAGCGGCGGCTGGGTTAACGTCTTCGAGGTGAAATTGTTTGACCATCTCTTCAGTCGACAGAACTTCTTCATCCCCTTTTGGATGCCATCCCATGAGCACCAGAAAATTGCGCATCGCCTCTGGTCGATACCCTTGATCGCGCCAAGCCAAGGCTGGCATCGCGCCGTGCCGTTTCGAAAGCTTCTTGCGATCTGAACCCAGGATCAGTGGCACATGCGCGAACTTGGGCGGCGTCCAGCGAAGCGCTTGATACAACCAGAGGTGTTTCGGCACCGATGGCAGCCATTCTTCGGCCCGAATGACATGGCTGATGGCCATCAAATGATCATCCACCACCACGGCCAGATGATACGTCGGGAAACCGTCGCTCTTCAGAATAACGCTGTCGTCGAGTTGATCGAACCTAAAGGCGACCCGTTGTCGGATAAGATCGTGGTGAACAATCGATCCGTGAGTCGGCAAGTTAATGCGGACCACGGCCGACTCTCCCCTGCTTCGTCGTCGGGCGACCGCTTCTGATGTAAGTGTCGTACAATGTTTATCATAGCGAGGTGGCAACTTCGCGGCTTGCTGCTGTTGTCGCAGTGTTTCCAAGCGAGCTGGGGTGCAAAAACAGTAGTAGGCTTTCTGACGGTCGAGTAATTCGGCCGCGTAACGTTGGTAAAGATCAAGACGCTGACTTTGCACGTACGGCCCGTACGGTCCTCCCTGGCGAGGTCCTTCATCGGGGGTTAAACCGTACCAGTCCAAAGCTTCTTCAATGCGCTGTGGGCTCCCCAGCACTAGTCGCTTCCGGTCGGTATCTTCGATACGTAAGACGAACGTCCCACTGTGCTGGCGAGCGAAGAGCCAGTTAAACAGCCCGACCCAAATAGTCCCGATGTGGACCTCGCCGGTTGGTGAGGGGGCCAGACGAACGCGAACCAGGCTAGCGGTATTCATGGTGGCGTTTCCAAACCTCAATCACGAAGTGCCAAGTCGCGTTCCGTACTCGTTGTCGCCGCAACCGCCCATGGTAAAATTTATTGGCGGCCAGGAAAGTATACAACCATTCCAACCCAGACCGGCTGATAATGCGCGGCGGCCGCTTGACGAGGCCGGCCCAATAGTCCAATGTTCGCCCGACCCCAATGGCGAGACGAACGTCATGGAGGCTCCGGCGATGTCGGTCAATCCACAGCTCTTGCTTTGGCGCCCCCAGGGCCACGAGCACAATATCCGGGCGAACACGGTGGATCCTCTCCACCACTCGTTGGTCGTGGAGCTTCTGCCACGGCCCACGGTAGCCGGACTCGACCCCGACGATCCGGAGGCCTGGCCAACGATGCCGTAACTGTTCGGCTGACCGTTCGGCTGCGCCGGGCAAGCCGCCAAAGAGAAAAACGCTTTTGTCCTCTTTGACCGCCACACGCATCAGGTCCTCAGCAAAATCGATGCCGGTAATACGCTGTCGCAACCGCTGACCGGTCAAACGCGCCGCCAGGTGAAGCCCGACACCGTCAGGTATGGATAAATCGGCTCGGTTGAGGATAGCTTGAAACCTTGGGTGGGCCGTCGCTTCGAGCAGAAATTCTGGGCCCGGTGTAACCAGGTGGTGAAACCGAGGCTGCCGGAGAAATTCTCGTGCCCGGGACACGGCTTCTCGCCGGCTAAGGTTATCAATTCGGACGTCTAAAACCCGGAGTGATTTCTGCCAAGTCATAGTTGAAGTCTACCGCCAAATGTGGTATACTACAAGACTATGAGATTTTTTCTGGTGGCGGTGACGGCTACGTTGCTGATCATGTTGTGGTCCGCGTTGCCGGTTGAAGCGTCACCGACAAGTTTCAACAAAAACCTCATCGTCTACGACGATGAGTTCGAAGATTGGCAGACGCTATCCGCGGCCTGGATCCAGGCCTTCCTTAACAGCCAGCCCGGCATTCTCAAGTCGTACTCGGTCAGTGGGAAACCGGCTTCGCAAATCATTTACGAGGCGGCCCAAACATACCGCCTCAGCCCAAAAGTCATCCTGGCCAACATCCAGAAAGAGTCGAGCATGGTTACCCGGACCACCTTCCCCAGCGGTCGACAGTTCTATTTGGACTGGATCATGTTCTACGGCTGGTGCGATTCTTGCTCGACTGGTTCGCAGAAGGGATTCGTCAACCAAATTATCGCCGCCAGTAATGCTTTCCGTCGGTACCTCAACAATATCGCTGCCACTGGCCATACCGGATATGGGCCAGGCCCGTGGGGTCCAGGTATCCCCTCGGCCATCAGATGTATTGACAGTGACTACAACAGCGGACGCCAATTGTGTACCCCCGGCACCACCACCACCATCACCCCCGTCAATCGCGCCACGGCCGCCCTCTATACCTACACACCCCATCCCGGCGGCAACTACGCTTTCTGGAAAATTTGGCGCCAATTCCGCTTTGATCTTCTGCGTAAGTACCCGGATGGAACACTGATTCGGGCCGAACGGAGTCCAAACGTCTGGCTCATCCAGGCCGGTCAGAAGCGACGTTTCACCAATAGTGCGGCTTTTTTATCACGCTATACTTTCTCGCAGGTGATCGCCGTCCCACCGGATCACCTCTGGCTTTACCGCACCGGGACCGAAATCTCGTACGCTAACTACTCGTTGCTTTCCTCCCCGGAAGGGGGCGTCTACCTACTCGTTGGTGATCGGAAACGTCCAATTGTTTCGCGCGCCGCCTTCCAAAATGCTGGCTTCCGTTGGGAGGAAGTGGTTCGGGTGTCGTGGCGCGAACTAAATAAATTTCCCGACGGCGATGACATCACCACCGACAATGTCTACCCCTCTGGTCGCCTGCTGCAAAATAATCGCAGTGGGGTTGTTTACTTCGTCCAAGATGGGGTTCGTCACCCCATTGCCTGTCGCGAAATGTTCCGCTCGCAATTCGGACTGCGCCGCCCGCAGCCGGTGGCGCCGGCCGAGCTGGAGCGTTATCAGTGGGGCTCGCCCGTCGGCTTCAAGGACGGCGACCTCGTTACCGCTGGTCGCACCGCCTACGTGATCTCCAAGGGCAAAAAGCTGCCCATCGCTGATCCAGCGACCTACAACGCCTATGGCTTTAGCTGGGGCAATCTTCAGCTCGTCCCAGCACCCTGTGTTGACATTCATCCGACCGGGCGGACACTCGACGCGACCGATCCAGTCCGAATTGCCGGTCACTAGCCCATGCCGCTCGTCTTTGCGGCCGTTGTCCCCCACGCCCCACTCCTCGTGCCGGCCGTGGCAAAAGAACATCAACGCCTGACCGCGGCCACCCGTCAGCAGCTGGCTCGTCTGGCGGAAGAGCTCCACGCCAGCCAGCCGGACGGACTCATTCTATTTACCCCCCACGGGCCAGTTATCAATGACGTCCTAGTGGCGAACGTCGCCGACGAATACCTCGGAGAGTTGGTTGAGTTTGGTGATCTGAAAACAAGGCTCCGCGTTCGCGGCGCGCCGTGGCTGGGGCATCGGTTCAAAGAACTAGCTGAAAGTCTTCACCTGCCGCTTCAGCTGCAAACGCTTCCTCGTCTCGATTATGGAACAACGGTGCCCTTGAAATTTCTCCTGGCCGGCCAGCCGGGACTACCCATTCTACCACTCACTGTCGCCCATCAACCAGAATCACTCCTGGTCCGTTTCGGACGAGTCGTCTCATCTGTCGTGCAGAGTGATCGTCGTCGGTACGCGCTCGTGGCTTCGGGCGACTTGACGCGTCGGTCGGAAACTACCGCTAACTTTCAACGGCCGACGGCCGAGGAGCGGGCGATGGCCGAGGCCATCAGCCGCCTCAGTATTGATCCGTTGACGGATGTTACGATCCAACCTTCAACCTGCGGTTACCGCCCGATGTATCTCCTCCTAGCAAGTCTCCAGGGCCGGCCCGGTCGAGGAGTCATTCGTTCGTTCGAAGCGCCACTCAAGGTCGGACTACTGACCGCTGGGTTTGAACTCAATCCATGATGACTGCCCACGTTGTCCCGATCCGGGGGTTGCCGCCAGAGCACCGGTGGTTTGAGTACTCCGTACCGACCGGCTTGACGGTGGCCCCCGGCTCACTGGTCGAGATCCCGCTCCGGCGGCAACTCATCCAGGGTATCGTCTGGGCAGTCTCAAAGAACAAAGCTCGAGCCCTCCGACCAATCAGTCGATTGTTGGCTCCGGAAGTAGTCCTGACTCCGTGGCAACGACAGCTATGTGAAACCATCAGTGATTTGGCCGCGGTCTCCTTAGCCACGGTCGTCTCGATGTGTGCCTCGACCTTCCCCAGTCGCCGGCCCGTCACCCGAGCGACTTTCACCTCACCGATTCCAGGCGCGCCGCAACCTCCACCCCTCCCAACCGAATCGCCGCCCACCACGAACACCTGGTGGTACGGTGACCGACGGCAGGCCATCGGCTGGCTGACCGGTTGGTTGGCCGCGGGTCCGAACCGCGTGGTGATCGTCCCAACCATTGAGGATGGATGGCGGCTTTGGCACGAGGCCCGTCGGCACGTCGCCGACCTGAGATTCATTTCCAGCCAGCTGACGCCTCGAGACCATCACTGGTTAGCTGATCAAGTTCGCCATGGTCGAGTGCAGCATCTGATTGGAACGCTTCGGGCGCTCTTCCTGCCCTACCAACGTCGCCCGGAGTTTATTATTGATCAAGAAGAACATCCGGCCCACAAGCTTCGTCAGCGACTCCCCCGACTCGACGCGCGGCCGATCATCAGCCGGCTGACGACCACAGTAATTGCCACCTCCCCGGCGCCGACGCTCCACTGGTACTGGCGTTACCATCCGTCCCCGCCACCGCCGCGCGGCCGTCGGATGCTGGTCGCCCTCGACCGTCCGAACGCCATCCCCTGGGTCAGTCAGGAGTTGCAAAGTCTGATTGATGACCTAAAGACGGAGCAGCACCTGTTGCTCATCGTACCGCGCCGAGGTCTGGCTCGGGCTATTATCTGTCAAGACTGCGGTTGGGCCATGGCTTGTCCTTTTTGCCAGCAACGCCTGAGCCTGAACCGACAGTCGCCGCAGCTGTCGATCTGTCAGAACTGTGGACGCGAGAGCCAATGGCCAGCCATCTGCCCTCGATGCCGTGGGGTCCATTGGCAGTACGCCGGATTGGCTCTCGACCGCTTTGCCCTACAGCTGCGACGCCAGTGGCCGCAGCTCGAACTCAGTACGTCCTGGCCGCCGCTGTCCTCAGCTCGACTGTGGTTGGGTACATACCAGGTGTATAGATATTTGCTTGGCTCCCCTGCCCCGCAGGCCATCGTTCTGGTCAGCGGCGACGCCTTGCTCAACTGGCCTGATTATTCTGCCGCCGAGCGGGGGTGGCAATACTTGGCTCGCTTGGCTGCCGCCGCCCCGCGGGTCCCGCTCTGGGTTCAGACCTTCGCCCCACAAGAACCGTTTTGGCAGCGTTGGCGGCAATCTGACCATCGGGCCTGGTATGAAGATGAAATCCATCAGCGCCGGAAGCTGCAGCTCCCGCCGTGGTCCGACCAGTGGATAGCTTTCTACCGTGGCCCTGATGCGAGGACTCAGCTGGGCCGTTTGCAACAAAGACTTCGTCGCCATTCGGCAGTTAGCTGCCATCCGCTGCCGTTGATCCCCGGCCGCAGTGGACACGACCCGACCGCTCGACTTCTGGTCAGCGGCCCACGAGACCCGGGACTGTCGGCCCTGCTGCCCCGGTCTCAATTCTTTCCCTACCCGTGGCAACTCGACACCATGGTCGACAGTTGGTTGCCAAGCTGAACTTCTCCGATCTGAACAGCGATGGTACACTACGTTGGTTATGGTGGCTAACATCTTACCACTCTGGTTCCTTCGCCAGCCCGATCAAGCCCGTCTCCTCCGACTGGTGGCTGGACCGGTCGTGGTGTCGACAATTCACCAGCGCTCCTTTCAGCAATTGATCGATGACATGGCTCAGACCATGGTCCATGCTCGCGGCATCGGCTTGGCCGCTCCGCAAATCGGCCAATCCATGCGCCTGGCGGTCATCGATGGTGGGGTGGCGCAGCAGACCGAACCACTGGTGCTCATCAACCCCGTCGTCAAGCAGTCCACGCCCAATCAGGAAGCGATGGAAGAGGGTTGTCTTTCGATCCCTGGCGTCTTCGGCCTCGTCCCGCGCCCGACCGGCTTGTCCATGACCGCCCTGGATCGACGGGGGGCAACAATTTCCCTGAACGCAGTTGGTCTGTTGGCTCGCGTCATTCAGCACGAGATCGATCATCTCAACGGTCGCCTGTTCATCGACCGGGTGACGCGAATCACAGCTGGAAAGATTCCGTCATGAGCTACCAATTGCTGGCTTTTGGGTCAGGCGAGTTTGGGTTACCAGTCTTTCGCGCCTTGGCCACCGACCTACGCTTTTCCTTCCGCGGCGTGGTTACCCAGCCGCCCAAACCGCGTCAGCGTGGGCAGCAGATCCAGCCCACGCCAGTTGGTCGCTGGGCCCAAGAACAGGATCTGGAAACTATCTCCCCGGCCTCGCTGCGTGGTTCCGATGTCGCCCAACAGATATCGTCTTTTCAGGCCGATCTGTTTCTGGTCATTTCGTACGGCCTCATCCTGCCGCCGAAGATACTCCAGCTTCCACTACACGGCTCAGTCAACGTCCATGCTTCCTTACTACCGAAGTATCGCGGCCCGGCTCCGATTCCGGCCACTATTTTGGCTGGCGATACAACCACTGGGGTGACCCTCATGGTTGTCGATAAGGGCATAGACACTGGACAAATTCTCGGACAGTATCGGCTATCGGTTGCGCCTGATGATACTAGTCTGACACTAGCCGACAAGCTCTCGTCCGTCGCCGCCCAGATCGTACCTGACACCGTCCGCGATTGGCTGGCCGGTCGACGACGTTCGTCCCCGCAACCAACCACCGGCATCAGCTACGCCCCTAAAATAAATCGCGATGACGGCCACGCGACTTGGGACTCGGCTCGGGGATGGCAACGGAAAATTAGGGCCTTCCAGCCGTGGCCGGGGGTGTGGGCGATGTGGCGTGGGCAGCGCGTAAAGCTTCTCGCGGCTGACGTCATTGTTCGTCAGCCGGACGTCCAGCCCGGAACGGTTGCGCCGCTGGCCGACGGTCGGTCGTGGGCCATTGCCTGTGATGACGGATGGCTGCAACCCCGCCGCCTCCAGTTCAGCGGCCACCGCCCACAATCAGCCGATACAATTCCTGGCAGCTATCCCGGTTGGCTAGGCTCGAAACTTGAGTGAGGCGATCCGAGCGGACGACGGGTTTTCTCGGTGATGACAAAACCCAAGTATTTACCAAACAACATCCGGCTTTGAGCGTCGAGGGCTGGTACCGACCCAAAAATGATCATCGTCAACGGTAGGAATAGCCACTGACCAATCATCATCACCCACCGGAACCAGCGCACGTGCTGCGGCCGAACCGGTAGGATAATAGTGCTCAGAATGGCGGACACAATCAAGCCGACCATAGCCATCGTCATCAGACTTCGCAGCATGGCCGGAGCATTTTGGACGATGGCCGAGGTCTGGCCGCTCGCCTCGGCGCCGACGAACGGCAGCCAGCCGAGGAGAAAAATGAGAATCGGCGCCGTCGCCCACGAGTAGATCCCCTCCCACTGAATCCAAGTATATTTCACCTTCTGGCGCCAGGGGATAGCCCGGCTCCTGACAAAATTCCAAACGGAGAAAGGAAAATTCTCCACCCCGCCGTAGGCCCAACGCTGAATCTGTCTGTATTGATTACGGATGCTCAGCCACCAACTGCCACCCTGAACCGTATCCATGGAAATCGGAAGATAGAGCGGCGTGACCGAGTACTGACCATCGTAATGTAGGAAACATTGAATGAAAATTCGCGAGTCTTCACTCACCAAGTCCGTCTGCCAAAATCCCACGTCAACCAGCGCCTGGAACGGCATACTGTGTGAAGAAAAGGTAAACAGCCGATCAGGTCTCACGGTTTCGCTGAGTAGCCAGAAAGTGGTGCTGTTCGCTACCACCCGCATGAGGAAGAGCGCGTCCCAGATGTTATTGTGAAACACTGGAATCGGCTGATAGCTCGTCCGCCAGCGCTGGGGGTGCTTCAGAAATGTATGGGTCAGATAACTGAAGTATTGCGGATGGGCTACGGAATCAGCGTCAAACGTTGAGACCAGAACCTGCGAGTACGGTATCCGGAGACGATCAATTTCGTCCTGCGCCCGCCGCCCGGCCCAGGCGATATTCGCCCCTTTCGCTGCCAACTCTCCGGGAATATCGGCCGGGTGTTCGACCACCATAAAACGGAAAAACTCGCGTTCATAGCGGGCTAGCAGCGCGGCGGCGTTCGGTCTGGTGCTGGTGGCGTGGCGGGCTTCGGTGGCCACGACGACCATCAGCCGGTCATGCGGATAATCAACCCGGGCCAAGGAATCAAAGGTGTTGGTCAGAACGGCCAACGGCTCAACAGACACCGGGACGATCACCAAGTGATAGACCTGACGCCATCCGGGCAGTGGCCGGAGTCGATCAAACCAGTGGACCTGACTAGCCTGGCGAAACCGGCGGAAAGCCAAAAGGACGTAGACCATGACATAGAGGACACGGACCAACCAATAGACGTCGAACACCAGGATGAAAATGATGGCCCACAGCGGAGCGACGAGGGAGACCAGAATGGCAGCTAAGAACGTTAGCCACACTGCCAGGCCAGGCATCATCTCCAACATCCGATATTTCGTCCGCGGACTAAGATTCCGCCACCAGATGTTCGCTCTCCAGCGTGGCCGGACCATGGAATTCAAACCTACCACGGGCGCCGGGCCCAGTCAATCACCGAATGTGCACCAGGGGGTGAGTTCCGAGGGCAATTCGGGCCAGCGTAATTCGTTCTCGACTATAGCTATAGAGCGTATAGAGTTTGTCGCCGCGGCGAACACGCTGCCCAAGTTTACGGTGTAAGTAAATGCCGGCCAGCTTACGCTCGGGGGCGCCCAGAGTTCGTGCCACCTCGTCCATCGAACGATTGTTGACTCCAGTGATCACCCCCGATCTCGTCGCCCATACTCGCCAGGTCTGAGCCCCGAGAGCCACATCATTCGCGTCAATATCGGGGCTACCTCCTTGGGCTCGAATAATGGACTGCATTGATCGCCAGGCCTGCCCCGAACGCAGGATCTGATCGCATCGTTGCCGGGCCTGACGATAGGAAGCTAAGCCCGTCAAAGCGACTAGTTCGGCCGACAAGTCAATCGCCTTGAGTTCCAAGTCTTTCGGTCGAATAGTTTTCTGTTGTAACACCCGTAACACATCCCGCGCCTCGAGGGCCGGTCCAATCCCATGACCAACCGGCTGTCGAGCGATGTCAAACCGGACCTTGACTCGCATTCGAAAGGCGCGGCCGACGGCTAAGAATTTTCGCTTGATCATCTCCGCCATCCGCCGATCGGGGATCTTAGTCTCCGGTCCATACGGCAGGTCGATAACTAAGTACCGAATGCCCATCGCTACCTTCTTGGCCATAATGCTGACAATCATCTTGTCGTAGGGCTCGAGAGACATGGGGCGGGAGACGCGGATGATGATGTCATCAACCGGAGCGATGCTCAATCCCCCACCCCAGATCAGGCAGCCGTTGGTGGCGGTGACAATTCGCCGTACCGCCTGGCCGGAAAAACTGACTGGCGCCAAAACCTCCATCGTATCAGCCGTCCCGGCCGGGGAGGTGATCGCGCGGGATGAAGTCTTGGGGATAGTTAATCCCCAGGCGGCGATGATCGGCACGGTCACCAGGGTGGTCCGGTTACCCGCCAAACCACCAACTGAGTGTTTGTCGACCACCCACCGACCGGGCCAGGAAAACGTTTCGCCTGACTCGGCCATGGCTTCGACCATCCAAATGAGTTCGCGGAGCGAATACGGCCGAACGTAGCCGGAAGCCACAAAGTATGTCGTTTCGACGGAACCGATATTGTGGCTAGCAATATCGTTCATAATCGAGCGGATTTCCGTCCGTGAAATCGGTTGGCCCAACAGTTTCTTCTTGATCGCGGCCACTGACGTCGGGCGCGAGACCAGTTCAATAGTCAGGGGCTGACCGTTGCGGGCGCGGAGCAGGTGCCAGACTTCATCAAATAACCCGATCTCGCCGTGACGAATCGACTGGTGGGTGATGTCCGCGACCACATTGAGGGACACCCGGCCGAATCTAATCCGTAGGCGATCACCAGGATTGATGCCAAAAGCGGACGCGTCATGGCCACGTAGCACAACGATGCGGGTATCATTGCCTGTCCGAATATCCATCCGCCGGATTTTGAGGACAAAAGCCATGCCCCTTAGAGCCGACTGACGGAGGCCGGATGACGAAGATGAAGACGGCGGAGTAATCCGGCTTTGGCACCGATGTGTTGGATGACTGACTCGGCATTGGCGTTGGCGAATTGGAGCGCGCGCGGGATATGACCACCAGAGCGAATGAACATGGCCGTAAAACCACAGCCAAAGGCATCCCCCGCGCCAGTGGCGTCGACCACTTTGATCGGGTGAGTACCGCCGCGCCAGCCGTGGTGCGCATCGCCGGCCAGCGAACCCTCGGTACCAGAGGTGATGACGACCACACCGCCGGCGTCTAATCGCAGTCTTTCGAAAGCCACTCGTTCTTGGAGTGGGTGAAGGCCAAACAGGGCCGTGGCTTCTTCATGGTTCAGGTGCAGGATATCAGTGCGCTGAAAGAATGGTCGCAGGCGGCGGTAGCCAAAACGCAGCTCGCTCGAGCCCGGATTCCACACCACGCGGATGCCTCGCCGGCGAGCGGCCGACCATATCGCGCGGTGGAGCCCAAAATGCCCCCCTAGCGATGTGACATACAACCACTGGGCGTTCCAGCCGGCCCAGCGAATGTCGGCCGGCCGGAGATGCTCTGAGGCGCCGCGGTAAATCAGGACCGTCCGCTCACCACGTGGCGTTAGCAAAATAGCCGAGTAGGCGGTCATGCGGCGACGATCAAGAACCACTCTGGCTACATCTACTCCGGCTTGCCGCAAGTCACGAAGCACCGCCTGACCGCGACTGTCACCAGCACCAATCCGCCCGATGAAACGGGTACGAAAACCTAGTCGGGAAAAACCGACGGCCGTGTTTGTCGCCCCGCCACCGGTATCAAACACTATCTTGTCAACTTCGATTTTTGACCCTAAAGCGAAGCACTCGGCCTCGCCAGTACTAAAGTGGTCGTCGCGGACGATGCGCATGGCTCCGCTCCGGAGGAAGACGTCGCGCGTGGCCGAACCGATGGTGACGACATCGAAGCTGTTCATTTCGCCTGTCGATGACTTCCAAACATAACTATTTTTTGTTTCACCACCCCCATCATCGCCTGTCGGCCCGGACCGAGATAGTCACGGGGATCATACGGGTGGTCCTGGCGAAGGGCGTGACGAACGGAACGGCTAAAAGCGACGCGGAGTTCGGTATCGATGTTAATTTTGCAAATTCCTAGTCTGATCGCCCGCCGGATGACCGCGGCAGGCATACCGGAAGCACCGTGGAGGACCAACGGCACGGTGACGCGTTGGCGAATGGCCCCGAGACGTCGAAAATCGAGGTGTTCAAAGCGGCTGGAGAGAACATGCAGATTGCCGATGGCCACGGCCAAGGCGACGACGCCAGTCTGACGAACAAAGTCCTGCGCTTGTTGTGGATTGGTCAAAACGAGATCTGGCGAGCGCTGGAATTCGTCTGGATATTTAACTTGCCCCAGTTCGCCTTCGACCCCTACGCCATACCGACGAGCCAGCCGCACGACCTGCTGGGTCCGGGCAATATTTTGACCGTACCTGCCTCGACTGGCGTCAAACATCAAACCAGTGTAACCGACACGTAAACACCGCTCTGCTAAGCGGCGGTGACGTCCATGATCAAGATCGAGCACCACCGGCACCGGGTACTTCTTTGCCATCGTCTTAACGACGACGGCCAATTCCTCCAAACCAGCATAGGCAATAGCTTTTTCCGAAGTATTGACAATCACCGGCGCCCGGAGCGCGGCCGCCGCCTGAATCACCGCCTGCACCTGCTCGAGGTCGGAGACATTAAAGGCCCCCACCGCATAACCACGTTTCTGGGCCCGCCGCAGGACCGACTGAAGTGTCACCAGCATGACTCTATTGTACCATACTCATCGGCGTACGCCGCTGGCCGCTCGTTGGGCATCCCGGTAGGCCTGGTGTGGGTCCGCAGCAGCCAAGAGATGGGAGCCGATGATCAGACGTCGAGCCCCGGCGGCCACCACCCGGGGGATTGTGAGTGGGTTCAATCCCCCATCGCAGGCGACTGTGGTCTGCGGGTACCGACGCCGGAGCTGACGAAGTCGAGGCAAAACGTGGGGTTGGAAGGGGTTGTGTTGTCGGCCAGGTTCAATCGCCATCACCACCACGCTCTCGATCTGCCGAATCCACGGTTGCAGTCGAACCAGCGACGTGGTCATTTTGAGGGCCAAACTGACGGCGATCCGCCGGGACCGAAACAGAGCCACCAGTGGCGGGAGTCGAGTGCCTAGTTCGAGGTGGAGGATAACCCGCTTGGTGGGCCAACTAGCGATTACTCCTAGCCAAGCCTCCGGGTGATAGGTCATGAAATGCCACTCCACCGATCGGGGCGGGGTAAGCCGTCGCAGCTGAGGTTCGGACAGCGATCGAGAGTGGACGAACCGTCCGTCCATCAAGTCGATGTGCACCAGGCGGTGTAGTTGCTCCGCCACCGCCAACTGTCGGCGAAAAGCGTTGGCTCGCGAGGCCAGGACGGCCGGAATAATCTCAGCGCCCATGCTCAATCCGTCGCACCTGTCGCAACCGCCGACGATATCGGCGAAGTGGCCGGAAGCGGGCTTGCAACCAGGCCCAGGCCATAGCCTGCAGCTGTCTACTCGTGTGGTAGTCGGCCGCCAACGACAGGACGTTGATATTATCGTCATGGCGCGCCCGAGCGGCCATGCGTGGGGTAAAAGCTTGAGCCGCCCGGACACCCACGAACTTATTGGCCGTCATCGCCATGCCCACTCCAGACCGACACAGCAGGAGGCCACGACTAGTAGGGTGGCGTTGAATCAAACGGGCCAATCGAGCCGCCCAGAGGGGGTAATCATCATCTCGGTCAACATGGTTCGGACCGAGATCGCGGACGTCCACACCACGCCGTCGTAACCAGCCAACGAGTTTCTGTTTCTGGAACCAGCCGCCATGGTCCGAGGTTACAAAGACCATCGCTCTGTATTCCTGCCACGTATCGCCTGGGTCACGGTTGGACTACCACTGTTCCTTGGAAACGACTATCGGTCGGCCGCAGGTGGTCGTGAAAACCCCAACTCCCGGCTTGACGAAAGGTGAATGAGTAGTCTCCGCCGGCCGCGACCAGTTGATCAAAACCGGGTAGATCCGTATGCGTTGGGTGTGGGTCGGAAGAGATCTGGTGCGTCGAGGAATCTTGATTGCGGAAGGTGACCCTGGCCCCAGCCTTGACGGTAACCGTAGTCGGACTGAGTCCGGCCGCGGTAATGGTGACGGTGGCAGTCAGGCTGGTCGAATTCGTCGACTGTTCGCCAGTCGTGAACGAACGCGCCGGTTCACTATTCGTATTGGTGACATTGCCAGTATTCGTCGTCCCGGGGGCCACCGCTGGCTGACCTCTCATCACCAACCAGGTCACTACTCCGGCGATGATGATGGCGATGACAATCCATAGTCCTTTCGTACTCATAGGTGCTACTCCTTCAGCCTATTAGTTAATGTGTCTCGCTCACGAGCGCAGCATCGACAGCTGCTGTCGAGCGGCCGTGGACATCCGCTCCGGATGCCAGGGTGGATCGAAGGTAAGCATAATGTCGACGTGCTCAATGCCGCTCGCCCGCTGCACGGCCGCCATGAGTTGATGGCGAAAATACGGTACCAACGGACAGCCCGGCGTCGTCAGTGTCATGATGACGATGATCTTCTGCGGCGTGATCTCCAGGCCATAGATCAGGCCGAGACTGACCACGTCGATACCGAGTTCTGGATCGCGACATGTCTTGAGCGCCTGGTAGATTTTTTGTTCGAGGCCGGTCATGGTTTACGGTCTACTCTATTCGCGGCCGGCGCTCAGGTAACGCTCGGCTTCAATCGCCGCCATACACCCCCAGCCAGCCGCCGTGACTGCCTGGCGGTAACGGAAATCTGCCACATCACCGGCGATGAAAACCCCTGGCTGGGAGGAAAAAACTTGATTTGTGATAGTCAGATACCCACGGTCATCGAGCTGGAGCTGCCCACGGAATAGTGAAGTATTGGGCTGATGGCCGATGGCCAGGAACATGCCGTGGGCCGCCATATCAGTCGTGGCCCCGGTGAGTGTATCTTTCACCCGGACTCCGGTTACCAACTCCTGACCGAGTACATCAACCACCTCGGTATTGAAGCGCCAAGAAATCTTGGTGTTGGCTTCCGCGCGATGGGCCATAATCTTGCTGGCTCGGAGTTTGTCGGCCCGAACCAGGACCGTCACCTGGTTAGCAAACTTGGTCAGGAACAAGGCCTCCTCCATGGCCGAGTCGCCCCCACCGATCACCACCACGTCCTGACCGCGGAAGAAGAACCCGTCACACGTGGCGCAGGCGGAAACACCTTTCCCACGGAGTCGCTGTTCGTTGGGGAAGTTGAGCCATTTAGCCGAGGCCCCGGTGGCAACCACCAGGCACTCGGCCTGATACTCCTCGTGGTCGGTCCAAACCCGCCAGGGATGGTGGTGAACGTCGACCCGCGTGGCCGACTGCGGGACAACCGAGGCACCAAATCTTTCCGCTTGCTCCTTCATCGCGGTCATCAAGTCAGGACCGAGGATACCGCGCGGGAAACCAGGGTAATTCTCGACCTCGGTCGTCCACATCAACTGTCCGCCCGGTTCCGGGCCAGACAGAACAATCGGGGCCAAATCAGCCCGGGCGGCGTAGATGGCCGCAGTGTAACCGGCAGGGCCAGAGCCGAGGATAAGCAAGCGAGTCGTAACCATGATCCAGGCGCGTGGATGGGGGCAGACGCTCGAAACAATACCATACCTCGACTTGACTGACCACCGTCGACACCGCCGGCGACAATTAGTCCGACAGCGGGGAAGAGAGTCTACATTGGCCCAATCTTAGCCACTTTCTTTGATTCACGTCTTTCTCATCTGCCCTGCCGTCATAGACCGCGGGCAATACTAGTAGCCCAAAAATGTTGGTTTTGCTATACTGTCGGGGCGTTTATTATTAAAGATCAGCAGTGCGTATGGCGGAGAAACCAATGAGCAAGTCGGCCTTCATCGGCATGCTGGCCGAAAAAACCAATCTCAGCCGAAAAGACGCTTCGGCGATGTGGGATTTTATTGTTGACACCGCGTACAAACAAGCGCGGGCGACAGGAGAATTTACGCTCCCTGGCCTAGGAAAATTGGTGAAGAAGCAGCGGGCCGCACGAACCGGACGAAACCCCGCCACTGGCGCCACGATCCAAATCCCGGCCAAGACGGTGGTCAAATTCCGCGTGGCCAAAGCGGCCAAGGACTCCATCCTCGGCAAATAAGTATTTGCTGGCGGATCACCCCCGAGTGCATCGGGGGTGTTTTGTACTGTCCCGCCGCGTCAGGCGATGGTAGTTTCTGTACCCAGAGAGGGAACCGTAATCTGCCATTCAGGGTGATGATGCTGCCAAGTCGTTAGCAGTTCATTGGCCCGATCTAGCTCACCATGAACAAAGAACACTCGTCGGATGCCGGCGACATGCTCGGCGTAATCAAGTAGCCCCCGCGCGTCAGCATGGGCACTGAGATCGTTGATGGCGAGGATCTGCGCCCGAACGGGAACCGCTTGGCCGAAAATCTCGATCGTCTGCGCTCCCTTGATAAGACGCCGACCGGGCGTATGTTCCGCCTGGAAACCAGTGAAGAGAATAATGGTAGTTGGATCGGGCAGGTGGTGCTTCAGGTGGTGCATGACCCGACCGCCGCTGGCCATCCCTGAGGCGCTGATAATCAGGCATGGACCGGGGCGCGCATTGAGCGCTTTCGATTCCGCCGCGGAATGGACATAGGTCAGGTTGCGAAAGGTCAGTGGATCCTCGCCGCGCCGACGGAAATCTTGTCCCGACTCCAGGTCGTAGTCGCGCTGGTGACGACGAAAGACGTCAGTAATGCGGCTGGCCAATGGGCTATCGACGAAAATAGGGAGGCGCGGGATGGCTCCGCGATCCGTTAACTGATGGAGTTCATAGACTAATTCCTGGGTCCGGCCAAGAGAAAAGGCCGGCACAATGATATGCCCACTGGTTCTCACCGCCTGGGCCACGATGTCAACCAGAGCCCGCTCCGCTTCGACGAATGGACGATGAAGCCGGCCGCCATAGGTGCTCTCGATGATCAGAGTTTCGGCCGGCTCCGCGACGTATTGTGGGTCACGGAGCAACGGGCGGTATGGCCGGCCAAGATCACCGGTGTAGACCATCCGCCGCCGCGAGCCCGCTTCACGGCCCTGAAGAACGACCACCGCCGAACCGAGAATATGCCCGGCGTCGTAGAGCTTAGCCTCAACCGTGGCCGTAATTGCCTGCCAGCGGGAGTTATCGTGGACGTATGGCAGGGTGGTGACGCGGTCCATCACCTCCGGAATATCATCCGGCGTATAGAGTGGCTCAACCAGATCTGCTTCTGCCAGGCGATGATGACGAGCATAGATCGTATCCTGGACCTGCAGCTGCGCGGCATCGAGTAGTATCAGTTCGGTTAAGTCTCTCGTGGCGGCGGTCGCATAGATGGTGCCACGGAAACCATTTTTGACGAGCACTGGCAGGAGCCCGACGTGGTCAAAATGTGCATGCGAAATCACCACCGCCTCAATCGACCGTGGGTCAAATGGCAGGTGAATATTCTTGGCCCGGCTTTCACGACGGCGGCCTTGGAAGGCGCCGCAGTCAAGGAGTACCTGGCTGCCGGCGAGCGTAATACGATGCTTCGATCCGGTGACTTCCCCGGCGGCGCCAAAGAAAGCTAGTCTCATTGCCACTCGCGTCTCAGGCGCCGATACAGCGCTTGATCGCGCTGACGTAGGGCGCGGAGACGACGGTCACGCCCGGCGGGTACCGAGAGCAGGTGGCCTAGCCACTGACCGGTCCCGAGGGTCGGAACGAATACATAATCAGCGCCCGCTCGGTAGAGTTGCTGCGCCTCATCAATCGTCTCGGCCCGCACCACCAGCCGCGGTCGTGCTCGGCTAGGCCGGGCGCGAACCACCGTATTCAGCCAGGTCAGATTGCTGTCGAGGTCAGGGCTAGTGGAAATTACCAGCGCCGCCGACCGCAGGCTAACGAAATCCTCCAGATCAGGATCAGCTAAGTCACCGTAGACGGCGGCGTAACCCTGTTGCCGCAGCCGCTTGACGATGGCCGGATCAAAATCGATAATCGCCACCTCCCGCCTTGACAGATGTGCCAGAATGTTTTGCCCGGTGCGATGAGCCCCAATCAACACCACCGGGCGACTGAGTCGGCCGCCGTCGACGCGCTCTCGATGGGACCCCGCCGACTCGAACCACCCCAGTCGCTGTCGAACCCAACCATACAGCCGGTCGGCGTGCACCATGAAGTATGACGAGATGGCAATAGTCGACACACCAACGGCCGTGATGAGCGTCACTTCCGTGCTCGACAGATGGCCAAGCCTGAATCCCACGGCGGCCAGTACAAAACTGAATTCGGAGACCTGGGCCAGGCTGAGGCCAGTTAAGAAACTCGTTCGCCGGTGAAAACCTAGGGTGCCCATCACCACCATCACGATCACGGGGGTGCCGAAGAGCACAAATAGGGACATCAGCACTATCGGCCACAGCAACTCGCGCAGTGATGACACGGCCAATGACGACCCGAGCACCACAAAAAATAGCAGTAGAAAAAAATCGCGCAATGGTTTAACCCGCGAACTGATCTGCCAGTGTTCGGCCGAGTTGGCCAAGGCTAGGCCAGCTAAGAAACCGCCCATCTCCATCGACCAACCAAGTTTCCGGACCGTACTAGCGACCAGGAACACCCACGCCAAGCTGGCTACAAAGAGGAGCTCCGGCGAGCGGCCAATGCGATCGAGAATCCGGGGCATGATCGACCGGCCAAGCCACAACATCAGCCCAAACAGAATGAGCCCCACCAGCACTGGGTTGGCGATGCTCGCCAAGCTCAGCGGGTGTCCGGCCCGCCAACCAGCCAGCACCAACAGTATCACGATCGCGACCACATCCTGCAATAGCAAGATACTAATGGTTATCTTGCCGTAGAGCGACTGTAAATCCTGTTTTTCTGACAGCAACTTAACCACGATGACCGTGCTGGACAGGGTTAACGCCACCGCCAGGTAGGCGGCCGACAGCGGCCCGAAGCCCAGTAGCAGGGTCAGTAAAAACCCGAGGGCGAAGGTCAAGCCGATTTGCCCCAGGCCAATCACCGCCGCCACCGCGCCGACATGTCGTAAAGCGGACAGGTTGATCTCCAGACCAACCAGAAACAACAGGAACATGACCCCCAATTCAGCGAACGTGCGGTACAATTCATTGTCCGTAATCGGCGTAAAATAGAACAGCCCGATCATCACACCCGTCGTCAGGTAGGCCAAAATGAGCGGCTGGCGGAGAATTCTCGCCAGCAACCCGATGCCAGCAGCCAGGGTGAATAGGACGGCCAGTTCTTGAACCGTCATACTCATGGGCGACTGTTGTCAACTTGAAATGTCAGGCGGTAGATCACCCCCGCCTTGTCGTCGGAAACATAGAGGGCCGGGCCATGAAATACTAAGTCCACCGGGCGTCCCAATGCTCCGTCCGGCGTCAACCAGCCAGTGGCAAAATCAGCAATTTGTTGCTGGTCGACGTCATACCGGACTAGCTTGTAGCCAGTGGGGGCGGTTCGGTTCCACGAACCGTGGTAGGCGATCAGCAAATCGCCAACCCAATCGGTGTGCCCAAACCCTGGTGGTACAAAAGCCAAACCGAGCGGCGCAGAATGGGCCGGGATGTCAACCCGTGACGGCCCGGCCGAGACACACCTGGCGGCCGCGGCGGCCGAGCCGTCAAACCGCCGATCGTGCACGTTCTGACCGTAACAGAAGGGCCAACCGTAAAACTTCCCAGCCTCGATGATATTGATTTCGTCGGGCGGCAGATCGTCGCCGAGGAAGTCGCGTCCCATGTCCGTGCCCCAGAGCTGGCCTTCGTGCCAGGTAAAAAAGACAGTGTTCCGCAGGCCGGAAGCAAAGAGCCTAAAGTCCGATCCATCGCGCTCCATGGTCCAAATTGCGGCTCGGTGGGGGTCGCTTTCTAAGCAGACGTTACAGGTAGACCCAATGGCGACGTACAGACGATGATCTGGGCCAAATCCGATAGTCCGGCTAGTGTGGTTTCCGCCAACCGGCAAGTCGATGAGTTTTCGGGGTGGTACATTGCTGCCTATTTCGTATTTCCAAATCGCATTCTCCGCCGCCACATAGAGATCGTGCGGACGATCCCGATGAAAGGCTAAGCCGTGAGGTTTTGACAATCCTTGGATGACCGCCTGTCGGGCTGACTCGCGCCCATCCTGGAGCGTCAGTCTCGTGACCTGACCGAGCTTCGGCTGGCTTACCCACAACTGTCCGCCGGCGTCAAAGCGCAGGACCCGCGCGCCATCGAGGCCCTTGGCCACGATATCAATCCGAAACCCAGCTGGCAGGGTGAGCGGCATGCCAGTGGTGTTAATGACTTTCGTAATGTCTTGCGGCGGCAGCTTGATCGATGGACCGACTCCGCGAAAGTATCGCCAGTAGTAATAACCGCCGACGCCGGCCAAGATGAGAGTAACAACAACTGTAACGATGACTATCTTTTTTTTCATTTCTCTCAGTATAGCACACTCCCCTGTTCTACCACCCCAGGAACAAGTAGTTTACAGCCGTTGAAAAAAATCGTGCCGCATGTTACAGTCAGCTCGATCTTCACTCTGCCCGGTGTTAGTAACGCAGTTGAGTGGGAAGTCGTCTAATGGTAGGACACCACCCTTTGGAGGTGGTTATGATGGTTCGAATCCATCCTTCCCAGCCAATTGCGATACCGCTACGAACCCTACGGTCAGCCCGCTTCACGACCAGCAGTTAAAGTCGACTCGACCACCAAAGGAATTCAAGGACCAGCTTTGGAAGGAAGCGGCGTGTTAGCCGATATTTTCCGACGGACAAGCAGCAGGAGAAAGAACCCCCCATTGAGTAATATTAAAGAAACAGGCACAAACCATGTCACGAACGAGAAAGTTTCTAAGGCGATCAGCCCGAATGCCCACTTGAGGGCCGCTAAGGCATACTGACTGGCAGTTTCTTCAAGGGGCTGGTAATAACCTTTCCGATACGTCGGTACGAACCCCAAAGCATCGGTAATAGTGATGAGGAGAACGGAGGCCGTTGGGTTATTTGATATCCTCCAAAGCGCCATCGCCACCAGCGCCGAGATCAACGAAATCCAATCAATCCATACAAACTGACGATTTCCTTTAATCAACGCCAAGACAAAAATGAAAAAGCAAATTACGGTCGTGAGACCGGTTACCCATGAACCCGCTCCGGCGCCGCCAACAAGCTGGATAACGAAGGCCATCCCAATGAGTAGCCCCCACACCAGCCACGAGAAAGCGTGAGGTTTGGTGGTACCTCGAATTGTATTCCAAACATAAGGAGCATAGCTAACCAGGGTGATAAACACACCGATATAGCCTCATAGAATACGATAATCGTGCCTGAGCCCGCTATGCTGGAGATGCTAGCCTGGTCTCCTTACACCCGCAAATACCGCCCAATCGCAAACAGCGACGACAAGACCGATAGACCGCAGCCGACGACCACTTCCAGGCCGAGGATCTGCCACAGGTGTTGCTGGACATAACCAAGGATGTTGACGTCGTAACCGGCGAAAAACTGACTGAAGAATGGGTTGGTGATAGTCAGAATGGGCACAAAAATAATCGTCGTGAAGAGGCTCGCCAGCAGCCCATAGAGGAGGCTGGTGACGACAAACGGACCGCGGACAAAGGCGTCTGATGCGCCGACCAGCTTCATGATGCCGATTTCCTCGCGGTGGGCGTAAATCGTTACCCGGATGGCGTTAAAAACCATCAAGACCGCGATCAGGCCGAATAACAGCGTCAGCCACAACGAGGCGCCTTGGATGCGGCCGACAATCAGCGTCAACCGGTTAATAACCGTTTGATTCGTTTCAAATTCGCGACCAGTATCTTCAATGATCGTTTCGTACCGGTCGCTCTGGAGGAAGCGGGCGATGGCGTTGTAACCATCAAGTGTTTTGGCGGTGACGATCAGGCCAGCACCGAGCGGGTTTTCGCCGAGCGCTTCGATGGCAGCATTAATAAGGTTCGATTGTCCTTGCGACCGGCGGAGCAGTTCGAGTCGTTCGGCCCGACTGATCAGGTCTACCGATTCTACTTCCGGCCGGGCCAGTAGTTCCTGACGGACGGTCTCGACCCGGTCCTCCGAGGTGGTGGCCGTGAAGTAGACCGACAAATTCACTCGTTCCTTGACGGCCGTTAACGTCTGTTGCCCGACCACGTTCAGGCCGAGAACGACGCTCATCAGAAAGAGATTCAGGGTGACGATCAAGACAGTCACCAGCGATAACCAAATGTTCCGCCAGAAAGTCTGAACCCCGAAGACGATCATTCGACCGAGGGTGACCATGCGGCTAGAGGACTAGTGAATTGACGCCCCGGAGCTGATGAGTCATGTGGCAGAGGTAACGGCGACGAACAGACAACTGATTAAAGGAGGTATTTGCCCGATCGCTGATCAGCAATGACGTGGCCGTGATCGAGGGTAATAACTCGCTTTCGCAGCATATTGACGATTTCGCGGTTGTGGGTGACCAGGACCACGGTGGTGCCGAACTCGTTGATTTTTTTCAGCAGCGAGATGATTTCCTGGGCATTAATCGTGTCGAGGTTGCCGGTTGGTTCATCAGCCACCAATAATTTCGGTCGGTGAGCTAAGGCGCGGGCGATGACGACCCGCTGCTGCTCGCCGCCAGACACCTGATCCGGATAACGATCTATCTTCTGCTCCAAACCAACGATCTTGAGCAGTTGCGGAACGACGGTCCGGATACTCCGCGTCGATTGACCAGCCACCTCGAGCGCAAAAGCGACGTTCTCGAATAGGGATTTCTTCGGCAACAACTTGAAATCTTGAAAGACCACGCCGATTTGGCGCCGGAGGGTCGGCACTTCGTGGTGTTTGATATGCGTAATGTCCCAGCCGCCGATGATGATCCGGCCTTTATCGACGCGCTCTTCGGCGATGATCAGTTTGGCCAGCGTCGTTTTGCCCGATCCGGACTGCCCGACGACGGAAACAAACTCACCCGGTTCAATATGGATCGAGACGTCCTCCAGGCCGACGTTCTTCTTTTGATAGATTTTTGTAACGTGTTGAAAGGTGACCACGGTGGACTCGTCACGATTCCCAACGGTGGTTGCGAAAGGCCCAGTTGATAACGGCCGCCGCATCGACAAAGCGCTGACGGGAAGAAGCTGAACCCATGATCGCGACCACCACCTGGCTGCCAGTTGTTCGGTCGGCCGTCCGGATGACATAGGTGTACTTGGCCTCGTCGAGGTAACCGGTCTTGCCGCCGGTAAAAATGAGCTGACGGTCGACCAGCCCACGGCCGAGCAACCAGTCGGTAGTCGGAATGGTGTGACTAAGGCCGGTGTTCAAAGTTCGGAAGTGATACACTCGGCGGGTGGTGACATAGCGAATGGGCTCATATTCGTGAAAAACCTGGGCCGCCAAGCGGGCTACTTCCTCGGCGGTTGAGACATTCCCCGGATCAAGGCCAGTGACATCCACGAACCGGGTTAAGCTTAGACCCCAGGCTTGAGCCTTGTTATTCATCCGCTCGATGAACTGCTCGCGGCTGAGACCAGTGCTGCGCGCCAAAGCGGTGGCCGCGTTGTTGGCCGAACCAACGAGCATGGCGTAGAACAGATCGCGCAGCTGCATCGTTTCACCGGCGGAAACGCGCAGGTAGCCAAAGGGCGTATCGTCGGTCGCCTGATACGTAAACGTGGTCCGGAGAGATGGCTTGAGGTCAAGAAACACCGCCGCGGTCATCAGCTTGGTAATACTGGCGATTGGGACTTGATCGGCGGTCCGATGCCCAGCCAGGAGTTGGCCAGAGATCTGGTCAAAAACTGCGAACGGTCGCGCGGCGATGCTTGGAAATGGCAAGCCGTTATTACCCACGACCTTCAGTGGCGGCATGACATCTGCTTTCGACCGGACCGAACTCGTCACCGCGCCGAGGACCTGGGCCGCTCGTGGCGGCCCCACATTCACTCGCGTCACCCCCACGTTACTGGTGCCGAGTGCGGCGTAGGCGGACCATGAGAGATCGATAATCCGACCGACCGGTTGACCCCAGCGGGACACGACAGTCACGTCAGCGGTCCGTCCAGTTTCCAGGCTGCGGACCCGAACCACCGTCCCCAGCGGCCAATCGTTTGAGGCCGCGTGGAATCGCGGGTAACGGCTTGAACAAGCCAGTCGGCAGTACCAACTGGCCAGACCCTCCTGTTGCTGTCGATCTTCAAGGATGACGTAGAGACCACGAAGTACACGTGTCGTCGCTTGACCAAAGCGGTGGTCGCGATCGAGGCTGGTGGGGAGCGCGAACCACTGCTGCTGGTCAAGATCGTACACCCAGACTTGACGGATCCAGTAGCTGCTCCCAAACGGTATAGCCACGGCCAGTGGTCGCGGCTGGTCGGCTGTGAAGTGCTCGACGCCGTGAATCGACAAAGAATAAACGGCTCCGAGCTGGGCTCGATGATCGGGCAACGACGGCAGTGGCCCTCTAAAGCGCGCCCAGGTGACATCGGCTGGCCGCGGCAACGTATTGGGGAAGATCCCGGCCCGCGCCCCGTTAGGCAAGGCCAACGTCTTACCCCAGCGGATGAGCGACGGATCGAAATGTAGGGTTGTTGACTCGGCGGCCTCGACAACGCCACCAAAGCCGAGCAGCCAAACGCTTGTCAGGGTCAGGCCGATAAGGTATAGTGGCAAGCGTTTCCTGATCAGCGGGCGGGTATGGTTTAGTGGTAAAACGTGACCTTCCCAAGGTCGAGTCGGGGGTTCGATTCCCCCTACCCGCTCCAAATCATTCCCTTCGCCCAGATGAAAAATTGTGGCCAACGTTTGTATACTCTGCTTTAAGAATCGAAGGGCAGGAGCGATCCCGCCGAATGGCGGGAGAGCGTCCGCCGAGCCGCCAGTGGCGGGTCGGCGCTGCCCAGGGACGATTCCCCCTACCCGCTCTGACAAAAACGCGCGAGTCTGATCGTCTGAAGCCGACGGTGTTTGTATTCGCTGCATAAGGAATCGAACGGGCCGAGCACTTCTGCCAGCGGCCGGAGAGCGCCGACCCAGGCCCGAGTCCCGCCTCGAGCGGGACGAGTGGTCGATTCCCCCTACCAGCTCCAAAGAGTTTTCACCGGCACGATGAAATGTCAAAACCATTTTTTGAATACCCGACGTTAGGAATCGAACCGGGTGAACCCAAAGTGCCTGCCCAAGTGGTAGAGAATGCCGGCTGGTATTCGTCAGTAGTGGCTTGAACTTTGTTTTCGCGCTCATGGGCGTGTTTCAAGATACCACGCTCAGCGGTCCTTGACAAGGAGCGGCCCCACGAACTGGTCGATGCGTCGCCCGAGTTCGGCTCGGAGTCCGGGGTCGCGAACCGGACGGTGAGTACTGGCCGACAAGACCACCAGCTGGTGTGGCGAGTTAGTCATCCGCTCAGACAGCACGGTCGCGCTCTGGGTAGCTACGTACGGGTCACCTTTGGTGCTCACGATCAAGGTTGGCACACGAAGCCGTGGTAGGGCCGGCCAGACAAAGGTGGCGATGAACCACTCTGTTTCCAGCAGTCCACCAATTGGCCAGCGGTCGAGCGACCCAATCTCCCGCATCCGGCGCCGATCCTCTGTGGTCAGGTTTGGTTTGTGATAGTACGGGGTAAACAGCCGGAGCCACCGTAAGCCAAGCCGTCGGAACCAAACCGCGCCGCGATAGCGGACTGGCGTATTCACCGTCACCACAGCCAACAGCTGTGCTGGAGCGTGGATGGCGTAGTCAATCGCGAGTGAGCCGCCAAACGAGAAACCCAGCAGCACAATCTGACGGCAACGCTGTTTCAGTAGTCGGGCCGCGGCAAAGACCGAGGCCCGCCAATCGGCGCTGTCGGTACCGGCCAAGGTAGTGGGACCGCGTCCATGCCCAGCCACGGTCAAGCCGAGTATACTGTACCCTCGAGCTCGAAGATCGTGGGCCAGTTCACGGTAATCGCCGATGCTACCGCCGTAGCCGTGGATAATGAGAATCCCGACCGGTCCGGCCGGGAGCCAGAACGGTCGCGCCCCAGCAGACAGCCCGGTTGACTGACGGGCGATCCATGCGCTAATCTTGTCGCTGGCAGCCGTGTTCATCGCCGTTGAAGCTTCCAGCCAACCTCAGTTGTCAGCTCCACAAGGTCCTCACCATGCTAGTCCACCGCCGTCAGCCAAACGCATTGCACGTTCGTCGACTGGCCACCCACCTTTAACCAAAACAAATACATTGGTAGACCCGCCCGCCCTGGCCTGAGCCCGCGTAGCTCAGTTGGTAGACCTGCCCGCCAAAGACCGAGCCCATGTAGCTCAACTGGTAGAGCAATCCCTTCGTAAGGGAAAGGTTGTCGGTTCGATTCCGACCATGGGCTTTTGGCGAGGGCAGGCGGGGCAATGCTTTCGTAAAGCAGAGGTCGTCGGTTCGATCCCGACCGCGGGCTCCAGACGAGAGCAGGCAGGAAGCAAGCCCAGCGGGTCATCAGTCGTTTCAAGAGTTCGTCACTCGTCCCGCCCCCCGGTCCCATTGTAAACCCCGCACCCAGACGAACACTCGACGCTCCTGGAGATAACGTGTAATTGCGGCATCGACTGACGGGGCGGCAATAAAAATCTGCGCCACCCGGACTTCTCGTTCGCCTTCGACTTGACGTTCTCCCAAAACGCTGATGATATGCCAGCCAAATTTCGTATGGATCAGATCGCTGGTCTGGCCGACCGGCAAACTCCAGGCCGCATCGTCGATGGCTTCATCCTGCTCGCCACGTTTGATAAAGCCGAGGTCACCCCCATTCGGCGCATAGGCGTCCTCGCTATAGGTTTTGGCCAGCTCGGAGAATGACTGCTGACCGGCTTGGACCAGGGCGAACACGCGTTCCGCTTGGCGGCGTGCGGTCTGATTGAGGCGGTCGTCGAATGACAGTTGCTGACGCAGCTTGTCGCGGGCCACGGCCAGCCGAACGACGTGGGCTTTGTACTGGGCCAGCGTCCATCCGTATAGCTTGGCGATAGTCCGGGTGGTGAGTGCCCGATCGCCGGCTTGCAGGATTTGGGCGGTGAAAGCTTGGTCAACGTCAGAGGTCGAAACTGTTACCCCCCAGCGCTCGAGCAGGGCCAAGGTAGCGGCCTGACGGACGAGCTTATCCAGTGCCGCCTGATCGACGCGAGCCGCGCCGACACCCGCGGCGCCGTCGGTCGAGCTGGTCGGCACAGCTTGTCGGTAGTGCTCAATCGCCTGACGTTCTTCGAGGAAGGTGTGGATCGGGATAACCCGCCAGCCGACGGTGGCCGCTGGGAGGGGGGTGTACCGTGTCACGCCAATGGCCAGCTGATCATGCCAGTCAAGACCGTAGACACCCGTGGCCACCCCGGCCACCCCCAGCAGAATCACCACCACCAGACTGACCAGCACTCGACGCCAACGGTGGATCATGGCGGCTCTCATTTGATCGAGGAAGGTCATGGATGTATTTTACGTTGAAGATGAAGAATTGGGAACGCTTGGCGACCGACCGAAGAAATACTGCCACCACAGCCTGGCGGTCGACACCGGCGAGCGGCTGCCCCTGGGGGTCGTCGGCAAGCCATTGGTCTTCTCAGCATCCACGTTAACCGTCCCCGGCGGAACGACAATCACCCGCTCACCAGACTTTCGTAAACCGAGCTTCAGCCGAGCCTCCCGCTCTTGGTACGTTTGGCTCCGAAGATAGGTGATCAGTTCCGCCAGCTGTTCTTGCCGACGCTCTTCGTCGGTCACTTGCTGGCGCAAGCGTTGGACTTGCTGTCGGACCTGATCAGAACGCGCCGATTCGCGAATGATCGCCACCGTGAAGAGCACCACCAGGCTGCCGCTGACCACGACCATCCACCAACTGAGCGTCGGTCGGTCCGGAGGTTGCCACCGCGAGCGACGCATTAGGGGCGACTCCTCTGACGGCCAGTCATGGGTCTAGTCGGTGCGGCGCGGCCGCTGCTGTCTGGGCTGGTTTGTTGCCACTCGATGATCGTCTTAACGAGTTCAGCGGCCGATGGCTGACCGCTTGATCGTTCGGCCGCCGCGCGGCGCTGGAGATCAGTGATCAACTGCTGGATAGTAACTGGATCCTTCACCCCGGACAGCTCGAGGTTGGTGGTCGTGCCGGCAGTCTGGACCACAATCGAGCCGAATCGGAAGAGCGTCTGCCACAAGCCGCGGCTAGCGTACCGAACGTCCTGAATTTTGTCATACGCGGCTTCAGCCACGGTCCGTTGAAAAAAACCTTGCTGGTCGATATCGATGATCCGTTGATTGGTGATGAGCAACACATTCCGCGACCACACATAGAGTGCGCGCAGACCGGACCAGACAGCGATGGCGAGGACGACCCCAAAACCGAGCGCCCCCCAACCCCGCCATTGGAACCACCAGGCGAGCAGAAAGAAATCGGCCACCATCAACAAGCCACTGCCGACCAATGGCGGGACGAGTGTCAGGGCGTAGGGACGGACGAGTTGGACTAGCTCTTCCCCCTCTTTCAGTTGTTTGCTAAGATAATTATGCCAGGGCATACCTATGAAGCGACGTCATCTGGAGCGACTGTGGATCGTGCTGTCGATTATCATGATCGCCGGGATGATTATGTTTACCATTGGTCCAGCTCTCGGCTTCCTGATCTAGTGTTTGAGCACCGCCAAGTACGCTGACGGCGGCAGGTCAACTTTCCCGAACGCCCGCAACCGCTGCTTACCGCGTTTTTGTTTGGCCAACAGTTTCCGTTTTCGTGTCACGTCACCGCCATACAGTTTGGCGGTCACGTCCTTGCGGCGAGCCGGGACGGTGGCCGCGGCCACAATGGTGCCGCCCACCACGGCTTGGATTTTAACCTCGAACAGCTGCCGCGGCAAGAGGCTTTTGAGCGTCTCCACTGCCTTCCGCCCGGTGGGGTACTGTTGATCCTGATAGACCATGGTTGACAAAGCCTCAAACCGCTGCCCGGCGATGAGGATATCGAGTCGTACGAGTTCGGCCGCCCGGTAACCGGACAAGGCATAACTCACCGTCGCGTATCCGGCGCTGACGCTCTTGATGTGGTCGTAAAAATCCACCAGGATCGATGCCAGCGGGACGGAGAAATGGAGGACCGCCCGGTCGGGAGTCAAGTAACCCAGGCTGAGAAACTGTCCACGATAGGGCCGGACGGTTTCGAGCACTGGGCCAATGAACTGACTAGGAGTGAGGACATCGAGCTTGACCACTGGTTCCTCAATCTGCTCGATGGTGGCCGCATCAGGCAGCTCGAGTGGGCCGCGGATAATGAGGGGGTGCTGGGCCCCGCGGGTCCAGACGTGGTAGGCGACCGAGGGTGTGGTGATCGTGATGGGTACCTGATACTCGCGGGCCAGGCGTTCACGGACTATGTCTAGATGGAGCAGGCCCAAGAACCCGCCACGGAATCCAGCCCCGAGCGCGGGTGAGTGTTCCGGTTCAAAGGTAATGGCCGCATCATTGAGTCTCAATTTCTCCAGCCCTTGGCGCAGACGGGGTAGGTCGTGGCCATCGGCCGGGAAGAGCCCAGCGAAGACCATGGGTGTCACTGGCTGGTAGCCAGTCAAGGGATCGAGCCGGATCCCAGCCGGGGCGATGGTGTCGCCGACCCGCGCCTCGACGACCGTTTTTAAGCCGGTCACGACGTAACCAATTTCCCCAGCCGTTAACGTTGATGTTGGTACCAGTTGCGGATGAAACTGGCCGACCGCCTGGACGGTGGAAGTGGCTTGGCGACCGAGGAATTGAATGTTCATCGACGGTGCGATCCGCCCATCAACAACCCGCACGTAGGCCACTACCCCCTGGTACGGATCGAAGGTCGAATCAAAAATCCGAGCCCGCAGCGGTTGCTCTGGTCGGCCGGCTGGCGGCGGAACATCAGTGATGATGCGCTCCAGGATCGCCTCGATGCCGTGGCCCTGCTTGGCCGAAGCGGCAATAATCGATCGTTGATCGATTTGTAATAACTGGGCCAACTCTGTTTTGACCCGGGGCAGATCGGCGTTTGGCAGGTCGATCTTATTGACCACCGGGATAATGGCCAGTCCGGCCCGACGAGCGGCCTCAAGATTGGCCAGCGTTTGCGCCTGGAGACCCTGACTTGCATCGACGACCAAAACCGCTCCCTCAACCGAAGCCAAGGAGCGCGACACTTCATAAGCGAAATCGACGTGGCCGGGAGTATCAATCAGATTCAGCTGGTATCCGCGCCAGTCCATCCGGACCGGGGCCAACTTGACCGTAATCCCCCGCTCCCGCTCAATATCCATTTGGTCGAGGTACTGATCGCGCATGGCCCGACGGGGCACAGTGTCAGTACGCTCGAGAAATCGGTCGGCCAAAGTCGATTTGCCGTGATCGATGTGAGCGATGATACAAAAATTTCTGATTTTCCCCAGGCTGGTCATGACGAACGGGTCAAACCGTTCCGCCACACCCGGTCACGGAGTTGCTGCCAGACGGAGGTCAGGAGCGAAGCCTCAGACAGTCGGAAGAGGCTGGCAAAAATAGCATAGGAAATTAACCCGACGGCCCCGGCCACCACCGCCTGCGCTAGCACGCCGACCGCACGCGTCAGGTCGAGCCCGAAACTGACCAAGAAATACTTAGTCGCTTGAACCGTCAGAGCCATCAGGATGGTGACGCCGAGGATCTTGATGACCGACTGGATAATCCGATCGTCATCGAGATGACCAATCCGCCGGTGGAGTGTCAGCGCCAACAGTCCGGCGTTCAGCACGCTCGAGACCGAGTATGCCAGGGCCAGTCCCTGAACACCCATGATCGGGCTGAGGACGACCGATCCGAGAATGGCAATACTAACCGCGGCGATAGTGTACCGCATCGGCGTTTTGGTATCCTGCATGGCATAGAACGAGCGGGCCAGCACGGGTATCAAAGATTGAGCAAAGAAGGAGAGGGCAAAAAAGCCGAGTGTCTGGGCGGTGGCGATCGTTTCCGGCCAGCTGACCTGGCCCGCTCCGATGATGACCCGAACGAACTGGGCCCGCAACTGCAAAAATAACACAGTCACGGGGATAATGACAAACAGGATGTTTCGGACAATGGTTGAGAACTGCTGCACGAATTCTTCGCGGCGCCCCTGACTGAGCAGTTCGACGAAGCGTGGGAATGCCACGGTGGCCATCGACAAACCCATGATCGTGACTGGGAAGTCTTGGATGTCGTTGGCCCAACGGAAAATCGATAGGTTCGCCGGCCCGAGGCGAGTGGCGATGGGAATAGTCGCCAACTGATTGAGCTGGGTGACGGATTGACCGACTGTTCGCGGCACCAGGAGCTGTCCGATCTGTCGGACGCCGGGGTGTCGCCAACCAGCCCCTCGACCCGGACGCCAGCCAACCCGCCAGGCCGCCGCGGCGTGGATGGTGGTGTGGAGGAATGCCCCCCCGACCGCCCCCCAGGCCACCCCAGCCGGACCGAGCACCGGCACGAACCACAGGAGGCCGGCGATGATCCCGAGGTTATTGAAGATCGGCGCCAGCGACACGGCGACGAAATGGCGGAACGAGTGTAGAACGCCAGCAAAAACATTGCTAATCGAAAAGAGGAGCATGTTCATTGACATGATCCGGGTCAGGACGATCGCCGTGTGTTGGGCCGCCAAGCCGAACTTGTGACCGACCAGGAGTTTGACGAGCGGCTCAGCGGCCACGAGCAGAATTAAGCCTAAAGAAAAAAAGACGATCATTAGGATGTTGAGGATCGAGCGGGAGATGCGCCAGGCCTCAGCCTGGTCGCGCTGCCGGTAGGCGATGAACACCGGCATGAACGACGTCAGCAGCGAGCCGAGGATCAGCGTTCCGTAGATGAAATCGGGGATAGCAAAGGCCGCGTAGATCGGGTCCGCCCCCTCGGCGCCGAAGGTCGAGGCGATCAGGCGCTGCCGGATCAGACCAAAGAGTTTACTTAAGATCCCGGTGACTCCCACCAGGACCGCGCCGCCCAGAATTGTGGTCTGGATTGTCTCCAGCAATTTCCGCCACATACAACAACCGCACGCAGTTTACCACTTTTTGGTCCGCCTGACAAGCCGCAAATACAAAAACGACCCACGGTTTGGGTTACCCCGCCAGCCGATAGGCACTTCTGGCTGAACCAGGAGCGGTCAACGCTCTGCGGTATCCAACGGAGGAGAACACCTTGCGGTGTGACATTGGGTCCTACAGCGCGCGGACATCACTGATTCAGCCGGAACTGCAACTGAACTCTTCCTACAGTAGTCGCATGAGTTCCGTCGCTCGTCAAGACCCTCCAACCTCCCTGGCCGCCACCACCTGGCCCTGGCGACGCCGTGGAGGGACGGCGCACCGGGACCGGGCGTGATGACGACCAGGAAAGTTCCGTTGCTTGATCGGGCAGCACAACGGTTCGGTCTCGCTGAAAGGAGCGACTAGCTACTCCACCAAAATACACTTCATCAGAACTGTGCTTTGGTGGGGGCTCCGACTCAATAGAGTCGGAGCCTGAAATGCGAGGGGAGGAACGAGACCTAGACGGTGGTGACCGGCGGGGCGGCAGCGCCAGGGGCACCCGGCGTGGTCTCGGCCGCCGGAGCCGGAACACGATCCCGGATGATGACCACGCGCCCTGGCACCTGGCCTTCTTCCCGGACCACGGCGCGGGCCGTGTCCCGCACCGCGGCGGTGAATGTGGCGCTCGCGAATAGATCGGTGCCGGCCGTGGCCGGGCCGACTCCGGCTATCGCGACCGACGCATGGTGATGGGCCATCGCGACGTGGAACGCATTCCGGGCTTCGGTCCGCGCGGCGCCGAGCTGCCAGAAGATGATCGGCATCCCGACCACCACCAGCAGGGTCACGATCGCCACCCAGACCAGAGACATATTGCCCCGGTCGTAGGCGATGACCAACTGACTCGACTGCTCCGGCGAGAACGTCCCGACCGGCCCCTGGACGCCCTGTTGACCCTGCGGTCCTCTCGGCCCCCGCTCGCCGCGCGGACCCTGCGGCCCGACCACCACGGCGGTCGCGGGCTGGCCCTGATCCTCGACCAGGGCCGCCGACGCACTCGACTCCGGCCCCTGGGCCAGAACCGGAACGGCCAAGGCCATGAGCAGGAAAACGACGGTGATGAGCTTCAAGTCTCCCTCCTTGATTGCGCCGCTCCACCATGAAGCGGCGATCCGACCCCGTATGAAATCACGGGGCTAAATTGCTGCTTCATGGTAAAGCCTCTTCTGAACACCACCGAACAGGAGGTGAGCGTATGGCGTTGCCTTCCGCGAAGCCACGTTTTACGTGGTGAAGCGGGGTCGTCGCCATTGATGCGCCAAGACCATGGGGCCGAAGAGTAGCAACCCTCAAGCCTATGGATCCGGCACGGCCGGACAGCGTCCATGCTGGCTGTCCGCTAGTCCGGTGCTCTCCCCTCCTTGTCGGTGGTGTCTCGCTGTTGTAAAAGTACGTTCTGACTTGAACGATCGATCGTTGATCAATCATTCAAGTCAGAGGGGGAGTGCGGTACAGAACCACGCTCCCCTCTCTATGCTTCACAATCCCTAGCGGGATTGGACCGCAACCTTAGTTGCGGGATTTTGTCCAAAGGGCGTTTCAGGAAGACATATCACCCCTTACTCACGCCTGGCTTCGCCAGGGTTAGGCTACGCGCTGGTGACCGTGGCCTCTCCTCCGGCCGGATCCCGGCTTGTCGATCCGCTCGCCAGGACGGTCGAAGGCGGAGCGCAGACGGTAGTCGGCCACACTGCGGCCGACTTGCTTCGGATTCTTGCGGTGGTCGTGGACCGCCGCTTTGCCATTGCCGTTCAAGGCAGCAATGGTAGCAGTGTAGGCCTCGGCCGCTTCCGTCCGGAGCTGCTCCTGCCTCTGTTGGCGAGCCAGCATACCCTCAGCCTCGAAAAGCTGGCGGAAGGCGCGGTCCCGAGCCTCTCTCCACCAGCCGATCTGGAGAGCCATTCCCTTCAGATGCTGTCCGAGCTGCTGCAGCTGGTTCTGTTCGGCTGGCGTCTCGCCCGGGCAGGATTCGATGTCCTGCTGGGCGCGATCGGCTGCCTCGGCCAGGAGCCGAAGATTGCGCTCCGCCTCCTCCATCCTGGCCTTGAGGGAAACGATCCGCTCCGACAGCGACACAGAACTCATGAGATTCCTCCTGCCCGACTTGGGCGGAATGGGGTAATGGTTTGTACGGTACGACCGGATCTTCCGGCCGGTGGTCTCAACGCATCGTTAAGCTCACCGGGGGAGGGCGGTGCGGGTCCGAGTTGAACTCGGGCACCGCCCAGGAACTACTTCTCCACCCTTGGCTCGTCCGCCTTCTCCTTCGGCTGTCGGCACTTGCAGTCCGCGCCCCGGCACCGACAGAACTCGGAGATCCGGTAGCCAGCGGCCTGGGCCGTGGTGAGCGCCTGCGCGTCGACGACCCCGCCGCGTTCGGCCGACTTGGCCAAGGCAATCAACGCTTCGCGAGGACCCATAGTTCCCTCCAGTTCCGGTCTGCCCGACCGGCGGGGTGGCCGTAGCCACGGTGGCTCAGTCGGCTTCTCGTTCGGCCGCCAGCTCCCTCTCCGGACGGGGGTGGATGTCTCGCGTTCTGGTCCGACCCCGCGAAGGGATGAACACCAGGATGAGCATCATGATCCCGCTGACGAAGAGCACGCCGGAGATGATCAGGAAGCTTGGCGCTCCGAAGTCGCGGACGGCGTTTACCACGACAACGGCGGTGTTGTGCAGCCACTCGAGGAGAGCGGCTGTGGCCTGCTGCAGGCCGTTGGCCAGGAGCGCCGTCTGCTGCCGGAAGTAGTCCGGCCGACAGAGGAAGCTGATCCCGGCCGAGACGAAGCCCCCAGCGACGAAGACCACAGCGGTGACCAACAGTTTCAACCGTTTCGGCATGTTTAGCTCCTTTGCAGTTAGTCGGTCGCAGTCGACCCAGACGCCTCGTCTGTATCTTCGAGAGTCTGGTTGCGACTCCAGATGACGTCACGGATCTCCTGGCCGATCGTACGGCAGGCCGTGACGAGGGTATCCAGATCGAACTGCTGACCGGCAATGAAGCGGTTGACGAAGTCCTCGGCTTCGGCCTTGGTCATCGTCACTTCTCCTGGGACAGCAGACGAACTGTCTTGATCCGGCCTGGCCACAGTTTCTGGTTCGATCATGCCAAACCTAGAAAGCTGGGTTGTGATCGTCCGGCGTAGACGACTGAATAGTACCTGCATTGCTGTCACTCCGTTCTGACGGCAGGGGTGGTGGTAGGTGGATGGTGACAAAGATCGAAGGTGCTTCTCTCACTTGGGCGCCCCATGCTTGATGGAAGCGCCCGAGTGAGGGGAGGAGTTGTGGAGGGGAAACTCCTCCCGCGTGGCTGGAACGAGGTCGTAGAGGCTGATCCCTGGCTGGTAGCGCAGGTGATACAAGCTGTTTTCGACCTCATACTCCAGTTCGACCGGTTGGCCGGTCAGATCGTTGATGTACCGCCGCGAGATGATGCTCATGGCTGTACCTCCTTGATAGGTGCGGCCGACTCCTCGCTCGAACATTCCATACTTCCGTACCGAATGCTCGAGTGAGAGTAGGAAGATGTTGCCATCCTCCTCTCACCGTGTGTGACACCGGGTGAGCGGTGGTGCAATGCCTAGCGGCTAGCCGGCCTGTTCGGGAGACCGAACGTCCATGGCGCAGAGACTCAGACAAAAGAGCCAAAAGGCCGTGCCGATGAGGTAGAACTGCCACGGCATGAGGTCCATGCGAACCTGCTCGCCGCCGACGGCGATGATGGCCGACGCCACATAGGCCAGGATCGTGCCGAGGAGTTTGATCGGTCGGCTCGACTGCATCAGCGGGTAAGTCAGACCGCCGAAGACCAGACCGACGAGGCCGAAGAAGGCGGCCGCCGCCATGTTGAGGTCCTTGGCCGAGGCTAGATGCGCCGGGGCGAACGCCCCTTGAAGCGCGGTGTACCACAGGTAGAAGCAGCCGGAAACGGTGGCCACAATGACGGCCAGGCCAGTCCAACGAATCGGACGCATTCGATCTCTTTCTCCGCCTAGAGCGGATGGAATGTACGATCCAGTTCCTTGTTCTTTACCTCACTTGAGCACTCAGATTCCCTCCAAGATTAGAAAGGGGGATGTTTGTGGGGGCTGAGTGCTCGAGCGAGGGTAAGATCTGGATCTCGATGCTCCCTTGAGCGCCCCGTGTGGAGGGACACGAGACGCTCGAGGGAGGGGGCGTCGCAGCACGAATACTGGACGCCCCAGGTGCGAGGAAGTGCCCGTTCACTTCCTCCGCTATTCAGCTCGGTCGAAAGGGCGTTACATAAATCCGGTCACGGCGTTCACCTCCTTGTTCAGGGATGGTGCCTCGAGGGAACGAATCAGGAGGCGAGCTGGAGGCGGCTTATGTCGACCGAAGTCAACGAACCGCCCAAATGTCCTTTGGCGTGGCTTTGGGAGTTTGCACCCCCTTGGCTACGATGTTAGGACGGCTGGATCCTGAGCCGCTTCAAGCGTGATCAGAACGCCAGTGCTCTCCCCTCCTTATTCCTCCCCTCTCTCGAAGGGACAGGTTTCTGCGACCAATGACACACGGCCACTGGCCGCAGAGCCTGTCCCGTCGAAATGGATACTCGGCTGGGGGAATCAACCCCTTTCTGTCGTCCCGATGCGCTTTGCCATCGGGCCTTCCTCCCTGCCCCTTGAGTTAAGGGGAAGGACATCAACAAAAAGGGTGGGGCGCGTTGAGGACCGATGAGCACCTGAATCTAGTTCAGGGTTAGTCGCCAACGCACCCCACCCTTCGGTGGCAATGGTTAGTAAATGTCGCTCCTCAACGACGCTGATGCTTGGTTGTAAGGCGCTGCCGGATCTCCTCTTCCTTCAGCCCAATTCAAGCGTAACAGGCCACTATAGAGCAGCCCTTGAATTTTGTCAAGGGGTACCTGGCCTAAAACGCCGTTTATCCGCTAACCTTAGCCTTTTTCTATTTCAGGACAACCTGGAATTGGCGGGAACGCTCGGATGTTGTCACCCAAACAGCCTGGCGCCCATCTCGCTGGCTTGAAGCGAGGGGCGCGAATTCTCGAACCTTGCGCGACCCCGGATCGAACGATAAAGTCCATCGGCGTTCGACCGTTCCTGGTTGTTTTTGCCAGATCATATTCCATAACCCGTGATCAGTGATCTGATCGAAGGGCACGGTATAGGTAAAGGTGATCGTTTGTTGCTGGCCGGGCGGCAGCAAGCTCCAGGCGCCGAAAACGCGCTTGCCGTTTTCGGCACTGAAACGGAAATGGTTGGTCGAATCGACCAGGACTTGACCTTCAGCCCGCTGAAGTTTCGACGATGGGGTGGTGCCAGGAGACGCGGTTTGGAAAAAACCCGCTGGCGGCGTCGAGGCGCCAGTGATCGACCCCAGCTGGGCTGAGGCCGGAACATAGATTCGCAGGAAGTCGTGGTTTGGTTGGAACCCGAGCGGATCGTCGGCTTGGCCGCCATGGACACGGGTCACCTTAACCGTGTGGCGAAGCAGACCGCTATCGAGGGTGACGGCAATATCAACGTTTTCGGTCACTACACGATCTGTCTTCCCGCCGCCCAGATTACTATCAACCACGGACAGATAATCACCGTCGGTCTGGATAACGGCACCATTCCACCCTAGTTCGGCCACCGTCTGTCCGAAGTCAGGATCCTCGCTGGCCAGCATGATATTGGCCTGAGCGGCGTGAGACAAGATCGTCACCACGGCCTCCAGTGCCTCGGCCGTGGGCAGTGAGCCAACGGACTGCAGCAGGACGGGAATAAGATCGAGAATGAACTGCTTCGGGTTATTGAGCGCTCGATCGAATTTTAATTCGACTTGCTGTTCCGTCGCGCGGACGAAGTTGTCGGCGGTCACGGCCACGTCATACCCCGGTGGGCGGAGCGGTCCGGTCAGGCGTAGTAAATCCTCGACCACGGCCGGGCTGAGCGCGATTACACCGTCCGGTCGAAAACCGCGGGCCTGCTCGTAGAAATCAAGCATGAACGAGGCTGATGTCGGCCAGTCAAGAAACCAGTTGGCGTCATGGAATGCCCAGTACGGCGCCACCGCCAGCAGCGGTTCTGGTGGCCGCGTGGTATGCGGCGTCGTCGCCGTCAAGTCAAACGGGCCGGTCGCTGGCGCATCGACAATCCTCATCCGGCCACGGTCAAACTTGACGAGCACAAAAGTACCGGCAAACCCTCCGCTGGGCCGCAACTCATCATCATTCTGAAACACGACCAAATACTCTTGGGCTTGGTGCTGGGCAAACAAGCCGGTCAATAATCGACCAACCTGCTCGACCGCTCGGCCGTCAGGGAAGAATGACTGCTCGACCAGCTGCCACCAGCGCACCATTCTGGCGTAGTCGGCTGGCAGGACATCTGGATCGACCGATCGAAGAGCCCGTTCGGCCACGGCCAGATCGTTCACCACCGCAGTTAATGTGGCCGGCGCGCTGAAAATGGGCGTCAAAAACCCTAAGGATCCCTCCCATCCCTGAATCACGTCACGCGGGGCGTTGGAGTGCGGGCGGGGGGCCGATGCCAGGGCTGTAGTCGCTCGTTGCCCGGCCTGGGCTAACGACTGGCCAGCCTGCGCTAGGGAACGAGCCGTCCGATATCGATTCCCGAGGCCGGGTAGGAACTCGACCATTGACGGTGGCAACCCCAACGGTCCTTGGAGGTCCGGCTCGATTCGCCCAAACAAGCGTTCGGCCTCGGCAAAATGCTGCCGCGCCGTAGCGACTTGATACTCGCGCCACGCCATCAGGCCAGCCTGAAGTTCTGACGCCGCCTGCTGTCCCCGGGTGGCCACCTGTCCGGCGGCCTGAGCGAACCGCGCGACGCCGACAATCGCTACGGCCGGGATGATAACCACCAACCCAACCACCAGAAAAAAGAAACTCTGCCGACGGATTGACCCCCAGTCGCGGGCGGCGGCTGGCATATGCCAGGCGGCCGCCGGCCGCCGACGGAAGTGGCGACCTAAGTCCGGACGCGGAAGACGGCGCCGGTTTTCGGCCGCTTCCACCTGACGTTCCGCCACGATCTGGCGTAGATCGAGAACGTTGTGATCAGGAACGGGCGGGTGAACGTTTGGCGAGCTGCTCATAGACAGTCAGCGTCTGACGAGCCAGGGTGGACCAGGAGAAATACCGTAACCGTTCATGGCCGGACTTGATCAAACGCTGCTGCTCTAGCTTATCACGAAAGGCCCGGCGGATCGAGTCGGCAATGTCCGCCACCTGCAGCGGATCGAAATACGCCGCCGCCGGGCCAAAGACCTCTGGCAGACAGGAGGCGTTGGCCGCATAGACTGGGATGCCGGCGGCCATAGCCTCCAACCCAGGTAAACCGAAACCCTCGGACAACGAGGGGAAGATATAGGCCTGGGCGTACCGGTAGAGCGCGCTCAGTTCGGCATCGGAAGCGAATCCGAACCAGCAGACACGGTTGATCCCCTGCTGCTCAGCCCAGTCTCGTAGGCGGCGGGAGAAGTAATCCTCCTTCCCTACGAGCACGAGTTGGCCCTCGATCTCGCTGCTGACCTGTTGCCAGGCCGCCAATAGTCGTTCGAGATTCTTGTGCGGGTAAGAGTTCCCGACATGGAGAAGGAACGGGCGTTTTACCCCGCGGCGCGCCAAATCGGTGACCAGCACTGGCGACGGCAGTTGGTCAACTCCTTCGTAGGTCACTACTATCCGGTCCGCCGGCAAAGCAAAACGACGTCTCAGCTCCTGCCGACTGTGTTCGGAAACAGTAATAATTTTCCGCGCTTTCCGGACGGCTTGGCGCAAGACGAGCCGGTAGGCCGCGAACTTGGCGCGAAAAACAATCGGTTCAAGCGTGGTCGCACGTTCGGTGCGAAACTGATCGAGGATCAGATCGTGGATGGTGACGACAAAGGGTCGGCGATACAGAATCGGGACATTGAAGTGGGGGACGTGAAGAAGATCAAGACCGGCCCGGTAGTAGAGGGACGGTAAGAACAGTTGTTCCTTGAACGTATACCATCGATAGTCAGCCAGAACTTTCCGCCAGTTCGGTTGTTGTGGCCGCCAGCGGTCCCAAGCCTCGGCCCGGAGAAAAACGATGTACTCGTTCCGGTGGTCAATGGCCTCGAGGTGGTGAATCAGTCGCTCTACATAGCGTCCGATCCCCGTCTCGAGCGGCCCAAAGAACCGAGCATCGATCCCAATGCGCATCAGGACGCTGGGAAACGAAGGTAGTGTTGTCCGGTGACCAGCAGTAAACCGAGAACCAAGCTGGTGATCAAGGCCAGCGCGGCCACCAACCACAGGTTTACCCGGTCGGGAGCGATGACCGGGTCACTATCTACAATCTCAAACAGCGGCTGCCCCTTCGGATCCTGGTTTAACTGATGCGTGCGCTCTTGTAACAGCGGCGGCATGGCCGCGGCTACCTGTTCCGCTCGGCGCCTGGTCCGCTCGGAGAAGCGGACGACGATATTCTGGGCCGAATAACGCTTGACGCGGAAACGGGAAGGCAACGTGGCTAACGATTGAATTTCGGGATTCACCTTCGCCCGGGCATATATTTCGTTCAACATGGACGGCGTCAAGAACCAACTGACCACGGTCTGCGAAAAGAGGTCAGCCGCCTGCAAGGCGTAGTAGCCATCATACTGGTAATCCGGCGTTGGTTCCGGCCTGACCCGGTTGACGGCGAACGACTGTGAGACGGCAAAGCGTGTCGGTCGACCTGCGGCGACCGCGAAGGCCGTCACCGTGGCCACGCCCACGATGGTTATGATCAGCCAGCGCTGACGCCAATAGAGCTGAAGATATTCACGCAGTTCCATGACTGTCGCTTATGGTAGCTGAGCTTGGTGAGTTTGCCAAGTCTGATCAACGAACCGTCGCAGCTCCTGGCGAAAACGGTCGACGCCGAAACCGAGCGCCCACCGGCGAATCTGATGCGGGTCAAACCGTTGACGCTGAAACCGGATGACCGTATCGGCCAAGGCTTCCCACTCTTGTTCCTGAAAGAAGACGCCGGTTTGGCCGGCTTTGACCGACTCAAGAGCCCCCCCGGCGGCGTAAGCGATAACCGGGCGTCCAGTGGCCATGGCCTCGACGGCGGTAATCCCGAAGTCTTCTTCCTGGGGATACAGAAAAGCGGCGGCCCGGCCATAGAGCTCATTGAGATCCTGGTCAGGAACCCGGCCCAGAAAATCGATGTTCTTCTTGGCCATGGTCTGCAACTGGGTCATGGCCGGACCGACGCCGAAGATTTTCAGCGGTAACCCCAGCTTGTTGAACGCCTGGATGGCCAAGTCAAAGCGCTTGTACGGCACCAGCCGGCCGCCAGTTAAATAGTAGTCCCCTCCCCCCTGGTGGAGAGTGAAGCGTTGAAGATCAACCGGCGGATAGATGACCGCGCTATCACGACGGTAGTATTTCTTAATCCGCTGCTGGACCGCACGGCTATTAGCCACGAAGTGGTCGACACGGTCGGCGGCCAAACGATCCCACATCCGCAGCCGGGTCAGCGACAACGGAATGAGGGCGCGAATCCAGCGGGGGTACGGCAATTCGTCGACGTATTGGTGGGTATCGCTCCACAAATAGCGGGTGGGGCTGTGGAGGTAACAGAGATGGAGCGCGCGCGGATCGGTAATGACCCCTTTGGCGAAGGCCGAGGCGCTGGAAATCACCAGATCAAAACCGCGCAGGTCATAGCGCTCCACCGCGTTCGGCATCAAAGTCACAAACCACTGGTAGTAGCGCACGCCGCCAGGCAGACGTTGAATGAAGGAGGTCCGAATGTCGCGATCACGGAAGGCGGGATTCGCCCGCCGCGGGTTGTAGACCAATGTAAACAGTGGCGCCTGCGGGAACATATCCATCAGGACTTGGGCCACGCGCTCGGCGCCCCCATCTTGGGCCAAATGCTCATGCACGAGGGCGACGTTCATCAGGCGGCAGACTTAGTGCTGAGGACGGCCGCCGGAGTCCGCAGCAGGATCTGGGCATCGAGACCGAACGACCAGTGTTCTATATAATAGGTATCGAGGTGGGCTTCGTCATCGAAACTCAGATTCGAACGCCCAGATATCTGAGCCATCCCGGTAATCCCCGGTTTGATGGTCAAGAGCTTCTTGTGGTGTTTTTCGTAACGGGCCACTTCGGCCGGCTCATGGGGACGCGGACCAACCAAGCTCATCTGGCCGCGGACAACGTTGATCAGTTGTGGTAGCTCGTCGATGCTGGTCCGACGAAGGAATTTCCCTAGGCGGGTAATCCGCGGGTCATCTTTAATCTTAAACAAGGGGCCGTCGGCCCGCTCATTACGATCCATCAACTGAGGTTTCAGCGCTTCGGCGTCACGAATCATCGAGCGAAACTTCCACAGCCGAAAACGCTTCTGACCTTCCCCCACCCGTTCCAGACGGACAAACACCGGACCGGCTGAGTCGAGTTTGATCAGCCCGGCCACGATGGCGCCGGGTACGGCGCAGACGATCAGGCCCAGGGTGGATCCGACGAGATCGAAGGTCCGTTTCAAAATCCGACCCCACCCATCGAGTGGCGTTCGCTTCAATTCCATGATCGGCACGCCGGCGACGTAATCCATGTCCACCCGGGCCACCTGGGTATCCAGCACGTCGGCCGCGTAGCGGAAACTGACATTAGATTCCAGACAGTGGTCAAGCAACTCCAGCGCTTGGGCCCGACTCAGACCGGCTTCCGCCTGGATGACTTCATCGACCGTCTGCTGTTGGATGAGCGTTCCCAGTTCGGCCAGCGCGGATGGATCAACCTGGGGGTAGTGCCGGAGAACCCGCACGCCTAGTTCTGGTCGGCTGTGAAAGGTCGACAGGAGGTGGTTCGTGGTGGCGTCGTTACCGACAATCACTGCTTGCCGAACGCCGACGCCGCGAGTGAGCATTAGCCGTTGCACCCCCCGCACCAGCAGGTGGCTGGCCCACAGAAAAAGAATCGACAACACCCAGCCGGCCAGAATAATGAAGCGCGAGGTAAAAAACTCCCGTCGGAAAAAAATGAAGACGATAATCATCAGCACCCCGGTCGAGGCACCCAAGAAAATGCGGCCCAGCTCACCCGTGACACGACGTTGACGAGTGGCGTAGACGCCGGCAGCAGCCAAGACCACAATCCAGCCGAGCGCGACGACGAGCACGGTCCGAATATAGCCAGCGAATGGTAGCGGGGTCGCGACCGGCAGGAGTTGCGCAACCTGGTCGAACCGCAAGGCATACGCCGCCCAGCCGGCCAAGACCAGGACCAGATAATCGAGCGGCACCAACAAAGCCGCCAAGAAGAGATCAGTGCGTTTCATGACCGTCTACGTACCTCTCGACCAGACCACCGGTAAGCCGAATTCTGTTCCCGCACCTTTCTGAGCTCAACACCTGATGGTGATGGTTGACGTGTGGCCGTTGCTCAGAAAGGTGCGGGAGATGATCATCTCTCTTGGAGTGCCATTGCTGACACCCTCTAGCGATCTACCCGTCCCGCTGTCAGGCGGAACCTATACGATCTTGCACCAGAGAGGGTTTGCCCGCCGTCCGGCTCACGCCGGACCGCCGTGCGCTCTGACCGTCACCGCCTTTCGGCGGGATCCCGCGGTATGCGGGACACGATTTCACCCTTACTCTTTCCACGCCGGCGAAGCCGCGCTGCGATCCCCCGGTTCATTTATGAACCAGAAGACTGGCCAGTGTCGACTCGCGAGAAGTGCCTGAATGAATCAAGCGATGGCATGGAAGGAGCGGTATGTTTCTGTTGCACTCTTCGTCCCGCTATATAGCGGGATCCCTGGGCTTGGCCCCGACGCCCCGCTCACCGGGGGTCGGGATTACTCCCGGTCGCTGTTAGCGACTCTCTGCTTATCCCGACGCGCTTGCGCGGTCGGCATGGTGTTCGGACTTTCCTCCCCGATCGCGCTGACGCGCACCGGAGCGATCATCTAGTGGTCTGGAAAGAGGCTCAAACAGCGTACTATAATCGAGGCCCGCTGTCAACCTACACCATTTCTTGGGTCGTGAAGATTGCCCCTTCTTTTCAATCTCCACGTCACATCAAATACAGCGGCGTTCGTCGGCTAATAATCAAACCAACACCAACGCTGGCTGGCTTGACCTCCGCGCCTTACCAAGTCTACTTTGACGCCGAGACGGGCGACCAAACACTACGGTCGGCGATCAAGATGTGCGGTTCGTCGAAAGGTGGTGATGTCTATTACGTGCTCGCGCTTATGGCCATAGTTAGCGTAGACGATAAAGTCGTCGAGCGAATACTCCGGGCCGTACCAAGGAATGGTCCCGACTTGTCGCAGTCGCTCCGATCCTAATTCCTCAACTAGCCCCGCGACGCGCTGGTGAGCCTGTCCATATTCCGTCAGAATCTCGGCCGCCGAAAGGGCCTGGCGGTTAGCCACTTGTTGATTGTCAAAACCAACTCGATCACTAATCATGGCCTCGAGTGTTGGTCGCGGCTCGCGTCCCAAAACAAACTTCAAAGCATCCTCGAGGAACAGTTCGTACGAGGCCAAGTGAGCGGCCATATCTTTGAGTGACCAGCGGCCGGTCACTCCCGCCCGCTGCCAATCTTCCATGGTCAGGCCGTCAAGCGCCTGATAGACATCGCGGTGGCCATGGGCCAAAATATCCTTGGCGTTCATGGCCGCCGGGAATCCGGGGTTAGAGTGTTCGACTCGGGCGTCGGCCGCGCCGGACGTGTTCGGTCACCGTCGTGCTGGCGTGCTTCTCGACATAGCGCCGGCTGACGAAACGTCCATCCTTGGCGCTACGGAAAACCTTTTTTGTTCGGCCTCTAGCCATAAGAAGTAATGGTTGGGCAGGCGAATCAACCTGGTCAATAACTCTACCTCTTTTTGGGCTACTAGTAAACCGCTGGCGTGGGTGAGGTGAGGCAAATACGGTCCCGGCCGGCTGCCTTGGCCCGGTTGAGCTCGGCATCGGCCGCGGCCAAGAGCTGCTGCCAGGTCATGATCGAGCCAGGCGAGACTGACGTCAACCCACCACTGACTGTGACTAATCGGCCGCTGGGTCGTACTTTCGGCAGTTGCCGAATCCGTTGGCGGATTCTTTCGGCCGCCACGCTGGCCGCCGCCACATCTGTCCGCGCGAAGATGACCACAAACTCCTCCCCACCCCAACGAACAACCGCCTCATCAGCAACTACTTCCCACAGATCATCGCTGAGACGAATCGCCTGCCTGATCGTAGCCGCGACTTGACGCAATACCTCGTCGGCCCCGAGGTGACCGAGTTCGTCATTAATCTTTTTGAAATGGTCGATGTCGAAGACGGCCAGCGAGATGGGGTGGCCGTGAGTCCTGGCCTCGGCGAGTTCGAACTCGAGGGCATACCGCAGCAGGTCGGAACGCTGAACGCCGGTCTTGGGGTCACGGGCCAGGTCTTTCAGGAGTTGATAGGCTTCGGCCACTGACACCGCGCCGGATGCCACCTTGCGCTGGAGCATTTCATCTCGGTGATCTGCCAGGTAGTGCTTAATGACCTGCTCGGCCCGACGACTCAGCCACCGTTGACGATCTTGGTCGACGGCGCGGCTCTGCCGCTGGCCCCGCTCGTCGTCAGATGCCCGAGGCGGCATCAAGCGCGCGATTGACTAAAGCATCGGCCCCGCGATTGGCCTCGCGCGGCACCGCGGAATACGTCACCCGGCCGATCTGGTTTGCCAGCGAGTGGATCCTGACTACCCACGGCCCCAGATCGCGATGTTTCACCTTGTATTTTCCACGTAGTTGGTGAACAACTAATTCGCTGTCACAATAAACATCGACCTGGTCGGCCCCGACGCCCCGGGCATACTCGAGGCCAGCCGCGACCGCTTGGTACTCGGCTTGGTTGTTGGTCGTCACTCCGATGGTCCGGCTGATGGTGGCAATGATTTGGCCCCCAGCCTTAATCACTACCCCAATGGCCGCCGGCCCCGGGTTGCCCCGGGCCCCACCGTCGGTGTGAAGGATAAGGTGATGAGCCGTCATTGGCCAGGTCGAAAATCAATAATTGTCAGCTGCGGCACACGCCGTCCCTGCCAGTCATCCCAGCGCGGTTCGACGACTAGGTCAACTGATTGGTTCGGATGAATCTCTCCCTTCCGCGGGCCAAGGCGAAAGCCGATAAACTGTCCGAGCTGGCCCGCTTGGCGACCGGTCAGGCGAAGGTGGTGGTCGTCGTTCCCGACTGTCCGGACCTCAACCGGCCGAATGCCGGATAGCTGAATCTTCGGACGTTCATGCCCCACCCCAAAGGGGGCCAGACGCTCAATACCGTCAAAGACATCTGGGGTTAGATCAACCAGGGTGGCTTCCGTGTCGATGAAAAGCGGACGCTGCGGTTTGGGACGGGCTTCATCATCGCTTCGTAATGACTCGCGAAACCAGTGGCTGAAGACCGACCGCTGATCCTTCGAAACAAGGGTAAAGCCGCACGCCCCGGCGTGCCCCCCGAAGCGCTGAAAATGGTGTTCGCCACTCCGGAGGTGAGCCGTCAAGTCAAAGCCCGGGACCGACCGGCCGGAACCGACCACCTGCTCACCACTGTCGGTCATCACCACCACCGGCCGCCAGACCCGTTCCACCAGCCGTCCGGCAATGAGCCCGAGAATCCCCGGCGACCAGTGCGGGGCGTAGGCCACATAGCCGAGCTGGGATCCCTGCCGGGTAACCTGATCCATAGCTTCGAGCACGGCCAGTTCGGTCAAGCGTTGCCGCTCGAGGTTGATACGTTGTAACTCTTCGGCCAGGGACCGCGCTTCATCTGTCTGCCTAGCCAACAGCAGCCGGAGAGCCGTCCCGGCGTGTTGCAGGCGCCCGGCGGCATTGAGCCGCGGCGCGACTTGGTAGCCAATCGTGGTTTCGCGTACCTGTTGTAGATCGCTACCCATGACCGTAAACAGTGCCCGTAGCCCCGGTCGGCGAGTCTGACGGAAGGCCTGCAAGCCGTAGTGCACGAGAATGCGGTTCTCTCCCACCAGCGGCATCAGGTCGGCGACGGTTGCAATCGCCACTAGATCGAGTAATGACTTCCCCCAACCCGGCGGCACCGAATGGCGCGGCGGTCGTTCGTCAGCCGCCGCCTGCAACAGACCGCGGGCCAAGGTGAAGGCCACCCCGCCCGAGGCATGGTCTCGGAACGGGTAGGTTTGATCTGGGCGGTGGGGATTGATCAGCGCCAGCGGGGCCGGCTGATGCGGGGGTACCAGGTGATGATCGAGGACCATGACGTCCAGGCCGCGTTGGCGCGCCTGTTCAATTTCTTCAACATTCGTGGTCCCACAATCAACGGCCACCAGGACCGTCGTGCCGGCCGCCGCCAGTGTGTCGATGGCTGCGGTATTGAGGCCATACCCCTCCGCCCGGCGCTCCGGTAGGTACCAGTTGACTCGGCCGCCCAGGGCCGTCAGCGTCTCCACCAGGATAGCGGTGGCGCAGATGCCGTCGGCGTCATAGTCGCCGTAAATCGTTACCTGCTCGTGGTCGGTCAACGCCTGCATCAACCGGCCGACGGCCACGTCAAGATCGCGGTACAGGAACGGATCGTCTAACTGTTCATAGTTGGGGTGGAGGAACTCCCGAATCGACTGCTGATGGCGAAAGCCACGGGTCCAAAGAATCCGCCCGACTAACGGGGGCAAAGCCGTGGACAGACGTTCGACCGCCGGTGGCTGAGCTCGCAGCTGCCAATCCCAGCGACTCATGACAGTCCCTCGTAGAGCCGGCTCAAATCAACCGTCAACGGCTGGTCAACCAGCGGACCCGGCCTGAGGACGGGCAGCCGGTCCTGGAGCGTCGGCCGCTCCGCGCGGTAGAACAGTCCAATTGGCAGGTCGTCGTTGGCCGACACTGCGCGCTGCCAGGCTGATGGACGATCGCTCGGGTCGTGACCAAGCTCATCGAGCTTCCGAATGCGCTCGTAGAACCAAGCGAAAGTATTGAGGCGATTGAACGTCACGCAGGGCTGAAAAACGTCGATGAAAGCGAACCCCCGATGGGCCAGTGCCCCCTGGATGAGGCCCTCGAGGTGCGGCAAATCACCGGCGAATCCACGAGCCACGTAACTGCAGTCCGCGCTAATCGCCAGGGCGATCGGGTTGAGCGGCTCGTCAGTCACTCCGGTCGGCGTGGAGACGGTTTTGAAACCCTCGGCCGACGTTGGCGAGGCTTGCCCCTTCGTCAAGGCATAGAGCTGGTTGTTCTCAACAATATAGGTCAGATCAGGATTCGACCGAATAGCGTGCAGGAAGTGCCCGAGACCTTCCCCGTAGGCCGCGCCATCGCCGCTAATGACAATCGTCTTCAGCCGATGGTTGGCCAAGGCGATGCCGGTGGCCAGGGGCACGGCCCGGCCGTGAAGCCCGTGAAAACAGTAGGCCTTCACCCAATTGGCGCCATTGCCGGAACAACCGATATCAAAAACCACGGCCGCCTGGTGGGGGGCGATATTCGTGACGGCCAGGACATGGTTGAGAGCACTCCACAGGGCAAAGTTGCCGCAACCCGGGCACCAGGTGGGAACGTTCGAGGTTTCAGCGCGGTGGGTCGACGGGTCGATGGTCATCGGATCAGGGCCTGGAGCTGGCCGGCCAGTTTTTCGGGTTCAAACGGTCGACCGTCGTATTGCCGGAGATGATGGTCGAACTGACGACCGGTGTGTTGCCGAATCCAGCCGGCCATTTGACCGGATTGATTGCCTTCCACCATGACCGTGGTCCGAGCCCGGCTGAGGAGCGTGTCAACGGCCGTCGCCGGGAACGGATTGACCAACCACAAATGGAGGTGGTTCGTTTGCAGATGATAGCGTTGGGTCAGGATGGCTCGCGCTTCGCTGACTACCCCTTTCGTTGACCCCCAACTGACAATCGTCAGATCGGCCTTGGCTGGACCGACCAATGTCGGATGAGGCAGCCCCCGGAGCACCATGGCTTCTTTCCTGGCGCGGCGGTTCATTTGCGCCAGGCGGTTGGCCACGCCTTCCTCGGAAAAACCGTACCGGTCGTGTTCGTCGGAATTGGCCACGAACAGGCCGCCGGGGGTGCCGGGCAGCGTTCGCGGCGCCACGCCATCGGCGGCCGGATCGTAGCGTCGGAAGCGATCACCGGGCGGCAGTTCTTCAGACCGGCGCACCAGCCCGCGGTCGACTGGTAAAACTGTTCGAAAACGCGGCACGCCGACGTGGCTCTCGGCTAAGTATTTGTCGGTCATGATGATGATCGGCGTCTGATACCGTTCGGCCAGATCAAATGCCAACTGGGTTAGTTCAAAACACTCCTCCACATCACCAGGCGCGAGAACAATTTTCAGAAAATCGCCTTGCGAGGCATGGAGCACCTGACGCAGATCGGCCTGCTCGGTCCAGGTCGGCAAGCCGGTTGACGGCCCGCCGCGCTGGGCTTCGATGATAACGACCCCCACCTCGGTCATGCCGGCCAGACCAACGGCCTCGGTCATGAGGGAGAATCCGCCACCAGCCGTGCCACACATCGCCCGGACGCCGGCGTAGGCCGCACCAATCGTTTCGTTGATCACGCCGATTTCGTCTTCGGCATGGCGGACAACCATTCCGTACGTCGGTCCATGCTCGGCCAGGAAGTGAAGAATGGTTGAGGAGGGCGTCATCGGATAAGCGGCGTAGAACTTACAGCCCGCTTGGAGAGCACCGAGGGCAATGGCCTCGTTTCCGGCCAAGTACAGCGGTGGCTCCGGTGACGGCAGCGGGTCGAGATCCCACGGGAAATGGCGAGCCGCCTCTGAATCAATGGCCTGGTAACCGGCTCGAAGCAACGCCAGGTTAAGATCGACCACGGCCTGGCCTTTAGCCATAAACAGATCTTTGACCACCGCGGCCGGAAAAGAAAAATTAACACTCAACAAGGCAAAGGTGGCGCCCAAGGCGACCGTATTCCGCATATACAACTCCCCGCCGTGGTCAACCGAGATTTGCCCGAGTGACACTGGGTGCCAACGAATATCATCACGGCCAAGCGCGGCGGGACGGAAGTCACGAAAGGAATATTCGCCCGGATCAAAGACCACGGCGCCGCCGGGACTCACTTCTGCCAAGTGTTGATCAACGGTTTCGCGATTGAGCGCCACCAGGATATTGACGGCTGCCCGCCACGCCCGGACTGGTTGTGGCGCCACGTAGACTTGATAGGTATTGTGTCCGCCTCGAATGAGCGACGGATACTCAGAGTAATCAAAAATTTGCAATCCGGCCCGCAAGCAGGTTTTGGCAAAGATGGTGCCGCTGGCCATAATGCCAAAACCGGCTTCACCGCCGATTTTCCAGCTGAACGTATTTTTCTGGCGCTCCATGACGGGCTTCAGTCTATCACTCGCTCCACGGTTTCGGCAATCGCCGCTTCTTCATCGGCCCTGATAGTCACCACCGGCCAACCACGGGCAATCGGCACCGCCTTAATGACCTGCCGTTGAATCCACGTATTCTGGCCGACCGGGCCGGTAAACACCATGATCTTCGGCGCTGGCAGAAGCCCCAGGTAACTCGCCAGGTAGCGCTCAATATCATAGAGGTACATCGCCAGCGCCAGGCGAGCGTGCTGGCGCTGCGACCGCGACCATCGACGGCGGGGCCAGGCCGGTATTGGATGCCCGGCGGCCGCCAGTACATCACGCACGTCGCGCAAACCCGTCAAGCCAAATAAACCAGATCGTTCCTCCAGCAAGCGGGTGACTTGCCGCGGCGACATATGGGCGCGGGTCTGAAGATAGAGCGGGATGCTCGGGTCGAGGTCGCCGGAACGAGTGCTCATCGTCAATCCTTCGAGCGGGGTGAACCCCATGCTGGTGTCGATCGGCCGGCCAGCCCGCCAGGCAGTCAAACTGTCGCCGGATCCGAGATGGAGCGTCACGGCGTTTGTCCGGCTGGGCGCCCGATGCAAACGCTGGCCAGCGCGGGTAAACGCATCGCCGTGAGAAATGCCATGGAAACCGTACTTCCGTATGTGAAAACGCTTAGCCAGGTTGAGGGGTAGGGCGTAGAGCCGGACTGCGGGCGCCAGGTGGTGGTAGAGGCCGGTATCGAATACCGCCCACTGCCGGATGCCTGGCCAGTGTTTGGTCACCGCGGCCACCCCCGCCAGGTTAGCTGGCAAGTGGAGCGGCGCCAAGGGGACAAGCCGTTGTAAACGTCGAACAATACTGGCTGATAATTTCGTGGGCAGGTACAACAACTCGCCGCCATGAACTACTCGGTGGGCGGCGATAGTCGGTCGCAGACGTCGCTGTTCGAGCAGCCGAACAATGCGATCGATGGCGGTGGGCACGGACCGAGCGACAACGGTGCTGACGACAGTCTGCCCGCGCTCGGTCAGGTGCAGTCTGGGGCGGCTATCGACGCCTTCGATCTCACCGCGGATGATATTCTGACTGTCCTGTCGGACCAGAAACTTGACTGACGACGACCCGGCATTAAGAACCAACAGCGTTCGCTGACGATCAACGGACGACCGTGCCATACGTGCCTTGAGTTATTCCAAACGCATTGGCTTCATCGGTATCAACATGCATCCGCCAGACCGATTCCTCAGCCACTCTGACGATGACGTGATCGAAAACACCGCCGCGTGGGTCGTCAACGCGGACCGTTACCTCCTGACCGTCACGCCATCCTGCCTCAGCGGCCTGCTTGGTAGGCATATGAAGATGCCGTTGTTGGTGAATCGCCGCCGCCACGCTGATCGATCCGGCCGGGCCAATGATGGTGATCTTAGCCGCCGCGTCGAGTTGCCCGGACGATGACAGTGGTGGCGTCAAGCCAAGCTGGCGGGCGTCCGATGACGCCAGTTCGACCTGGGTATATGGTCGGAACGGTCCGACTACGCCAACCCGCTCGAGCCGACCAGCCGGCCCCACGAGCGTCACCCGCTGGCGGGCCAGGAATTGGGGCGTCTGAGAGAGTTGGTGATCGACGGTCGGCGTGTCCGACCCGAACAGTCGCGCCCAATCAGACTGGCTGAGGTGAGCGTGTCGGGCCGAGACTTCGATCGGGACAGTTGTCATGCGAAAGCAAAGAGGTTATGTCCGGACATCTCGGGCGGGGTTGGCAGGCCGACTAAACTGAGTAGCGTTGGCCCGACGTCGGCCAAGACGCCGACTGGGGTCAAACTGGACAAATCGCGCATCGGCGACCGGAATCGTTGCCGGACGGCGGCGGGGAGATCATTGGCCACGACGATGAACGGTACTGGGTTGGCTGAATGTTCTTTACTCACCGCGCCCGTTTGACTATCGATCTTCGCCTCGGCGTTACCGTGGTCGGCAGTGATGATAACCAGCCCGTTAATCGATAAGGCGGCCTGGACGATCTCGCCCGCACACCAGTCGAGCGTCTCAATGGCCCGGATAGTGGCGGGGATATTGCCAGTATGCCCGATCATGTCCGAATTGGCAAAGTTAGCAACGATCAAGGCGTACTTACCGGTATTCAGTTCCTGGACCAGTCGCTCGGTGATGCTGCGGGCGCTCATATCCGGTTTTTGATCGTAGGCAGCCACCGATGGTGAGGGAATGAGCACGCGGTCTTCATTCGGGAACGGTTGCTCAAGCCCGCCGTTGAAGAAGAAGGTGACGTGGGCGTATTTCTCCGTCTCGGCGATGTGCAGTTGATGGAGTCCGGCGTCGCTATAAACCTTGGCCAGGGGGGTGGTCACCGATTCCGGCGGGAAGGCGATGGTGACCGGCAAATCCCGTTCATATTCGGTCATGGTCACGAAGGTCACGTCCTTGAGGTACTCCGGCCGCGAGAATTTTTCAAAACCCGGGAGGACAAACGCTTTCGTCAGCTGACGGGCGCGATCCGAGCGAAAATTGAAAAAAATCACCGCGTCGTGGTCGCTGACGGTGGCCACTGGTTTGCCGCCCGCGGTGATGACGGTCGGTACCATCTGCTCGTCGTACACGCCGCGACGGTAGGAATCCAGCACCGCTTGGAGCGGATCGGACGCCTGTGGCCCGCGGCCAGCGGTCATCGCCTGATATGCCGCCGCCGTCCGATCCCAGCGGTTGTCGCGATCCATGGCATAATACCGCCCCATGACCGTGGCGATCCGCCCCAGGCCAAGAGTCGCAATTTTATTCTGTACTTTGGCAATAAACTCTTGACCACTATTGTACGGGCTGTCGCGGCCATCAAGAATGACGTGGAGAAAAACGTTGGACAGTTTCTGGCGCTGGCAGAGTTCGAGCAGCGCGTAAGCATGTTCGTCAAAGCTGTGCACCCCCGCGGTGCTGAACATGCCGAGCAGGTGGAGGCGGCTACGGTGCGCTTTGACGGTCGTCATGGTGTCAAGAAAGGCCGGCTGGGTGAAAAAACTGCCGTCGACGATCGAGCGGGTAATGCGCGGCAAATCTTGGTAGATGGCCTTGCCCGCACCAATCGTCAGGTGGCCGACCTCCGAGTTCCCCATTTCCCCCCACGGTAGCCCCACCGCCTCACCAGACGCCTGGAGTGTCATCGTCGGGTAGGATTCTATCAGGCGGTCGAGGTTTGGCGTCTTGGCTAAGGCAATGGCGTTCCCGCGGGATGGCGGCGCGACCCCGAAGCCGTCGAGAATGACCAAAACAGCTGGCTGGCGCTGAGGAGTAATCATGGGCGGAGCAGGCTTTGCCCAGTCATGGCGGTTGGGATAGGACGGCTCATGATCTGGAGAAGAGTTGGTCCGATGTCGCCGAGGGCTCCGTCAGGTCGGAGGCGAAGGGAACGTAGTTGCTCAGACACTAGATAAAGCGGCACCGGGTTGGTTGAGTGTTCTGTATCGATTTCCTTCGTCTTCGGGTTCAGCATTTCCTCGAGGTTCCCATGGTCACCAGTGACAACGAGCAGGCCGTTGGCTGCCAAAACTGTCGTGGCCACCCGCCCCAGACAGCGATCAGCGGTTTCCATGGCGGTGACCCCGGCTTGGAGATTCCCGGTGTGCGCGACCATGTCGGTGTTAGCAAAGTTGGCCACCACTACGTCGCGCTGGCGACGGGCCACCGCTTGACAGATGACCTCAGTCACTCCGGGTGTGCTCATCGCCGGCCGCCGGTCGAAGTACCGCTCGGAAGCGGAGCGAATCATCAGTCGCTCCTCACCGGCCACCGGATCAGCGTAGCCACCATTAAAGAAATACGTGACGTGAGCGTACTTCTCCCCTTCGGCCACGTAGAGCTGGCGCCGGTCACCCCAGACCATCGGCAGCGTATCGGTCAGTGGGACGGCCGGATAGGCGGTTAGGATGTCGCCCAAGTCAGGACCGAAATCGGTCATGGCCACAAAAAACACCGCCGGCCGTTTGGCCCGCTGAAAAGGGCCGGTCGGAGCGTTTTTATCTTCAAAATCTGGTTGGACGAACGTTTTCGCCAACTGGCGGGCCCGATCGGAACGGAGGTTGAAAAAGATGACCGCGTCGCCATCGGACATGCCCTGGTAGTTACCAATGATCGTCGGAGCTACGAACTCGTCACTCTCACCGCGATTGTATGATTGGGTGATTGCTTCCAGGGGGTCGCTGACGTGATGGTCTGCCTGGCCATCGGTCAATGCCTGATAAGCCAATTTCGTCCGGTCCCAATTCTTGTTTCGGTCCATCGCATAGAACCGCCCCATGATGGTCGCCACCCGCGCGTCACCGAAGTGGGGCAAGAATTTCATCAGCATCTCCCGGGCATAGTAACGTGGCGAGTCTCGGCCGTCGGTGAACAGGTGCAGAGCCACCCGGCGCAACCGGTGATTGTGAACCAGCAGCAGGAGGGCCAATAAGTGGTCTGGATCGGCGTGAGCACTCTGGTTAGTCCCCAGCATGCCCATCAGATGCAAGGTCGAGCGGTGCTGTCGGACGTGCTGAATGGCCGCTAGGAACGCGGGGTTACGGAAAAACGTTCCATCGTTAAGGCTGGCTGAGATGCGAACGTTATCCTGCATCACTCGCCGGCCAGCGCCGATGTTCATATGGCCAGCTTCGGAGTTACCATCTTGGGCCAGGCTGAGGCCGACGGCCAGGCCGCTAGCCATCAAGGTGGTCTGTGGATACCGGCCCTGCCAGCTACCAATGGTGGGTGTGTTGGCCAGCCGAACGGCGTTGCCAGCGCCAACCGGTGCCACGCCCCAGCCATCGAGGATGACTAAGACGAGTGGTCCCGAGAAGTTCATTGGCCCAGTTCATCAGCAATGGCCAGCAGGCGGTTGTATTTAGCCACCCGTTCACCGCGAGCCGGAGCTCCCGCTTTGAGGTATTCCGCCCCCAGCGCGACGGCCAGGTCAACAATGAAAGGGTCGTTGGTCTCGCCGGACCGGTTACCCACCACCAGAGCGTAGCGAGCCGCCCGCGCCTTGACCGCCGTGTCGACCGCTTCCGTTAGGGTGCCAGCCTGGTTCGGCTTGATGACCACGGCGTTGGCCACATGGCTGTCGAGGCCGCGCTCGAGACGATCGGGGTTAGTGGTAAAGAGGTCGTCACCGACCAGCGTCAGCCGCGAACCGAGCTTGGCGGTTATCAGCTGCCAACCAACCCAGTCGTCTTCAGCTAAGGGGTCCTCGATTAACGTCAGGGGGTACTGCCTGAGCCACTCCTCGAGCAAACCAGCCACCCCCTCAGATGACAAGCCGGCCGGGTTTGGCGCCAGGTCGTAGCGTTCAGTCGAAGCGTTGTACCATTCGCTGGCCGCTATATCAAGTCCAAATTCTATATCGTCTGGGGTCTGGTAGCCAGCGGCGGTGATGGCTTTGATCACAAAATCAAAGGCCACGGTCGGTTCGGTCAAGGCCGGCGCGAAACCACCTTCGTCGCCAACGGTCGTGCGGAGATGTTTGGCGGTCAGCAGCTCGGCCAACGCACGGTACACCAACGCCCCGCGTTCAATCTGTCCAGCGGCGGTCTGGCCGGTGGGCATGATTAAGAACTCCTGAATCTTTAACTCCGTATCAGCATGCCGCCCGCCATTCAAGACGTTCATCATTGGTCGAGGCAGGGCGTTGGCTGTCACCGCCGGCAGCTCATAGACCTGTTGAATCCAGCGGTAGAGCGGCTGCCGCTGGAGTGCGGCGGCAGCCCGGCTGACCGCCAGGGAAACACTCAACAGCGCGTTCGCCCCGAGCTTTGATTTATTGACCGTCCCATCGAGCTCCACGAGTAAGCTGTCCAGACCCCGCTGCTGTCGGACGTCGAATCCTTTGGTCGCTTTGGCGATTGGCCCGGTCACATGGTCGATGGCCTTGTGCACGCCCAAGCCACCATAGTGCTTCGGTGACTGATCGCGTAACTCAAACGCTTCGTGACTACCGGTCGAGGCGCCGGAGGGTACGGCGGCCGTGCCGCTGACACCAGTATCAAGCGTGACTGTCGTCTCAAGCGTCGGCCGGCCGCGCGAATCAAGGATTTGTCGACTGGTGATATGCTCAATGGTCATGAAATAAATCGATTACCGAACTAACGCCCGCAGCCCCGCCAACATTTTACCCTCAAGAAATTCCACCATCGCCCCGCCGCCGGTGGAGACGAAGGTGAAATGGCGAGCGAGTCCCTGGTCACGGATGGCATCAACAGTCTCTCCACCTCCGGCGACGCTCCGACACCCGGCGCGGGCGATGGCTCTGGCGATGGATCTCGTGCCCGTATCAAAGGGCGGGTTTTCATAGACGCCCATCGGGCCGTTCCAAACCAGAGTCGAGGCTTTGGCAATAATGCGTGAGAACAGCGAGACCGAATCCGGACCAATGTCCGCGATGACCTCATCGGGTGCAATCTTCCCGACCGGACGAACCCACGACCGAGCCCGCGGCCGAGGCTGCCCGCGCACTACCACCACGTCAATCGGAATGTGGAGGTGTTTATTCTTGACACTTAAACCGCGAGCCTTGGCCAGCATGGCCGGCTCGCTGAGACTGGCGCCAATGGCTAGTCCTTCAGCCCGTAAGATGGTGTTCGCCAACGCCCCACCAAGCAGAACATGATCAGCTTGCTGGATCAGCCGCTTGACCAGCCCGAGCTTAGTGGAAATCTTGGCTCCCCCCAGGATAGCCACGTAGGGACGACGTGGCCGCCGCATGACTTTCTGCAGTTGATCAACCTCCTCCATCAGATGCAATCCGGCGTAGGCCGGCCGGAGGAGCGGCAGGCGGACGAGTGAGGCGCTGGCTCGATGGGAAACCGCAAACGCTTCATTGACGAACAGATCGCCGAGCGCCGCTAAGCGTCGGGCAAAGGCCGGATTATTGTCAGCTTCGCCGGAGTAAAATCGTAGATTTTCCAGGAGGGTCACTGAGCCGGGTCGGAGTCGTTCGATCGCCAGCCGAAGAGCTGACGAACCAACACGGTCATCGAGGAATTCAACCGGCTGACGAAGTAACCGTGCCAGTGGCCTGGCCACCATCCGGAGCGAATATTCGCGATGCCAGCTCTTGGGTCGACCACGATGACTGAGCAGGATGACGGACGCCTGGTGGCGTCGCAGCCAGTCAATGGTTGGCCGACTAGCCGCCAGTCGAGTATCATCCCGAAGTCGTCCGCGACCATCGGCCGCGATGTTGTAGTCAACCCTTACGAGAACACGCTGATTCTTGACCGCCGCCGTCCGGAGATCCCGTAACCGCATAGTCAATAGTTTAGCAAAAAACTGCGACGTTGGCCACGTCAGTCATTCTTCAAGTAGACGCGCCCGCCGCGCCAGAAAACTGCTAGCGCTTGAGTCCACGGTAAGACGCTCAGGAAATACTGGAGGTCAACGATCTTCCTGGCCAACCAACCAAACCACCCGGTCAACGGCAGCCCCCACATGGTGCTGATCGCCCACCGGCCGCCAACCGGAAACACAAAACCGACACGCTCCGGACGATACGGTTCAAGCGGTTCCCGCCGCCAAGTGTGAACCAAGTTGCGTGCGGCCAAGCGACCTTGCGCCACCGCCAGCGGTGCGACCTGCGGGATCGGTCGATTGGTGGCCGGATCGAGGTAATACACGGCATCTCCAATGGCGAAGGTTTGTTCATGCCCCGGCAGGAGCAATTCGCTCGTCACACAGACCTGCCGCTTGCCCGCACAGTCAACGCCGAGCTGGCTCATTAGCGGGTGGGCCTTAATCCCGCCGCTCCACACGAATACATTGTACGGCAGCTCGGAACCATCTTTCAGCCGCAGGTGGCGATCATCGACGCCGGTAATGATCTGACCGGTCCGAATCGTCACGCCGAGAGAGGTGAGGCGCTTGGCCGCGGCGGTCTGCACCCAACCTGGGAAGCCAGGCAGAACGGTCGGCGCCGCCTCCAGAATAATCACCTGGACCAGTTCTGGTTTGAGTCTGCGCTGGCGACTCCGTGTCAGGACGTAGTTCCTCAATTCTCCGGCGGTCTCCACCCCGGACACCCCCGCGCCGCCAATGACGATAGCCACCGGTCGTTGCTCGCGTTCGCAGTCGACGAGCAGGGTCTGCAGTTGCTGATGAATGCGCAGGGCATCTGGCAACTCCTTCAGCGCCACACTATGTTCGGCCAGGCCGGGTATCCCAAAGTCGTTGCTCACGCTACCGAGTGCCAGAATCAAGGCGTCATAGTCAACCGCCGGCTGGCCGGCCAACGTGAGACTATGGTTGGCCAGATCAACCCCGGTTACGGCGGCCGGCAGAAAATTGATGCGCCGGTGGGCCAAGATGTTTTCGAAGGCCTTGAAGCGGATCGTCAGGCCGCGCTCGATCGCGGCCAGATCAGCGTCGCTGAACGTGGCGGCAGCGGTGGCCACCTCGTACAGCAGTGCGTGGTAACAATGGTAGGCGTTTTTGTCGATCAGCGTGATGTTGTATTCATCGGTCCGGCGGATCCGGTCAAGTTCCAAGGCCGTGGCCAAGCCGGCAAAGCCCGCGCCCACGATGACGACATGCCGACGAGTATGGCGCCGCACTGGCATAAAATAAGTATACCACACTCCCCGGCCGGAGACGTGACATTTTCGATCGCCTCTGCTAGGGTGTGATCAGTTATGTATTCTCCACGATTCCGCTACTATTCCGCGTTGCTCCTAGCCATACTTTTGGCCTCCGCCAGCTCGGCCTTGGCGGCCGTACCAGTGAAGATCAATCCCCCGCAAGAACCGGTCCAAGTATCTGCCGCAGATCTAGAGCTGGAACTTAGTTCTCCGTCATTGTCCGTTGATATTGGCTCAACGATGACGGTAACCATGTCAGTCAAGAACCTCGGCGAACATGATGCGCTCAACGTTCGGCTGGACGACAACCTGCCGGCTGGCTGGTCGTACGTCGATCCCAAGGTCCCGGCGGCTCTTAACCTTGGGGCGATCAAGACTGGCCGCTCGAAAAAAATCGCCGTGCCCATCACGATCGGAGAAAAAAGTCCTGCCGGCGCCATCGCCTACGAAGTTGTGGCCCGCGCCGACAACGCCGATCCAGTCGAGAATTTTGTGACCATCACCGTTCGGCCGGGGCAGGTGCTCGGCGCGACGGATGAACAGTTGGCCGAGACGGGAACGAGCGCAGCCAGCCTTTACTGGCTCCTATTTGGACTGGGACTCATCGTCGCTGGAACCAAGGTTCTGCATCGGTCCTCGAAGTACACGAGCCTGCGCAGATAGCAAAACAATGGGCGCCGGTAGAGTGACAAATACTATTTTTCTTTACCCCATCCGCACCAGCTTCCCGTCGCCAGGCTGATGGAGAATCCGCTCGACGTGACTTTTCAGTTCGTGCGGATCGATGTTCGCTTTGACCAGGTATTCATCCGCACCGAGATTCTTGGCCGTTCGGACGTGCTCATCGGAATCGAGATTGGACAGGACAATGACACGAATGTCACGTAAGCCGGGTGTGTTTTTGATCAGGCGAAGAACTTGATAGCCGACCGGTTCATGGAGGCTCTCGCCAATAATGTTTTCGCCGGGCCGGCGAGGAATCAACAAATCGAGCAGCACTACGTGCGGGCGAATGACAATCACTTTCTCCTCGCCACTCTCGGCGGTGGGTGCGGTCAGGACTTCGTACCCACCCTGACTCAAAACAGCGGCGTAGAGAGACACTAGCAGTGGCTCGTCTTCGATCAGCAGAACGCGGGTGGCCATATATTGAAAAGTATAATACCAACCATTAGAATTGCCTAGCGTGGGGGTACGAACTTGAATTGGTAACTCTGCCGGTCCCCTTCAACACGGCTAGTGGCCAACTGGAGACGGCGGGTCGATGTGGGCAACTGCCTAATAGGAATGCCGTCAATCTGACGTTTTGCAAAAAAACCCGCTCGCCAGAGCGAACGGAGAAGAGCAGGAATCAGAAGGCATCGGTCTCGAGGGTCGGAACTTCAACCCTTTCGCCATGCGCCATCATGACCAGTTGGGCCTCCTTCTTGTTGCCCTGCCGGACCAAGTCGCAGACGACTCGATACTGCTCCGTTGGGAGCGAGAAGAAAATGTCCTCGTGGTCTTCATTCCCTGTCCAGCAACGTAACCTGACGATTTGACCGTTATCCATATCCCCCTCGAGAAGAAAGAACGGGCAGGTCGTTTCGACACGAGCCTGCCCGTCATGCTCGGGGTACGACGGGGCTCGAACCCGTAACCTCCGGAACCACAGTCCAGCGCTCTGCCAGTTGAGCTACGTACCCTTCCGAAGGAAAGACCTCATGTATCCGACGTCTGGAGTATTGACGCTACCGTCCGCACCAGATCGGCGCGGGGCACGGTGGTCTGCCGACGTCGAGCCATGTCCTTGATCGTGACGCTCCCGTCATGACGCTCGTTGGAGCCGGAGATTACCACCACCGGGATCTCCTGGCGGGTGGCATAGGCCAGCTGGGCCTTGAAGCCGGTTTCCATCCCCAGCCAGACCATGGTTCGGACGCCGGCCCGGCGCAGCTCGCCGGTCATCGACAGGTAGTCCGCCATCGCACTCCGGTCCATCACCGTCACCAGCGCCTGAGTCAGCGTCGGTTTGGTGGTGATGCGGCCGAGTTGCTTGAGGGCGGCGAACAACCGATCGATACCAACTGACACCCCGGTCGCCGGGAACGATCCAGCCATAAACCGACTGACTAGATCATCGTACCGGCCGCCGCCAAAGACTGACCCGATTTCCGGAAGGTCCTCGAGAAACGCTTCGAAAACCGGACCGGTGTAATAAGCCAAGCCGCGCGCGATCGAGAGATCGAACCGCCAGAGCTCTTCCGGGACGCCCATCGACCGAAGGGCAATCACGATTTCCCGGAGCTCCCCGAGACCTTCCTCGGCGATACGAACGCCTTGGAACAGGTCGCTGGCCTGACCTAGGAGCTGGTCCGTTGATCCGTCCAAATCGAGGAAAGCGCCAACCTTTTCAACGGCGGTGGCTGATAGACCCGGCCCGAAAGCAGCTTCGACCTGATCTGCGCCCTCCTCGCTGTCAGGCGTGCCTGATTGGGCCCGCGGAGGTTTGGCCAGTTCGCGGAGGACCGCGGCCCGACCAACCTTCGGCTGCTTGTCGATGATCCGCAGGACGTCCGCCTGGAGCGACGAATCGTACCCAGCGTATTCCGGCAGGCCGTTCAGCAACTTGCGGTTGTTGAAGCGGACCGAGAAGCGGATTCCGACGAGCTCCCGTAAGGTCTCCACCATCACGGCGATAATCTCGGCGTCAGCAATCGCCTGATCCGAACCGACGATGTCGACGTCAAACTGCATAAACTCGCGAAAACGTCCGGCTTGCGGCTTCTCTCCACGGAGCACATCGCCGCGTTGGTAGCGCTTGAACGGTCTGGGCAAATCAGGGTGGGCGGCCACAAATCGGGCCAGGGGCACCGTCAGGTCGAAACGGAGGGCCATGGCCTGCTCCGGATCGTCAACGATCCTCGAACCAGCAATGCGCGTGTCGAAGAGGTGCATCCGGAAATTCGGATCGTTCCCGGTCAGAACCGCCCGACGTTCGACGAGGGGCGTTTCGAGCGGATCGTACCCGAACCGCTCGAACACGGACTGGATAGTCGCGATCATGGCCTGCCGTTGGATCATGTCCTCCGGACCATAATCGCGGAATCCGCCGGCGAGGGTGGGTTTGACTCTGGGCATGAGAAACGCTCCTTTCGTGTGTATCGAGGTCGAGGCCCTGTGCGGGCCGCTAGTATACCATGGTTGCCCCTTCACGTCTGTGTTGGAAAGGGCGATGCCGCGACATTGCCACAGGGGATAAGTTTTGTCAAGCGCCACGGGAAGCGCGCTAGAAAAAATTGGCACTCTGAGTCCCCCACGCCGAGCGTGGGGGCTTGCCGTCCCGGCTGTCAAGCCAAAAAAAGCGACTGCCTGACGCAGCCGCGCAAAAGGGTCTAAACCTGGAAGAATCGCTCGAGGATCCGATGGTACAGCTGCACCAACCGACCCAGATCTTCGATCAACGCCCGTTCATTAACCTGGTGCGAAGTGGCGTGGACTGGACCGAGTTCGACCACTGGACAGATCTCGACCAAGACCCGCGCGTCCGAAGCCCCGCCCTGGGTGATTAAATCTGGAATCAGGCCAAGGACTTCGGACGTCACTTTCTGGAGCATGCCAGTGAACTGATTCGGCTCGGTGACGTACGGCCGATTGAATCCTGCCCGTCGGATGGTGAACGGTTGCCCGGTCGCGCCGAGAAGCTCCTCTACCCACCGCTGCAGACTCTCTTCGCTGTGGGCATCGGAGTAACGGACATTGACGACCGCCTCGACCCGCTCCGGTACACTATTGTACTGCCGGTTTCCGACATCGACCGTCACCACATTGACGTTGGTCGGTTCGAACAGGTCGCCCTCATCATCGAAACTAGCGGCCGCGATTTCCTGCAGTACCGGCAGGAGCTGGTGGACGGGGTTCACCGTCTCAGCCGGATAGGCCGTATGACCTGGCTGGTCACTCAAACTTATGAAGAAGTCAACGCAACCGCGGCTCCCGATCTTGATCGTCGCTCCCAGGACACCGCGACTGGCAGGCTCTGGGATGATACACCCGTCCGGTCGTGTTCCCCGCTTCTTCAGCCAGTCGACCACCAGCGGCATGCCGGCGTCGCCATCCCCCTCTTCGTCACCGGTCAGCAGAAAGCTGGTTGTCCCCGGGGTCACTGGTCGGGCGGCTACAAAGAGCGCCGTCGCGCTGATCGCCGCCGCTAGCCCGCCTTTCATGTCTTCCGCTCCCCGGCCATTGAGGTAACCTTCACGGACGGTCGGCTCGAACGGCGGAATAACCCAGCGCTGTTGGGCGCTGTGATCGCCCACCGACACCACGTCCGTGTGACCAGCGAAGGCGAAGTGTGGCGAGCCAGCTCCTCGGCACGCCACGAGGTTCGGCACGGCCCGACCTTTGGCATTGGTGAAAGGCAGGAACGTGCAGGTGAACCCCAACTGGCCGAGGAGTCCCGCTAGGTATCCTTGGATTTCGTGACTGTCGAGATCTTCACTTCGAAACCGGATCAGCTCCATCGCCAGTGCAACCACATCGATCGGGAACTTGACTCCCATATGCATCGAATCCTCCCAAGAAAAAGGGCTCGATGTTTCACACCGGCCCTGAGGACGACATTGCCCGTTTCAGCCTTGGCGCAACCGCTCCGGCCGCAGCCGGGCGTCCATCGACATGGTCAGGAACACGCGCGCACTGCTGGCGGTCTTGAATCCATCTTTGTAGAGAACGAGGCCGTCGACCACCTGAGCCCCAAGACGCTCATACAGGCGGCGGGAATTACTCCCGTCCTGGGCGGTGCGCATGATGACGTGGGTGAAGTGGCGTGTCCGGCCGTTCCGAGCTTCTTCGATCCGCCGGATAACCAATTCCCGACCCAGCCCCTGCCGTCGGAATTCCGTCTCGACCCCTAGTTCGGCCATGTAAAGGTATCGATGTAGCGGGGTCTCGAGTAAACTCTGGCGGGCCGCCAGAAAGACGGCATCTTCACACTCATCAGCGGGTTCGCTACCGCCGAACCCGATCACCGGCCCAGTCCGAGGGTCATCGGCGGTTAGGAACAGCACCAGGATACCCCGATCGGCAAACCTTCGAAATGAGGGCTTGACGTAGGATTCCTCTTGACCGGCGTAGTCTTCGAAGTACGGCGGGCCAGCGAAGACGCGCTTATAACACGACACGACTGACTCTAGATACGGATCCAGCTCATCCGCCCCATGGATCACGTGGGACCACAGCGGATGGAGAGACCCCCTGGTCACGTTGGTAACGTGGCCAAGCTGAGTTTTGTCCATGGGGAACCTCCCGGTACTTCGTTCCGGATGCCTACCGGCGTGTGATGGTGGAAGTGATAGCCAAGGTGTCGCTGTTGTACCGTTCGGCGGAGATCGCTTGGCCGCTCGGTTGGTAGATCTTCAGCGACGGGCGGTCGAGGGCGATGATGGTTGCCAACGTGCCGGACCCGCACGAGCTTTCGTAGAAGAACGAATCGATCTCTCGCACCCAGACGACCGGGTGGATAGCCACCGCCGGGTCGCGGAATTCGACCCAGATCATGCCGACTGCGGCCCGATCTTGAAGCGCCAGCGCCTGGACGGCCTGGCCGTGGAGATGCTGATAGTAGGCCTTGTCGTTTCGGAACGGGACCGTCGGCGGCAGCACGACGTGCACAATCCCACCGAGATCGACCAGTGTGGCCTCGATCTGCTGGAACTTGACCGGTCGCCGTTGGTACCGGTATCGCGGAAACTCACCGCGCACGAGGTTGCCGTTGACGACATAACGCACCGTGCCATCGTAGCCAGAGATCGTAAACGTCCCCTCGTTCCGACCCGTCTGTTCGCTGATCAGGAGGGCGGCCACGCGCGCGGCGTTGCCGCAGAACTCACCGCCGCTCATCTGGAGGTGGGTCGTACCTTCGAGAAAACCGAACTGTTCGATCGTCGGGTCCGCCGCCATATGCCGCTTGGCTTCTTCGCCATAGCGACCGCGATGTCGATCATCCGGGTAGCAAATAACGCCGGTCGGATTGCCACCGGCAGCCAGCACGACTTGAAGCTGCTGTTCGCCAATCATGACGTCCTCTCGTTGGTTGCTCAGGAGGCTCCTGAGGTATGTTTGGAATTCAAGGTACTCCTTAAGTAGGGTTAGAGCAACACTAACAAAACTGGGCAAGACGTCAAGCTAGCCTTGTGGATTTGCCTTTTTTTCGCTAAGGTGTGCTCACCGGCGGCAGCTCCCCGTATGACCCAAGATCGCGACTATAAAAACAATATCCTGCACTTGCGCGACACCTCAAAGGTGCCAACGCAGGAGAACGGTGAATCGATGGTCCGGCTCCCGGCAGACATTCTCCGCCTGCAGTATGCGAAAACCGACATGGTCCCCTTGTTAGGACATGACATGTTTGTCCGTCGACGCGTGGCGGAGAAGTTGATCGCTATCCAGCGGAGACTTGAGGCGCAAGATTCTCCTTACCAGCTCCACATCGTTTATGCCTACCGGGCTCCGGCAGTCCAAGCCAGATATTTCCAACGCGCGCTAAACCAGGTCCAGTCAGCCAATCAATCGCTGCCCCTGGAGGAGCAAATTGAACTGGCCCACAGCATGGCCGCCCACCCCAAGGTAGCAGGCCATCCTACCGGCGGGGCAGTTGACATCACGCTCTGGAATCGCGGCCCGCAGCTGCCCGTCGACATGGGATCGGATATTGCAGAATATGGCGACCCGGCCTATACATATTACCCGCATTTGACGAATGAGCGTCAAAAGCACCGTCAGTATTTGCAGGACCTGATGGTGGCTGAGCAGTTTGCTCCCTTCCTCGGAGAATGGTGGCACTTCAGCTACGGCGACAAAGAATGGGCTGCTTACTATCGCCAGCCAGCGGCCAGGTACGGACCTTTAGAGCTTGAGCGGGTCAAGCAATTCGTTCGGGTGTCCAGGTCCTAACTCGGTCTAACGCATCGGCCCGGTCGCCGATACGACTGTCTCAGTTAGGGCTCCCGATCGCACGACCGCCACCGCCTGTTCCAGGTCGGGATACAAAACCCGGTCCCGCTCAAGCATTGACACGTGTCGCCGCAACAGCTCGTACGCGGCCCTAGTCCCCCGACCGAGCTTCTTACTGCCGCGCAGGTCGACGGCCTGGGCGGCCGTCAGCCACTCGATGGCCAAGACCTGTTCCACATTGCTGATAATATCGCGACACTTGCGTACCGCGATCGCCCCCATGCTGACGTGGTCTTCCTGATTGGCTGAAGTTGGAATCGAGTCGACGCTGGCCGGATGGGTCAAGATTTTGTTCTCCGAGACCAGGGCCGCGGCGGTGTACTGAGTAATCATGAAGCCATTGGACAACCCGGCCTGTGTCGGCGGGATCAGAAAGGCGGGCAGACCTTCGTTTGTCGCCGGATCAACCAGCTTGGCGATCCGCCGTTCGCTGATATCGGCGAGTTCGGCCATGGCGATGCCGAGGTAGTCCGCGGTCAACGCCAACGGTTCGCCATGGAAGTTCCCGCCCGACAAGACCCGCTCCCGGTCGGCGAAAATAAGCGGATTATCCGTCGCCGCATTCAATTCGCGCTGGAGCACATCGGCCGCGTGCGTAACCGCGTCGCGGATCGCGCCGTGGACTTGCGGCAGGCAGCGCAGCGTGTACGAATCCTGAATTCGTGGCCAGTCTGGGTCGCGAGCTACTTCCTCGCTTCCCTCGGTCAACCGGCGGATGTTCTCGGCACTGACGGCATGGCCGGGGTGGGGCCGGAGGTTCGCAAACTCCTCGCGAGCGGCCACGACTGAGCCCTGCATCGCTTCCATGGTCAGTGCGCCGATGATGTCGGCCACCCACAACAGCTGGCGCGCACGATCAAGATTCAGGCTTTGGACGGCGGACATAAAGGCGGTGCCATTCGTCAAGGCCAGCCCTTCTTTGGCTTCCAATTGAACAGCGGTGGTGCCAGACGATTGCATGACAGCTTTGGCCGACTGACGTTGGCCATCAACAACCACCTCTCCCTCGCCCATCATGACGAGCGCCACGTGTGCCAGCGGCGCGAGATCGCCGCTCGCGCCAACGGAGCCCTGCTCCGGGACGAACGGGTGGACACCGTGATTGAGCATCCGGAGCAAGGTCTCAATCACCAGCGGCCGGACCCCGGAATACCCTTTGGCTAAGGAGTTAGCCCGGATCAGCATCATCGCCCGCACTTCCGGCACGGACAGCGCCGGGCCGACGCCGACCGCATGGCTACGGATGAGGTTGGCCTGCAGTTCCTTGACGTGATCCGGCTCGATCCTCACCTTCTTAAAGTTCCCAAAACCAGTGGTCACGCCGTATACGACCCGTCGTTCGGCGATCAAGCGCTCAACAAAAGCACGCGCCGCCTTAACGGCGGCGACGGAATGTTCTGCCAGTTGGACTTTCGCATGGTGTCGGGATACCTCAATCACCTCGGCCAGCTGGAGCGATGAGCCATCAATTGTGATTGCCGGTTGCGGTTTCATCAGCGGTTTGAATGATATCTCCGCCATCGGCGCCCGTCAACGTCGCGCCATGAGAGGTTTGCTGCCGGCTGGCCGGCATTAATCTGGTTGTGAGCTTGATGCCCCTTGTCTCTAACGGGGCGGCGGGCTCAGAAAAGAAAACTACACTCGTTTCGTTGACCCCACATGCGCCGCCGCCTCCCGACCGGAGGGCTGGAGCGTTTCGGTCGGCACGGTCAGCGGCAAGGTGAACTGAAACGTACTCCCCTTCCCCTCGCCCTCGGACTCAGCCCAGATCCGACCGCCATGGGAGTCGATGATCGATTTGGCGATGAACAGCCCGAGGCCGGATCCGTCGGGCTGGATTTGGGCGATGCCGCTGCCGCGGACAAATTTGTTGAACAGTTCCGGCGCATCTTGCTTGCGGATGCCGATGCCGGTGTCCTTGACCGAGAAGCGGATCGTGCCGTCGGATACTTCCGCCCCAACGCTGATACTCCCCTTCTCCGTATACTTGATGGCATTGTCGATCAGGTTGAGAATGACGTCTTGGAGCTTGTCGGCGTCAGCAAATACTTGCGGTAGTTTCGTTTTTGGCAGCTTGGTGATGATCTTCAAACCTTTGTCCACGGCGACCTTGCGAACCTCATCGATTTCTTTGGTAATCAAATCTTCCAGCTGCACCGGTGCTTTCTGATAGGTAAACTTACCAGCTTCGATCTTGGAGACGTTGAGGAACTGGTTGATCAGCCGGATCATCCGGTCGGATTCAGACAGGAGATTCTGCAAAATGTCGATGTGTTTCGGTTCCATCTTCCCGAAATCCCCCTGCGTCATCATCGACAAGTAGCCTTTGATGCCGGTCATCGGCGTTCGCAGCTGGTGCGAGGCGATCGAGACGAATTCGGATTTGGCCCGGTCGAGTTCCTTGAGGTGCTCGTTCGCTACTTCGAGTTGTTCGTTCGTTCGGCGAAGCTGGTCGAACAGCTTCAGGTTGCGGGCCACAACGCCAAGTTCGTCAGCCACCGACTGCATGGTCCCGAGTTCCTGCGGCGTAATCGCTTCTTTCGGTTTTTTCGTCCCGACCTCGATGACGCCGATGACGTTCCCTTCAGACACCACCGGCACCACGGCTAACGACTTGATGCCGACCACTTTTTGAATGGTGGCGGCCAGAATCTTCGGCAGCGGCGGGCAGACGATGTCGCTGACTTTCTCGGTCAGCTTGATCTGGCCGGTGCGGAGCACCTCGGCCTCCAGGTTCGTGTACTTCGGGTCGCTGAGGTCTGAGGTGTATTCGGAGAAATGTTTCGGCAGGAGCCGCAGCGCCCGGCGGGTCAGGGTCGTTTCGGTGATGGCCCGGGCCCGGGTGGTGCGACCATCGTCATCGATAAAGACGAGAATGGCGCCGAGGTAACCGAGCTCGGTGGCCACGGAATCGGCGATCTGCTGAACAACTTTGTTGAAGTCGAGCGTCCGGGTGATCTCCTTCGTCAAGTGCTGCAGGGTTTCGAGCGACACGTTTCGCTGACGGAGCTCGCCGGTAGCTTGCTCAACCTTAACTTTCAAGCTTTCGCTGAACTGCCTGACTTCCTCGAACAGATTGGCTTTTTGGATGGACGAACCGATCTGCGGCGACAGCACTTCGAGCAGTTGAAGATCATCGTTCGAAAAGCTGTCGCCGGAGAGTTTTTGGCCCAAGGTTAAAATAGCAATCAGCTTGCCCTGGGCGAAAATGGGGGCTACGAGTGCTGCGCCCATTCGTTCAAACTCTTCCTTTGACGCTACCAGCGGCTGGCGCTTATCTTCTGACGTGTCTTCGATCTTCCGCTCAAGAGATTCGATGAGCGACAGGTGTTCGTGCGCCCGGAGGAATTTGATCAGCGGGCTGTCGGCGCGAACGCTGAGGTTCGGGTTGTCCCGCAGCCGGTCGAAGAGGGCATCGAATTTCTCCGGGCCGTGATCGTTGCCGCGGCGGAGGAGGATGGCGGCCGCTTTGAGTTTCAAATCTTGCTGCAAGGTGGTTTCGAGTTTGGAAATGAGGACGGTCAAGTTAAGTTCAACGCTCAGGATTTCGGACAACGACCGCAGCACGGCTTGGTAGTTGACTTTGGCCTTGAAGAAGACTTTGTCCGTCACCCGCGACAGCCAGACTTTGAAAGGGTCGAGGCCGAAAACGATCAGGATGGCAACCAGGAAAGCGATGGTGTTGCGGCTGGCCGGAGTAGCGCCGAAGAATTGGGCCGAGGCGAACAGCACGAAAATGAATAGCAGGGCCACCAGAGTAACGAGAACACCATATACCAGTGATCTTGTGACTATTAGTCTAATATCAAGAAGCCTGTGACGAACAATCGCGTACCCCGTAAGAGCCAAGAAGACCAAAACAGAATCTGAACCTACAGCGCTAAGTTCCTGTATCCCAATTGCGGGTAGCAAGATATTTGTGATTACAGAAATCGAAGCTGATATTGCGAGACCTAACAACAAATATCTTACCTGTAATTTGCTTATGCCTTTCGTTCGCCGATGAGTTTGGAAGATTCTGAAGAAGAACGTTACAAAGTAACCAATCAAGTACAGGGCGAATATCGGATAGGCTCTTCCGTAGATGAACTCGGTGATGTCGGGCTGGAGACGCACTTCTCTCACGAGTAGTTGGGATGGTATGACAAACAGAAATAGTAGGGTTGGAAAATATAATGCGGCTATCCTCTTCCTCCCCAATCTAGTCCCCCACGGGAAGATCAACCCGAAATGCAGGAGCAGGGCTGGCATGATGATCGGACCGACAAATACAATCTTACTGAGAATGAGTGCTGATGATGGACTTGTTGCACGGTCAACCAAGAAAGTCGAGCCGATCCAAAATCCCATGAATAGGGTGAGGAGTCCGAAGACAACTCCTTCTTCCGATTTGCGCCGCTGGATTAGAACATAGGCGCCAATAATAAGACACGCCACAACGGCGACCGCGGATAATAAGGAGATGGCGGAAAGTTCTAACTTGACCAAACTGCCTCCAGATCTACAGCTAGGTTTCTGGGGAACATTGGCAATCGATTGCCGGAGACCGCCCTTAACAGGACGAAGACTGCTAGGGCAGCAGTCAGTTCAGCTGCAATCCCAACCTGAGGTGTGTGTATCAACTTGCTCGTTCCCATTTGCTTAAATATTTTTGCGAAGTATTTAGGCAATTTGTAGCGGCCACGCGTTTTGGACAGCAGAAGCCGAAAACCATGGATCTCGTCCGGAGATTCATGTTCCTTACGGAACATGCGGACATTGTTTTCATCAAAGACAGTTACGACGGATCCAAAACCAACATTAAGCGGGACGACTGCAATTTTCTTTCTTTCGGAGACAATCTCAAGAACTTCGAAAAACCCTCTAGAAAAATCGGCAGTATTGATAATTACGTTCGCCGCGCCCGCCACTCTTAGAATCTCACTTTTCATGGAAACGTATCTTCTAAAAACCTTGACTTGAGCCTGCGGGTTAATTGCCTTAATACGTCTTTTCAGTGAGCTGACCTTGGGCTTACCTAAGTCCCTGTGGTCAAACTCCTGCCTATTGAGATTACTTTTTTCCACCATATCACCGTCCACCAACACAAAATGTCGAAATCCAGTTCGTGCCGCCAGTACTGCGATGTTGCCACCCAACCCGCAACCCACAAAACAAAGCTTGAACTTTCCGAGCTTTTCCCCAAGACTCCTGCCAATAATCGGGATGTTTCGCAAAAAAAGGTGGTTCATCTAGTGAGGCGCATACTTATAGTCTTTGCCGTGTGCATGCATTGAACCGTTTGAGAGGAACTTCAGCAATGATGCATTCCTTTCAACCATTTGTTCTTCCAACTCATTTACATGAATTAGGTACGGAGCCGTGATGCCCTGGTAGATCTTTGGCTTTCCAATTCTCTTAAATGGAATTCCGAGCTCTTCCAAATTGGGCGTCAAACGATCATCAAGCACGCAAAACACGTCGTTGATCGCCTGCTCCTTCACCAGGAGATAAATACCTTTTATCAGAACTAGTAAAAGATGCCTCCTGCGGTAGTTTCTCGCTACTATGAGTCTCGAGATTTCCGCTACCGACGTGTCTCTAGGGATCTTGTAGTCTAAATCGAAATTGTTACTTATGGGTAGTCCGATCTCTGAACCAATAATTAACCTAGCAGTTGCTCCAAGAACCCCGGACTTATGCCTGACAACCAAGTGGAAAGAATGGTTGTCGTACTGATCCTTTTCACGCTTGTCAGGATTTTTTTTTGCGTCTAGATAATGATACTCTTCACAGTAAACTTTGTATCTTATTCGATGTAACTCATCCAACTCCTCTACGTCTGAGGTTGTGTAAAAGGAAAAACTCTTGTAGACGCTGCGCTCCGCCAAGGCTAATTTTATCCTTCCAAGAAAGGGGGTTCGGATTAATGCTTCTAAAAAAAATGAAGGCATTTCTACTTCTTCAGGATGATGTAGGTTGTACTACCAACCCAGAAGACTGAAAAAACGACGGAAATTAGTGGGTTCACACTAATTTCGTAAAAGACCGCCCACAGATTGAGACTTATCGCCGGGAGGCCGCCTAAGACAACTCCCAACAAGAAAATTCGGGCGTTATTCTTCTGGAATCCACCAACAACTCTTTGTTTGTAAAACAACAATACTACGCTTGCGAAATAAAATGCTGAAACCACAAGTTGGTAGACCCCGAACATCGGGCCGGGTATCGGCCACCCGGCGATATTCGAGTTGACATTGTAGCCGCTGAAAATAGTTGATGTGAAAATAGCAACCAGGCTCAGAATGAAGGCCGGAAAATAAAGGAGTACTGCGTGTAGCTTGTCAAAAGTGAACGTTTTGTACGGGAAAAGAATAGCGAGGTGAACTAAACTTGTAACAATCACTGCTCCTGAAACAAACAAAACTTTAAGGAAGAGAGTAACCGTCGCGCTTGGGTCAACATAAGACGTGAGGCCGTTGAGAATTGCCCATGCGGCTGTACTAAACGCCAACAACGCCATCACTTTCCGAATCTCCTGTTTTTGGTGAGTGACCCAAAAGAACACCGCAAGGGCTAATTCCCCCGTGCCAACGAGGTAGGTAAGACCCAAGAGAATATTTTTCCCAATCATGGTTGTATAATGATCCATGTTACTAGCCCTAACCAGACTCCGCTCAGTACAGGAGCAATCAGGGTCGCATAACTAACTTGGAAACCAAAATTAAAAACACTGAAAATCAAACCGGGAACGCCAGGAATCAGGATTGCGCTAAGAAGTTTTTTTAAATGACGGTGGTGCACCCCATCGCTACGTCGGATTTTTTGAATTAATAAACCGACCGAGGTAAGAAGGGCCAGCGTAAAGAAAATGATGTACAAGGAATACAAATCACCAGGAATAATCTGTCCCGTCGTATCAGGGGTAAGTTTGTACCCTTGGATAAAATCATCAGAGATGAAAAAGCTATAACTTAGCATGGCCGCGGGCAGGTAGAGAAGTATGCGGTGAAATCCGTCGAGGCGAATGGTGGGAAATGGAAAAAGTATGACAACATGCACCAGGGCAGTGATAAGAAAAAAGCTCGCAATAAAAACCCAGGGTAACAGCAGGTCAACTAAATGGGAAGGTTCGCGGTAGGATGTAAGAGCATTCAATACGACCCATGCGCCAATGAAGAATGCAAGAAATGCCATCACCTTCCTAATCTCCTGTTTTTGGTGAGTGACCCAAAAGAAAACTGCAAGGATTAACTCCCCTATCCCAACAAGGTACGTTGCTGTTAGCAGGATCGTTTTCATTTCTTCAAAATAATGTAGCTCGTGAAGCCAAGCCAAATGGCCGAAAACAGAGAGCCGACATAGCCGATTTTACTGATGGCGACCAGGGGGTAAATGATGTCAAAAACAACCGACACGAGGAGGGACAGTCCGATACCGACTAAAATCATTTTTAGCATCCAGCGATGTTGCCCATCGCTTTTTGTAAAACGGTAGACCAAGTTAGCAAGGGCCCAAATCCAGTAAGCAAAGAAAAAAATGAGCATGAACCAGAAATATGGGCCCGGCGAAGTCTGGTATCCTTTGATATAGTCAATGACTCCGTTACCGCTCAAAAAAATACTAGTCCAGAAGATACCCGGGACAAAAACTGCTAACGGCCAAATAACATAAGGCAGGATTTCATTAACCTTCTTTCTTGGTAATGGGAAGGTCCAACTGAACGGTAAAATGAAAATAGCGGTCATCAGGCCACCGAGCCAACCCATGCGCTCAGCGATGTAAAAGTTATTTTGCATGTATCCCAAACCGTTAGAGGCAACGTAAAAGGAAATACCTAACGCAAACAACCCATACCACATGGTCGCCTGACTGCGTTGATAGCTAAAAATCAGGTACAAGCCGAGGATGAATTCGGCCAAAGCGATAAGGAGAAGAATTATTCCAATGATCATTTCTTCGCTACAATGTACGTCGAGAACCCAAAGAGCAAAGAAGCTGAGTAAATTCCGATTGGTATGCGTGGTCGGCCGGTGACTGGGATTAGGACATCAAAAATCAGTCCGGAGAGGACGGCCGCGATCAGCGCGACCATGAACACTTTGATACTTCCCCACTGTGGACTCTGCACATACCGGAACTTCGTTACCAAATTCGCCAGCGACCATACCACGTAAACACTCACGAAGATGGGAAAGACCCAAAAGAGCGGGCCATGAATTTCGTGCCAAAAACCATCGGCGAGAACAACATTTCGAATAAAACTTGGGTTGAAGAGTACGAGGGGAAGGAAAAATACAATTGGCAGTAGCAAGTACCACCTATCGTTTTTCGGGATTCGCTGTGAAGGAATCGGGAAGTACCAGGTGAAAAGCAACAAAAAAGAAAACGTTGCAGCCCCGGCAAGGTATCCTAAGCGGGTCAAGAACAGGACGACTGGCGACTCTAAGTTCAGAAACAACGACCCCTGAATGATGGCGATGGCCGATAAGGCTGACAGAAATCCGGCATAATAGGTTATTGAAGGACTACGCTGGTAGCGCTGCACCATCCAGCCCGATAAAGAAAGCAGGCTGGCGGCCAGGATGAACAGCGTGATCGTCCAAAGGTTCATGTCCGGAAAACAAGAAACAGCCCTGGCCGTTTGGGGGGCTGTGTTAGTATCCGTCGATCAGCGATGGCACTGAGCGCCAAAAAAATATTCATCGGCGGTAAGAAAAATGCGACGTGAATATAGCAAAAATCGGCCGAAAATGCAAGTGCGGTGTGAGCTTTGTCTCGAACCTAGTTTAGCGGGTTTTCGAGCGCTGGTTCGCCGTTGACCTCGAGACTGACAAACCCAAACAGGGTGTCGCCGACTTTCAATGGTGAAGCACTGGCCGCGGAAGCATTGACCGACCCACTATTTCCGCTCCCGAAATGCTGATCGTAGATTACCCGGTTTCTCTTTGTGATGATATCCCAAAGCTCGAGCCGTTCGGAATTGTAACCTCCGTCGGAGTAAGGATAACTCATCACCGCATACCGGCCATCCTGTGATACGGCCTTTAGTTCACCTTTATCGAAAAGGGTCCGAGTTGTGTGGGTCAAGAAATCGCGATACTGTAATCCCTGATTGTAGCCTCGGCTAAAGAAGAAGCCTTGTCGATTGACAGGAAACCCGGATGGTGCGCCCGCAAACCGATCGATCGTCCTCACGATGCGTGTACGATAGTTGAACTCGACGTAGCCATTGGATTGGTTCGAACTGAAATTCCATTCAAATGCGAAGACCGTGTCCCGGTCAATCTGGTCAATGACTTGGTAGTTCGGCCCGTTAGAGGTTCCGTTCGTGTTCAAGTTGGTATAGACCAATTCCGCCACACCACTTTCTAAATCCGCAAGGTAGAAATACTGCCCCGAGCGTTCCTGGGTGCCTTCCACGTCGATCAGCAGCTGGGTTGGCGTCAAGAAAGAAAGCAGAGCCTGATACCCGCCAAGTTCCGGATTCTTCAGGTTTTCCTTGTTGAAAGTATGCACCTTCCCGGTTTGGTAATCATAGACATTAACGACAAAGTCGGTGGGGCACGGACCATCCTCAACGGATTCAGTGCAGATAACGGCTGACTGAGCAAAGAAACGATCATCCGGGCTCATGATGGCTGAACCAGGGTAGATCGCATTCGGAATGATCGGCGGATTCGTTACCACTTCGTCTCCGTTTGGGAGTACCCCAATCACCAGCGCCCCCAGGCCCGGTGACGAAAAGTTCGCCGACCCTGGCCCGAAGTTGTGGGTTCGAGTGAAGCGGTATCGATCCGGCTCGATGGGGGCCGGTAAGTATGTATTCCCCTTGGCTGGGCCAATTGCTTTCGGCCGACCATCGAACCCTGGTATGCGAAACAGTTGGAACGACCCCCGCGGTGTACCATCGAACTGCTCCACCGTGCCTTTCGTGTAGTACAAGACCGGCACCGAAACTGGATTGGTCGGGGCCGACGACCGATCAAACCAAAGCAAGCCCACCAAAGTGGCCGCGGCGAGGAAGATGGTGAGGTGCCATTTCATCCTTCGGCGATCACTATCCTCTAGTTGGTGAAGGTTAGCTGGCTGCGCCCTTGCTCATACTGCGGCTGCGCAGCGCCGCCCGGATTGCTGACGCGAAACTCGTATAGGAAGCCTCTCTCCAGCACGTAGGTTCGGACTGACTCGATATCGACGCTTCCGACAATCCGCAACGCCTCACGACCATTGATCATCATCGCCCGCTCCTCAATCGGACTTTCGGCTGGTGACTTCTTGGCTTTCGCTTGCGCGTCTAGTGAGGTCCCGTCGGAACGAAAGACCTGAAGGTAGATGCCACCTTCCGGTGCGTTTCCATAGCCGGCACCCACCGCCCCTCTGTCGAAGACGCCGGACATGGTCGGTCTTCCCAGCGACCCAAGTTGCGGGACGGGGTAGTTCACTGCTGGCTGGTTGGTGTTGGAATTCCGAAACGTCGTATTGGTATTCGTGGACGACGTTGAGTTTGATTGGGCGGTCTGCCAGAGGTAGGCACCAAGGCTAAGAAGCACGACCAGCCCGATGGCGGTGGAAATGGCTGATGAGACTCTCATGAACCATACTTAGAGAACTCCAACCAATGCTTTGAACTACCCTTCCAACATTGTTCTCACCATTGCGTCAAAGGTAGACCGGATGGTGGTCAATTCCTCCCCGGACGCACTATTGTATCCCCGGCCGTCCAACGAATACTCTTGGCCGTCGGGATAGGTGACCTTGCAGACTCGATCGTATTTCGTGTTGTAGCAGGTTAGTTTCCGACCCGACACTTCACCCACGATTTCATCAGATTCGACCTGCAAGTCCGGCGCAACCTGCTCGCGAAAATCAAACGTGTATGCCGGTTCGATCGGCGCCGTCTGGGGATCGGGTGGGATACGTTGTACCACGAAGGCGGGTGCGTCCTGGCTTCCTTCGCATGGCTCATCTTCAAGCAAGTAAGCCGTTTCAGTTCCGACCGTAGAGGCGCACGCCGCATAGGCTGGATTGTATCTGAAGCAAACCGTGTCGGCCAGGCAGTGCTCAGGCCAGCTCGACGTCTGGGGCTGTCCGAAAGCGGTGGAATACTGAACTTGGCGCCCCGTCATCGTAACCGCCGAGACAAGATCGGTCCGTCCGGTTGTATTGGCGTTAGCGATGTCAAGCGGAGCATTTGTGTTTGCGCTATTGGTGTTTTGTGAGTTCGTTCCCTGCGGCCAGGCAACGGTCCAGAGATAGCCGCCAACACCAACGGCCACCACCACGCCGAGGGTTATTAGTAATGTTTGAGACGTCTTCATAGGACTATGCGTTAGTGACTTAGTATAGCATCTGCAAGGCAGTAGAGAAAAAGGGGGTACTCCGAGGAAGTCTCGTTTCCCCCGCCCACGTGAGAATGGTGACCAACGCTGACTACTGGTAGGCGAGATCCAGAGCGATGTAGTTGTCCAGGTCGCCGTAACCGGATCCAGACGTACTCACCAAGTGACGTCCGATGATTTCGTTGTGCGCCCCCCCAACGAAGTTGCTGTCGACGACTTCCACAGCCACCACTCGGCCCTGTGCATCCCACGTCACGATGTGGACCACAATTGCTGTGTGACCGTCCTTGACTTTTGACTGGATCACATCTCCGACTTGGACTTGCGACACTGGTTTTGTCATCTCGCGCCGACCACTGTTGTAGTCGTCGATGTACTTCTGGTAAGGATACAACATCCGTGGGTTACTGGGTGGGCCGCCGTAGAAAGTCTAACTCCGGTAGAGAATCAGGTTCGCGAAGTAACGACATTGCCCACCTCTGCCGTAGAACGTCGCCAACTCCCCGTACGGACCGGACCTGGTCCATTTCTCCTTCATGTGGGTGTAGTAGCCCATGTTGGAGAAGAAGCTGGGGAATCGATCATCCGTCCAGAGTGATGAGTTGTCGCCGTAATGGTTCTTCAGCTTCGTGTACGCGGCGACATCGCTGAGCAAATACTTCCAGTCACTGACGTAGTTGCCGCCTATCTTGTTCCGCGACGAACCCGAAGCGGTATTACTCAGCGCGTAGAAGCACTCCAGTTGGATGGCTTTCCTAGAGTCAGTAGCTAGTCGCTCCGGTACCGCCCTAGGCTTCCTGAACCCACTGGATGAATCCGGCCACACCACCGGAGCCAGCAGACGTTCTCGGCTCCGACTGCAGCTGTCCAGTAGGGCTGGACTGACAACCAGATACGCGGCGCAGGCCAGCCGCACGAACTGCCGTCGATTCAGACTCATGGCACAACTCCTTTCTTGGTTACGGCTGGATGCCCAAACGTGTGTGGACAGAATGCCGCGGTAGATGCTGCAGTATTTGATCACCTCTCGGTTGTAAGGAGCTGGCGAACCGGTTGTCTCGATATGAGACAACGCAAAACCAGGCCTTGGGCCAATGGTTCTCACCAGCATGGCGAACGAAAAAACCGGAGGCCCAACTCTGAAGCTGCTCCGTAGGGAGAACTTCAGAACCAAGCCACCGGTTCTGACTGAAGTGTAGTCCTGCCTATCTGAACGTCAAGTGGACAAGTGGATATCCTAACGCAAACGCTTGACCCGAATAAACAAATATGTTATTTTTCTGGGTTCTTTGAAGTCTGTCTACTCGCTCGTAACTTACAACCCAAACTGGAGAGGTGATCCTTGAGAAAGGGTTTCAAGCATCGAACACCACACGAGCAACCACGCAAAGCGCGAAAAGATTCGGTGTGGTTACGGAGATGGAAGATGTTCGCCGCCTTCGTCATCGTCGGCACCCTCGGAGGTTGGTTTGTCATGCAGATTATCGGGATACAACCGAACGTTGTGCTAGAGTCGGGTCGGCCGGCTGGTCAGGTTCCAGACCTTACCCTCAAGACTGAAGACCTCGATGTCTTCGCGGGCCACCCGATTCTTGGGCCATTAGCGGCCAAGGTTAAGAAACATCTCGGCGAGTACGACAGTACTCGAACGGAAACAATCCGCCATTCCGATCCTCCATTGCGAATCGACGTACTACTTCAGTATCACGAGTACCTGCGCGTCGGTCCGGATGGCAACCCGATGGAAATGGACCTTGGCGAAAAAGAAAAGGTCAAACGCTGTCAGGCCAAAGTTCACCAGGTTCTTGAGGCGCTACACCCGGACATGGTGGGCTGGGAAGGCTCCGATGTACCGAATGTTACGTTCGAGAACCTAGCGCGTCAGACGTACCAACAAGCCCGCGAACAAGGACAATCGGTCAGCTTCATCGCCATCCGAATGGCGCTCGAAGTGGGTGTCGAATACGACGGCACCTTGCAGTATCTGAAAGCCCATCCTGACGCCCGGGTTTACGGATACGAGGACCGGGCCTTGAACGAGTTCCAGGATACTCTGCTGGGCTTACTCGAGAGTCCGTTTGGTGACCAAAGTTGGGGACACATCAATCAAAGACTTGGGCCAACCCGAGGCACGGTGAATCTCTGTCGGTTTATCAACCAGATGCGTGTCGAAAAGCTCCGGCACGGCGCCTTCGTCATCGGTTACATGCATGAGCCGGAAATTCTACAAAGTCTCAAGGCGCTCGGGACTGAAACCCGAATCTACAACCTTACTCATTAACCGTTGCCCGGGGAAGCAGCGGCTCTTTTTTATACGAGGAAGATCGCGCCTCTCCTCTGGTAACAGTTGGCTACCGGGATATATGCTCACAGTGTTTTACTACTCGATCGCATGGGGCTGAAAATGCCTCAGTTTATGGATATTGGCTCGCCTATGCGTTCGGTGCATCACTGCAGCTGGGCCGAGAGAATAATCTTTTCCAACACCGTCATGACCTCAGGTAAACCTTCAGTGTACATAACCTGCACCGACGACTGATGTTCGGAAAACCAATACGTATAGTTCAGATCGAAGTTCGTTGTGACTTCAAGATACCGCCATTCCTGCCCATGAATAACCTCGGTTCCTTCCCGAACGACTCGCATGCCGGGTGCCAAACTGGTTTTCTCCATATTGACAAGGTTCGCGGCGGTATCGCCCGGCTGTGTAAAGGTAATATGCGGGCTGTCGGTCGCTTGGACTGGAAACGTCCAGGTAACTCCTCCTTCGCCGACTGACTTCATCATGTTTACGGGCATGGCGAACGTAAAACCGCCAAAGGAATAACTTTCCGTTTGACGCGCCGCAGCTACGACGGAATCCCAATTTTGTCCGGACTGAGATACGTTGGCGTTCTGATTACCATTCGTATTTTGATCGCGGCGCCAGCTCGAGATCGCAAAAAACGAAACTAAGCCAACGACGATAACCGAAATGATGACAATGATGAAGTTTTTCATAGATGAGTAACTTGTATAAATAGTAGGATGGAAAAATTCGGGAGGAACAGAGTTATCATACACTGCTCCTCCCGTTGTAAGAAGAGGTTCAGTACCACCGGCCCTGACCGGAAAACATTTTCCAGGTGTTACCGATGGCGGTACCGCTGACGTTGTGGCGGCCGATCATCTCGTAGCCGAGATAGTTTGAATCGACCACGGTGATTCCACTTCCGTAGTTCCGGACACAAACCGCCACGTGCTGGCGACGCCTACCGGATCCGTCGACGTAGTTGTAGAAGACCAGGTCGCAGGGTTGGGCGTTGATCGCCGGCGGGAAGGAATACTTGGACGGATCCTTCGAGCCCCAGTTCCAGGACAGCCTGTACATCCCGGCGGTCGCCCGGTAAATATCCATAGCTACGTACGAAACGCACTGGCATCCGCGGCCGATCCCACTCCGAACACCGTATGGGTCGGCACTGAGGTAACTCACCCAGTACTCGATCGTATTCTGCGGGTACGGCATGAGATTGGGCGTCGTAATCGCGCAGCAACCACAGACAGGCGGGATGTCATTCGACACACATGTCTGGTAGGTGTTAAGTGCGAATCGAAGACCGTTCCCGTTCGCATCAGCGATCTTGGACAACCAGTTCCAATTCGACTTCGTCCCGTCTCCTCCGGGCCCGTTCGGATCGTCCCCTTTGCGTAGCCAATCGCGGTTGATCGAATACCAGCACTCGTTGCGGACCCGGTAACGGCTGGATCCGATCGACAAGGGGGATGCCCCCGGCTTTCTGATCCCGCCCGGGCCTGACGGCTCCAGGTCGGTCCCGATCAGCCGCTCCGCAACGCGACCGCAGTTTTCCAAGGCGCCGGCAAGCGACACCACGGCTGCCGTCCCGGCCAGCCGCACGAACTGCCGTCGATTCAGACTCATGGCACAACTCCTTTCTGTGGTTGCGGCTGGTTGCCCCTTGGATAGTGGACACGATGCCGCGGAGGTCGAACTGCCGTTTTTGACACCTTCCCATGTTGTAAGGTGCTGGCGAACCCGTTGCCTCCGTTCGAGACAACACAAAGCAAGCCTGACGCGTGGTTGGATTTGCCCAAACCACGCCCCGTTGGGCAAACGGTCCTCACCAGCATGGCGAACGCAAAAACCGGAGGCCCGACGCTGAAGTCCCTTGTGGAGAACTTCAGAACCAAGCCACCGGTTCTGAAGTTATTGTAAACCTATGTGTGAGCCGGTCAAGTGGAAAACCCAGCTGGTGACGACTTTTACAGGTGCGCGGCCACCCGCCCGGGCGGGTGGCCGCGCCAGAGCCATCCACAGCGCACCTTACATCGAACTCCGAATCGCCGACTCGATGGCGGTCAGCGGCTGGGACTGACCACTTTCGGATTGGCGGGCGGTGACTGTGCCGTTCGCCGTTTCCAGGTGAAATTTTCCTTGAAACTCACCAACGGTCCGATACTCGTTGTCCCAACCGGACTGGGCCTTCAGGAACATCATCACCCGTTCGCCTACGGCGTACTGCGGCTGGTCTTCCACGTCGACGACGGTCAGTCCGAATTGGCCGCCCATGGCACGGACGACTATCGGCTTGGTGGTCGATCCTTTGTACCAGCGGTCTGGCTTGATCAACCAGCGGGTGAAAACCATGTCGTCTCCGGCCGGACCGAGGCCACGGACGGAGTTAAGCTGTTTTTCCACCACGCCACTGAGGACTGCTTCGGCTTCCTTGGCCATGATCGGAACGTCGACCTGTTTGACCAACGGATGATAGGTTGTCACGCCGGCGTGCGGCAATTCGAAAGTCAGGAAGGCGGCGATCACCGCCACCGCCGCCAGTAAGTTCCACCGTTGTCCTTTGGCCATGGTTGGGTGATTAGCGTGCGCCATAGATGTAGCGAGTACCATTAATATCGTCAGCTGCCAAGTTCTTGACGGTGTTGTGCGGGATGGCGTAGTACATGACCGCCGCTTGCACCTGAGAATGGTCTAAACGGAGCCAGTGCCCGTATTCATGTCGCCGCACCGTTCGCAGGTCGTGCCATGCCCCGCTGGTGTAGGGCGGATTGAAGTTATGGAAGTTATTGACGTAGATCTCGGCTTTGACGATATCGCCGCTGAACACATACCGGCGATACGTCTTAGCGTAAGCCAGAACATCGGACTGCTCATAGTAGTAGCCCATCTTGTTCGCCGATCCATCCTGGCTGTAGAAGTTGAACTGCGCGCCGGCGTTGTTCCAACTCCCGATGGCGTCGCTGGCCGACGTCCGCCAGGCGTTGATCAGCAATCCGGAAGTGTTGGCGCCAACCTTCGGAAAACTCCCGCCCCACCGGTAACCGGCGTACTTGTAAGCCTGAACCGGCTGCCAGGGGAACGCCAAAAACAATGGCCAGGACGATCAAGGTAACTATCAATCTCGTACTTGCGTCTCCTAACTAGCCGCTAGCCTGTCTTCGACCAAACAAAAACCGGCGGCCGAATGAACCGCGTTCTACGCGGCGCCAAGCCTCCGTGTCTAGATTTAGCGTACGCCTTCCACCCCGCTCGTCAACAATACTTATCCCCCGCCGTCGCCCCTCGGCAAGCTCGGGACAGGCGACGGCGCTCCGGACAGACTTGGTCTCTAAGAACCGGCTCGAAATATGGTACAATTCTGCCAGTGACTGCCAGCGCGCGCCTACCAGAAGCAATTCGCATCTTTCTCCTCGGCCACTTCATCCACTGGGGCGCGTTAGCGTTGGTCGACCGGATGGTGGCGAACTATCCGTCCGTCTCCGACATTCTCCTCGATCGGCTCCCCCCGCTTAAACTGTTTCTCATCGGCGAGCTGTACTTTGCCGGCCTGCTCATTTTTTACCTCTGGCACTTCTCCCGCCGCCAAAGCCAGGACTTATCGTACGGGCTGGCGGTCGTTGGGTTGTTCTACGCGCTGCGGGGGCTGTTTCTCCTTTTCTTACCCATTGGCGGGCCGCACGGCGCCATTCCACCGACCGACCGCTTCGTCCTCTGGCCCTTCCCAAGCCATGCCTACTTCCCCGGCGGCCACCTCGGGCTGATGTTCCTGCTCGGTTTTCTTCTTCGCGATCGGCAGGGGCGGCGCTGGTTCCTTATCGGCGCCGCCATCTTCGGTCTTGGTTCGCTCCTGACGAAAGCGCATTACACTGCTGACCTTCTCGGCGGCTTGCTGCTCGGATACGGAGTATTCCTATACGGTGAGCGAGCCTTACGCCAGCGATACGCCCCGGTAACTCCCCGCTCCCCATCGCCCGTCGGCGGCGCCAGCCAATAGACAAATCTTGGTGGCCCGATGGTGGTGAATGGACCAATGACCGGCGCCGCCCGGCACGACGGAGAGGGGGGACCGCTGAACCGAAGGTTCAGCGGTGGGTGAGGTTACTCCGACACCTCGTCTACGTCTACATCCTCCTTGACTAACTTCTTCGCCACCGGGTCGGCCGTCGGTTTGGCTGTCCGGTGGCCGAGCATAATCATGTTGTCGGCCACGACTTCTTTGGCCGTCCGCTTCTGACCGTCCTTGGTCGTGTACTTGCGGTTGCGCAGTCGGCCTTCAACGTAGAGCTTGCTGCCTTTCTTGACATACTGCTGGACGATCTGGCCCAGCTTGCCCCAGGCAATGACGTCATGGAAGTCGACCGCTTCCTTTTTCGTCTTCGTCTTCGCGTCCTGCCAGGCGTAATTCGTCGCCAGGCTGAAGCGAGTAATATTTTGCCCTGACGGGAGCGACCTCGACTCCGGGTCGCGGACCATGTTCCCGATCAGGGTGACTTTGTTGAGGTCCATGCCTCAGTCTCCCTTTGCCCCGAACCTAACGGTTCGGGATTCTTATCCAGCACCAAACATGCCTCCGCGCGCTGGAGCCAAGACCCACCATCGATCGTCATCCCTGGTCACCAACGACAAGCATGAAGATCGGTACACACCCATCACAAACGCGGTGGCTGGTCCGTGCAAGCCACCGTTGTTAAACCTATTGTACACCCACCCAGGACGCCGTCAAGTATTTCAGATAGGACGGTCGGTGTTGGGGCGCGAATGTGATCCGGTGGAAATCTGAGCGTCGAACCCAGATCACGATTTCGCGCTCGCGATTCTTCAACGTCTGCTCTTCAGCCACGGACACGCCAAACGCCACGCCGACGACGTTCAGATTCGCCCCGGCGCTAAACCAGTTCCAAGCGAACAGCGGACGTTCATCAACCTGGCACTGTTCAAGACCGAGTTCTTCGTGTAGTTCACGCCGCAAGCCGTCAAGAAGATCCTCACCGGTCCGAAGACGGCCGCCGGGCAAGTCAACATGCCCCTGAGCATGACGCATCACCAGCAATCGTCCATCGCGGCGGATGACGGCCTTCGCGATGATGGTCGTGACGGGATGGATGGCCGGCGAATTCATGCTCCGTGCGGATTCATATTGGGAAGTCTTTCACCATGTTTGAGAAACCGATCGAACCAAGCGACAGTTTGCCGATGCACGTCCTGCCAGTGTTCATGAATCCCATGATCGGCTCCCTCGTATACGATCAGCCGCACCGGTCGGCGCAGTCGCATCAGCGCCTCCGCCATCCGAATACTTTCCGTCGGCCGAACCCGCCAGTCTGCCGTGCCATGCAGAAGTAACAGTGGGGTTTTTGGTGCAAGTTTGGCCGGCCAATAGATCGCTGACCGCTGCTTCATGGCTGACACGAGTCGTCTCCCTTTGGCTGGAATCAACTTCTTGTAGACATTCCGGAGCATGTTCGGACGGTACCGACTGCTGGCGATCAGATCGCTCGATCCCCCGCCGACGACGGCCGCCTTGATGGTTCTCAGTTTCTTCAGTGCCAGATAGGTCATCATGCCGCCTCGACTCCAGCCATACATCCCAATTCGATGCGTGTCGGCAAACCGCAGCTGCCGCAAACACGGAATGAGATTGAGAACGTCTTGGACATCTCGCCCGCCATATTCTTCCCGGCCGTCACCGCCGGCCACCCCGCGATACTGCGAGGCGATCACCACGTATCCGGCTTCGGCCAAAGGTGCCAAGATGGAATGAACGTGGTGCAGCGTCAGCTGTCCAAAATCTTCGTTCCCGCCGCGGTTGTAGATGATGGCCGGTACCTTACCGCGGTGACGCTTCGGGTAAACCAAGAAACCCCTGACTCGAAGCCGGCCACTCCAATAGGTAATTTCTTCAACCGCCAATCCGGCGCCCCGACGACGCCAAAGCGCGAGCGTGCTCGGAAGAATGCCTGGAACAGTCGCCCGGATTGCTCGGGCGTCGAAACGAAATCGTTTCCGTTCATGAAAACCTTCGGCTGGTTTACTCGACATGATTGAGAGAAAAATTCCAGGGGGTCAGAGTCAATTCTATCACTGACCCCCTGGTTGAGACTATGCGGCGCTGAACGCGACGAGCGCCGGCAGCGGTTCCGTCCGCCGCGACGTCACCCGATGGCAGCCGACTTCCGCGCATTCGCCGATGCACTGGCTGCCGCCGTCTTCGCAGTCCCCGACCAGGGACAGATCCCGGTCGGAGCTTGCACCGGCCGGCAGCCACAGGTGCTTCCGCACCGGGCTGTCCGGGAAGGAGGTGAAGACTTCTTCCAGACTGTTCTGGAACTGGGCGACCGGATTCGGCATCGGCCGGTGATGAATGAAGCGCCCAAGATGTGCCAGGCAGAACGCTTCGTACCGTTCGGTATGGAGCACGAAGGCGTGCCAGGCCGTGTCGACGAGCGCCGATGGTGCATGCGCATCCCTGCCGGTCACGCACAACACCAGAAACTTCAGCATCTCATCCCACCGCTCCTGGGCATCGGCCGTGGGGACGTCTTCGTGATCGGCCAGATACTGGATGATCTCGTCCGGATGGAAGTCCCGGACTTCGAGGTACAGCTGATTCGGGGTCTTCATAGAACAACTCCATTCTTGAACAACCGTGATCGGCGACCTACCAGTTCATGAATTCGCTCGGCCCGAGGGCTACTTCGACAAGCGTTACCATGCCTCCTTTCTCCTCGCACTGATGGCAAGGCCTTTGGCGGGATGGTTCTCGTCCGTAGCCGCTACAGCTCGGACATTCGATGAACCTGACAACCGTACTCGGCAACAGTTTGGCAAAAAGTGTGGTCAGGAAAATCTGCATTGGACTTTCACCTCCGTTGAGTTTGAAAGAACATCGCTCTCCCATCTCCCCACCGGCGCGGGATAGACAAACTTTGGTGGCTTGGCAGTTTGGCTTGGAAGGTTCGCCGCGCGGCGGGGAGATGGGAAAGGACGAAGGCTACGGGATCAGGATGTCCCAGGGGCCTTGGGATAGCGAGCGACCCGGCCGATGGTCGGCAGGGTCGTGAACTTGGCTCCGGACGTGGGTCTGTGAGCGGCTGAAGGTGAGCCACTGGTAGTTATGGAAAAAACCGACGCCTTTGAAGCGCTTTTTGAAATGTAGTTGATAGAGTCTGAGAACGGCTAAGAGTTGCATCGTCAGGTGGTTATCCACTTTCTGCGCGACGGCGCTACCAAGCGACGGCGCAAACGCAAAACTATCTTCGAACCTCCATTTTTCGGGACTTGTGAAGACCGTTTGGGTCTTGATATTCATTCTTGCGACGGCGCTATTTTCTGCGACGGCTTTATGGTTCCAAAATTGTAGCGCGAAAAATGGTGGCCGTCAAGTGTGGCTGTCGAGAAACTTACTTGATCAGGAAATAATGTTCGGTTTGCCCACCCCAAGAACAGCCATCCAACTGCCGGCGCGCTAACTATCCCCTGACCCTCGGCCTTTACAATGCCATCATTTCGTTTTATGCTATGTGCGCAAAAGTTTTTGGGTAGGTACCGAAGCGGTCACCCCGCCCCACATTCATTCAAAAGACGTCGCGGGCAGTTAGCGAAGTGGTCAAACGCGGCTGACTGTAAATCAGCTGGCTCCGGCCTTCGTAGGTTCGAATCCTACACTGCCCACCAAAAAAAAGAGTGTGGGGCGGGGCGAATCCTGCCCTACCCACCATCTGGGAATGACCCAGGCCCTTTGGGTTATTTGGCCGTGCTATACTGAAACCATTCAGAGATTACATTATTAACATCACTCTATGGGCACCACCAAAAAGACCACCAAGCCGCCCAAGGTATTCTCTGACTTTGAATTGTCGGCGATGCGGGAACGCGGCCACGAGCTCCGGGCGGAGGCACGAGTGAAAAAGAACAAAACCGAGGGAGAACGTATCGCCCTCGCGAGAATTGCGCAGATGAAAGGACTTGACCAGGCAATGGCTAAGCGAATCCATACCATCATCACCACCAACGCACCCAGCCTCAGGCCCAAAACCTGGTACGGAATGCCGGCATACGCCAACAAGGACGGAAAGGTTGTCTGCTTTTTTCAAGACGCGAAGAAATTCAAAGCCAGATACGCGACGCTGGGTTTTAGCGACCTGGCCAAACTTGATGACGGTGCGATGTGGCCAACTTCATTCGCGCTGAAGAAACTGACCCCGGCCGACGAGAAAAAGATCGCCGCGCTCGTGAAGAAAGCGGTAAGCTAAGGGTTAAGATTGCCGCCACGGTAACGTCTTCGAGCATTGCTCACATGAGACTGAAGAAAAAAGTTGTTGTGATCACCGGGGGGAGCAAAGGCTTGGGCAAGGCCTTAGCTTCTGAATTCGTAAAAGAAGGATCAGTCGTAGTCATTAGCGCCCGAAATAGGAAAGAGCTTTGGAATACTGCTCGTGAATGCAGGGCAATCCCTTTTGTGGCCGACATAACGAAAGAACAAAATATCATGAGCCTTGCGAAGTTTGTGAAAAAAAGGTTGGGCCGCATTGATGTGTGGGTAAATAATGCTGGCGTGACCATCCCACACTCCGACATTGACGGTATTACGTCTGAGGCGGCGCACAACGTTATGGAGGTTAATTTCTTTGGTACGTTTTACGGCCTACAAGCAGTCATTCCAATCATGAAAAAACAACATCACGGAACTATTGTTAACATTATTTCCATGAGCGCTTTGGTTGGGCGCCCTCGTTCATTGATGTACTCATCGAGCAAATGGGCAGCACGAGGATTGACGGAAGGAATTCGGATGGCGCTGAAGCCTAAACGCATTTCAATCATTGCCGTTCATCCAGGTGGCATGAAGACTACTATCTTCGGCAAGCATTTACCGCAAGGGTATGACGATTGGATGGAGCCCGATTTTGTGGCTAAGAAGATAATTCAAAATCTCAAGCGCGCTAAACCCCGCGAAGAAATTGTTATTCATAGGTGATATTTCAACTTGTGACGTCTATCAAAGCCTCAGGATTTTCTTCAGAGAAAAAGATCGCCGCGCTCGTAAAGAAAGCGGTGAGTCCCGTTAGAAATCTACTGACGTAGTGGGAAAATAGTTCAGACATCGAGATTTTATAGTAGGGAATTTCTAACGGGATGAGCTGCGGACGAAACTCGCACTGGGACCCGCCCGAGGCGGCTTCTGTGTTTCATACCATACTTTCCTTGGGTCCGCTCGCCGGCAACTCCGGCACCTGGAAATCCTCGGTTCCCAACAACCAGGTTCCCCGCCCTTCGGCGGGGTGAACTCCGACAGACGCAGGCGGTCCATCGCCTGAACCTCTACTAAGAGCACTGGTATAGGCTAAGAGTCATAGTGACAATCGTGAAGCTCCACGGCTTCAGCCTCCTCCGCCGAAGTAGCTTCGGCTGCGAAGGCCGGGCATCCACGGGCTAACTCCCGTGGCTTTCTGCTGAGCCACGTATTACGTGGCAGAGGCGGGTAAAAACCCAAGCTTAGAAACCTCTCCATCGTGGTAAGGGGTTGACTTCGGGAAAACTTCGGTTTTTAATAGGAGTATGTCCGACCGAGCGCAGCGCTACCAACCCACTCCCCTGTCTCTACCGACCACGGTACCGGAGAAAATCCGCCAGCCGGTGCGGGTGGCGGTAGACTTTCCGGCGAAGCCACGGCGGGAGCCGGGCAAGCCGGACCCGGCTACGCCGGGTGCCGGACCGAAAATCAAGCCCTTGGCCTTTGTCTGGTCTGGCCGGAAATACCTCATCAAAAAGGTGAACCTGGTCTACAAGCGCCAGCACGGCGACCGCTGGCAGTGGTGCTTTGCGGTTTCGGATGAGGCGAATAGCTATGTCTTGGTCTACGACCCCGAAGAACTGACGTGGGTTTTGGAGGAGATATATGAGTTGTAGGACGCGTCTCTCGCTTCCAGAGACCCTCTCACTGCGCTCAGGTGAGACGGCGACGGGCGCGGGGCCAGCATGAATTCTATGCTACCACGTATCATTCTCCGTCTCGACATGAACAGTTACTTCGCTTCGGTGAAGCAGTCCCGCAGTCCTCGTTGCTACGGTCCTCGGGTGCGGGACTAATGGGATTCTCTATGTTGCCGCGTATCATATTACACCTCGACATGAACAGCTACTTTGCTTCGGTTGAACAGCCCCGCACCGCTCCCCTTCGCCAAGCTCAGGGTCGGGTGCGGGATTAGTCAAAAAATCTATGCTGCCCCGTATCATTTTGCACCTCGACATGAACAGCTACTTCGCTTCGGTTGAACAACAAGCCAATCCTTTTCTGCGCGGTAAACCGGTCGGCGTCGTAGCCACCATGACCCCGAACGGCTGCGTCATCGCTTCATCCATCGAGGCCAAAGCCAAAGGCATCAAAACCGGCGTCCGGGTGAAAGAAGCGCGGGCCATTGATCCGAACGTCATCCTCATCCCGAATGACAGCAGCAAGTATCGCTCGTGCACCGAAGGGATTTTTCGGATATTGCGGCAATATACCGAGGACATTGAAATGTACTCGATTGACGAAGCCTTTCTCAACCTGACCGGTTTCGTCCCGAGCTACAGCCAAGCAGAAACCATGGCCGCGGACATCCGCCAGCGCATCCAAGCCGAAGTCGGTGACTGGCTGCGCTGCTCGATGGGCATTGCGCCGACGCGTTGGTTGGCCAAGTTCGGCGGCGACACCGCGCCCAAAGGCGCCACGCTCATCGTCCATCGCGGCAACCTCCATCAGACGCTTGACCCGCGCCCGCTGACCGACGCCTGGGGCATCGCCCACAACCTTGAACGGCGTCTGAATCTCCTCAATCTCTACTCCCTCGGTGATCTCCGCCGCTACCCGGTCATCAACCTGATGCAGGTGTTCGGCATTAATGGGTACGTCCTATGGGCTAATGTTAACGGCATTGAAATCCCTGGTTTGCGCACGCCGGAGCAACCAAAATCGATCGGCCATTCGCATGTCTTCAGCCGTAAAGCCGAATCGCTCGACTATCCGAAGGCGGTGCTGGCAAAACTCTGCGAGAAAGCTGGCCGCCGCCTCCGCCGGCTTGATCTCGAAGCCTACGGCGTGTGGCTGTCGTATGGTGTGCCGGACTGGGTGGCGGCCCGAATCGGCCGAGCTGGCGGGGGCGGCGGGAAAAAGCTGCCGTATGCACTCTATGACACCCACGATATCTTTCGCCATTGCTGGCAGATGTTGCTTGATGACTTACCGAAACGCGCGCTGCCGAACTTTTTGGCGATGGGGTTGTTTTACTTAAAACCCAGATCGCGGCAACTCCGACTCTGGAGCTCCTTAGCCCCCCCTATAGACAGAGCGACATCCCGCTCCTGGCGGAGCCTTAGCGACGACATGGAGCGGGGCCCGGCCTTGGCGCAAGCTTTGGACACACTCAACGACCAGTTTGGGGATTTTACCGTGGCGCGGGGCAGTTTCTGGGGCTTGAACGAAAAAGACGCGCCGGATCGGGTGGGGTTTCGGAAGACGGTGACCTACGATCCAGCAGCTGACCGCTACGTCTGGTGAGTTGACAAAACAAAGGAAATATGCTAGCGTCGACTCATCGCCTTAGGCAGCGCCTACCCAAATCATGGAGGTGGTCATGCGCTCCCGCCAACTGGCGCTCGTGGCCGTGGCCACGCTCGCTCTCTCCAGCCTCGATCCAAGAATGATTCTTCCGTTGCCAGCCATCACCTGGCCAAAAATCCCACTGACCACTGTGGCCAGCTCGGTGCTCGCATTCTTCCGCGATTACCCCGTGATCCTATGGCTGGCCCTGGTGGGAGTTGGCTTCGCCGCCATTCTCGGATTGGGCTCGTTGCTGAGCGAATATCCGCGGCCGAGACCTCGTCACCATCCCTGACGAGGCCTTTTTTTATTCCGTCGATGAACGTCGGCGGCGCTGGTGATGCCGCCAATCTTCGTCCTGTTCCATCAATCGTTCAATTTCTTCGCGCAGAAAATCGGCCTTGGTCTTTTTGGTGTTATGCGTTCGGAAATGGAGGTACTCTTCCATGGCGTCAGTGATGCGGAGCGTGAACTTATGCCGCGGAATCTGACGAATCTTGAGGCCGGTGATCGACTGGAGAAAATCACTGACCACACGGCTGACCGCCGACGGCTGGTAAGCCACCGTTTTGATAGTCGCTGGCAACTCCTTCTGGCTGAGGTGGTTAAAAACCTGGGGCACGGTGCCGCGTCGGTAGAGGTAGAGCGTCGGCTTCTTGAGAGCGATGGCGTGGGCCAGGAGAAACCCGACTTCGGGGTCACTGGTCGTACCCTCAATGACAAAGGCGTCCATCCGCTCCAGGAGCGGCACCCCGCTCTGCCGGGTTTCGGCCAAGACCTCGGCTGAGACCTGAATGCCCTGGTCCTCGGTGTTCGTCGAGACCCACAGATCGGTTTGGTTCAGCACCGTCTTAATGGCCGAGTACGACTCTTCCAGGTCGCGGCGGTTGGTTGGTGGAGCGTAAAAGTAGAGATGCATCTTAGCGATCGGTCGGTGCCAGTAACAACTTGCGAAGTGCTGACTGGTTAGCGGCTTGGCCGAGGGCCCATAGGAAATGAATCAACGCAGCCGTTCGTGTTTGGTCAGCCAGAACCAGTAATGACGATGGCAGTCGGCCGACGCGGCCGGTCAGGCCAAAAACAGCGATCGGCAGACCCCTCAGAGAAGAAGCCAGGGACGGAAGCATGGCCGCGCCGCCCTGGAGCGCCGGCGCCAAAGAAAAGAACAACCCCTTCCGCCCGGTGGCCTGACCAACGACCTGTTCAACGGTCAACCCCGGCACGTACTCGACCATGGCCACGTTCGTTTCGTATTGTGCCCGAATCCGGAAAGCGCGTTTCGCCCGTTTGATTTGGGCACCAAAGAGACGGATGCCGAAATCGATTTTGCCCAGCACCCGACCGGTCAAGGTCGGCTGCGGATCGGCGGTGGAATGCAAGCCGTGGCCGCGGAAAATAGTGCTGCCAAAAACCACCAACACTTCAGCCGCGTCCGAGACCGCCACTTGGACGGCGTTGATAAAGCTGGCTTTGGCGCCGAATTCCTGGGCACCGGGGACGACCAGCGTTCGCCCGAGCGACCGCTCCTGCCTAGTGTGCAACCACGAACCGACTAAGACCACCGGTTTCTCCAGGCCGTCGAGCATTAAACTGAGGGCTTCGGCGGCCGCCTCTATCGTCTCCAGCTGATGAACCACGACAAAACCATCATACCCGGCGTAGTGCGCTTCGATCGCCTTGGCCACCCCCGCCCATTCGGCCAAGCCGATGGCGCCGGTCCCGGGCCCGATGAAGTGCCCAGTCGTGTCAGCGATGATGTCCATCTCGGACATCTGCGCCAGCCACGGCTCAATGTCTTTGGGTTTTCGGACCAGATCGCCGCGTCGACCGCGACTATCGATTACTGAGCCGCCGAGAAACAGCAGCAACACCGACGGACGTGGATGTTTGCCTTTGCCTTTAGCCATCTTCGTCTGATGCGCCGTCTTTAAGATTGGAGACGGCGCATTCATTATAGCACAAAGGCTGGCTCCGGCCAAGCGCCGACCGGCCCGGCGGGTATTCCCGCGGCGTCACGAAAGTGTCAGATGCCGTCGCAATTCATCAGCCGCCTGTCGGCCGAGCCGCGACAACCACCACCCGTAGAAACCAATGACCACTAACAGCAGCAGCAAAATACCGTAGACGGGCCAAGCCTGAAGACGTGTGGCCAGACCCAGCCCGACGGTTACCATCCCCAGGCTACCATACGCCAGCAGCAAATTCACGAGCAACCAACTCATGACCAGCACGTGTCGGATGACCTGCCGGATCTGACGGCCGAGCGGATCGGGCACCAGCGGCAGCAAGAAACTCGTCGGAATGTTCGTGTACTCCGGCCGGCGGTAGAGCCACCACACCAGAGCTCCCAGGACCAGCTGGAGCCAGCCCGGCAAAAAGTATAACCACCAGCTGGTCCTCAGGTACCCACTCAGTTGGTCCGTCAACATGAACTGGACCGGGACGGTCGCGGTGAGATCCTGGAAGAAATAGATCAGTAGAAACCAGGTAGTCGCCATCGCCACCACGCCGAGCGCCGTAAAAACCCCATCCGGAACGCGCCAGCCATCATGATGCGTGACGATCATGGTGGTCGAGATGAATGTTGACGTGGAGAACCGGCTGACTTGACGGTCAACAAACCGGTCCCCAGCAGGCTGGCCAAGATCATGGCCGCGATCACGCTGACCCCGTAGACTGTCCAGCCATGGTCGGCCACAGTAAACGGCAATCCGAACAATCCCCCCGGCACGATCAGCCACAAGGCCCAAGACCGACGTCGCATCGGCCACAGCCGACCGAAGACCCAGCCCACAATGAGATACACCACGAACACGTAGACAATCGCCTGCAGCCGCTGGCCCAGTCCAAAAACATCCGAGAAGAGAACATTGAAGACGGCAAAGAATGCGGCCAGCGGGCTGACGATGACCGCTAGCAGGTGGCCCTGCCACGTTGGAAACCGAGGGGGCATGGCGGAAGTGTATCGGCGATTTTCAACGCTGGCAAGCCCATATCAACTTCTTACGCCGCCAAAAAAAGTGGGGCGAGGCAAGAAAAACCCACACCGGAGTGTGGGCCTAGGCTGCCTCTCGAGATGGTCTGACCGGCTTGGCTTTCTTCAGTTCACCCCTGATAAGTTCGAGTTCGGTCTCCATGCCGGCCGGCTTGATAGCGAAGATCTCGTCCTGGCCGAACCGGATGCCTTGAATCCGCGACGCCACCTCACGCTCGCGAAGGAGAGCTTCCCGATCGATCTCTTCAATCACCCGAATGAACTGAACGAAGCCGAGCTTTTTGAGGGTGGCGATGACGACTTCCTCTTTCTTGGTCAAGCGGACTGATGGCGGTGTTCGGTACCAGCGCAGGACCCCGGTCACGAGATCAACGGTCTTCAGGCGGTCGTTATCGGTCAGCTCCGACCGGTTCGTTTGGGCCCAATCGAACAGCGCGTTGGCCAGCGCTTGCGCCCGACAGACGTGCGGTTCGACCCGCTCGTGCGCCCGTTGGCGAGCGGCGGACAGCTCTTGTTGCAGTTGAAGTTCAGCGTCGTCGACGTGTACCTGGCACTCAGTAATCTCCTCGAGATATCCAGCGGCCTCCTGTACCGACCGTGGCAAGGCCGCGCGCGTCACGGCAGGTGTTTTTGTTTTGGCCATGATTCACCTCTGGTGTGAAGGAGCGGGTGGTGGAAACGTATGCCCATCCTAGACGACATCCATCGCCAGTGTCAAGAAAGGATTTGCGATTGTTCCTCGGAGTCAGTAAGCTTCATCCATGAACACCGTGCGTTGGTTCCGTCAACCTCACGCCTGGCTCATCCTGTCGACGGCTGTCTTCGTCATTTATTTCTCCCTGACCGCCTGGTTCCGGCACGTCAATTTCTACACTTCGATGTACGATCTCGGGAACATGGATTCGGTCCTTTGGCACACGCTCCACGGAAAATGGTTTGTGATGACTGACCCGACCGCAATCATCCAACAGTCCCGCACCGCCTACCATGCCGATTTCCTGCTCCTCGGCTATCTGCCTTTCTATGCGTTGTGGTCCGATCCGCGGGTGATGATGATCATTCAAGTTCTGGCAGTGGCTTCCGGGGCTATACCGCTATTCTGGCTCGGCCGAAAACTCCTCTCCCCTACTGCCGGCGCCCTATTCTCGATCGCCTATCTCACCTATCCTGGGTTATTGTGGGCGTTGATTTTTGATGTCCACGCCGTGGTCCTGGCCGCGCCGCTTCTGCTCTGGGCATTCTGGGCGATCATGGAACATCGCTTTTGGCTGTACGGCGTTTTCATCGGCCTAGCCCTGCTGAGCAAAGAAGAAGTTGGCCTGGTAGTCGGGTTACTCGGATTGTACTTCCTATTCACCAAGCACCCCCGGGTAGTGAGCATAGCGACCGCCATCGTCGGATTTGGCTGGTCAGCCTTGATTCTCGGCTGGGCCATTCCCACGGCCAGAACCGTCAATGAACACTTTGCGATTGGCTATTTTTCCGAGTTCGGAGGTACTACTGGCGAAGTTTTTCGCAACGTGGCCACGAATCCCTTAGCCGTCATCCGCCACCTCTTCCGGTTCGACAGTCTCGGCTACGTGGCCTGGCTGCTGTGGCCGTTGAGTTTCACCTCGCTGCTTGGTTGGCCCCTGCTTCTCGTTGCCGCCCCGGAATTCGGTATCAATCTCTTGAGTAACAACCCGAACTTGCGGTCGATCTTTTTCCACTATGCCTCGGTGATCACGCCACTCGTTTTCTTGGCCGCGCTCACCGGCCTATCGTGGTGGCGCCGAAAATTCGCCTTCGGAAAACGATTCAAAGCGCTGGCTTTGACCGCCATGATTGGTGTTTGGGCCGTGGCTTTGTACTCCGGCGCGCCATTGCCGGGAACTCGTCACCATGAAGATGCGGTCCGCGTTTTCCGTCCGTCCCCCTACCGCGCCACCATCGCTGAAATCAAGAGGCGCCTGCCACCAAACGCTAAGGTTGCGGTCACTAACAGCTTGGCTCCACACTTCACCCAGCGTGACTGGGCCTGGATGTTCCCGTTGGCACTCGACCGAGCCGACGCGGCCATTATTCTCCTTGGCGGTCGGGTCGAGGTCAAATCGCGGGCCGAGTTGCGGGCGGCGGTTAGGCAATTGAGCGATGATCCAGCGTGGCGGCTCGTCATCCATCAGGATCAGCTCTACTATTTCGAACGGGTTCGGTCGCTGGCTCAGACTTGACAATCTCCGCCGACAGTGCTACACCAGCGGGGCTTGTTTCGATCTTTATTGTCTAACCGAGAGACGAAGGAGGTGGTGATAGCGAAGTGCTTACCCAGCATTGGCTGTTCACGCCAGAAGCCGAAGCGACCTCGATATCCACCATTGCCGACGCCACCAAGCAATTCCCGAACCTGCCCGGGGCCGCCGACGGTGAATTCACGATTACCGATGGACCGCGTTACCCGGTGATGTGCTGGCGCCAGTCTGGGTTTTCCACCCGTCACCTGCTCAGCCAATCGCCTGGACCGTTCTTAGAGATCGGTGGCCCCACACCCCGCTGGGACGATCCGCGATGGCGGGCTACAGCCATCTGGGGCCAAGAGTACGACCTGTCTGAGCTCCCTGGACCACTCCATGTCACCAACATCGTGCCGCTGCCCGAAGCCTGCGCCTGGATCATCGGCGAGTACGCCGGGAACGATTTCTTCCAGGCCGACGTGACCCGGCTTCCACTGCGAACCGGCTCGATGGCCGCGGTTTTCTGCCGCGGACTCAGCATCGTCCATGGCGCCCCACCCGAAGTCTACCCTCCTGACTACCAGGCCAAAAGTACCGTCATTCGACTGGCCGCCTTCAAAGAGGTGGTTCGCGTTCTGCAACCGGATGGTCTTTTTTACCTCGGCGGCGCCACCGCCGAAGAGATCGCCTGCCTGAGGCTTTTCGGCCTCGAACTGCGGATGTACCGCGGTGACACCGAAGACCATGGTCAGTACGTCCAGTTCGCCGAGACTGTCTACACCAAACCCCGCCTCAATGATCGTTGAGGCGGTTTTTTTATGTCGGCCCCTAGTTTCTTGACCAACCGAACGATTCCCGGAAAATGCGGCTGGTTGAAATGGCCTCGCCGTTGGAAAACGATGGTGCGGGCTAGCGGTAAATCTTTCCGATACCGACCCATTTCGCTGAACGGCACGACTGGATCATCGTGGCTATAGAGCAGAAATATTTTGCGGCATTGTTTGTCCACTCGATTGAGAGATCTGGTCAATCCGAAGTCGCCGATTTCCGGTGATCGACTGTGTGGCGCGGCGACCAAAATCAAGGCCTGAATACGCTTGGGAAAATGATGTTCCGATAAATACTTGGCCAGGAATATTCCGCCTTGCGAGTGGCCGATGAGGATGACGTCTGGCTTCACAAAAGGCCGCATCCGTTCGAACCAAACCTCCCACTCGCGATAGCGGGCATTGAACTTGTTCGGCATTTGCGGCAAGAGTACTTGCCAGCCGCGACCGAGATCGCGCGGCAAGTTGTTTTTCCAGCCCGGTCGGGGAAGAAAAGACTGAAGAGAAACTGGCGTCGTTTTCAGCATCCGCAAGTACTGTCCATAGCGGTCAAAAGAATCACCGCCGTGGACAACAACCACTTGCCTCATCGGGTTGAAAGCTTCTTGACCAGCTCCTTGGTGCTCATCAGCTCTGATCGTGTCCCGGCCCGCTCCTTTACTTCAAACTTTCCCGCCCGCATCGTTTTTTCGCTCACCACCACGCGGACCGGAATGCCGATCAAATCACTATCCGCGAACTTTTCGCCAGCCCTGAGATCGCGGTCATCGTGCAAAACGGCGATGCCTTGGCCATCGAATTGTTTGGCCAGTTCGCTCGCTTCGTCCGAGACCGCCCGGCTGTTTTTAGGATTCAGTTCAACAATGTGCACCTCAAACGGCGCCACTGATTTCGGCCAGATCATGCCCTGAGCATCATGGTGGAGTTCGACAATGGTCGCCATCACCCGCGCCGGGCCGATGCCGTAACTGCCCATCACCACGGGCTTTATCTGGCCGGTCTCGTCGGCATACAGTAACCCCAGCGCCTCAGAAAAACGGGTGCCGAGCTTAAAAATGTTCCCCACCTCAATCGCCCGAACTTCTTCGAAGGCGGTCGGTTTCTTTCCCAACTCAGCCAGCACTTCCTTCGTAAAGACCTCTTGATTAATCGCCATGGACTTGTCTTTGGCCAGGTAGATTGTGTCTTCGCCACCCGTGCAAACCGTTTGCCACTCATCGGAGAACTTGCTAAAAGCGCCGCCGCTGGCAAAAGCCCGGTACGTCTGATCGCCGATGCCGACCGCCCGCCAAATTCGTTCGTAGGCTTTGGCCACCTGCTCGTAAAATTCATCGAGGCCGGCGGCCGTAGCCGTGAACGAGTACAAATCTTTCATCAGGAACTCCCGCGCTCGCAGCAAACCGCTTTTGGCTCGCAGTTCGTTCCGGAACTTCGTTTGGAATTGGAAAACGTAGCGCGGCAGGTCGCGATAGGAAGTGATGTGTTCTTTCATGATTCGTGTCAACGGTTCTTCATGGGTCAAGCCCAAACCGACCTCGGCCTCGTTCTTCAGCTTCGTCTTAAACCAAATGTCAACCTCGTCATCACGCCAGCGGTCGGTTGATTGCCAAACGGTCGGATCCTGCAGTGATGACAGAAATAGCTCGACCGCGCCGAGCGTTTCCATCTCCTGCTTGATGACCTTGATGATCCGTTTCATGACCCGCAGACCGAGCGGCAAAAATGAGTAGACCCCGGCCATTTCCTTATGCACGAAACCGGCCCGGATAAGCAACTGGGCGCTTTGGGAAACTTCGTCTGCCGGAATTTCGCGTCTGGTCTTGGTGAACAACTGCGACTGGCGCATACGATAGTATTGTATCCTGACGCTTGGTCAGCAGTCAAAAAAGACTTACCTGGCGCGGGCCCCTAACGTTTTCCTCGGCCTTCAACCTGGACGGGGTCTAGTCGCGCCCCGACTCAAGAGGACACCAGCCGGCCCTGATCGCGATCAGGATGAGCGAGAAGAATGGCGGCGGCCCGTTCGAGGTGCGCGGCGTACCGTGACCCTTTCAGCAATACCACGTCGCCGGGGTGAAGATCGCTCTGAAGTCGGGCGGCCGCCGCTTCAGCGGTCGGCACGTTGACTGTCCGGCTAGCTGAAAAACCATGGGCCACGGCCGATCGTCCGATCCGGTCGGCCAGGGGGCCGATGGTTATCAGTTCGTGGAGTCGGTCGTGGCCGATCTTCTCCCCCACCCAGTCGTGCCAATACGCCGCTGACGAACCGAGTTCGGACATCTGCCCGAGGACCGCAAGTTTACGTCCATGTGTTTTTAGTTCGAAGAGCGTGACCAGGGCCGCGGCCATGGCCGCCGGCGAAGCGTTGTAGCTGTCGTCGATGATCAGCGAGCCGGATAGACCGGCTAGCAATCGCATCCGTCCGGGCGGCGGTTGATACCGCTTCAGCCGTTCGATTGTCAGGGCGGCCGATTCACCGAGCGCTTCGGCCACGGCCACGGCGGCTAAGATGGGGTAGGCTTGATGCCGACCGATGACGCCCGGGATGCCAATCGGCACAACCTCCCCTGCCAGCCTAACTTTCACCACCATGCCACTCAACTGCCCGCGGTCATCGGTCGTGAGATCGAGGTGCTCGGCCCGAATCTGCGCCTCGGGCGTCCAGCCGTAGCTGATCGTCCGGACCCGGCCCGGCTTGGCTACCGCCCTGGCTTGTTCGTCGTCGATGTTGACGACCGCGGTTCCCTCCGCCGGCAGCGTGGTGATGATGCCAGCTTCTTCGGCTGCCACTCCAGCCAGATCACCAAAAAACTCCAAGTGTTCCGGCGCGATCGCCGTCAGCACGCCGATCCTCGGTTTCGCCAACCGCAGGAGCGGACCCAAATCTCCCGGCTTGTCAGTGCCGAGTTCAAGAATCAGAACGGCTGGGTAGGGCTGTCGCCGCAGCAGCAGACTGACACCACCAACAAAGACACGCAGCCATTGCCACCAGCGCTTCTGGGCTGGTCCGCCACTCAAGATCGTCACGGGCACGCCGATCTCGGCGTTAAAACTGCCCCGTGTCTGACGAACCGGTCGATCAGGACTGTCGAGCGCCGCGGCAATGGCTTCTTTGGTCGCCGTTTTGCCAATTGAACCGGCCACGCCGATGACGACCGGCCGGTACCGCCGAAGAACGAGGCGAGCCAGCGTCTGAAAGAGCCAACGGGCAATCGACTTCATGGGTTCGGACTCTCGGTCGGTGGCACTCCGAAATAGGACAACAGAAACCGGGCCAGCTCACCAAACAGTGGCGCCGCTGAAGATTCGGCAAACTGCACGTCGCGTGGCCGGACGAGTTTGACCACCATCACGAACTTTGGGTCATCGACCGGGGCAAACCCGGCGAAGGTACCAATCGTCTGATCGCTGTGGTAGGTCCCAGTGGCGGGATCGGGAATCTGGGCCGTGCCGGTTTTCCCGGCCACAAAATAACCGGGCACCCCGGCCCGCTGGCCGTGTCCATTCTGGACCACCCGCACGAGCATGGCGCTGATCGTGGCCGCCGTTTTCGGGCTGATCACTTGGCGCACAACCCGCGGCTGGGAGACAACTTCACGTCCGTCGGAGTGGCGAATTTTCTCAACCACGTACGGCCGGACAAGTTGTCCGCCGTTGGCGAAGACACTGAACGCCGCCGCCAATTGGAGCGGGGTAACGGTCACCCCTTGACCGAACGAAGCGGTGGTGGCGTAGATTTCCCGGCCGGTCGCCAGCGTCGCCACGTTGCCCGGACGTTCATCAACCTCGATGCCGGTCGGCTGACCGAAGCCGAAGGCGGTGACGTAGCGTTGGAACTTCTCCGGACCAATTTGGTTCATGGCAAAAATGGCGCCGGTATTCAATGATTCCTCCAGGACCGCGGTCATCGTCTGCGCGCCGTGAGCTTTACCGTCGGAGTTCTTAATGGTGTAGCTCCCCACTTGGACTTGTCCCGTATCCGTATACGTCGTCTCTGGCGTCACCGCCTCTTCGTTGATGGCGGCCGCCATGGTCACTGGTTTGAAGACCGAGCCCGGTTCGTACGGCTCCTGGGTGACCGAATTCGTGAACCGCTCGAGGTCGGTCACCGTGTTGTAACTGTTCGGATCAAAGTCCGGCGAACCGCACAAGGCGTAGATTGCCCCGGTGGTCGGATCCATAATCACCAGGCTGCCGCTGTCAGCCCCATGCTTGAGCACCGCTTCGTTCAAGCGCCGACAAGCCTCGAACTCAATCGTCCGATCGATGGTCAAGATCAGATCGGCCCCATCCTGAGCCGGCGACCAAAATTGGGCGGCCGTGGCGATCAACTGGCCGCTGGCGTCTTTCTCGGCCGTGATCTGGCCACGGCGACCGCCGAGCTCAGTTTCAAACGACCCTTCCAATCCATATCGCCCAACGCGACGATCATGGTCAAAACCGACAAAACCAATCAGCTGGGAGCCGGTTGTTCGTTCCGGATAGTAGCGGGTACTCTCGTCACTGAAATAGAGTCCCGGCAGCTTCAGCACGGCAATGGTTTGCTGCTGATCGTCCGTCAGATAATGTTGGATTGGCTCATACAGATCGTTCGGCTTGGCCAGGCGCTTCAGGAGATCGGCTTCGGGGATGGTGACGTAGGGAGCCAGGGCGGAGGCGGTGGCCGTCGGATTGCGGATTTGCTTGGGCACGGCATAGAGCAGATGGAGTGTTCGATTCGTGGCCAGCGGATAGTACCCGGTCGCTGACTGCCGATCGCGGACCAGAATCTCCCCCCGCTCGGGGTCGAGCTGCTGGCTAAATTGATGCTGGTCGTCGGCCAGGGCGACGTAGAAACCATGCTGCAGGACCTGGAGCGTGAACAGACGCCAGATCAGAACCGCCCCAAAGATGGCGAAACCAAAACGAAGGTACCCGAGGCGGTCCTGCCACCAACGGGATGCCGGGGGTCGCCACGTACGGGCCATGGACGACGGGCCAGGCCCTTACGGCTGAACGGCCACCGGCCCTGGCGTCGGCGCCAGGTACTCAAACCCATCAGCCGGTTCCAGATTGAGTGTCTGGCTCGACAGCGCGACCGCGGCCAGCGACCGCAGGTCAGCGGCCTGCAACTCAAGTTTTTCGTTGGCGGCGGACAGGGCGGTCACTTGCCGCTGTAACTGGTCGATGGCAAAGCCCCGGGCCGCAGTTCGATTCGTCAGCCAGACGTAGCTCAGACCGAGAAGAAACGCCGCGATGGTTAGGATGACGGCGAATTTCTGGGTCGACAAATGCCACCGATGCCACCAGTGTGGTGATTGGTGGAGCGGATCACGATGTCGGCGTGAGGCGGTCGGACGGTTCGTCGATAGTCGTTTCATGTTGACTTAGGTTTTGGCGATGACGCGGAGTTTGGCGCTGCGGGCTCGGGGGTTGGCGAGTACCTCGGCGCGACTAGGACGAATGACGTGTTTTGTCACCCGGCGCGCCTGACCAGCGGCGGTGGCCTGACGAGCCCACTGCTTGACCAGCCGGTCTTCCAGCGACTGAAAGGTGATGACTACCAGCCGCCCACCCGATCGCAGAACGTGGAGCGCCTGCGGCAGGACGTCGCGCAGCGCCCCGAGTTCATCGTTGACCGCCAAGCGCAAGGCTTGAAACACTTTCGTGGCCGGATGAAGTCGGCCGGGCCGTGGTTTGACGGCGGCGACCGTCTCGACTAGGTCGACGGTGGTGGCGAACGGTTGACGGGTTCGTCGCGTGACGATGGCCTCGGCCAGCCGCCGGGCGGCCGGTTCGCCGCCCAGCACTCGAAACAACTCCGTCAGCTGGTCAGCTGACCAGCTGTTGACGATGGTGGCGGCCCTCACCGTCTGCGACGTCGGATCAAGCCGCATGTCGAGCGGCCCTAGAGATTGGAAAGAAAATCCCCGACCTGGATCATGAAGCGCGAGTGTGGCCAGACCAAGGTCAAGGAGAACGCCAGCCACTGGGCGACAATGATGTTTGGTTGCATACTCTTCGAGCAGTCGAAAATTCCCTTGGACTGCGATTAGACGCGACCCGGCCGACGGGAACGTCGCGATCGTCTGACGGAACGTCCGCGGGTCGGCTTCGATCGCTAAGACGCGGCCGTCCGGGGCAGTGGCGTCGAGGAGCGCCCGGGTGTGCCCCCCACCGCCGAGCGTGCCATCAATGACGTCGTCGCCGGACCGCAGTTGAAGATGGGCAAGAACTTCTCGAAGGAGAACCGGAACATGGCCGGGCATGCCAGGGCATGTTAGACGCCGAGCTCACCAAGGGCTTCGGCGATCGCCCCGCTATGCTTTTCCGTACCACTCCGGTACCTCTTCCAGACGTCCTTGTCCCACAGTTCGAGCCGGTTGTAGAGACCAGCGATGACGACGGCTTTCTTCAGACCGGCGTACTGACGAAGGTATTCCGGCAAGACCGCTCGTCCCTGCCGGTCGATCTCCAGCTCCATCGCCCCCGCTAACATCAACCGACTAAAGGCCCGAGTGTTGGCTTTCGAAATCGGCAGTCGGGCCAACTTATCCGCCAACGCGTTCCACTCCCGCTCGTTATAGACGAACAAGCAGTTGTCCAAACCGCGAGTGACCACCGCCCCGCGGGCGAGTTCTTTCCGGAATTTGACCGGAATTTGCAGGCGCCCTTTAGCATCCAGGGCATGGTGATATTCACCAATAAACATGGCGTGCGCGATAGCTACTCAAGCCGGCACCGGAGCGGCTCGGTGGGCGGAAGAATGAATAACGGAATTTTGTTTGTAATTTGCGTTGTTTTGAGTGGTCGACGTGACGGGGGTGCACGGCAGTGAGGAGTTATCCCCACTTTCTCCCACTTATAACCCTTCCTATCCATTTTACACCACAGAGAGCCTAGCGTCAACACAGTGTTCCCCGTGGAACGTACGGGCGACTCAAAGACAGCAAAACACCGGATCAGAACATGGTCTGTCCCGTGTGTCAACCCCGTTAGAAGCCGCCGTGAAGGTTTATTATTAAGAAGTCTAATCTTCCGCCACCTCCGGCATGACCTACAAAAAGTTACGGCCCGTTCCGCTTCTTACGGGCCGCCTCCCATGGAGTCGTCAGGGTGTCGGATGCTTCACGCGCGGCCGGAATCGTTCTTCCAACCAGAGAATCACGAGGAGGATGGCCAATGTCAACCAGCCAAACCGCCGACCATACCACCGACGATTGCGATCGGCCTCCTCGCGGATTCTCCACCCGGCGCTGCGGCGAATGCTCAGCGCATGTTCATGATCGATGGTGGCGCTCGGAATGTACCACCCGGCCACACCGAATTGGCGAGCTCGTTCGAACCATTCTGATTCTAAGCCAAAGTAGGTCAACCCCTCGTGCCACTCACCGACTTCCTGCCAGACCGACATGAACATCATCAAGCAACTGCCGCTCATCACCGGTACTTGGTTCGGCAGATTCGTGGTCCGGCACTGGCGCGCATACCGGAACGGCGGCACCAGCCACGACACAAATGGATGCCACGGGCGCGGCCATGGAAACTTGTACAGCAAGTTCGCGCCCCATAGGAAACGTCGAGTGACAAACGGAAAGCAGGTAGTCACTATCCGTCCGGGTGAATCGAATTCCCGCGGGCCGGCCACGGTCCGGGGATGACGCTCCACCCAATCAAGGAGACGATCAAGTGCATGCTGGCCGAGGACGGTGTCTGGGTTGAGGAAGCACAGGGAGCGGCCGTGGGCATGACGGGCACCGAAATTCGCCGCTTTCGTGTAGCCGACGTTGTCACGCTGCGGGAAGTACAGACCGCGCAGTCCGCTGTCTTTCAAGACGACTCCGGCTGATCGACCGTCCGCTGGTCGGTATTCCGGCCCGATCGGCGAATTGTCGACGACGATGACTTCGATACTCTCGCTGGTCGCCACGTGAATCGACCGCAAGCAGTGCGCGAGCGCGTCTTCCGAGCGGTAGTTGACGATGACGAGGGAAAGCTGGGGGATCATTCCAGAACAGTAACAGTATAACGCCCGAGCGATAACATTGGCTATGTCGCGCCGCGGCCGCGGCGCTTTCGCTTTCCGGTGGCTTGCAACACCCGATCAAGAATACCCTTTGGCTGTCCATCCTCGTCGAGCTCGATCACCTGATCGGGATCGATCAAGCTATCTTCGAGGGCTACTTCTGTCTCCTCGATCTGATACGGCTCGAGCAGCCGCTCCGGAATTTCTTTCAGAAACGGTGAGGGCGTGTTCAGATGCATGGACATCGTGCGGTAACCCGAGGCCAGGCTGTAGGTCAGAAAAAGATACTCTTTCGCCCGCGTCACGGCCACATAGAACAAACGCCGCTCTTCTTCCAGTCCGCCATCTTCCGTCAAGGCTCGCGGATTCGGGAAATACTGCTCCGAAAGGTGCATCACAAAAACCGTGCGCCACTCCAATCCTTTGGCCTGGTGGATAGTCGTCAGGACGATTTTTTCGTCGTTCCCTTCGGCTGGCTCGCCGCCGACCAACCCGAATGATTCCTGCAATGACACTTCGGCCAGAAACTTATCCAATGAATCATACTTGCCCGCAAAGAGCGCCAGCTGCTCCAAGTCTTCCACCCGATCCGCCGCGTCCGGGTACTGATTACGAAGATAATCGCGGTAGTCACTGTCAATGATCAAGTGGATCAGCGTTTCAGGATTGGCGGCTGGCTCGCCAATCAGGCCGGTCATGGTGCTCCGGAATGTCTGCCACCCCTTTTCGGCCCGTGGCAGAACCGACATTGTTTCGAAAACAACTTCTAGCGGATGCCGTTCTTCCGCGCCGGGCGAGTCCGCTTGCACCCGGTCGAAAATCTGGCCGGCGGTTTGCTCGCCAATGCCGACTTGCAACTTCAGAACGCGGAGAAAGGCCACCTCGTCTTTTGGGTTGGCCACGATTTTCAAATGGGCCAGCACGTCTTTGATATGGGCCCGGTCGAAAAACCGCACGCCGCCACGGTACTCATACGGAATGTCGCGGTGGGTCAATTCGAATTCCAGCGCTTGCGAGTGGTAGGCCGCCCGAAAGAGAACGGCCACCTCGTGGAGTGGCACACCGTCATCGCGCAGCTCCAAGATTTTTTGGGCGATGAATTCCGCTTCCTGTTCGTCCGAGACGGCCGGCACCATGGCCGGTCGGAGGCGGCCTGATCGAACGTGATGCAACTTCTTCGGGAATTGAGCGACGTTGTGTTTGATGACTTCATTCGCCACGTCGAGAATCGGCTGGGTTGAACGGTAGTTCGTCTCGAGTTTGAATGTTCGGCAGCCGGTAAAAACCTTGGGGAAATTCAGGATGTTGTCGATGTCTGCCCCACGGAATGAATAAATCGACTGGGCGTCATCGCCAACGACGAGAATATTGCCGTGCACCTCGCTCAACAGCCGAACAACCTCCGCTTGCAAGTGGTTCGTGTCTTGGTATTCATCAACCAGGATGTAGCGAAATTGTTGGCTCAGGTGACGGCGAATATCATCGTGATCGCGGAGCAAAGTCAGGAGATGAGTCAAGAGATCGTCGAAATCCATGGCATTGTTCCGTCGCTTGCGGTGTTCGTACTCTTCGGCCACGCGTACCAGATCAGGCATAACTTTCATGAACTCTGGCTTGGCTTCACTCACCAGTTCCTCGACCCCGAGGCCCATGTTTGCCGACAATGAAATGAGCGCGGAGATGACGCCGGTGCTTGGAAAGCGTCTTTTCTTGGGGTCGATGCCGAGCGCTTTGACGCAGACGCTCAGTAAATCTTTGCTGTCTTCTTCATCGAGAATGGTAAAATTGTGGTCAAACCCGATTTTCGGTGCGTACTTTCGGAGCAGCAGGTTCGCCACATGGTGGAATGTTCCGCCCCAGAGTGATTTTGGGAACACGCCCAAAAGCTGCTCGACCCGAAAAAGCATTTCTTTGGCGGCCTTGTTCGTGAAAGTGACCAGCAAGATATTCTGCGGCTTGACGCCTTTTTCTACTAAGTACGCCACCCGATACACAATGGTTCGCGTCTTTCCAGAACCAGCACCGGCCAGCACCAAACACGGTCCGTCACCGTGGAGCACGACATCGAGCTGTTCCTGATTCAGTTCTTGCTGGTAGTCAACCTTGAAGACCTTTGGGTCGAAGGTCTTTTTGATGATGTATTTCGTCGGCATCGCCCCGAGTCTACCAAGAAAAACCAAAACAAACAAACCTAAGTAACCGCGCCGCGATCATGTTTGAGTGAAGTCCCGCCCTGAGCATGTCGAAGGGCGGGATGAGCGAGTTATCGCGGCGCTCCAGACAAGCCACCGGCTTGTCTGGAGTCTTTCGGTTCCTTTTCTGATCAAGCAGAAAAGGAACAAATGAAACAATTCTCCACCTATTCGGTACTTGGATCCGGAGCAACCACACTTCACGGAGATTCCGAAAACGTTCGCCGCAGCGTCGGCAACCCCCAATCCTTCTCTGACAAATCCTCCGGCCCAACCGGCAGCGGCCACCTGATGTTCAACTCCGGATCATTGTACCGGATGCCGAGGTATTGTTGGCCTGGCTGCCAGTTTCCGTTTACCAAGTAGCCGTAGATCGTGCCGGCCTCGAGAACTTGGCAGGAATTGCCGAGTCCGCGAGAAAGAAATAGAGCTTTGCTCCGATCAAGATCAAATGTTTTGACCTGCTTGAAAGTCGCCGACTTTGGCCGCAGATCAGCAATGGCGGCAAAGACACGTCCATGAACAACATGGACAAACTTCTCCCACGGCTCGGCATGGATGCCGCGCACAATCCCTGGCCGAAGGTTCTCCGCAATATTCCACTGCACCGGACCGAGACGCGGCAAGCCAAGCGCTTCTAGCTTTTCGGCCCGAAAAGCCTCGCGAAACGAGCCGCGGGTGTCTTCGTGAACAACGAGATCGATAACAAACAAACCTTTGATATCGGTTTCGCTAACTTTGGGTTCTGGCATTGGGTACACTTTGCGAATGATGACGTTATGATATCGCAGGATGGTATCGCTGTCATGCAAGTGGGTTGTGCCCCTCGCCGCTCATGAGCCACTCACCCAGTTCGTGGCTCATGTAGTTCCCCTCCCCTCAAAATAGAGAGTGATTCACCCTCCGTCGTCCAGCCCCGTTCGAAGAACGAATGGGGCTGGACTTCCTCCCCCTCCTTGAAAAGGAGGGGGAGTATAAAACGGGAAGGTGGCTAGCCTTCCCTTGAAGTTACGTCGTCACGGCCGCTGCCGATGCCGCATGGTCGACCTGGGGTTGTCCGGAATCGATCGGGGCCGGCAGGATTGGGTGCTCCAACTCATCCAGCGTCGTTGCGGCCTCATGCTCCCAACGCTGTCGCAGCGTCCGGCGAGCATTGAGTAAGCCGAGCCGCAGGAAATCTCCGCCGCGATTGGCGATCCGTGACTCATTCCCCCGCTTCCGCATTCGTTCGAAGTACGCGACTGTGGCGGCCGCCACTGCCCCCAACTGGTCGCGCTCAGCCTTCGTCCGCCGAAGGTCGACGATCGCTCGCTTCGGCCCCTGGTCGCGGTTGACCATCAGCAGCGCTTCTTCGAGCGGGCAGACAACCTCGGTGCCGCGATGGAAAAGGCGGGCGCTCCAGATCGAGGAATCCGGGGGTATGTACCACGCCGTGCGCCGGCCGTCAGGTGCGGCAACTGCCTGTCCCCAAATGCTGAACTCGCGCTTGCCCTTGCGCCCAGAGATCGTATCGATGATGCTGACTACCAAGATCCGGTAGGGGAAAACCGCAATCCAGGCGAGCAAGTAAATGTATTTCCAGAGATACCCTCCATTCCAGAAAAGGAGGATGCCGCCGTTAATACACGGCGCACTCGCAGGAGAGGGATTCGGATCGTATCGGTACCACCCATATCCCCCGCTTTGGAGAAGTTCCTTGCGCGGATCCCGAACGTGGATGTGTATCTTAAGCCGGTGGTCGAGGAACACGAAGTGGCGCCGGAGAGAGAAGACCTCGTGGCCAAAGGAGATGCACATGATAATGCTTGTGAGCGCAACGGTCCCTCCCAGCCACCAGAAAATCAATGTGGATGGACCGGCCTTCCACGATCCGGTGAGAAAGCCCATGGCGAGGATGAACCCGACGATTCCGGTTAGGGCGGAAAAGAGTGCCGCCGCAGCCAGGAGCGTGGGAGACGCCGGAGTTAGCTCCCGGTCTTGACCCTCAAAATCCTTGATGCAGGCCGGGCATTCAGTGTGCTTCCGCCGTGAAACTGGTCGTGACATGATTGCTCTCCCATCGCCGCAGGCTTGGACGTCCATCTGGACCATCCCCTGTCAGCAGGAAGTGCTCCGTTGGCCATCCCGACATTTGCGGGGGCTTCCAAGCAGAGCGATGTAAGGTACACGTCACGTTCTTACCGTAACCGCCGACCGACGTCAAGTCGAGCCATACGAACCCTGCGCTTTTTGCCGTCTCATCACGATTCCTGCTAGACTGTAGTTAACAATCCACTGACATTCAAACTATGCGCCTCTTCAACCTCATCGTCATCATCAGCCTGCTGATGTTCGGCCTGACCCTCCCGGCCGCGGCGCTCACGCTTGAGGGTCGCAATACCTTGTTTTCGGATTCCGATCGGACCGTGAACGACGTCTATGCCGGTGGCGGCGGCACCGTCGATCTGTCCGGCACGTTCAATAACGACCTCCTCGCGGCCGGTGGAACAGTCACCATCCCCGGTAAAGTAGCGGGCGACATTCTCGTGGCTGGTGGGACAGTAAAAATCACCGGCAACGTGAGCGGCAGCGTTCGCGCGGCGGGCGGCACGATTGAGATTGATGGTGCGGTCGGACGGAATGTTCTTGTCGCTGGCGGCAGCATCATTCTTGGTCGAAACAGCAAAGTGGCTGGTGAAGTCACGGTCACCGGCGGAACGCTGACCTTCCAAGGCACCGCTGGCAAGGACTTCAACTTCTGGGGCGGCTCGGCCGTCATCAATGGCAGCATTGATGGCAGCGTCAATCTCCGCACCGGCGACGATTGCGGTCAGGATCCCTGCATCACGCTCGGTCCGAATGCCAGGATCAAGGGCAACCTGACGTACTGGGCGGCTATGCCGGCTGACATTCACGCCAGTGCGATCATCGACGGTTCGACCACTCGACACGCTGTCAGCCTACCAGTCAAGACCAAAGATATCGAACGGTTTTTCACCGGCTTGAGATTTTGGGCGGTGTTTTCCAGCTTGGTGGTCGGCGTCGTCCTGGCACTCTTCCTGCCAAAAGTCGTCCGTCAGGTGGCCGAGCAGATGACCCGTCGTCCCGGCCCGGCCATCGGGTTTGGACTGCTGGTGCTGTTCGCCGGACCGATGGCTTTCGTCTTCCTAGCCATTACGCTGGTTGGCATCCCCTTGGCACTCATTCTTTTTGGCCTCTACCTGCTCGGTCTCTATGTCGCCCAGATCTTTCTCGGTTATTTCTTTGGCACGGTCATTGTGCGGGCGCTGCGTCGCTCAGGCGCTCCGAACATTGATCTTCGGCGGGGCTCAGTCTTCTGGGCAACCATGGTGGGGATGGTAGCTCTAGCGCTCATCTTTGATTTCCTGCTGGGCGCCAGCTTGACCGGCGGGCTGCCGTATATTGGATTCTTCGGCGGTCTGCTTCGCTTCGCCCTCGTCGTTTGGGCCTTTGGTGGGCTCATCCTCCACAAGTGGCAGTACGTCAAAGAACACGGCGCCTGATTCTCTCGGCTTGCTCTAGACCCGAATAAAACCCGAAGTTATCCACAACGTGACCCCACCCCTACACCCCTCCCCTTTGGTAGGACAGTAGATCGACAGCTACACCCAAGACGGACAGGCCTGTTTTCTGCCCAAGTTAGCCTTATTCCTCTCAAAGGGGAGGGGCTTAGGGGAGGGGTCTTGACTTCGGTTTTCCTTCGGTATAACATTACCGCAGAGACCGAGTGACGCCGAGCTCACCAGGCGGCGAGGGTCGAACAGGACGAGGAAACTCCCTGAACGCCTTCTCCCCTCACCCGGTCAGATAAACACCACCCGTGGCCCCCATCCTTCCCAAGACAAAGCAAAAAGTCCTCCACTATCTCAAGGTCTACGTCGATGAGCATGGTTACGCGCCGACGCTGACCGAGATCGCTAAGTTTCTTGGCGTCTCCGCACTGTCGACGGTCCATGAACACCTCGAGTTTCTTGAGGAACGTGGTTTTATTGAACGGGCTGAGGGTGAAGAACGAGGGCTAACGTTGACGCGGAAGTGGCACCAGCTTGGACAGGCGCTAGCTCGTAGCCTGGCCGTGCCAGTCGTCGGCGTCATCGCCGCTGGCAGCCCGATTGAAGCCACCGAGCATCGCGAGCAGACGTTGGCCGTCCCCGAGGAATTCGTGCGCGGCAAAAATGCCTATGCCCTCAAAGTCAGCGGCGACTCGATGATTGAAAGTTTCATTGCCGACGGTGACTACGTGGTGGTCGAAAAGACCGATTTCGCCCGCGACGGTGATACCGTGGTTGCCCTCCTTGACGATGGTACGGCTACACTCAAAAAATTCTTCAAGAAACGCCACTTCGTCCGCCTGCAGCCGGCCAACCGTCAGTACAAACCGATTGATGTGAAGAGTGTCGTCATCCAGGGGAAAGTGCTGGGAGTGATTCGGCGATACTGAGCCGAGACTCAGTAGAGATGGACTACCAGGGGACCATCATTGAGGAGAGTTTAGAAGACGCGAGTGTTCTGTCTGGACTGCGGATTATTAAGACCGATGTCAAACCGGCAACCGAGAAAGAACGAACGCCGTGGGTCAAGCAATGGACATTACATACGATCAACATTCCTCAGCAGCGGGCGGAGGTCATCGCGAGGAAGATTATGATGGCTCTTGATCGGCAGCATCCTTGGTACGCCGATTTCAAGAACGCGAGAACGCACTACATTATTTTCCGCGACAAGATGTTTCGCGTTGACCGAACCAAGAGGGACTCGTACCAGCCAGCCACCGATCATGGTTTGTCACTAGGCATTCCGTACTACCAGCTTGATTTTTCTGCCCACATCCTCGTTGCCGCCACGAAAGCATAAATTTTTTTACCTTTTTGCTTCGGTTTTTATTCGGCTCGTATTCTAAATGCTAAAAACTACCCCCTCATGTCAGCTCCCCATGATCCCGTTAGACAGCTCTCTGACCATGCGCCAACCTATGATACGGCAAGATCATTCGTTAGCTGACTATCTAACGGGATGATCGCCTACCTCCAACTACCATCCAATCAAATCGTGATCGACCAACTGGAGTTCCTCAGCAAACTCCAAGGCGTCAAAGCGTGGGAAGTTGATAGCCCACAGGGTTTGTATCTCCTGCTTGAACCGTGGATGCGGAAACGGCTCGTTCACCATCTCTACCAAGCGCTGCGTGGCTACTTTGGTACGCGCGTTCGCTTCGGTGCCGCCGAGCAAAAAACGACTGCCCGAGCAGCCGCATTGTATCGCCCGGTCCCTCACTGCACCGTGGTGACGCCCGAAACTGCTGACCAGTTCCTGGCCCACCTCCCAATCTACCTTCTGCCTGGCCTTGGTCAGCGAACGACTCGTTTCCTTGAACGCCAGGGAGTCAGGACGTTTTCCTCTTTCCGTGGGCTCTCGACAACGACGCTGAAAGAATGGTTCGGCGTCTCGGGGTTGATCCTGTTGCAATTCGCCAAGGGGCTTGATCCGCGTTCGGTCGAACCCTCACGAGCCACATAAAAAAACAGAGGGAGTCGTATCGATCCGACTCCCGGGCGCACGCTGCGTTCTTAGTGCTCCTTTTCTTAGCTTCGGGTCTTTATCCCGAGGTTGGTCCTACGACCATTCGTGTCTAAGCCTTGCGGCTTTCGACCGTCCGGCGTAAGGCCTACCTCACCGTCCCGACCGCGAGGTCAGAACTCCGCAAGGGGCGGAAAGAATAGGTGCAACGCTTCGCACGCTGTACGGCCAAGCATATCGGACCGCGACTGGCGACGTCAAGTTGGGCTGGGCACATCCCATGCACATTTTTGTCCACAGTTTTTTGCACACTACGTGGGCCGACTGATATTGGGTTCCCGACCATACCAGGGTTTTACCACCTGGCGGCGGAATCGTCGTGGATGAGATTGAATTTTCCTGACCATCTGTCTGGATAACGGCTGGCTGACAACCACACCGGTCATTGGCACCTGCCGGACGGTGGACAGTGTGTTGGCCACCACCAGTCCGGTCCTGACCGCCGAAAACGGGCCGGGTCCGCGGACGACGGCGATCCGCTTGAGCCGCTCGACTGTCAGCCGGCGCCGGCGAAGCAGTTCATCGAGAATAACCAGCAGCGCCTCCGCGCCATGATCTGGTACTGATCGCCGGCGTTGGTAGACAACCTGACTGCTACCAACCAGCCAAACCGAAAGTTGGCCAGGGATGTTCGACTGGAGTACGGCCGTCATTCGCCGCTTGGCTGCTGGCGCTTATCGATGACCGTAATTAGCGGCCCGGACAGAATGTTGTAGAGGAAGCGGTCAGTGAGTGCGTGGCGGTATTCGAATTCGGCTTTACTCATCACCGTATAGTGGATGTCGCGGTCGAAGTGGTGCCGGAAGGTGTAGATCAGGCGACGGAGACGAGGACGGTGCGCCGAGCCAACAATCAGCACATCGGTTTGGGTATCATCACGACCGACAAAGAACCCGGTCAGAACGAGGAGGTATATCCGCCCGCTGCCTCGGACAGCCGTCAGCAGCCGACGTTCTTCCATCACCTGGGCCTTGAAGATGAGGGCCTTCAGCTCGGGGAAAAGCGGGTAGTCGATATTCGCTCGGTAGTAGCGCTTCTGTCGCTCGCCGGAACCAGTGACAATGCCAACCAGACTCAAGAATAGCAGCTCGCGCCGCACCGAATTGATGTGCTCGCCGATCTTCCGACTAATCTCCCGGACAAAGTACGCTTTGGTCGGGTTCGTCAGCAGCAGCCGAAGAACTTTCGCCCGCGTGCGTGATCCAAGCAATTGTTCCAGCATCTGTCGCCGGGGAGTCATATCTATAGTATACTGAAAAGCACCGATCTGGGCCACTATGAACCTCCGTCATCAGTTCGACACGTTGGTCCTCTACGATCCCGACCGATCAGTCTCGACCGTCAACGTCTGGGTTGCCCATCCCACGCCGCCCGAGGAATCGGTGCTCGGGACGCTGTTTATCGTCAGCGCCATTGCTTCCCAGAGCCGTCTCAACCACGAAGTCCTCGGCCTGCTGCAAGATGAGGTTCGCCACCAGTACTATGACCGTCTTGACCAGCCACCGGAGTTGGCTTTCGAGCAGACGCTCCAGAAAACGAACCAACGACTCCATCAACTGATTGCGGAGGGGGTTGGGGGATGGGTTGAACAGGCCCACATCTTGATCGGTTCGCTGTGGCGGGACCGGCTGGCGGTGACCACCTTAGGGACCATGACGGTGTTGCTCATTCGTCGTGACCGACTCCACGATGTTCTGGGCGGCTCCCCATCGACCAGGCCAAATCCGCTCCGGCTCTTCGATCACGTCGTCAGCGGCCAACTCGAGGCGGGTGATCGGTTGATCATCTGCACCCCGTCATTGCTCGACTACTTCTCGCTCGAGAAGCTGCGACGCCTAGCGGTCGATCACACCCCGAGCCAAGCGGTCCGCTTGCTCGAGTCGACGCTCCTGGGGGTTGAACCACGGCTGTCGTTTGCCGCCCTGATGATGCATCTTACCGCTGAACCCCAACCAGCGCTGACCACGTCTTCCGCCCCACTGGCGGGCGTTGCTCATCGACCAAGCCCACAACTGTCGATGGCGGAACTCGTTCAGCACCAGCGTGACACAGAGCATCTCTTGTCGCCATCAATCTGGCCGGCGATGAAAGATTTATGGGTTCAGCTGGTCGCTAGTCTCAGCCGAACCGCCCGGCGCCTGACGAATCGCCCGCCGAAGCGAAGTATTCCGGCACTCGGCGACCACCCCGGCAAACAGCCGCGCTCGTTGATCACCGTCCCGGCCGTTTCGTCCGACCGCAGTTGGTCCCTGGCCAGAATATTTGCTCGACTCGGATCGTCGGCTCGGTCAGTGGCATCCGGTGCGCCATTTGTGCGCCCATCAATGGTTGTTCCGCGAGCGGGTCGGCATGGTGGGCGGGCGGCCGTCAATCGCTTCGTCCTCTGGTTCCAAGCATTAGCGCCACGACCACGAGCGCTGATAGTCATGGCCGTGATCCTCCTGCTGCTCCTGACCACGGCGGTTGTGCGTCAAGGCTCAACGGTGGCCAATCGCGGTCAGGACATGGCATCCACCATCACGAACTTAGAAGAACGACTGACGAAGGCCGAAGCGGCGCTCCTCTATGGTGGTGAAGAGATCGCCCGTCAGCAGCTGGCCGAGGCCGAGACCCTACTGGCGCAGCTCCCACATCGGAAACGAGCTGACCAAGAGCGAGTAGCCGGCTACGAAAAACGTCTCGGCGCTCTCCGCAACTCCCTCCGGCACCTGACCTTCATCAATCAGCCGCCAGTCCTGGTGGCCTTCGCGGCCGATGAGCCGAGCTTCCATCCCAGTCAGCTCTATCACGCTGGGCCGCGGCTGGTGATGTTCGACCCCGACTCTGGTCGCGTTCTGGTGGTCGAGCTGAATGACCCGACCACGCGACGAACGACGGCCAATATTCTGGACACGGGTCAACCAAAAACCGCCGCGGTCGTCGGTTCGACGGCCCTGATCTTCAGCACCGATCGCAACGGTTTCGTTGAACTTGACCTCGATGACCTCAGCTGGCGACCACTTGACGCCCGTTACCCGCAAAGCGGTCCGGCTGTCCAATTCGTCTCCTTCTTCCAAAATCGAGTCTACGTTCTCGACCGGGTACACGGTCAAATCATCCGTTTCCAGCGCGCCACGAACACTCTCGGCACTGGTTCCCAGTGGCTTCGCGAGTCGGTCGATCTCCGCCAGGCCCGCGCGGCGGTGGTTGATGGTTCAATCTATGTCCTCCAGCCGAACGGGGTGGTGGAAGCCTACTTCGGCGGACGGCGTACCAATTTCCAATTGGAAACGGTTGACCCCCCCTTAACCGACCCCATCCGTTTGTGGACTGACGAACAGGCCAAGTATCTCTACCTCCTAGAACCGGCCACAAAACGCCTGGTCGTTTTCGACAAACGTGGGCAGCTTGTCGATCAGTACCAGTCCGCTGCTTGGACGTCGCTGAGCGATGTGGTGGCCGACGAGTCGAAGAAGACTGCCTATCTTGTGAGCGACGCTACTGTCTACCAGCTACCGCTCCAACACTAGAACTCATTTCAAAACCTCATTTCGGCTGCCAGGCCCGATTTCGGGCTCCGGCTGGCGGCTCGGGTTCAATGTATCTCCAATACATTTCACCCTCCGCCGCGGCGCCGCGCCCGCGAAATCTGCCATTTCGCCCTGAAAGCAGGTTTTGAATTTTGTCGCTCCCTCCTTGATCATCTTCGGCGCCCCGTCGACCAGATCCTTCGAGTCCTTAAGACCTTTGCCCGTCGCCTCACGGACGACCTTAATGACGGCGATCTTGTTGCTGCCAGCGCCAGTCAATTCAACGTTAAAAGAAGTTTTTTCCTCCGCGGGTGCCGCCGGACCGGCCGCCGCTGGGCCCGCGGCCATGACCATCGGTGCGGCGGCGCTGACACCGAACTTGTCCTCCAAGACTTTGACCAGCTCGGCCAAGTCCATGACCGACAATTTTTCGATCTGTTCGACGAGAGCCTTGAATTTCTCCGGCCCGTCGACTTTCTTCTGTTCCTCAGACATAGAGACTCCTTTCTTATGACCCGCTGACAGCGGGTTGTTTTTCCTTAATAGCATTGAGCGTGTAGAGCAGCGATCGGAGCGTACCGGCAAAAACATTAGTCAACCCAGCCAGCGGCGATCGAATCATCCAGACCAAGATGGTCATCAGTTCCGGACGAGTCGGCAGTTGCGCCAGAGCCACCACCTCGGTTTTCGCCAGCCAGCGGCCGCCCACCCATCCGCCGGTCAATTCAACCGCCGGATGATCTTTCGCAAACAGGCTCAGCAGCCTAGCTGGCAGTACCTCATCATCATATCCGAAGGCCAGGGCCGAACCGCCGCTGAGTTGGTCAGCTACAGCCGGATCGAGTTGCGCCTCGGTGAGAGCGCGTTTCAGCAGCGTTTTCTTAGCCACCGTGTAGTCGACGCCCGCTTGACGTAATTGCTTCCGGAGTTCGGTCGCATCTGGCACTTTCAATCCGGCAAAACTTGTGAACACCAAGGATTTCATCCGGTTGAGCTTGTCAACCAGTCCGCGAACCGATGCTTCTTTGACTAGTCGGGTCTTGGCCATGCGGCTCAGAGATTACTTGGCACGAAAAGACTGTGGTTATTCCACAGCTCAACACGCCTCTGACGGGACTCATCCTGCACCGGCTCCGGAGTGGAATTATGACCCTTTGTCAGGCGGATCACCGGTGGTCTGTGGAAGTAACGACAGTTTAGCGACCCCACCGCAGCCTGTCAAGAACGGACCATGTTACTGAAGGTACTGGGCCTTATTCCGGTTATGTTCGTCGAGCGTCCGAGCGAAGTGGGTTTGGCCTTTCGGATCGGTCAGAAAGTAATAGTATGGATTCGGTTCAGGGTTGACCGCGGCCCGCAGCGCCGATAGGCCGGGGTTGCTAATCGGTCCGGGCGGGAATCCTTGGTGACGGTAGGTGTTGTAGGGTGAATCAATATCAAGGTCCGCGGCCGTCGGTCGGAGCAGGCTCTTGCCGGTCACGAAATTGACGGTCGCATCAGACTGGAGTGGAATGCCGGCGGCTCTTCGCCTCAGAAAAATGTCAGCCGCCATGGCCCGATCCTGGTCGGTTTTCAACTCCCGTTCCACAATCGAGGCCAGGATCACCACCTCAAACGTCGATCGACCCTGGGCGACAACTGCCTGACGCATGGTCGAGGAGTATTTTTGATCAAAGTTATCAAGCAATTTCCCGATCACTTGACCCGGTGTCGAGTCAAGAAAAAAACGATAGGTGTCGGGGAATAAGAAGCCTTCCAAACCGGCCGTGGCCGGCTTGTCCGTTAAGAAAGAATAGTCCCGATCTCCCACGACTTGCCGGGTGTCTGGCTCCGCCACCGCCGCCAAGAACGCTTGACGATCGATCACCCCGGCTCGATCGAGCACATCGGCCATCGCTTCGGCCGTCCAACCCTCGAGTAATTTGATCGTCACTTCCCGAGTTGTATCCGGTGGGGTAGTCACCAGGCGAGCGATGTCACGGATTGACTGGTCACGACGCAGCGTGTACTCACCACCCAGAATGCCGGCTCGTCTCCCGGTCAAGGCGATGTAGAGATTCCAGTGCCACCGCGCCTTGATCAGCCCGCTGGCGTAGAGTTTGTCGGCCACCGCCTTCACACCTTCACCTTTGGCAATGGTCAGCATCACCGCCTGTCGGTTCGACGACAGCGGCTGGCTGACGAGGTGGTTGAACCACCAGCCGCCCGCCAGCGCGGCAACGGTGACGGCCGACAACGCGATCAGCACGATTCTCATGGCTAGAGGTATCGATGGAGTGATCGCCGCTCGAGTTCCTGCACCAACCGTTTGACTTCTTGCGCTCGATCGCGGGGGCAGATGAGCAGTGCATCGGGCGTGTCAACCACAATCATCTGTTCGAGACCAACTGTGGCCACGACCTTGCCCTCGGAGGTATAGACAAGGTTGCCGCGGGAGTCCCGCTCAAGATGGTGACCGCGGAGGACGAGCGTACGACCATCGGCGGCGAGAATGTGGTACAGCTCTCGCCAACTGCCGATGTCGGACCACGTCAGGTCGGCCGGGATGACGAGCATTGTCCGATCGTGTTCCATGATGCCAAAGTCAATGGAAATACGTTGCAGTTTCGGGAACCAGCGATCGATCGCGGCGCGTTCACCGGCGGTTCCTAGCGCGGCGGCGATTTTGGTCAGGATTCGATAGGAGGGATTAAGCCAGCGACGGAACTTGTCGAGCATCGCGTCGGCACGAAAGACATAGATGCCGGGGTTCCAGAGATACTGCCAGCTGGCGACGAACCGTTCGGCTCGTCGACGGTTCGGCTTCTCAATAAATCGATCAACCAAAAAAACATCGGCCCCGTCAATCGTCTCCACTTCGTGCTTCATCTTGATGTACCCCAAGCCGGTGTCGGCATACCGCGGCTTGACGCCAATCAACACAGTTTGCGACGGATGACGCTTGACGACCTGGCCGGCGTGCTTCAGGAGCTGGACATACCGATCGGTCTCCCGGACGTAGGCGTCCGACCAAACCGTGACCATCACCTCCCGTGGATTACGCCGGGCTATGACCGTGGCGGCGAGACCGATGGCCGCGGCTGTATCGCGCCCGCTAGGTTCCAAAATAAAATTCTGGCGCTCGAGCCGCGGCAATTGACGCCGGAGGAGGGCGTAGTGCCGCCGCCCGGTTGACAAGTAGATGCTACTGGCTGGCCATCCCCGGCGAAGACGGGAGTACGTCTTTTGGAGTAGGCTCTCGTTGTCACCAAACGGATGCGCTTGCTTTGGCCGCTGCTGTCGTGACAACGGCCACAACCGGGTCCCGCTCCCACCGGCGAAGATGACTGGCTTCATGATGGTGACGGTGAACTGGCAATGAGCGGCACAAACTGAAAGCCCGGGAACCGTTTCTCGGAGTAGCGTTGCTCATTAGTTCGCTCGATCAGGACTAGATCTTGTACATGCTGACCGACCGGAATAATCAGCCGGCCGCCGATCCGCAGCTGTTGCTTCAGTCCGGCCGGGGTCGCAGGTGCGGCGGCGGCCACATGGATAATGTCGTAGGGTCCCTGACTTGGCCAGCCCCGGCTGCCATCAGCGGTCTTCAGTTCAACGTGCGCCAAGGAAAATGAGATCAAGTTTTGTTTGGCCTTACGGGCGAGCTGCGGAATCCGCTCGATCGCCACTACCGAACCACCCGGACCAACAATCGTCGCCAGCAGGGCAGTCACCCACCCAGAGCCAGCGCCAATGTCCAACACCCGCTCCCCTGTTCTCGGCTGCAGCGCTTCGAGCATAATGGCCACCGTCAACGGCTGAGAAATTGTTTGTCCAAAGCCTATCGGTAGCGGGCGGTTCTCGTAGGCCGCGGCCTGTTCGTCGGGAGGTACGAACCGGGCCCGATCAATCGCTCGCCACGCCGCGATGATGCGCTCGGTCTTGAGTCTGCCGTCGGCGACCAGCTGGTCGACCATGCTGTCGTTGGTCATAGCGTTCGGGTCTTGATCAAAACACTGCGGTGTGCTATACTGCCTTTGTTACCGGTGGCGCGCTTTTGCGGCGCCTTTTTTGTATTGTAGCAAAAATCTCGCCCGACGCCACTGTCGATGGTCGAGACAAGTTTGCATCCAATGGAGAACGAATACCTGCGCCGCTGGCGGGGACGATCCTCTCCGGCAGGCCAATCAAAAAATCATGATCGTGGCGAGGTCTGCATCGCGGTCGTTGACGGCCAGCCGGGCTTGGTTATCAAACGGACTGCGGTATTGTCGTTCCACGAAACGATCGGCTATCGGCCACCATTCCGATCATGGTGGTTGATCGGAATGTTCATCATCGGCGCCTGGCTGTCACCACGCGCCGCTGAGGCGGAATTATTCTCCGCTGGCGCGATCATCGCGCGCACGAATGACGTTCGTCGTGAGCACCGACTGCCGCCGTTAGCGATTGACCAACGATTGATGGCCGCGGCCGCGGCGAAAGTTCATGATCTGGTCGACGACCAGTACTTCGCGCATACGGCCCCAGACGGACAGTCACCGTGGGTGTGGATGGAAGCCGCCGGGTATCAGTTCACTGAAGCCAGCGAGAACCTAGCCATCGCTTTCAAAGATCCGACCGCCGTCATCGACGCCTGGCTGGATTCTCGTGCCCATCGCCGGAATCTATTGAGCAGAACGCTCAGCGATGTCGGCGCGGCCGTGGCCGAGGCATCATGGAACGGAACCTCGACCATCATGGTGGTGGAATTCTTTGGCCGTCGGAAGGCTGCCCCGACACCGACAATGACCACCAACCTACCAAAGCAACCGATGATAACGGTTCCACCAGAATTCGGACAAGCAGGTAATGAAGACATACCGACCAGAATGTCGCTAGCTGAGCCGGCGCCGCTAAAAGTTATCCCCAGCCTAGTAACGGCCGGCGGTCGACCACTCCCAAACCTCCGATTTACAATCCAGGCTCCGGGGAGTTCCTTCTCCGACCAAGCCCTTTCTCCTCAGGTCAAGGGCGCATTCCAATCACTGCACACTGGACGGGCGATCCACGACCGCGAACTTGCAGGCAATCCTGAACTGACCCGACTTATTATCCTGGCCATGGCGATCAACTTGACCGCTGTCGCTGGTTATGGACTGTACCGAATCGGGCCGCGAGGCTCCGGTCCCAGCCCGGCGGCGGTTCGAACCCCCCGCCCCTAAGGTTTTCCACACCCCCCTAAAAAATCGGCAAAAACTCGAAAAACAGGGGGCTCATGGGGTTTTGCAGTCCTCCCCTATCTTGTACTACAATGTCGCTACCGTCAGGGGTGACCCCCTTGACAAATCCTGGAGGGATCGTGTAATTTCATCACGATTTTCCCGTCGTTTAGTGTTGTTCCTTTAGCCATTAAAGACACGTTCTTTTCCCTCGATGTAATCGCGAATCAGCCGCTCCTTAGACCCTAATTTCAACGTTTTCCACGTTCCACGCACCTTTTACTTTGCTCGCACCTTTTATCAAAAAACCGAAGAGGGCCAACAAAAAGTTATAACCGACGTTTCACTTTTGTCGCCGCTTGACAAATATTGTTAGCGGTGCTATGGTGCAACGTTTTCGAGTTTTAGAACTTTCTGTTGGCTTTTTTCATACCAGCAGAAACCAAAAGAAGACTGTCTTCCTTAATAACTTCATTAATAACTCATTTTCATCAAGTCGTATCGGAAATACTATGGCTATTCGAATCAACCTCATTGTCCGGCCGTCGTTTAAAGAACGGCTGTGGAAGGTGCTCAACGTCATCGTCGGCGTGTCAACGATCATGAACGTAACTTTCCTGGGGTCAATCCTGGCCGCCCCGCGGATCGCCAAGGCCGACGCTCCCTCGCCGGCCAGCACCATTACCGCCACCTATAATCCCACTGGCGGCGCTTTGTCAGTCTCGGGTCAGTACACCTGGACCGCTTGCGATCCGGACAACGATGCTCGGATTGTGGGCTTCGCCCTGTTTATTGATGGTTCGGACGCCGATGCGAACGTCGGCACGCCACTGGCCACGACCACTGAGGCGCTCGACGGTACTGGGATGCACCTGGCCGATGCTGGGCAGCCATGTCATTCGGCCACCGGTAGCTGGTCCGACAACAGCCATAACGCCACCACGAATCCCATCCTGACCACTGCCCCGACCCGGGTCTGTGTCGTTACCTACGATGTCCGGACTGGCGTCAGCACCGGCAGTCATTCGCAAATCGGGAGCGGCAGCAACCGGAATACGGACAACTCATATGAGAAAAATAACGACCAGTACTCCAGCGTCTCATGTACGTCCGTGCCTGTTCCAAGCGTTCCCAACCCGCCACTCGGCCAGTCGTGTGGTCTCGATATTGGCCTGGTGGTCGATCGATCGGAAAGCATTGACAGCGGTGAGATGTCACAGATGAAAACCGCACTGACGAACTTCGCGAACGCCTTTACCGGCACCCCGACTGTCTTCAGCCTGACTTCCTTCGCCACCGGTTCAACCTTGAACCGAGCCTTCTCGCGTACCCCGACTCAGGCGGCCGGTGACATCGGCACGGACATTCCCTCGGTCGGCAGCGGTTACACCAACTGGGATAGCGGTTTGGCACGCAGTTCCGCTTCGTTCGACCCACGTCCGGCGAAAGCCAACCTGATTGTCATTGCCACTGACGGCAGCCCGAATCGCTGGGGCTACCCGACCACCGACCCGACCTTCGATTGGGACACCGGGTTGACCCGCGCGATTGAGCGCGCTAATGCGATCAAGACGGCCGGCACGCGGATCGTGGTGGTCGGCATTGGCGAGGACACGACCGACCCGGCGACGCCGACTCAGAAGCTGGAAAAAATGAAGGCTATCAGTGGCTCCAGCGTGGCCACTACTCCCGGGGCGATCACGACCGCCACCGACGTCATCAAAGTCACTGATTTCAGCGGCATCGGCACCGCCCTCTCGTCCTTAGCCGGAGAACTCTGCGGCGGCAAGATCCTAGTCCAGAAACAATTCGATACAGACGGCGATGGCCAAGCTGATCTGACCGGCGACACTGCTGATCCGCTACTAGCTGGATATTCCTTCGACGTCAACGGTGCCCCGTCCAATCCGGCGCCGCAAACTACGGGTGGCACCGGATCGCTGGCGTTCGATGTTTTGAACGGCATCTACAGTGTCGTTGAGACACAGCTCCCACCAAACACCCGCGTCCTGGACGCCCAGTGCGTCAACGGGCAGCAGGCGGTTGGGGCCTTCGATCCGAACAGTCGAACTGTTTCCGGTTTGACCATGGGGACGGATGATACGGTCAGCTGCACGTTCCTGAATGGCTACCGCCGCGGTTCACTGAAGGTAACGAAAATCGTTGATAGCGGTACCGCTTCAGCCGATGATTTCGCGTTGACCATCGCCCCGGACCCAAACCACGTCGGCTCCGTCCATCCGATCAATGGCATCTACGTTTTTGACAGTTTGGATCCCGGCCCGTACACGGTGTCCGAACAGACCGTCACCGGTTACCATCAGGTGGCATCGACCTGCGACAAAGTCCAGGTCTCGGCTGGCCAGCAAGCTGAGTGCGCCATCCACAATGCGCGCGATGCCGGCGAATTAACGGTCATCAAACAGGTGGTCAACAACAACGGCGGGAACAATTCGTCCGGCGACTTCACCATGCATATCAAACAAGGCGGTGTCGATGCGGTCACACCGTTTGCCGGGAGCGCCAGCGGTGTAACGAAATCGCTGCCCGCCGGCACGTACACCGTTAGTGAAACTGGCCTCCCGGCTGGCTACCAACAAACCAGCGTAGTCTGCGACGGCCAGTCGACCAACACGGTCATCGTCACCAACGACGACAAACACACCTGCACCATCACCAATGATGATGTGGCGTCCTCGATCACCCTCCAGAAGATGGTTATCAACAATAATGGTGGGGCGGCCGGTCCGAACGATTTCGGGCTGACCGTCGGCGGCACAGCCGTCACGTCCGGGCAAACTCTGAGCGTCAACGCCAACATTCCCATCGCCTTGAACGAGGCTGGTCGGAATGGGTACCAGTTTGTCTCGCTTAGTGGCGACGCCAAGTGCCCGAAAACCCTTGGCGGGACGGTCACGCTCAGCGAGGGTGAACATATTGTCTGTACTATCACCAACGACGACATTGCCCCCCGCTTGACCGTTATCAAGCACGTTATCAATAACAACGGCGGGAACAACGTCGCCGGAGATTTCACCATCTTCGTCAACGGCACCGACGTCTCTGACCCCGACTTCCCGGGCCGTGAGACTGGTACCACGGTCACCCTCGACCAAGGAGCCTATGCCGTCAACGAATCTGGTCCAAGCGGCTACACCATGAGTTTGTCCGCCCAGTGTACCGGCACGATTGACATTGGTCAGCACAAGACTTGCACGGTCACGAATAACGACCGGGGGGCGACGGTCACCCTGACTAAACGAGTCACCAATGACAACGGCGGCACCGCCGGACCGAACGACTTTGGACTCCGGATCGGTGGTCAGGGAGTTAATTCTGGGCAGACCTTGGCCGTGGCCGCCAACGCACCAATCAGCATTAGTGAAACCGGACGTGTCGGCTACCAGTTTGTCTCCATTAGCGGCGATACGAAATGCCCGCCGGTACTCGGCGGTACGGTCACGCTCAGCGAAGGCGAACATCTGTCATGCACCATTACCAATGACGATGTCCAACCGCGACTGACGGTCTACAAGGTGGTGGTCCATGATGATGGCGGAGCGGCCGTACCCTCCGACTTCACTCTCAACGTGACTGGCGGCCACGTCAACCCCAGCCAATTTGCTGGGTCTGACCAGGGAACCATCGTCAGCCTTGACGCTGGCGACTACCACGTCACCGAGCAGGCTAAGGCTGGCTATGAACCGGTCTATTCCGATGATTGCCAGGGTTCGATCGCCGTCGGTCAGAACAAAGCCTGCGTCGTGACGAACAATGACCAGGCCGCCCACCTGATCGTCATCAAGCACGTCGTCAACGACGATGGCGGCAAGCGAACGTCCGATGACTTTTGGCTGACGATTGATGGCGTGAACGTCCCGAGCGGCGACACTTTCCCTGGGGCCGAAGCGCCAGGCGTCGACAAACGGGTTCACCCCGGTAACTATCTGGTCACCGAGAAAGAAATTGACGGCTACCTGGCCTCGTACTCTCGCGATTGCAGCGGTTCGATCGCCCTCGGCGAAACGAAAGTCTGCACCGTCACCAATGACGATGTCCCACCAACCATCACCCTCATTAAACAAGTCATCAATGATGACGGTGGGACCGCTGGGCCTGACGACTTTGGCTTGACCATTGGCGGCCAGGCTGTCCAGTCGGGTCAAGCGTTAGCCGTGCCAGTCGATCAGCCGATGACGGTAGATGAAGTTGGCCGACCGGGCTACGCCTTTGTGTCCTTGACCGGCGACAAAGAATGCCCCGGAAAGCTCGGCGGGACGGTGTCTCTCTATCCGGGTCAACACGTCACCTGCACCATCACCAATGACGACATCGAACCGCAACTGACGGTCACGAAGATCGTGATCAACGACAACGGCGGTACAGCAGAGGTGAAAGACTTCGACCTGTTCGTCGACACGACGCAAGTAGAGAGCGGTGCGGAGAATGGCTTCGACGCCGGCACCTACACGATCAGCGAGGGGACGAACCAGTCAGGGTATGAGGTCACGCTTGGCGGGGACTGCAACGCCAAAGGTGAGGTCACCCTTAACCTTGGCGATGTCAAACACTGCACGATTACCAATGACGATATTGCCCCCCGGTTGACGGTTATCAAACATGTCGTCAGCCAGTCCGCGGCGACCAAGACCGCCGGCGATTTCACCATCTTTGTCAACGGGGTGGAAGTCTCCGACCCGTCGTTCCCCGGCGATGAAGGCGGCACGACCGTCACTCTCGACACCGGTGCTTACTTCGTCGATGAAGCGGTGTCCGCTGGCTACCTCAAGAGCTTGTCCGCCAACTGCTCCGGAACGATCGACATTGGCCAGCACCAGACGTGTACCATCACCAATACCCAGCAAGACTTCACCGTCACCGTCAGCAAAACTGATGAGCCGGATCCAGTCCCGGCCGGGGCGGAACTGACGTACACGGTAGCGTGGGCCTTGAACGGCAATGTGCCGGTTGACAATCTGACCGTCACCGACACCCTACCGACAAACACCACCTTCGTTTCCGCTGACCAGGGCGGCCAACACAGCAACGGTCTGGTCACTTGGTCGCTCGGCCCCTTCCCGACCGGGAACGGCAGCGGATCATTAGCGGTCACCGTCAAGGTAGCCAGCCCGCTCACGGACGGCACGGTCTTGACCAATCGAGCCGAGATCTGCGGCCAGGCCTTGAGCGAGCCGACCGAACAAACAATAGAGCGTTGCGACGATGATGAAGAAAAGACGACCGTCGAGTCAGCGCCAGCCATTGATCTGGACAAATCTGGACCAGCCACCGCTATCCCCGGAGACACCATTACCTACACCCTGGCGTGGTCGGTCAGCGGCAACGCCCAGGCTACCAACGCCATCGTCTCCGATCCGGTTCCGGCCGACGCGAGTTTCGTCTCGGCCTCAGACGACGGCGGTCTCAGCGGGAGCGTCGTCAGTTGGAATCTAGGCACCGTCAACCCCGGCGATAGCGGTACCGTCTCGCTGACGGTCCTGCTTGACCGGCCGCTGCCGGATGGCCAACGCATCACCAACACCGGGACCTTCGACACGACCGAGAATGATCCAGTCAGCGACACGGTGGTCACCGTGGTTGAGTCTGCGCCCTCACTGTCGATCACCAAGACCAACGATGTGGCCGGCTTTACGAACCCCGGCCAGCAAGTGACGTATACCGTCGTCGTCAGTAACGCCGCCAGCGCCACCGACACGGCCCGCAACGTCGTCCTGACTGACATCCTGCCAAACGGCTTCACCTATGCCGATGTGGGCGACTCCACCCGGACGTTCAGCCTGGACGATATTACGCCGGGCAGTTCGGTCACCACGATCTACAACGCCGCCATTGATGTCGAACAAGCGGCCGGTACCTACACCAACACCGCCTCCGCGCAAGGAAGCAACACACCGAAAGTTTCTGACCGCTCAGAGGTGGATGTTCGCCGACCGCAAGTACTGGGCGCGCAACCCGAGGTCGACCTCAACATCACCAAGCGGGTCAGCCCGACGGTCACCAATCCGGGCCAGGTGGTGACGTACACCCTGACGATAGTTAACGCTGGCGACGCCGACGCAACCGACGTCAAAGTTACCGACACGCTGCCGAATGGTTTCACCTTCATCGAGGGCGGCCGGTCAACCAAGACCTTCGTCATTGGGACGCTAGCGCCGAACCACCAACGAGTCATCAACTACCAGGTTCGGATCGGCCGCGACGTAGCCTCCGGTCGCTACCAAAACACCGCCGTCCTGACTTCGAACGAAACCGAGCCGCAAACGGTTCAAGCCGCCCTGGAAGTCCGCCGACCCCGCGTCCTCGGCCTGGCGACCACCGGCATCACCGGTCGCGACGTGACCATCTTCGCGCTCGGATTCAGTACTCTGGCGCTGGGCCTAGTCTGGCTGATGCGCCTGCGCCGATCGCATGACGCAGCTGCCGTCTAACACCGTAGACTCAACCACGCCCCGCCGCTCCAAAGCGACGGGGTGGTGGAAGGGGCTGGCCGCGCTCCTGATCCTGATCGGGACAGTGATCGTTGCCTACCCATTCATCCCGGCTATTCGTTTTGCTCTCCTCAAACCATCGCCGGTTCTCCCCTACACTACCAAGCTGACGGACCGGCCGGCCGGCCAAACGGCCCTGGCGGCATTGCCAAGTCTGCCGGTCGTCAAGAATAAGCCTGTACCGAGCGGCAATCGAATCGTCATCCCCAGCATCGGCGTCGATATGCCGATCCTCGAGGGCCCGACCCAGCGGGTGCTCGACCGCGGTGGTATCTGGCATATCCCCAATACGTCCGATCCGATCCGCGGGGGCAACATGGTGTTATCGGGCCACCGGTGGCAGTACCTGCCACCGAGCAGCACCACCCTCTACCTGCTGGACAAGGTCAAAGATGGCGAACCGATCATTGTTTACTGGCAAGGACAGGAGTATGATTATCGCGTCGCCAGTCGAGACGTCGTCAGCCCGGACCGCGTTGAAATTCTGAATGACACCCCCCAACCAAAACTCACGATTTTTACCTGTACCCCACTCTTCTCAACCAAACAACGATTGGTTCTCTACGGCGAACTCATTTCTTAACCACAGCCCTATGCGCAGACGGTTTTTTTGGCGAATAACTCTTACCACGGCGATCTTGACCGTGGGGATAATGGTTAACTCAGTCCAAGCGATTGAACCCGCCACTTCACTGACGGTCGCACCGACCGAGGCCGCCTTGACCGCCGACGGCAGTCAGGTTTTCACCGCCACCGCCCATCGCGCCGACGGCAGTACCGAAAATGTCACCAGCGGCGCTACCTGGTCGACGAATGATCCGCAGGGCAGCCTGACCGGCTCAACCTATCAGGCTGGTAAAGCCGGGGAGTGGCGCGTGCAGGCAGTCTTTGAGAGCTTGACTGCCCAATCATCGGTCACCGTCAAACCGGGGGCGCTCAAAGAACTCGCCATCAACCCCAACTCTGATCCCGAGTTCATTGACCGCGATGCCAAACGCCGCTTTCGGACCCAAGGTTTTGATCAACACGATAACGTCGTGACGGGATTTACCGTAGTCTGGTCTGTCATTGGCGACATTGGGGTGATCGATCAAGCTGGTCTTTTCACCGCCCAAAAAGTCGGCACCGGCAAGATTCAGGCTGCCTCAGGACAGGTGGTGGCACAGATTGCAGTCGTGGTCAATGAACCTCCGACCGCCAATGCCAACACAAACCAGAATGGTAATGTCAACGCCTCGGCCAATGCCAACATCGCCAAGGCGAATACCAATGCCCGCGCAAACGCCAACACGAACCAGGGCCTAACGAACGTCAGCAACACCAACGCTGCGACCGGCAGCCCGGACACTGACCAGTCGACCCGACAGTGTAAAACCTTGGCCAATTGGTTGTGGGTTCTCATTCTGATCGTCTTCCTACTCGGCGTAGCCATCCTCTATGCTCTGGTGCCGGTCACCAAGATTTGGCCAGCCATTGTTGGCTTGGGCGGGGCGATTGTGCTGATCGTCGTCCAACGTAACTACGGCTGTAATCTTCTGTCCTGGTGGGCCTGGGTCATGTCGCTGGGGACACTCGGCTTGACCGTCTTGGCCCTACGCCAGATGCCGTCGCCGAAACCGCCCTCACCGTAAGCTGATCTCAATCATCAACCGCGCACCACGGCTACCAGACCGATGGCGGTGCTAAGATAACCGCGGACCCCGCCTGAAGCGGGGGTCGCGGTGTCGTTAGGAATTGGCCAACCAGATGAGAATAGCCACGCCGGCCACAATCCGATACCAAGCAAACGGAGCGTACGAGCGCTGGCTGACGTAGCGCAGCAGGAACCGAATGGTCAGATAACCGACGACCGCTGCTGATAGCGCGCCGAGGATAAATGGGACGACGGCCACTGATGGGAGGGGGCCGGTCCAAAGATCATAGATCTTCTTTATCCCGGCGCCGGCGATGATTGGCATGGCCAAGAGGAAAGACAGGCGGGCGGCCGCCGCGCGGTCGAGACCGAGGAGTCGGCCGACTACGATGGTCGCTCCAGAGCGAGACACTCCCGGCAACAGGGCGATCGCCTGGCCAAAACCAACCAAGAGCCCATGCATCCAGGGCAGTTCTTGAAGACCTCGCCAGACCCGAGCTTTGGCGTCAGTCCAAGCCAAGATAATACCGCCGACGACCAGTGCTCCGGCCACCACCGACGGCGAGCGGAGGTTGGCGTCAATGGCTTGTTCCCCGAGCACGCCGGCCACCGCCGCCGGGATCGAGCCGATGACCAGCAACCAGGCCAGGCGTTGGTTGTCATCGGGTTGGCTTTTCGTCCGCCTAAACGACCGAACCCAAGCGATAACCAGGCGGCGGATGTCGGCCCAGAAGAATGCCACCAAGGCCAGCAGCGTCCCAAGGTGGAGAGCGACATCGAAGACCAGATCATCACCGACCGAAAAATCTGTTATACTGTGGAGCAGGATCAAATGGCCTGAACTCGAGATGGGGAGAAACTCGGTCAGACCCTGGACACCGCCAAAGACTATCGCCAGGAGTAAATCGTTCACCAATGCTGCCTCACCTCGTCCTCATCCCCTTGGTAGCCGGGATCGGGACGCAAGTCATCAAATTTATCATACAGATTGTGCGCGGGGAATTTGCCTGGTCGCGGCTGCAGGAGTACGGCGGCATGCCGTCGGCCCATACTGCTTTCGTGGTCTCCCTGGCCGTGACGGTCGGTCTGCACCTTGGCTGGGACTCGGCCGAGTTTGCTATCTCGCTTATTTTCGCCTTGCTTATTATCCGCGATGCGATCGGTCTCCGTCAATTCCTTAGCCAGCACGGTAAGATCCTGAATATGCTGATCAAGGATCTCCCGGACGATGTCGAAAGAAAATATCCGCACCATCTAGAGGAACGATTTGGCCACACCCCGCTCCAGGCGTTGGTGGGCGGGTTGATCGGGCTGGTCGTAGCGCTCTGGCTACACGACGTTGTCCCTGACTGGTGGCCATAGCTAGTCTTGGCAGTTCGGGCAATAATGCGTCCCCCGCCCGGCCAGGGTCGTTTTGATGATCGCCCCCCCACACCGCCGGCAAGGCTGTCCGCCCCGGCCGTAGACCCGCAAGAATGGCCTCATCCCGCCCCGACCGCCATCGGTTCGGCGGTAGACGTAGGCACTCGTTCCTCGGTGTTTGATGGCCAAGGCCATGACATGCCGCAGGCCGCGGTAGAGGGCCCGCCGTTCACGGCGCGTCAGCGAGGCGATTCGCCGCTGAGGTCGCACCCGGGCGAAGTGGCAGGCTTCATCGGCGTAAATATTACCGACCCCGGCCACGACCGTTTGATCCATCAGCGTCGGTTTCAAGCGTTTTCGCCGATGGTGCCGCAGGAGATCTAGAAAAAGTTCGACGGTGAAATCATCAGCCAGCGGTTCCGGCCCATACTCCTGCTCTTCGAGCCACTGTTCGAGTTCCGATGTTTTGACCAGCTTCAGGTGGCCGAACTGGCGCTGGTCATTAAAAAACAATGTTCCGGTTGAGGCACCAATGATGACGTGGCTGTATTTATTCGGCCAGCCGGTCGTCCCCTGGGGGATCGGATGCCCACCGACCCGCAGCCGGCCGCGTCGCGGCCGCCAGATCAGCTGACCGGACATCTTGAGATGGATGACCAGCGTCCACCCCGAAGACAAGTCGATCAGCACCAACTTGGCCCGACGATGAACGTGTCGGATGGTTGAGCCGAGCACGGCTCGTCTCAGGCGAGGGACCGGTAGCTTAACAATTTTCGGTAAAGACACAGCCACGCTTCGAACCCGAGCTCCCGGTACGACCGCTTGAAGCTCGCGGACGATGGTCTCCACCTCCGGTAGCTCTGGCATCTGCTCTACGAGAACAGACTGGCGTCGATCGGTTCCCAGCGGTCCCCCACCCGCTTGAACACTTTCAGCGTAGCGGTTTCCTCGTCTGGGCTGTACTCATATTGGACTTTTGATCCGCTGCCGACCCGATGTCCGCCGATGGCTCGTTTGCCGACTATCCTCGGGTGAACCTGAAGCTCGCACCGGACATGCCCGAGCGGCCCCTGAAACTCAATAAATTCCCTCGTCCCGGGACGATCGTCGAATGATTCACGGCCCTCGGCCACGACCGTGAACTTATCCTTGACCAGGCCCACGAAATCCTGCCACCGTTCGCGAGTCATCCCGTTAGAGTATTAGCGAGTCGAAGTTCTTTGCTCGTCAAAGGCATGCGGCCCAATAAAGTTCGCTCGAACGGGGTCATGGCGTCATTTCCGGTCTGGTGGCCGACGTCATCTTGCCATTGAGCAAACGGTGCATCATCACCGTCCAGTCGACTTTCACGATCGCGTACATCACCAGGATCACTGCCACGAGGCTGCCCAGCTGACTGAACAAAGCCAACGGCGAGGTGGGTGGCTGTCCGCTGAGCACCGGTTCCAAGGTGCTACCAAAGAATGCCACCGCCAACCCAGCAATCATTTTCCCCAACCAAGCCGGCCAGAGCAACTTCCAGACCGGGAAACGAAGCATACCCAGAGGAATGAACAACACGTCGTCAGGCAGCGGCAGGCTGGAAAAAAGGAACAACAGCCACATGACTGAGGTTGGTCGGCCGCGAACGATCCGATCCAGCGCATCGTAAGCCTCCGGTTTGGCTCGCTGAAACCGGTGTGACCCCCACCGACCAATGAGGTAGCCGGAGAATTCGCCGAGCACCGCCCCGGTCCCCGTCAGAACGCCCAGCCAGATCGGATCAAGCCCGGTGGTGGCCAGGAAGAAGATGGCCACCGTGTACGGAAAAACGATGATGATCGTTAAGTTCCCGACCAGGGCCGCCATGAAGGCGCCAAAATATCCGTACTGGATGGCCCACGCCGTCCAGGCATCAGTCACCCGCGTATACCAGTCGGCCACGGCCGGAATACGGTAGATGCCGATGACCAAAACGATGAGGCTAGCGAGGATCAGGAGCGTGACACGCTCGGCCCGGCCGAAACGGAATGGTTTAAAGTGAATCATGTGCCGTAGCGGTCTGTATTCCTGACTCCCGCGATAGCGGGAGGAAGGGTCTCAGGCACCGAAAAGGCTGGTGTGGTTCCAGAGATCTTTCGCTACACTCCGTTCCGCTCAGGAATACGGGTTTGCTTGGATTCTGAGAGAAGGTGATAAAAATCAATGTTTCAAAAAAGGATTAGCTTTGGGGTCATAATACTTCCGACCCTCAAGTTTTTTCGGCAAGTAGTCCTGCTTCCCTTCCTGGCCCGGGTAATTGTGGGGGTACTTATAGCCCTGGTGATAGCCCAACTCCTTCATCAGCTTGGTCGGCGCGTTGCGGAGATGGAGCGGTACCGGTTCGTTGAGAGTCTTCTTGACTTCTGTCAGGGCCTGGCCATAGGCCACATACGTCTCGTTCGACTTTGGACAGGTCGCTAAATAGACGGTGACGTGGGCCAAATTGATAGCACACTCTGGCAAACCGACCAGGTCGCAAGCCTGCATGCAGGCGACCGCCAGCGGCAAAGCGTGGACATCGGCCATGGACACATCTTCCGAAGCGAAAATGACCATCCGCCGGGCGAGAAAGAGCGGGTCTTCCCCGGCGGCGAGCATCCGGCCCAGCCAATACACGGCGGCGTCTGGGTCCGACCCGCGCATCGACTTGATGTATGCCGAAATGACGTTGTAATGCTCCTCGCCTTTCTTATCGTACAGCAAATGCGGTTTTTGGTATGCCTCGGCCACTGTTTTCAGAGTCACGGCCTTCTCCCCTTTAGCCGCCGGCGTGGCCTTGACGGCAATCTCCAGCGTGTTGAGCGCCGCTCGCGCGTCGCCGTTGGCGGCGGTGGTCAACAGTTCCCGCGCCGCTGGCTCCACACTCACTGCTTCCTGGCCGTATCCTCGTTCCGGATCAGTCAAGGCACCCGAGATAATCGCCTCGAGGTGTTCCGGCTGCAAACGCTCGAGGACAAAAACTTTGGTTCGCGAAAGGAGCGGACTGATGACCTCAAAACTAGGATTTTCGGTGGTGGCCCCGATCAGCGTGACGATACCGTTTTCGACGTACGGCAATAATGCGTCCTGCTGGGCTTTATTCCAGCGGTGGATTTCGTCGGCGAAGATAATCGTCCGTTGACGATGGAGCTTCCGCCGCTCGGCCGCCTCCTTGACGGCCGTCAGTAAATCATCCTTGCTGCTCAAGACCCCGGACAAGGCGACGAAGTACGATTTCGTCTGATCGGCAATAATCCGGGCCAGGGTTGTCTTGCCGCTGCCTGGCGGGCCCCAGAAGATAATCGAAAACAACTCATCGTTGTCGATCGCTTGCCGTAGGATCGTGCCGGCACCGACCACCGTTTCCTGACCGACGAATTCGTTCAGCCGCCGCGGTCGCATCCGGTCGGCTAACGGCGCCCCGGTCGCGATCTCCGCCGCCAACCGGGCCGAAAACAAGTCCGCCATAGACTGGTAGTATACCATACCAACAACCGCCGCCTTTTCTGACCGCCCTAAGACTTCAACCCCAGCGCCGCCGGCAAGTCCAGAATTGACGGGATGAGCAAATCCGGTTTCGCCCGTTCGAGTTCCTGACGGCGGTCAAATCCGGTCAGGACTGCGCCGGCTTGGAGACCAGCTCGACGACCGGCCTCAATGTCGCTAGCCAAATCGCCAACGTACATGGCCGCCGCCGGATCGAGACCAAGTTCGATCACGGCCTGGCGGAGTGCTTGCGGTTTGTCGTAGGCTTCGCCGCTGACCACATCGAAGTGGTCACGCAGTCCCCCCTCGGTGAGCACGGCTTCCAGGCTATCGGTGCTAATGTTGCTGACTACGCCCAAACGACAACCGGCCTGCCGGAGGCGGCGGCACGCTTCGTTCAATTCGTTCGGCGCCTGAGCGATGACCGGGCTGAGCGTGCCGCTCCAATCAAACAGTACCGCCCGGAGACTGAACCAGCGGTTAGTGCCCGAAGCGCCGCTGGCGAAGGGCGAATTCCCGGAGGGCGTCGTCGAGATCATGCTCACTGAACTCCGGCCAATGCTTCTTGGTGAAGTAGAGTTCGCTGTACACTCCTTGCCAAGCCAAGAAGTTGCTCAGCCGCTGCTCGCCAGAGGTGCGAATGATCAGGTCAGGATCCGGCTGATGGGCCGTGTAGAGCCGCTCGCTGATCGAGGCCTCGGTGATCTTTGACGCGTCGCGGGCTTCTTTCATCAGTTTCTTGACCGCGTCGACGATCTCCGTTCGACCGCCGTAGTTGATGGCCAGCTGGAGCGTGCCGCGGGTGTTGTCCTTCGTCTTTTCGACCGCCGCTTGGACGCGCTTCTGGAGCCGCTTCGGTAGACCGGTAATCCGACCGATAACGGCAATGCGGACGTTCTTCCGGTGGAGATCGTCAAGGTCTTTGGACAGGCCTATTTCGAGCAGACGCATCAAGTATCCGACTTCGCGTTTCGATCGGGCCCAGTTCTCCGTCGAAAAAGCAAAAACCGTCAGGACTTCAATCCCGCGGTCAAGGCACCAATCGCCGGCCTTCTTCAAAACCGTATACCCCCGGCGGTGGCCTTCGAGCGGCGGCAAGCCGTGCCGTTTGGCCCAGCGCCGGTTGCCGTCCATAATGATGCCGAGATGCTTTACGCCGTGATTCAATACCATAGCGACAAAACGCGTAAGGAGTAGTATGTCACGGGCGCAGATAAAGAGCAAGGGCGGCTGGGCTATTGACTTTGCGAAGCCGACTAGTTGCACCTGGTCGAATTTACTGAACGCCACGCGAACCTATTTTTCCGGCGAAGCCGGATCCGGCTCTGCCGGAGAGGGCGAAATTTAGCCTGCGGGCGGGCGGAAGGGGGTTCAAGGGGGCCGCCGCACCACTTCGGGTGCGGGGTAAAAATTCCGCCCGCCCGTCGTCGCCTTTTCCGATTTTTTTAGGACTCTTTTCCAACCGCCTTTGGGTTTCGTATCTCGCTCCGCGAGATGCGCCGCTTTTCAAAGATAAGCGCTTGCCCCGCCCGCCAATTCATCCCGGTCTGAACGAGGACCGCGATGACGTCTGCCGACAAGAGCGAGAGCAAAAACACGTCGATGGGCACGGGCAGAAGTTTTCGGCCGACGCTCACCGTGATCACGATCCCGGCCACCAAGGCCCCGAACACGTATTTCCAAGCGCGGTTGGCTGGCGAAGTGACCGGTTCCGGCAACATGACGAGCGCAAACAGCAGCACCGTGCCGTCAACCAGTTGTCGCAGAACGGGGCCGATCTCGCCGACGACCAATCCAATCCAGCTCGTGTACACGATCAGAAAGGTGGTCGGCAGCCAGAGCCGGCGCAGTCGCCGGAGGACCGGCACCATGCCGATCAACAGGATGGCGCTCGGAATCCACGACCACGACACCGCCCACCACGCGACGGGCAACCCGAACAACACGCTGGCCAGCACGATCCCGAAGGCGGCCGGGTTGAACCAGTGCCTCCGAATCGGCCAGAGCAGGAACTTCGACCCGCCGCCGATCACCGCCGCCGCCAGGATCGGCCAGACCGATCCCCAGGGCGAGAGGTTCAGTCCGACGAGCAACGAGGTGACGAGTGCTGACGCCGGGAACTGCGGCCGCCCCCGCCATCGGAAATATGCAGCCGCGCCGATCGTCCCCACGGCAATGGTCGCTAGGGGGACGAAAAAAGTTCGCGGATCACGAAAGTGCGCGATAGCGGCAACCCAGACCGCGACGAGCACGAGCGTCACTTGATGACGAACGTCGCGACGGAACCAGGCTAAGAGGAAGGATGTGTGCATGTTTTAAATGGTCGTCCTTGGTGGACGACGCTCGAACTATGATACTCGAAACGGGGGTTGATGTCTCGTGGTTCGCGCGTGCCCTTAGGCTGACTGATCACCCACAGGAGTTAGAGGAGGTTGAGGCATGGGCGGTCTAGCACTTTCTATTTTTGAAAGTGCTTCCTCGAGACTCTGCGTTGTTTCTTGAAAGTTCGTGGTAATGGCAGTAACGTCCTTTTTCGAAAAGGTATGCAACCGTTGATCTACTAGGTCGATAAACTGCACTGGTGTGGCATCTGAAACATTCTCGTTTAACGACATCTCTCCAGGAGGAGCTATAATCGCGTGTTTTGCAATCCGGAAATAGCCGTTGACTTTCCGTAAGCCAACCACAATAGCGTCTATTGGAATATCTGGTGGCAGTTTCTCTTTGTTCCTTTCCAGCAACTCAACCTTTTTACCAAGCATTGTTATTTTCCTTCGGGGTGCTAACCCAATCCTCTTGAGAATTTCATCTACGAGTAATTCGCAGGTGTTCGACTGGACGATAATATTTCCGATGAAAGGGTATATCTTTTCATATATATAGCGGTCGAGACCACTTGGCCCTTCGCCAACTTTCTTGATGTAAAACCATTCCTGTGGTTGATGCATTGGAGTTTATGCGATGAGATTCCAGGTCGAGTCTCGCTACATCTCCTCGATTGACTGGCGAATAGTCTAACATTAGTAAACATTTGTCTCAATCTTGTCTGAACTCAGCTCCGATCAATGTTTATCGAGCTGAAGTTTTAGAGACAGGAATCAGTCGCTTTTTTGCGAAGGCAAAACCTGAACCAGATTTCAAGTATTTCTCAAATGCCAGAGCATCTTTCTTTTCCAGGAAAGCACAGTACCAGACCAATCTGAACGGAACTTTTGCGGAGGAATATTTTTGACCCTTACTGTTATGCTTTGCTAGCTGCTTCTTTAGATCGCTACTGAATCCTTTATAGAAACTATGATCTTTCTGACTCTGAATGATGTAGACGTAATACATGTCTTGGCTGCACTCCTTCGCTAAAGCTTCGGAGTACACTGCTCAAATTAAGAGTCTTTGTAGCTGTGCTTGCACTGCGAAGCTTCGATGGAAGCGAAGCAGTGGTCGGGGTGGCGGGGATCGAACCCACGACCTCACGGACCCGCCCCGAATAAAGCGAGCCGTAATTGATTCCTCTCCCCGCAGTCGGGGTACCGAGACTCGAACTCGGGACCTCACGCACCCGAAGCGTGCGCGCTACCAACTGCGCTATACCCCGACTGCGGGGAGAAATAATGTCTCGCTTTTACGGGGCAAGAACCGTGCGCTTGCCGCGTTTTATGCGGCGCTACCAACTGCCTGCCCCGTCATCCCGCGCGAGCGGGATTTTACGGGGCGCTACACCTCGACTGGGCGCCGGACGCGCTCCGTCAAGTTTGAAACGACGACCAAACACTAGCACAAACTAGCTAGTCCATCAAGCACGCTAAATACAAAGAAACCGCCAGGCGGCAGTTTCTTTGTGACTGCCATCTTACATCATCCCGGCCGCTTTCATCACGTCTTCGGCACTGTTGTACGTTCCGTCCGGCACCTTGTCCATGAACGTTTTTCGGTGGTCTTCCGGCACGTGCGACATGTTGTTGCAGGCCATCCAAATATCCTGCTTGGTGGCCGGATAGGTGACGTGCGACTTGAGATGGTCCATCATCTCCTGCATATCATTGCCCATTGGTTCCATACCATCACCTCCTTTCGTTTGCCAGCGCCAGCGCGCCGTAGAGTCCTGATCGATCGCCGAGTTTGCCAGCCACGATCGGCGGCATTGGTTTCGGCATTCGCCACAGCCGTCGAGCGGCCCGACGAACGTCGCCAAGACGAAGGGCCGAAGGCCGTACGAGTCCCCCGCCGAGGATCATCAGCTCTGGTGACCAGGCGACCATGAGGTTGACGAGCGCGTAAGCCAATACTTCGCTCAGTCGACCCCACACTCGACGGCTTCGGATGTCACCTGGCTTGGTGTGCCAACGAGTTTCAATCGCCCGGCCGGAAACGACGCGACCAAGCGTGGTCAACCTTCCTTTGTCGTCGGGCACCAATAGATGGCGTAATTCAAAACCCATGGCGTTGCGATCGATCCGGCCGTCGACGATCCGGACGCCGTTCGTGCCGGTACTGACGGTTAGAAAACCGACGATCGACCGACCGCGGCCAGCGCCGGCCACAGCTTCGCCAAGACCATTCAAGGCCGCGTCGTTTTCCAGTCGAACTTTCGTCTTTAGTCTCCTGGCCAAGTCGTCCGCCAGCGGTCGATGGATCCAATCCGGCGATTGGCAATCGAGGATTCGGCGATGCCGAGCATCCAGCGGCCCGGCAAAGCCGCCAACCGCCAAACGCGGGCGACGACCACCAAGTGACGAAAGCGCCGTCTCAGTTAGCTTCTGCAGGCCCCGGTGATACTTGGCCGGAGTGGGGAAAACGTGGACGCGGTCCAGCCGTGGCCCCCGGCGGTTGATTGCCACGCGGGTTTTGGTCACCCCGATATCGAACACCAACAAACTCATCGGGTGATTTTCACGACGGCCGTAACGATGGCCGCAGCATTAATTCCTTCGTACTTCAGTAGTTCCTCGGGTTTGCCGCTCCGCGGCGTCTTCCGCACTGCGAGCGACATCACCACGCCAGCCTGTTTGCCAAGGGCGCTGCGGACCGCCTCAGCGATCCCGCCTTCTGGGTAGTGGTCCTCCACGACCATCAAGTGCTTGCTCTCACGGGCGGCCTGTTTCAGCGTCGCCGTGTCGATCGGTTTGATCGAGTAGAGATCAATGACCCGGACTCGGATTTTCCGTTTGGCCAGGATATCAGCAGCTTTCAAAGCTTCATGTAGCGTGACCCCAGCCGCTACGACCGTCGCTCGATCATCCTTACTCCGCCGCAGCACCTGACTGCCCCCGATGGTGAATCGGGTGGTTGGTTTGTAGATCACCGGTAATGGATTTCGGGTGGCCCGAAGGTACACCATCCCCTGCCCGCGCAACGATTTCTCCAGCAACCGTTCGGCGGCCACCGCATCACTCGGATACAGTATCATGCTATTTTCCAGCGTTCGAAACAAGGCCATGTCCTGCAAGCCCATCTGTGAGGGGCCGTCTTGGCCAATGTGCACGCCAACATGCGTCCCAATGAACATGAGGTGCTGTCGCGAGTACGAGGCCATGCGGAGTTGATCAAGGGCGCGGGTGTAAAAGGCGCCAAAGGTGGCCATGACCGGCAGCTTGCCTCGCTTGGCCAAACCAAGACTCATGCCCACAATGTTTTGTTCAGCAATGTAGCCTTCGACAAAGCGTCGCGCAAATCGTTTCTCAAACAGCTCAGTATACGTTGAATTTTTCACTTCGCCATCAAGCACAACCAATGACGGGAAAGCCGGCGCCAATCGTACCAGCCCTCGACCCAGCGCCAGCCGTGGCGCCACCATGTCGCCGAGTCGATACTTCAGTTCGCGGGCTGATTTTCGTTTCGCGGCCAACGGCTGGCGTGCCTCGGGTTTCATCACGCTGCCGCGGAGCTTCTCATTGACCGGTCCAACATCCCGCGCCGCTTGGTCAGCTTCTTCCTGCGTTAAGGCGCGGCCGTGCCACCCCGGCTGACCGGAAATCAGCGACACACCCTGCCCCTTAATCGTCTGACCGATAATTATGATCGGCGAATCTTTTGACTTGGCCGCCTGTTGAAATATGGTCACAATCTTTTTCAGGTCGTGCCCGTCGACAATCATCGTTTTCCATCCAAATCCTTCCACTCGCCTGGCCATCGCCCTGGCATCATGCTGCAACATGGTCGGTCCGGATTGGCCGAGACCGTTGAGATCGAGAACCGCGACCAGGTTGTTGACCCTGAGGAAGCCGGCCAGCTGGATGGCCTCCCAAACGCTTCCTTCGGCCATTTCCGAGTCTCCCAGCAGGCAATAGACCCGACAAATCAGTTTATCCATCCTGGCTGCCAAAGCCTCTCCGAGGGCCACGGAGAGCCCCTGGCCGAGGCTGCCGGTCGGTACCTCAGCATTAGGAAATCGGGGCATGGGATGGCCTTCCAGGCGGCTGCCGAATTTCCGTAGAGTCAGTAGCTCTTTTGGGCTAACCCGGCCGGCGGCGGCATAGAGAGCGTACAGCAGCGGCGCGGCATGGCCTTTGGAAAAAATGAGCCGATCATTATTTGGATATCCTGGTCGACGGAGATCGGCCCGGAAAACCCCACCGAACATCAGACCGACCATCAACTCGACTGCTGAGAGCGATGAACTCAAATGGCCGGATCCGGCCGCAGTCGTCATCCGGATCAGCCAGGCGCGTATCAGGCGCGACAGCGCTTCGAGGCCGAGGTTATCCACGTTGTTTGTCGATCAGCCGAAATCGAGGCATCGTTTTCCCATCAACGGTGACGTCTTGGAGAAACATTGCCGCTGGCCGGATCCACAGGCGGTGGTCGCGAGAGACCGCCTGGTAGACAACGAACGCTTCCTTGGTTTCGCTGTGTCGGGCCAGGCCGATGACCTCATAGGCGCCGCCCTTGTAATGTTGATACAAACCTGGACGTACATCCGGCTCCATGATTCTAGTCTAGCATGAACCGTCGGCGTTTACACCTTCCCTTGCTTGATCAACGTCCGGTAGTGCTCGACGAGGGTGTTGAAATACCACAGATTATGCATCGTCAACAGCACCAGGCCGGTGATTTCCTTGGCGCGCACCAGATGCGCAATGTAGGCCCGGGTATAGTGGTGGCAGACGTCGCAGCCGCACTGAAGATCGAGCGGCTTCCGTTCGTTGAGCCACGCCGGCTTTGTCAGATCCAATCGGCCACGGCTCGTAAAGGCCGTCCCGTGCCGGGCGTAGTGCGTCGGCACAATGCAATCAAAGGTATCGACGCCGGCGGCGATGATGTGGCGGATATCCTCCGGGTGTCCAATCCCGAGCAGGTGGCGCGGCTTCTCCGGCGGCAGCAGATCGTTCACTGCCCCAACCATCTTGGCCATGATGGACTTATTGGTGCCGAACTCACCGCCGATGCCAAAACCGGCGAACGGCCGTCCAGCCATGAATTCAGCGCTGCCACGTCGCAGATCTTGATACCGGCCTCCTTGGACGATCCCCAGGAGCGATTGCTTCGTTCGATGCTCACGCAGGCAGACCTCAGCCCAGGCGTGCGTCCGCCCGAGCGATTGCCGGACATAGTCCTTGGTCGCCGTGGGTGGTGGACATTCGTCAAAAGCCAAAATGATATCGGCGCCCAGGGCTTCCTGAATTTTCATCGACTCCTGGGGGCCGATAAAAAGCGCCTGGCCATCGAGCGGTGAGCGAAACCGCACGCCTCGGTCAGTGATTGCCAGGTGTTGCGGTTGGCTGCCCAGGCCGACTCGGGGTCGGGCGTGCCATGGCGCCATTTTCCCCAAGCCGAAATCACGACCGAACCCTAGGCTGAAAACCTGAAACCCCCCCGAATCCGTCATCAGCGGCATCGGCCAGTGCATGAAACGATGAAGGCCGCCGGATTTCTTGACTGCTTGCTCACCCGGCTTGAGGTGGAGATGGAACGTGTTGCCGATCAAAACCTGGCACTTGACGGCCGCGGCTTGCTCGCTGGTCAGCGTTTTGACTACCGCTTGGGTCGCCACCGGCACTAAGGCCGGGGTCTCAATGGTGCCGTGGGGAGTCTCAAGAATTCCGAGACGGGCCCGGCTACGTTTGGAATTCTTAAGAATGCGAAAACGCATGACAGATTATTCTTCCGTGGCCGGACGGCTTACTGGGGACCTTTCGCGCTGCCCGGTTTGAAATCAAGCGCCAGCGAATTGATGCAGTATCGCTTGCCGGTCGGCGCCGGGCCGTCATCAAAGACGTGGCCGAGGTGCGATCCGCAGCGCGAGCACTGCACTTCCAGCCGATGCATCCCGAGCGACAAATCATCCACCGTCTTGACGTGCGCGGCAAAAGCCGGATCCCAAAAGCTCGGCCAGCCAGTCTTGGAATCGAACTTGGTATCCGATCGAAACAGCTCTTGACCGCAGACGACGCAGACGTACATGCCCTTGGCCTGGTGGTGCAAGAACTTACCACTGCCTGGCGGTTCGGTGCCTTTAAGAAAACAAACGTTATATTGCTCGGGCGTTAGCTTGTTCTTCATGTCCGCCGCGTATGACTTGTTATTCATTTGGCTCGCAGGGAATTGTAAGTAATATCATCTTAGCACACAATGGCAGACGGCAATGGTCCGGTCAAGGACGCCCAGGGCGGCCAGGATGAACAGTTGTGCGGTACGGATTTGACAGACTGTCGGTGATTGCCCATACTACGCCGGCAGCGGTTCCAGTTGACCTTACAACCCACAGAGGAATTGATGCCCAAACCGTATCGGCTGGATATGCGCCGTGCCCGCCGCGTGTTTGGGCGAATCGTGGTGGCGTACCAGCGACAGCAGTTCCCGTTCAACCTGCCCGGCGTCGTCCTGCCGCACATCGATGAACGACTGCCGAACACCATGCACCGCGGGGGCGAAGACCACGCCCGTTTCCTTTTCTACGCCTGTCTCCAGATGAAAGGTGGCATCAAAAGCGATACCGCGCTGCAAACGCTGGCTCGGCTCCACGAACGGCGTCCGGACCTGTTTCGTCCCGAGTGCGCTGGCCGCCTGTCGCCGGCTGACGTCACGCGTCTGCTGGTCGACTACCGCCTGGGGCTCAACAGCCAGCTGATCGGCCAGCACTGGGTCGAAAACTCGCGACGGTTGATGGCCCGCCACGACGGTCGTGTGATCGGCATGTTCCACGGCATTCGCACTTACGACGAAGCCTGCCGGCTGGTGCTCAACCAGCTCAATGGGCCGTCGGGACCGGCCGGATTTCTCGGTTTCGGCCACAAGATGGTCAGCATGCTGCTGTACTTCCTGATCGACGCCCGACTGATCACCGAGTTCCCCTTCCCGCCGCCGGTTGATATCCACTGGCTCCGTCTGCTCGTCGAGCACCGGATCCTGAGCTGGCGCGGCCGGATTGGCACCGAACCACCAGACGACCTCCCCTATGGTGGGAATTTCTTCCAGCCGGGCATTCTGGCCGATGTCCGCCGGCTGCTCCGGCGGTACATCGAAACGTGCGGTTGGCCCCAAGTCGAAGTCAACAACGCCATTTGGTTGTACGCCAAGACGCTCTGCGGCCGGCAACCGGGGAACCGAAGCCACCATGGTCGGTACCCTGCCAGACGAACGACGGTTCGCCCGGTCTCGATTGCCTGGACCCCGGAACAGCTCCGCGCCTACCAGCAGACGTGCGCGCGGTGTATTGTCCAGCGGACCTGCCGGTTCAACGTGCCGTCGGCCCTTTACAACCAACTGGGAAGAATTCAGATCCGTGGCCGACGGCCGCAACCGCCGGTCTCGTCCCAACTGTCCTTTTCCTGGAAACGAAAAACGTCGTGAAACACGGCGTGTTTTTTTGTTACCAACAGACTCACCGTTGGCCGGTTAGCAAGCGTGCGGCATCGGGCACGTCTGGTCGTGCTCTCCCCGTTCCTCTTTCGTCAGCCGGCCATCCTCAATCGTGAGGACTTGTTTGGCCACGCTCCGCAATCGATCGTCGTGACTAACCATGACCGCGGTGCGGGGTATTGCTCCGGCGTCAGTTTCTTTTTCATGCCCGCGGCGGCGAACCCTTTGTTCAGGGGGTTCGAAAGAGAATAGTAAACGGTTCTATCTTAGCATCAGAACCAGACATCAAGAATTCTTCACTGGGTAGGGACCGAACCTACTTCCAGTTTTTAAGCAAGCTTTTTCCTCGCCAGCTACTTTGTTGCGGTCACCCCGATACCCACGCTATTCTCTCTATGCTTCTCCCAAAAAGCTGAACCGAATTTCTGTACTCCCGCCTGGGAAATACGGAGAGGAACCCACCGTATGTTCTTAAAACCAGCAGCTCTTAAACAACGCTCGTATGTCTGAGATGAATAGTAGTAACAATAGAAATAAAAGGCTTTTCCTGCTTCGTCAAAATGGTCTCCCCGCAATCTTTCGCCATCGACAAAAAAGGGCTTGTGGTGCTGGCCGGTAAATTTTCTGCCATACTCGAAATGCCGCATCGGCTTTAGGCCAGGGTTCATCGTGATGGCGACAAGACGACCGCGGTTAGCTAGGAAATCGTAAATCTTCTTGCACATCCGAGACAATACCTTTTCGTTCTTAGCGTAATTGAGCAAGTAGACTGCGGCGGCTATCTGAAACTGGTTCTTTGTCTCAAACCTAATAATATCCTGAGTGTAGTACTCAATACCCAGTCTTGTCCTAGACTCCAACTTACGGGCTATCTTGATAAGCTCCCGTGACAGATCAATGCCTATGACTTTGTGTGGTTCGGCTTGGGCTATTATCCTCGTAAAGTATCCGCTTCCGCACCCAAGATCAATCACCTTCTTTCCGTGTACCCGCCCAAGCATACTTAGGAAAGACGGCTTAAGAACATCTTCCTTTGTGGGCCCGGCCATCCGGACATACTGTGACGCTATTTTGTCGTATTGAGTCCTTGGCACGAAATGGTTCCTTTACCGACGAGGCGTTTTCTGACCCACTCGCTAGATCCAAGAGTTTCATCACGAAACGGTGACCAGCCGCCGCGATTGATCATTGGTGTTTCATCGAACAGTATTGCTCGTGATCTCCCTGTTTCTCTCCCGTCAACCTACCATCCTCAATCGTCAAAACTCGTTTGGCCACGCTTCTTAGTCGACAAAGCAGTTGCATGACTTCATGACCGATGTTCGAATCAAGGTTGGCGGTCGGCTCGTCGGCCAGAATGATTTTCGGATTGTTGATCAGGGCGCGGGCAATCGCCACGCGCTGTTTTTCGCCGCCGGACAGATGGCTTGGCAATGCATGCATCCGTTTCTCCAAACCAAGACGTTTCAGAAGTTCTTGAGCTTTCGCCCGCGATTCGGTAAACGAGTGCCCGGCGATCATCAGCGGTACGGCCACGTTTTGTTCAGCTGTCAGGGCGGCTAACAGATTGAAACTCTGAAATACAAACCCAAGGCTTTGTAGCCGAACGGCGGGTAATTCGCGCTCGGATTTGTTGGTTATGTCCACCCCATCAATCATTACTTCGCCCGATGTTGGCTTGAGCAGGCCGCCGGCGATAGTTAGCAGCGTCGTCTTGCCCGAACCTGACGGCCCCATGATTAGAACGATGCCGCCTGGCTCGACGTGGAGGTGGATGCCATCCAGCGCCTTGACCGCCGTATGGCCACGGCCGAAGGTTTTGCTGACGTCATGGACGCGGAGGAGTTCCAAAGCCAGAGAAATATTTAGGGATACTGTAACATCAAATCTTGACGGAATGCGCGAGTCGCAGTAACCTGCCGTTTGTCGGTGGCTGGCAAGCACTTATGACGCAACGGGCCATCGATGGAGACTGTATTTATTTCGTGACCACCAACGTCAGCCATGGACGGTGGTTCTTTGACGAACCTACGAGAGCGTCCAAGATCGGCCAGGCCATCCAAACCTGCTGCCAAATGAAGCATTTTGATCTTCTGGCCTACTGCATCCTGCCTAACCATGTTCATCTCCTGGTCAGAAAGCTAAGGGTCGATGAGTCAAGCGGCTCCTCCTCTCTTCCCCGGCCACACCGCACGCGGGGGCGCGTGCTGTGTGGAGGAGGTGAAATAGAACTGGCCGACATACCAGGGGAGGCAAACGATATTTTCCTTTTCCCACACCGCAGGCGCCCTCGCCTGCGGTGCCCTCGCTCGCGGCCGTCCCCTGAGCGCTTCTCGCTCTCGCAGCTCATGCACTCCATCAAGAGCACGTTTGCCCACTCTCTCAGTCAAGGGAGATTTTGGCACCGCCGTTTCCACTTTCGGATCATTGAAACCGAAGAGTACTTTGCCAATGTCATTGAATACATCCGCTTTAACTACCGAAAGATGAATCTGCCGGAAAGGTACGGCCAACCGCCGTTTGTGTTCATGGATGAGGGGGCAATCCGTCAAACCTGTACTAACCATAGCGAAGCTTGAGCAGGAATATATCATTGCTAGCACTAGGCCGATCCCATTCATGACCGCGACTGGACCATTCTCTATCAGAACCGCGTAAACAATCCATCAGACAAGCCCCACGATATATATTATGTAACGCAGCAATGAGATGTCCTTTGTTGATCTTGTTTTCCAGCTTCTGACTACTTGTGGCAGAAGCGAGATGACCACGAGGATCCCCGCAACATAACCAAGTGTGTCGATCATAGTTGCTCATTCATGACTTAAACACCAACGCCGGATCAATCGAGGCTAGGCGCTTGGCCGGAATGAATGCCGCCAGGAGTGCCATCACGATCGCCACGGCGAAAATCCATAGGAAATCGACCACCCTGAACCGGACCACGAATCCAGGCACTAAATTGCCGACGATCATTCCTAATCCAACGGCCACCATGACGCCAACTGCATATCCGAGCAACCCAGCAATCAGCGATTGAACCGCCACGATCTGATTCAAGTGCCGGCCAGTGGCACCGATGGCCTTGAGGACGCCGTACTCGCGCGATTTCTCAATCGTAGAGGTGAAAATCGTCAGGCCGATCACCGCGATTCCCGTGGCCACGCCGATCAGCACCAGCACCAGAATGATCGGCAAGAACGATTCCTTGATGAACTCGGCGTTGACGGAAACGAATTCGTCGCGAGGGAACACCGTGCTGTTGTCGACCGCGGTTTCAATTGCTCGTTGGGCGGTCTGTGAATCGGCACCTGGACTAAGCCGGACAAGAAAATAGTTAACGAGATTAGGGAGCTGAAAGATCCGATCGGCGTCAGGGCCGGACACAAAAGCGTACGATAACGTTACCAGGTCGCCACCGCTCGACAGACCAACAATGGTCAGACGGTCATCACCGATTTCTAGTGTGTCGCCGATAACCACGCGGCTGTTATTGGCAAAAATCCTATCTATGATGATTTCGCCGGGCCCGGGTACGGACTTTCCGTCAACGATGCGGACCGGGCCAGTGCTGTTTTGGCTCCCGTCGTAGCGAACAAGATAAACCACGCGGTCTTTGTCATTAACATGAAACGCCACGCGCTTGCCGATGAATGGCGTCACGCGGCTCACACCGCTAATTGAAACAATCTTGCTTCTGGCCGTGGCCGGCAGCAGCGAAATGCTATGGAACATGTCCCGTGATCCGGCTTGTCCGACCCACAAGTCGGCGTCTTGGCTACGAATGTATTCGCCGGTCTTAAAGCTCCAACCCTGGTAGAGCGCCTGCAGGATGATGATCAGGACAACCGAAAACGTCACGCCGCTGACGGTGATGACCAGCCGGCCGCGTTCGCCGAAGAGATTACGGAGGGCGATTAGGAGGGTGGGCATAAATCAGCGGTATTTTCTCAGCAGCTGATTGAGGAATCGGATAATCGGTGTTCTCCAGTGGTGTTCTAGCTGTGTCCGTATCAGTTTTACCAAAGCCTTGTCAGTCGCCGACAGTTTTTGGCGACCGAGTTCGTAAATCTTACCCAAGATGAGATAATCTTGATCCGTGGACAACACATATCTCTTTCTGTCGCGGGGCTGAACCGGGAACTGCTTCGTCAGTGTCTGCCGGCGCTTTTTCAAGATTCTCACGTACTTCTCATCATTCTCAGTCGCTTTTCTCAACGCCGCTCCACGAAGGCCGTGCCGGTAATAGTAATCCTCAATGGATTGTAGCGATGAACCTCTCATGGTCCTAGTCCACATATCTTTCGTTGAACTTTTTTTGCCGACCAGGAAAAAACGCGCACCGATACTAGACTAGCGGTTTTTCTCGGAATTCGATTTCAATCCCGTCAATGAGCTTGGTTTTGAGAAACCGACCAAGGCTATAGGTCGCGTCTTTCGCGATGAGACCCAGACGCTCCAGTTGCATCTGAACCCGTGGTAAATCTCCGACCACGAAAGCGACGTGTTCAATGCCGGGTCGTAGGGTGCTTGGCTTGGCATCCGGTTTCGGTTCAAAGATTTCGATGCCCGGAAAACTGATTCCGGCGGATGAGGCGGGTTTCGTAAATCGATACACACGATTGCGTCGCCCATGAATCATTTCATTATGGACCAGCTTGCAATACTTTGAGAGCGTCTTGTGTGCCGCATTGAATTCTTCGCCATTAAGCACTTGGAGCCCAAGATGATCTGGGGTGAAAGCCGGCTGTTCTAAACGTAATCCAATCTTTTCTCCAACACTCAAGACTCGCGGAACTTGCTGCGATAAGAACTTTGTAAGTTGTGTTTGGCTGTTGATTGGATATTGCCTGGCCACTATTTTTTGTCTTATCTTGTTCGGGCGAGGAAAAACATAGCTGGAATTACTTGACGACCGCCACGACCCGGGTCGGCGACGCTTCGGCATGAATTCGCGGCGGGACGGCGACAATATCAAAATCGCTAACCCCCAGGAGCGATTCCAGATTCGTGAGGTTTTCAATAACCAGAATGACGTGTGGCAACAGGAGTTTGTGAATCGGATAGGGTTTGTAGTCTGGACTGGGAGTGTCCATGCCCACCATTTTCACTTCGCGCTCAATCGCCAAACGGGCAAATCCTTCTTCGATGACCGGGAAGCTTTCGTAGTATTCTGCCTGCTTATACTTGCGTGAAAATCCGGTAAACATAAGAACGATGTCGTCTTTCGCCGCATCACTTGCTTGCCGAAGATGAGCCCCGATTGACGGAGCGTCTCTGGCATCAATCAGGCGTCCTCTTCCGAAAAAACCATCGACTGGGAGATCGGAAATCCACTGGCCGCCATCAAGCATGTGTTGGGGCGCATCAACGTGCGTGCCGACGTGCATACCGGTGTCAACCTGATAGTCAGTATGGCCGTCAACCTGCAAATCAAATATTTTGTTGATTGTGGCTGGCGGTGCGCCGGGGTTGACCGACGTGCTTTCGTCGAGGATGTGGGAAAAGTCTATGTAGCGCATGCGTTGTGAGTCTGATCTGAAGCCACCACGATGAGGTTACTCCTCGCCACCGCTCACCAGCACGACGCCGACGGCGGCAATCGCTAGGATGAGTCCGTCATGGATCCAGAGGGTCGGGCGGAGATTGCCGCCACCGACCGTTTGCCGGCGGCTGTTTGGGCGGCGACACCGTTGGCCTGCCTCTCTAGCAAACGGGAAGCCAGGGTTCCCTCAATCACGTACAGCGCCATCTTAGCCCAGAACAACCGGCTCGAGCGAAATTCAGCCCAATCTTTGGCCGAGAGTATGATCGGTGACGAGTTGCCAGGCAGAGGCCCACCGGCCGAAGCGGCTAACGAAGTGGAGCCGATCAATATCGCGGGCGCTGATCGGCGCGGTGAACACCGACAGTAGAGCGAGCACCACGATGCCAATGACCACGCCGGCTCCAAGAACGTGGAGGATCATGATGAACAGGTGGAACGACATATATTTCGCGGCTTGAGGCTAATTCATTTCCGCTGCAGGTATTTTGCCATGCACAGAATCGCGTACACCAATGCCACGTTGATGATGATGTATGTGATCCAGGCGAAAAACATCAATCCGCTACCGCCGATCCCCCGCATCATTCCGTAGTCCATCATCTTCGACCACCTCCTCTCATACTAGCAGGAAGTATACTCTGGGACGCGTCTTATTGCTACAACTTCGCCAGTTCACCCACCAGTTGGTCATTATGAATCGCCATGTTCGCATCGTCGTAGACGTGTCGAATGATGCCTTGCTTGTCGATGACCACGTACGAGTGGCCCGGTAACTGGCCATAGTGCATTGAAGACTTGGTAGTCAACATCCCGTACTTCGACGAGACCGCGCCGTTGGTGTCATGAACCACGATGGCACGGGCCAGTTCCGGCATCTGACTCACCGCTTTGTCCCACTCAGACCTGCTATCCACGACCACTGATAAGGTCACCACGCCGTCGGCGCTGAACCGTTCGTCGCTTCCCAAAACGGCAATCTGATTCCAACAGGCCGGGTAGCACATCATGCCTTCGTTGAAGAATAGCACCACATTCTTGCCTTTCAGGGACGCTAGTGAGTACTTACTGCCATTGTGGTCCGTCAACAAGAAGTCAGGAGCTGGCTTTCCGACCATGGATTGCAGATCGGCATATGGCCCCGATGTGACCCCGTGGTGCCCATCTGAGCTGGTTGTGTCTGACGGTATGGGAGCGGTGGACCCACCCTTTGATACGCCCAGGTAGACCAATCCACCGACCACGATGATGGTCATGATGACGGCGATAGTGCCGCCGTTACTGTTTCGATGCATACGATTGTTCCTTTCTAAGCAGATAGATAACTCGAATGGTAAGCCCCAGGAAGAAAAGGACGATCAGTGCCGCCCACCATGATTCAGGCAACAATGCTGTAAACCCCTGGATGGATTTTGTCAGCTTGGTCATCCAAATGTTGACCGAGGTCTGAAAGCTGCTATGGACTGCCAAGCGGTTACCCAGGGCCAGTGAGATTGTCAGGATCCCCATGCCAACGAAGATGATCCCGGACACGACTTCCGGAATCGTCAGGGACACCACCCGGCTGCCAAGACGATAGTGGAGTGGCCGGCGGAAACGCATCAGTTTCTCGGTTGCTCCGGCGCGATCGAGCAGCAAGGCCAGCAAGAACAGCGGGGTCACCATGCCTAAGACGTAACTGAGCGTGTATGCCCCGCCGAGCCAGATTGACCCAGGCAAAGCGGCCAAGGCCATGACGCCAGCCAGGACCGGCGCGCAACAGGTGGTGGCAATGCCGGAGAAAATCCCGAGCGTGAAGACTGACCATGGGTGATGATCCTTCAAGCTTGGATGAACTGGCGACTTGATCGACCAGCGCCAGCCGAGCAAGAGCATCACGCCGAGCAGTAGGAGGAATGAACCGCCGATGGCGAAAATGAGGTTATGATAGCGGCTCAGGAATTGGCTGAAGGCCGCAAAGCCCAGTCCGATCGGTAGAAAAACCAACAAGATGCCGAGGAAGAAGATGAATGTCATCAGGAACACCTGGCGCCGCTCGCGGAAAATCGAACCGAGGTAGGATGGCAGTAATACAGTGATGCAACACGGCGCAAAGAGCGCGGCCACGCCAGCCACGAAGGCGGCGACGATGGAAGTGCTGACCAGTAGGCTCATAACTCGAATGGCAATTCCCGAGTCGCGACACCTCCGACGTCATGGACCACCACGGACACGCCACGGTCGTCAACGGCAGGAAACTCTAGCCGGTAGTTCTGGTGGTGGGATGACCTGTCCCCGGCCAACAAGACGGCTTTCGGCGTGTACTCTTGAGCTCCGACATGGAGCCGAACTTGATGGGGCGGATCAAAGTCCGTCAGATCAACGGTGTGCGTGTTGAGCGAGACGACAAACTCCAGATTCCGAGCATCTGGATCGTGCTTTGCCTCAACGATCACACCGCCCTGGCCGTTGTCAATCGCCTGATGGCTGCCAGCCGCGGCGCCGGTAATTTTCGAATCGGGCTCAACACGAGCGGCCTTCTTGGAGAACCCGCGGGCGGCGGCGATGAGAACTACCGCCACGGCAAATACCGTCAGCCAGACCAGCACTTCGCGAGTCCAAGATATCCTGCTCAGCGACGTGGCTGGCGCCTGGACTTTGGTTGCCGCCAGATACTGTTCTGGATTGGTGATGAATTGCTGCTGGCAGTTCTCCGCGCAGAAGTACCAGCTCACGCCTTGATGAATATACGAATACTTCGCCGTGGCCGGATCTACGGACATGCCACAGACCGGATCGCGTACTTGTTTTTGAATTATGTTGTCCATGCTGGTAGAAGGTTAAGAATTACCAAGATGTGAGGTTATCCCACATGAAGGTACGCACCGGAACCCCACCCAGATCGCGCAACGTCAGGCTGACCGGCGGCGATGCCAGAACGCCGAATTTCAGTATTCCCTTCCGGTGGTGCCCGCCGGGCGGGTCGCCCACCCACCCCTGCGGTGACGCGGCCTGGCCGGCGGCATCGATTAGTGACGAGATGGTCACCATATCTTGGGTCACATTAACCGCATGATTGTCGATCGACACCGAGAATTCCCATGAACCGTCGGTGTTCCGCTGCGGAGTGACCGACACCGTCATGCCGTTCTCCGCGTTGGTTCTGGTCAGACCGGAACTTGATACGCCGGTAGCATTCCCCGCTTCCGCGGCTTGTGGTGTGGGATGATTCGTTCGTCCGCCAAGGATCGACACTATCGTGACAACAATCACGAAGGCGGTGATGACGACGGCATTATTGATCAGCGAAGGCGCGGCGGAGGCAATCTCACGAGGGATCTTTTTCGTCCCCACCACCGGCGTCCGCACCCGGATAACCTGTCGGGCTAGGTAGCCAATGCCAAACAGGTTAAAGGCCAACCCAACCCAAAAAAGCTGGACTTGGTACTGACCGATGAACGTGGACACGCCGGCGGCGCTGATGATCGGCAGGATGTTGGCCAGGTAGTGAGCACAGCAGGAAACCATGGTGGCGGTGGAGGTACTACCAGTCACGGCCATCAATCTCTTGGACATCATCCGCTGGTGCACTTCTCTCAGGTGAATGTAGAGCCCGACCTGGACCCCGAAGCCGACCGCCAGCGGCACGAAATAGTACCAGTACTGCCCAAACTGGTTCTTCGTCGTCGCCCAGCCGGAGATGCTTGTCACCAGCAGCACAAACACCACCAGCAGTGCGTCAGCGGCCACGAGTCCGGCGATGAACGGGCGCTTGCTCATACAATCATTTCGTCAGTCCGTGCAGGCCGTCCGCGCCAGCCCCGCCATGCGCGGCATGACCGATAACATTCACCTTGCCGGTAGCGAGGAGGTAGTCTTCCACCGCTCCTTTCGGATACCAGATCGCCTGCCAGCGGAAAGCTTCGCCGCGGAGCTGTTCGTTCGTGTACTTGGCGCCGTAGGTTTGGAGCATATACTTGAAGTACCCGCGGGCGGCTTTGGCGTGAGCACAAGCGCAGTTCCGATTACGGGTCACCAGGCCGGGTTGGCCGCAGCAGTAGCTGCATGGAAGATCGTTGGTCAAGGTATCATAACGCGTCTGAAGCTCACCCGTCATCTCCATTGTCTCGTACGCGCCCCACTTGTTTTGGGCGGTCACCGGGTCAGCGAACGAGACGCCATCCGGAGCGTACGGCGGCGAATCAGTGCCCAGCATGACCACTTCAGCGTCTGCTAGCGCGTCGCCAGATTTCGGGTTGGCTGGCACGTCGCTAATGGTTGGTTGTTCAACCAGGCTGGTAGTTTTTCCGTCGGGATTGATGGTGGGGGCAATGATGGTCTTGGCCGAGGCGGTCTGAATGCCGAGCATCGATTTCACCGACGCCAGGGGTGAGGCAGCCATCGACTTCGGCGAAATGGATATGATCATCAACTGGTTGGCGGCCAAGATGACGGTAATAATCCAGCCGACGATCTTGGCCATTCGTTCATTCGTCCGGCGGTCGGCGGCCATGAACCAGCCGGCTGCCTGCGGGCGATGGTTTGTAGCAGTAGTGCCCGTCATGATATTGCTAGCAACCCCCGACTTGCGGTTGAAGTCCTGAATCCGAGCTGGCCGACGGCGTCGGGGTCGTGCCCGCGCTGGTGGTCGATGCCTTGGCCGTCACATTGTCCTTCAGGCGGGCCAGTTGGATCGTTTGGAATCCGGCAATGACGGCAATCAAGATCAAGGCCGTGACTTGCCAGTTTGGCTTTGGAATACGCAGGGTGAGGGCTGGCGGTTTTTCGTTCGCTTCCGGTTTGGGCTCAGTTGGCGTGGTGGTGTGTTCGTGGTCCATACTGCTTGTTCCTTTCATTGGTTAATGCTCAAGGTGTTGAGATATTGGTATTAGGGTTTCCGGTTTGGCCGGATGTCGTCGGCGGAGTAATCACTTTTTTTGTGATCAAATCGTAATAGGTACCCATCCGATCCTGGGCCGACCGGAAGACATACGCCCCATCCGGCTCGATCGTCCCGGCGTTGGTCTTCCAGACTTCGTCAAATCCGACGTAGGATGCCAAGTCCCCAGTCAGGATCAGGGTTGGGGTGGTGGTGATCGAATACCGTTTGACTAGTTTCTGGCCCTCATCTTCGACTCGATCAATCGTCTTTTCCTCGGCGGGAATCATGCCGACTTGAGCCAAGGCTTGCCGGTTGATGGTCGGATCATAGCACGGCTGGCAGCCTTTCTCCGTCATGTATATAGCTTGGAAGATACCCCGAGTTTGGCCGCTCGTCAGATCCACGTAGGGCGGGGGTACGTTGGAACCGACGAAAACGTCGCCTTGTAGCTGGCCAAACGATTTCAACCCAGGGGCGACAGTCAAGAGTTTCTCGGTTTGACCGCGGATGATGAAAGCTGGTGACCGGCCGATGCCAAACTGTTTGATCAGCGCCGTCCCCTCTTCGGAACCAACGTCGACAGTGCGGGGATTCGTAATGGTGACTTTCTCGTTGGTATCAAGATTAGCCAGCAGGCCGTTGACGTTGTAACAGTTGCGACAGTCTGGACTGACCAACGCGATCGTTTCGATGGCCGCCGGTTTCTTGGCCTCGGCCGCGGCTTGCTTCTGGGCAGCTACGTCTTGCGCCATCCCGCTCAGAAAGACGTTGTTGCTCGCTAACAAAGCCACCGCCACAACAAACAGCGTGAAGTAACCCAGACCGCGAGTTAGATGTCTTGACGGACTGCGTATCGGTGCTGGCGGCGCCGAGTCGAAGCGGGAGCAGGCGTTGGCGTCGACGGTAGTAGACGGTGGCATCATCAGTTTCCTTGGCGCCGGATCTTTCTTGGGTTGTCCATGGCGATTCCCTAGTGATAAGCAAGTGAATAAGCAAAAACGCCCATCAGGGCGTCTGGACGCGTGCAGGCTAGGCCGCCAGAGGCGGGTAGTCTAAACGCGCCCTAGTAAAACCGATGGACTATGTTCGAGTCGTGCCAGCCAGCGCTGATACTGTCGCGGCGGAGACAGAGAATGCCTGTTTTCGGGAGGTGCGGGAACACCTATTGTCTGGAGACTAATCGAACCTGCCAGCGCTGCCAAAACCACAAACACTAGGGCTAACAGGAGGCCAGTAAACTGCCACGGCGGCAGTAAGTTACTGGTCAGCGATTGCAAGCTGCTACCGTGGAATACAGCGGCTTCCGTAGTAGTCGCGTTCGGACAGACCTCATTCTGGATGGTTGCCGACAGACAGTTGTGGCTTTCGCCGACATGCATGCCGGTCCACCAAAAGGTAGACAGGCCCAGCAGCCCAATGAGGGCCAGGGTTCCGAGCAGTGTTTTGGTGAGCTGATTCATGAGGAATTCTGCTGCAATTCCACGATACTACACACTGTAGTAGGTGTCAAGGCGGTCGGCTTTCGCCCGCCAGAAGATGCTTCATCTCTTGTGCCGGCAGGGGCTGGTGAAGGTTATCAGAACTGAAGTTTTGGGTTCAGCCCGGAGAAATTTTACATTCGCTGTTTATACCCTGATAAGCCGTATGATCTTATTCGATACTGCTACTGGTGACAGGTGCGTTGTTTCAATGGTGTAGTTATTGCCAAATGGAACAGCAGCGGACAAGTCAAACTTTTTCATCAGATCCCTAAGGTTCTTCACGTGTCGGATCTTGGTGAATGCTTTCCGAGAATGGTGTCGTATCCGTTTTTCAAGCTCATGTTGTGTGCAGGTTAGACGAACGAAAAACACCTGGACTCGACGACGACGCATGCGGCGAAGTAGTTCTTTCATCTCTTGATCATCTGCTTCAGCTCCATATACGAAGGTGGTAATCACCCCTTTGATGTTGTAGCGGGCAGCCGTTTCCAATAATTCGAAACGATATCTTTTGACCAACTCATTATAGGGCTTACTCCCCCAATCAAAAAGGGAACACAGGAGTTCAATGGTCAAGTGATTATGTAGTACTTTAAATCCGGTTTTCTTGGCAAGTGATCGAGCAACCGTGAGTTTCCCAACTCCCGGTGGACCATACAAAACAATGAGTTTCATAGGCTGAGTATAACATAAAATGAAAAACGAGCGGGTAAGGGTGTACCCGCTCGTTGGCGATTGCATCTAGAGTCTTACTACCAAACGTTTTGCTTCCTGCTCTGCTTGCAACACGTAAGAAGCAAAGTCTGGCTGGCGGACTAGGTGTCCGTTCGAAAGGACGTAGAAATCCGAGGCCTTGAATCTTTCAAGAAAGTATCGGTCATGAGACACAAGGATGATCGTACCTTCGTATCTCGAAACCATTTCCTCGAGGGCTTCCAAGGCTTCCAGATCGAGGTGATTCGTGGGCTCATCAAGGACCAGGACATTCACCGACAACGCTGTAAAGGCTGCGAAAAGGAGGCGGGCACGCCCCCCTGGGGAAAGTGCCACCACTTTCTTCTCAAGTTCTTCAGCAGAGAATCCGTGACGGGCGGCCAAAGCGAACGCATCTTGCACACTGACACCCGCCCGTTTCGTCAAGAACTCCTTGAGGCTTGATTCACGTGGTAGGTTGTCGTGTTCCTGCATCAGGTTGCCGAAGGTCAATCCCCCCCCAACGGATACATCACCATCCAGTGGCCGCAAATCTCCACTAATGGTTTTGAGCAAGGTCGACTTGCCGGATCCGTTGAGTCCAAGGATTACAACCCGGCTTCCGTATGGGATGTGAATGTTGATCGGTCCGATCCGGAACTGCTCCCTTGGATATCCCGCAAACAGCCCTTTGAGGGTAATCTCGCGTGAACCGTCTGGCTTTGACGCCTGCAAGCGAATCTGGAAAGCTTCTCGTTCGATGGGTTTTTCAATACGCTCCATCTGGTCGATTCGCTTTTCGATTGCCTTGGCGACCTTGCCCGATCGAGCAGACCGATCACGCTTGAAACCTCGAAGGAACTTGTCGTTATCCCGACCCTTGTATTGCGCACCCTGGGCTGCCTCGGCCTTTTTGGCCCGTGCTGATTCAGTCAGACGCTGGATTTCTTCTTGTTGTACTTCGTACGCCGCCAGCTGACGAGTCCGTTCCTTCTCGGACTGCCGAAGGTAATCGGAGTATCGCCCATTGGTAACTGTCAACTTTCGGGTGTGAAAGTCGATCATCATGATTTTCCGGACCAAGCGATCCAGAAAAAGGCGATCGTGCGAAACGATGATACAGGCCATTCGCGATCGTTCCAAGAAGGTCTCCAGCCAAATGAGTGCCAACAGGTCCAAATTGTTCGTCGGTTCGTCAAGTAGCAGTACGTCGGGATCGGACAATAGCACCCCGGCCATGAAGACCTTGCTTTTCTGTCCTGAAGACAGTGTGTAGATGGGTCGATCGGCGGCCGCTTGGTCGAGTCCAAGTCCAGCCAGCGTATACTGCATGCGATGCTCGAAGGAGTACCCTTGCCGGTGCTCAAACTCAGCCATTGCATCGGACGACTGCGAAGCACGCTGTTCAAGGCTCTGCATGCCGGAAATGCGATGTACATATTGCCGCACGGACTCATCACTGACCAAGCTGGTGTCTTGCGGGAGGTATCCAACCACCAGTCCTTGTCGGCGAGTCACTTCGCCAGCATCGGCTTCGATCTCTCCGGCCAGGATCTTAAGCAGGGTTGACTTGCCGGAACCGTTGTTTCCGACTAACCCAACCTTTTGCCCTTGCGACAGGGAAAACGTGATGTCATCGAGTACGGTTTTTATACCGTACATCTTCTGAATGTGTTCAGTTCGAAGTTCCATGGATGTCTTCTCCTTATTGTAGCCCGGATATCTCATCCAGGAAATATTGTCAAGGAACCACTAAAACGACTTGGTAAACTGACTGATAATTACACCATAAATCAAGCCCTGTCAATACCCAAAAGAAAAGCCCCGCACAGGTTGCATGCGGGGTTGAGACTACGTGCCTTGCCAGAAATAAGGTTCTACTCCACGCTGGGCACACGAACAACTGAGGATGTTAGGAGCGATTGCCAGGAAACGCTCAATCAACTCGTTGGTCTGCCGCGTGTTCGTGTGAAAGGCCTCGAGAACACGATCCATGGAACCTGGCTGCATGGAAATAGCACTGGGTACGCCAACGTCGTAGTCAGTCACTGATGCGACAGCGCCGTAGCAGATGCCGAGTTCGCGAGCGAAATAACACTCAGGATACTGGGTCATGTTCACGATGTCGCCGCCCCATTGCGCGAACAACTTGCTTTCGGCCATGGTGGCGAAACGAGGACCCTGGATCACTACGACGCATCCGCTTGAGTGGACGGTCAGGCCGAGAGAACTCAACTCTTTCGTGACCGCTTGGCGAATACTCGAACAGTACGGATACGCCATAGGCAAGTGCACGAGTCGCCGATCGACATCGAACGTGTCGTCGCGCCCCCAAGTCAGGTTGATGAACTGGTCAGGAACAACGAAGTCTCCGGGCCCGATCTCTTCCCGTAGGCTGCCGACGACGCACGTTGCCAGGACGTGACACACTCCCATAGCTTTCAGCGCCGCCAGGTTGGCCTTGTACGGGACACGATGTGGAGGAATCGTGTGGTCATATCCGTGTCGAGGAATGAATGCGACGCTGACGGAACCTTGCTCAAACAAGCTGACAGGTGCCGAGGGCTTTCCGTGGGACGTATCCACATCGATACGTTGTGCTCGTTCAAGCTGTGGAATCGTGCAGAGACCGGAGCCTCCGATGATTCCAATGAGACGTTTCTCCCCGCCGGGGTTCGATTGCTCGGTCCGCCGGGAGGAGAGACCAGATGAGTTCACATTGCACCTCCTGAGCGAACGTTGCGTTACAGACATCCTCGGCAGTTTCGCTGCCGTGGACCTCATACGAACTCCAGGCGCATCCACCGCCGTGCAAAGCGTTGGCAACCATGTTCTTGCCCATTTCCTGGTTGAAGATAGGCAAACGGTTTTGCCAAAGCCGCACAGTTGGAGAATTGCCGATTTGGAACTTCTGAGAAAGCTCCCTGACATGTCCGTGGTCATGACGTTGAAACGGGCAGTTTCCCACTTGGCCATCCGCTTGGATAACCAACTGGTTCCCGTAGCACGTGCAATCAACTGGATAGGGCAGACCGGTTCGCAGTGACTCTAACCTCTTCTGTAGCTGATACTCGTAGAAGGAGTCATCGTCCGACTGACCAAGCCCCTCCAGAACCGCCTGGGCGGCAGCCTTCGCGTAAGCAGCTGACTCCGCGAAAGAGAGCAGGCGCAGAGGTAAACCTTTGAGTAGGTTGAGGCCAAAGCCTTGCACTCCTGCCGCCTTGAGCTGCGCTCGGAATTCCGGGATTCGCTGGATGTTATCCGGCGTCATTGTGGTCGACACCACCACCTGGACATCTTGTGTGACGAGAGCGTCGATAGCGTGGGTAATAACCGCACTCGTGCCTGTGTTCTCGCAAGTCCTTCGCGTCTTGTCGTTGGTGTCGCCCGGACCATCCATGCCAAGTGCGACCTTGACGCTATAACGCTTGAGGAAATTCGCCAACCGCCCGTCGATCAACTGACCGTTCGTGCACAGCATTAACTCCAGCTTGGCTGGCAATCTCCCGGACTCCTTTTCTGTCACGATTGCTGGCAGCAATTGTTCGAGAACCGAGCGGTTCAACAGTGGCTCACCACCATACATGATGACGAAATACGGCTCGTCATCAGGTGGGTACGCTTCGATATGCCGTCGCCACATGTCGACGCCCGCCATCGCATCTTCAAAAGTGAGCAAACGCTCACCGTAAAGCTTGGCTAGATCTGGAATTGGACAACCTGTACATTTCCAGTTACAACCCTGTGCCAGCATCAGGTAGAGGATAGTTGGGCGTTGTAGTCTATGTCTTGCCAGAGATTGCGCGTCGGCAAGATCTACCTCATCAATTTGCTCGTCTGAATTAATGAGGCCTCGAACCTGCCAGTCTCTCACGAACTTTTCCGCAAGAGCCTGATTTTCGCCCGTCGCTAGGAAACCCTGGACTGCTGACCACTGGTCGGATGTTGTGAAGAGAGGTTCTGGGTGCAGTTGATGAAAAGCTGCAACCAGTCCGTCTCTCTCAAGCACTCGTAAGAACCGAGATCGGATTGGCCGCAAGTCATTCCACGCGTGCATTGTAAACCTCCCTAAAAAGAGACCCTTGATCCGGTGAAGGAGCAGGGGTCAGGGTTGACGCCGACAGGGTTGTCGGATCACGCATCCAGCATCGGATTGGTACGCGCTTCGCGCCACTGCTCCTTGGTGAGCTTGACCTTGCCGCCGAAATCGTCGGCGATGGTCACCTCGTCGGAGTCGTGGTTGATCTCCACCGTCGGGCAGCAGCCCTGAACACCGCAGAGGGTGTGACGAGTGATGTTCGGAACCTTGTCCTGAGCCATTGTAGGGATCCTCCCTATTCGGGTGTGAAGGTGCTCCTAGAGCGATTTGCTCTAATTGGACGCATCTTAGCAATCGCCTCTCTTTTGTCAAGCGCCGTCGCGACGGCGCATTCTGGTTCTAACCTAACTTCGCCCTCTTAATGGAGGGGTAATGAATATTAATCGAAAAGTGTGGCAGGGGCACTAGGATTCGTCCCTGGGCAGCGGCGACTTGCCACTGACAACTCGCCGGACGCTTGAGCTTCGCCTTAAGCTCGCTCTCGCTCCTGCCCTTCGAATCCTCCCGTAGAGGTTGAATAATTTGTTGGGTTGCTTTGCGAAGTGGTTCTTTTTGGCAGGGGCACTAGGATTCGAACCTAGAATAGAGGTTTTGGAGACCTCCGTGATACCGTTTCACCATGCCCCCACAACGGGCATATTGTACCGATTCCGGTTATTTTGTCGAGTCAGATGACTGCGTCCGGACCCAATCCTGGGCCTCCTTCAGACTCTTGCAGAAACGGACCTTGGGTCGTGCATCCCGGGTGATCATGAACGTTTGGGTGATAAACTTCTGCCAGGAAGTAAAATCGAGCATCGCCACGCGTCGCGTCTTCGGATCTTTAATCATCTGGGTAAACACCATGCGCATCGCCAGCGGCGGATTGTAATGGGCCGGTAACCGTTTCAAACTAACAATAGCGTCCCACTGGCGCGACGGATCGGCGCGTTTCAACTGTTCATAAAGATCGCGCGCCCAGTGCGCTTCACCTACCGTATCACGATGCTCTTCGACGCGTGGCCCTAACGTTAACTCCAGCACCTCGTCCTGATTGATCCGCCACGACCCGCCGGTCGGTGTATATTCTTGAGCTCGCAGTTCGGCCGGGATACCCATAACGTTATTTAACCTCTTTGTGCAGGGTGTGTTTCTTATCCCACCGACAATACTTCTTGAGTTCGATCTTGTTCTTGAGTTTCTTTTTGTTCCGCGTGCTGTGGTAGTTGATGTGCTTGCAAATCGTGCACTGGAGTTTGATGAGGTTGTCCTGCGGCATACAGTTTAAGTTAATGACTTTATCTTGGAGCCAGGACGATGCGAACCGCCGACCTGCTGTATTTCCCGCGCCAGCCTGGAGCCAGTGGTCGGATTTGAACCGACGACCTTCGCTTTATCCCGCCCCACAAGCCCTGGAGCCCACGGTCAGATTCGAACTGACGACCGGCTGTTTACAAAACAGCTGCTCTGCCCCTGAGCTACGTGGGCTTGTGGGGCGGGACTCTTGACCCCGTTTCATGGTGCCTGGTCGGGGTGATACGAGTCATTCAATCTAGTATATACTATCACCATGGGTTTCCCCGGTTTATCCCGGCGCGATATCTGGATCGGCGCCACGCTGATTGTCATCCCGGTGCTGTTCGCGTTGCCAACGATCACGAAAAACCTCCCGCTTTCGCCAGGAGATTATATCAACCAGTATTATATCTGGCAATCCTATTTCGTCAAGTCGATCCAGAGTTTCAACATTCCGTTTTGGAACCCATGGGTCTTTGGCGGGGCTCCGTTTTTTGCCAACCCGCAAACCGCCGCGCTGTCTCCCTTTTCGTGGATGCTACTCCCCTTTCATCCAAATCCTGTCCTGCCGGGGTTCATCCTCGACCTGCAGTTTTGTTTTATCGTCGGAGTCGGGACGCTCGGCGTCTACCTCTGGTTACGCCGATGGTTTTCCGAATTGCCTTCAACCCTCGGCGCGGGCCTATGGTTCTTCAGCCCGGTTGGACTCTGGTTACTTCGTGACTCGACGACCGCCATGGCAACTATCGCCTGGTGGCCGTTTCTCCTGTACTTTACCGACCGACTAATCGATCGCCGGTCTCGGCGCGGGGTCGCCGCTCTGGCCGGGACGATTGCGCTCAGCTGGTTCGCCGGTCATCCGCCGACGTTTGTCGCCAGTTTGCTCGGTCTGGGCCTGTACGGCATTGCTCGGATCGGCAAGTCGTGGCGAACATGGAGGGCTATGGTGGTGGCCACGTGTTCCGGTCTCGGGCTGGCGGCCGTGCAACTCTTCCCAGCGTTGGACTTCGTCGCGCAAACCACGCAGGTCGCGGTGACAGCTGGCAATGCCCTGCCAACCATAACGCCGTTCGGCCTGTCGGCGTCCGTTGTGACGGCCGATGCATATCGATTCGTGCCGGTGACGATCGGAGTAGTCCCACTCCTATTTGTCATCATCGCCTGGCGACACCGCGTCCACTCCGTCCTGGGCGCGTGGATGAAATTTTGTGTCCTCGGGACGATCGCATTGGCCGCGATCATCGCCGCTCGCGAGTGGCTGGCAACGGTGCCATTCATCCATAACCTCGTGCGTTATCCGTGGCGGTACGTCTTCCTCCCATTAACCGCCGTCCTGCCGATGGCGGTGGCCGGTTTCGCCGGATGGAACAACACTGTCCGTTCACGCCGGCGTACAACCCAGAAGCTGATCGTCACTCTGGGGCTATTCGGCCTGGCAGTTTCCGTCACCAACACGAATTGGATTTCGACGGCCTCAATTGCTGGCAGTACCATCATCCTTCTCTTGACCACGTTCCGATTTGATATGGAACGCTCTTCTTCGCGCTTGCTCATCGCCGTGGTGGCGCTCGCGTCCGTCGCCCTGACCTGGAGCCGGGCGTTACCGGATAGTTCAGGACGGACGTGGACGGAGATTTCCCGACAATTCGCTGTCCTGCGCCAAGCTCCTGACACCGGCGACCGAATCGTGACCGGCGGAGACAAACTCCGAGGGAACGGTTCGATGCTCTATTCCCGCCCGAACGTCGGCGGCTACGATTCTCTCCTCCTCCGGTCCTACCGCCGGCTGGAAAGGAATGGCGGGTCGGCCGGCCTAAACGGTCGATGGCGGTTGAACGGAGTCCGTTGGGAGGAACAGCTAGCCCGGAGGCGAGCATGGGTTGAAGGTCAACGGTCAGACGTCCAGGTTTACCGAGCATCCACTGGTCGGTTGACAGTACGAGTCGAAACCACCTGGCCCGGTCGATTGGTACTCAACCAACCGTATGAAAAGAACTGGTCAGCTTCAGCTGGTAGCGATCTGGATCTTCCGACCGAACCAAACCGTCAAGGATACCTGACCGTGCAAGTGCCGGCGGGAAGAACTCAAATCAACCTCCGATATCTCCCGGGAGGACTATTTACCGGCTTCCTGGTTACGACCCTGACAGTAGCCTGGCTTCTCTGGTGGAACCGGCCAACGGTGGTAAAACGGCCGGACAGTTAACTCTCCTCTCGCCACCATGCCTGGAGCCGATGTCGCCGCCATTCGACGGGGTGACCCAGCCCTTACCATGGCGTTGCCCTGCCTGCCCGAACCTGAGCCCATGCGCGGAATTGAACCGCGAACCTACTCCTTACCCCGCCTGCCACGCGCCTGGAGCCGATGCGCGGATTTGAACCGCGGACCTACTCCTTACCATGGAGTTGCTCTACCAACTGAGCTACATCGGCGCGAGGCGACTGGCGGGCAGGCGTGGAGTTGCTCTACCAGCTGAGCTACATGGGCCCGGGTTCAGGCCGGTGGGTCTGCCAGCTGCTGACGCTAGTATCCGGCTTTGCCGGGCGTGTCCGGGAATTACGCGGGCACGAAACTACAATTCGGACAGCCGCTGTTCCCACTCAACGATCTTCGAGTTGTCAGGGTTCTTGGCCTTGACTTTGGCAACGGCATCTTCGGCAAACTGCTTCTTTCCATAGCCTAAGGAGACTTCGATCAATTCGTCAAGAACCTTGGGGTTGTTCGGTTCGAGCCGGACGGCCTCTTGCACGCTCTGAAACGCGTCGGCCCAATGACCAAGACCTCGTTCAACCTGCGCCAGCTCGAGATAGTAGGTCATGACTGCTCCGTTGAGGGCAATGGCCTGACGGATTTCCTGTCCGGCCTCTTGGAGGTGGCCGGCGGCGATGTCGGCTTCGGCCAGATGTTCGTAGGTGGCGTCGGAGTCGCCGACCAGTTTGAGTAGGTACTTATAGACTTCTTTGGCATGACCATATTCTTTCATCCCCAGGTAGAGCTGGCCGAGGAGCTGGAAGGCTGGCACGGACCGGGGATCAAGTCTGATCGCCTGGAGGACTTTTCCTTCGGCCGCCCGGTACTCTTCGTCTCGGCGGAAGAGTTGGGCTTGGTCGAGCAGCTGAGCGATGTGACGATCCACTTTCTGACGCTGGCGTCGATTGAGAAAGATCGGCAGTGACCGGACCTGGTATTCATGCTCCAGGTCGAGTAACTTTCGCTGCGACCGTTTCAGGATAGTGGTGGCCTGGCGAATGAGCGGCTGGCCGGTGGTGGCCGCCTTGGACCACCAGCTTTGAAACTTCCGCTTCAGACGCTCCTCCAGTAATGAACTCTTCCGGGCCGCCAATGGGTGGGGGGCGGACTCTCCCCGCAAGGCGGCCAGCAGCGGGAATTTTCGCAGGATGAGCGTCGCCACCCCGGCCAGGCTGAGGAACAGAACTAGCAGGGCGATGAAGTCAAGAGACATCCGGTGTCGTCCTAAAGGCTGAGTCGGCTGAAACGCCGAACCTGAATGTTCTCGCCGAGTTTGGCCGTGGCGGCGTTCAGGAGATCGGCAATCGACTGGGTGTCATCACGGATATATGGTTGTTCAAGGAGACAGACTTCGGCATAAAATTTCTCGAGTTTCCCGGGGACGATCCGCGACCACATGGTGGCCGGCTTACCAGCCTGGCGCAGCTGTTGATGGATGATTTCTTCCTCGTGGGCGACCACGGCCGAGGGGATATCGGCTGGTTTCAAGTACTGAGGGTCAGTCGCCGCGACCTGCATCGCTAGCTCGTGCGCGAGCTGGCGGAAATCGTCGGTCCGGGCGACAAAATCGGTTTCGCAGGCCAGGACCACCATCGCCGCGACCCGGCCATTATTGTGCACGTACACCCCGATCGTACCCTCGGTCGTAGTCCGCTCAGACTTTTGCCGCGCGATCTTCTTCCCGGCCTTCCGTAATTCGGTCGCGGCCCGAGTCAGATTCCCACCCGTTGCTTCAAGCGCCCGCTTCGCTTCCAGGACACCGACGCCGGTTTGCTGACGGAGTTTCTGAATGTCGGCTGGAGCGATGGTCATGGGTTTGATACGGTCCGTGCCGTGGCAGCCTCATCGGCCGTGGCCGTGGTCGCCGTGACGGCCGCCTGGGACTGCTGGAGCTGTTGCTGGCCCGCCATCACGGATTCGACGATGGCATCGGTCAGGAGTTTGATCGATTTCGTGGCATCGTCATTCGCCGGGATCGGGTAGGCAATGGCCGCCGGGTTGACGTTCGTATCGCACAGCGCCACGACGGGAATCCCGACCTTTTTGGCTTCGGCCACCGCCGTTTTCTCAGTTTTTATATCGACGATGAAAACTGCGGCCGGCAGTGCCTCCATCGACCCCAGGCCGCCAACCAATCGATCGAGACGCTCCAGCTCCCCTTGCAGTCCGAGTTGCTCCTTCTTGGTGTACTTGGCCCAGCCACCAGCGGCGCGTTCCTCTTTCAAGCGCTGAAGCGTCGCGATCAGCTGACGGACGGTGGCAAAGTTAGTAAATAAGCCCCCAATCCACCGTTCCACGACGTACGGCATCGACACCCGCTGGGCGGCCTCCTGGATACTGCTTTGCGCCTGGCGTTTGGTACCGACAAACAGGACGGTCTTGCCGTTGGCTACCAGGTCGCGGAGGAAAGCCGCGGCTCGACCAAGGGCGGCCTGGGTTTGTTCGAGGTTGATAATCGAAATGCCATGGCGCGTGTCGAAGATGGCTTCAGCCATCTTCGGATGACGGCGACTCTGCTGGTGGCCAAAGTGGACACCATGCTGGAGCATTTCCAAAAGCGTCAATCCTGACATGACATTCCTTTCTTCCGCCTGGGGGACGGACCGCTACCCGACATTTTTCCGGTGGCCCCTCAGATTTTTAACCTCGGGGAGGAAGCGGAGTGACCAACTCATAGTGAGTCGGCCCATCGGGTATGTGAGATGAATAAGATAGACGATGAAGAATAGCTGCCCATTCAGCCGCGACGAGTATACCACGGGCTGCCCGGCTTGACAAGGGACGGCCGCCAGCCTATACTCGGCTGGCTATGAAAACTGGCCTCCATCCCGAGTACACCCACCAGGCCAAGATCGAGTGCACCACCTGTGGTCACCGTTGGCAGACTGGTTCGACCGTCAAAGAGATGAGGGTTGAGGTCTGTTCGAATTGCCATCCGTTCTTTACCGGCCAGCAACAGATGATCGATACGGCCGGTCGGGTTGATCGATTCAAACGGATGACCGCCAAGCACCAGTCCGTCCGTCGGCCGGTTCGGAGCAAGCGCACCAAACTCCAGGCGAAGAAAACTCGCAAGGTGGCCAAGGCCACGGCGCCCGAAGCTTAACAGCCCACCCCTTCCGTCCGCCAGCCGGACGCGGTCTTAGGTTCGCCGATGTCTATCCCCCGTCAACAAGTCGACCAACTTCGACGTCAGTACCAGCAGCTGGCGGATGAAGTTAATGATCTGAGCCACGGTAGTGACCCAGCCCGACGGCGATCGGTCGCGAAACGCTATGCCCAAGTGGCCGAGTTAGTGACGAAAGTCGAGCAGCTGGATGAACTCGAGCGTCAGGTGAGTGAGCTACGAAAAACCGCGGCCGCCGGTGACCCGGAATTGGCCGCGCTGGTGGCTGAAGAATTGCCCGGAATCCAGGACCAACTAGCCCATCTCGAACGCCACCTCCGGGCCGCCCTCCAGCCGGCCGACCCGTTTGATGGGCGCGACATCATTGTCGAGATTCGGGCCGGCGCCGGCGGTCACGAAGCGGCCCTCTTCGCGGCCGAGCTGTTCCGGATGTACTCCCGTTTCGCCGAACGACAGGGGTGGACCACCAGCCTCTTATCATCTCACCAAACCACACTCGGTGGGTTCAAGGAGGTCATTTTTGAAGTCACCGGCGACGGCGTGTACCGATGGATGAAGTATGAGAGTGGCGTTCATCGGGTCCAGCGCGTGCCGGCCACGGAGAAAAGCGGTCGTGTTCATACCTCCACCGTCACCACGGCGGTCATTCCCGAAGCCGAGGAGGAAGAATTATCCATTGCGCCCCAGGATCTGAAGATTGAAACGTCCACCGCCCGCGGCCACGGCGGCCAATCAGTCAACACCACCTACTCGGCCATTCGCCTGACGCATGTGCCGACTGGCATCGTCGTCTCGATGCAAGACGAACGCTCGCAGACGCAAAACCGTCTCAAGGCCATGCGGGTACTCCGAGCCAGGTTGCTGGCCCGCCAAGAGGCAGAACGGCTGGCCCAAGCGTCAGCGCTTCGGAAGCAACAAATTGGCACTGGCCAGCGGGCGGAAAAAATTAGGACGTACAACTTCCCCCAAAACCGGGTGACTGACCACCGTCTCAAGGTGACCGTCCACCACCTCGATCGATTCCTCGACGGCGACCTGCGACCGCTCCTTGACCAGCTGCGACAGGTCGAACAGGCGACTGCGCCCCGCCGATGAGACAGACCGTCAGTCAGCTCCTGACCCGGGCGGCCGCCCGGGTCACCACCGTGTCTGACAGTCCGCGCTTGGACGCCGAGGTCTTGCTGGCTTTCGTCTTGGGGTGGGAACGAACCCGGCTCCTGGCCGCTGGGTCAACCAGGATCAGCCGTCGGGCCGAGGCTAAATTTGGCCAGCTCATCCAGCGACGAGCCGCCGGCACCCCCGTAGCCTACCTCACGGGGAACAAAGAATTCTTCGGTCTGTCGCTCACGGTTAACCCGACGGTCCTGATCCCCCGACCAGCGACCGAACTCTTGGTTGAGGCGGTCTTAACGGCCGTACCAAACGACCAGCCCCTCGTGGTAGCCGACATCGGCACTGGTTCCGGGGCCATCGCGCTAGCCCTGGCCAAGCAACGACCGCAGTATCGCATGATTGCCACTGACCGGTCGCTGCTAGCACTCCGGACAGCGGCCAGTAACGCTGAGCGTCTCGGTTTGTCCGCTCAGGTAGACTTTCGCTTCGGGTCGCTCCTCCAGCCCGTCGGTGGCGAGACCATCGACGTCATCATCGCCAACCTCCCCTACTTACAACCAAACCAGCTGGATGATCAGACCATCCGGGCCGAACCCGCCATCGCTTTGGACGGCGGTCGGGACGGATTGGCTTGGATCCGGAGCTTGTGGTCACAAGTCGCTGACCGCCGGGATTGGCGTTGGCTAGCGATTGAATGTGATCCTGGCCAACGATCCACTAGTACCGTCGCGGCCCGGCGCCTTTGGCCCAAGGCGAAACTTCAAGCCATCTCCGACGGCCGCTGGTGGCACGGGTTCGTCGTCGAGCGCTAATACGTAACTTGCCGATCGGTCGGGACAACTGAGATCCAGATCGGGCCGCGATTGAAGGTAATTGGCCGACCCTGTTGATCCAAGAATGTCGTTCGCTCTTTGGCGGTTGGCTTTTTCCAGGTGCCCTCGACCACCTGTCCATCACGGAAGACGAGGGCCCGACCTTCACCTTCAGTCTCCATCTGCAAGCGCTGGCGGTCGCCCGACAAGAGGCCGGTCTTGACAAACATCACCACCACCGTCTTGGCCCAAATCTTATCACCGCTGCGGGTGAGGTGATCGCTGTCGCCGAGAAAACGGAAGTACCGATTGAGTTGGGGGTGGTATTTGTAAGTCACGCGGTAACTGAAGGACGAATACTCGATCACGATGGTCGGGTGGCCAACCGACCGCGCCGACTCGGCCGCGTCATCCTTGAATGGCCACGGTGCATACTCAGGCACGAGATCCGGCGCCACCCGTCGGAGGCCGAGGAACAGCATGTCGCTTGACGAATAGAGATTGTGTGGCGCGCGGCGACTTCGTTCGCGCCAAAAATTGCCGGCGTTATAGAATTGGTTAAAGTTCACTACGCTGGCCTGGCCGGAGCGGAGGTATGCCAAGGCATCCGGACTCCCACCGACGTGTACGTACAGCGGGCGGTTGTACTCTTCGGCCCAGGCTAGGTAGTACCGCCGGGCCGAGCGGATCGGCCCGAGCTCAGGAATGTTCTGCCCGACTGGGATGAGCGCCATGAAGCGCGTGATGCCGCCTTCGGCTAATGCTTCATACACCACGCTGGCCCGGTCCAAGCCCGAAGGCGGCCGCGAGTCAGTCAAGTTTTCAATCATCACCGCGTAGATATTCGGATTGTCCTTGTTGGTCTCAACCATCACCCCGTCAAGACGCCGCGGGACCAACTGCGCGGTCGGCGCCGGGCGGTTGGTATTAATCACTGGCGGGGCCGGGGGTTTAGCGCTCAGCGCAAAGCCAATGATCATGGCTGTAGTCACCACCACCACGCCACCAATCGTGTACCAAGCCCAGGCTGGAAGCCAAACCCGGCGGCTGGCTGGCTTTTTGAATACCGTCGGCTTCGGTTCCGAGACCCGACCCGTCGTCCCCGCCTCTTGTTCGGCCGCGGCCTGACGTCGGGCTGGCGTTGTTGGGCTGGACCGACTCGAGGGTTCGTCGTCAGTCGGGACGACCTTGACCGATGTTTTCTTTGGCATCTGGCTCTATGTTTTACTCTCGGCCGGGGCGGCGGCACCCGAGGCCGGAGTTTCTTCTTCTCCCTCCGCCTTCTCCTTTGATACTTGCTCGACGGCGGTCACATCTTCTGAGACCGTCGTCTCCAAAGCCTCAATTTCGGCTTCGCTTCGGGGCGGGCTGACACTAGCGATAATAGTGCTGGGGTCTTCCAAGAAGGTCATTCCTGTCGGCAGGCGGAGGTCGCGGATACGGAGATGGTCGTCAAACGTCTTGAGCTGGCTAATGTCAACGTCAATCGATGGGACCAAATCGCCTGGCAAGCATGAGACCTTGATCTTGTCGCCCGCTCGGACGAGGATGCCGCCCAACTCTTTGACGGCCGGTGACTCCCCGGAAAACTGGAGGGCAATGTCCGTTTCCAGCTTTTCGGACATCTTGACCTGGTAGAAGTCGACGTGCATAACATGCGACGCCAACGGATGGCGTTGGATGGCGTGAATCAGTACCTTGATAGGCTGCTCCTGATCGATAATCAACTCGACCAGGCTCGAGGTACCGGCCTGCTGGAGAACCCGCTGGAAAGCCTGGCGGTCGATCTCGAGGTTACGGTTGGCGACGCCATGACCATACAGAACCGCCGGGACACGGTGGTGCCGGTGCAGTGTTTTGACAACTTTACCGACGGCCGTTCGCTGTCGGGCCTGGAGAACGAGAGCAGTCATGTGGGTTCCTTGGTCGTTCGCGGTCAGAGTCGACCAGTTTGCCAATCAAGCCAGGAGTGGTCGCCCTGCTTCATCCAGGCGTAGAGGTCAACCACGTCATCGGCGGTCACGTCAGCCTGGAAAGCGGCGACTTCTTGGCTGGTCAGATCGGTGACGGTACCAATCGACGACAGGCCGCTGGAGCCGGTGGTCACCACCGCCACCACCGAGCTGCCGCATTGCCGACACTCCAGGTACAGCAAATGCGCATCATCCCGCTCGGCCATGATCTGTGTCTTGAGCGGGTTGTAATTCGCCTGGCAGAGTGGGCAAGCGGTCAGAATCTGCATACTGCCAGGACCAGTTTGTGGTGCCTCAGCGTACATAAAGGTGACGCGGTGTTTCTATTATACCCCAAGAATCGCTCTCCCGTCAAGGCGATAGTGTGATTGCCACCAGTCGCGGACTGGCCATACCTAGAGCGGCGTGGTCCGGTGGCGAATGATCATGCTTTCGAGCAAGCCGATCGCCATCAAGCTGACTATCAGCGAGCTGCCGCCGTAACTGAGGAATGGCAGCGGTAAACCGGTGACGGGGAACAGACCGAGGTTCATCAAAATATTAATGCCAGCTTGGAGAAATAGGATATTGCCCAGGGCCAAGGCCAACAAGAGGCTAAAGTTATCCTGGGCCTGGCGAATCAACCGGACCAGGCGCCAGAAAAGCAACCCGAACAGGCCGACGATAGCTAGGCTGCCGACCAACCCCAGCTCTTCGGTGATCGAGGCAAAAATAAAGTCCGTCTGGCGTTCCGGCAGAAAATTCAGCTGGGATTGCGTACCCAGCCCGAGGCCGCGCCCAAAGACTTGCCCCGCCCCGATGGCGGTCACCGACTGCCGCACGTTGTAGCCGCCGCCCAGTGGATCCCGCCCGGGAAAGAATAGGTTGCGCACCCGCTCCTGCTGGTACGGCTGGAGGAGCGCTCCCCAGGTCAGGAAAGCGAGGCCGACCAGGACCAGACCCACCATCACCATGCGGCGACGAGGGATCGGCATGGTAAACAAGAGCACGACCCAGAGCCCGAGCAGGATCGAGGCCGAACCATAGTCGGGCTGAGCCATGACTAACCCGACCGGCAGGGCGACGATCAGCGCGCTGGTGAGCACCAAGCGCCACCGACCACTGTCGGCTAGGTGGTCAGCGAAGTATTTAGCCAGGACCACCGCCACGATGAGCTTGACGAGTTCAACCGGCTGGAACTGAAGACCGGCGACCTCGAACCAGCCAGTCGTACCACGAACCGTGGTCCCCAGGTAGCGTACGGCGACCAGAAGCGCTAGCCCCAAACCGTATAGCAACCAGTGCAACCCGGCCAGATAGCGATAATCCAGGCGGGCTAAGCCGAGGGCCAGGCCCAGTCCAATGACCGCGAAAGAGGATTGCCGCACGAACAAAGTATAGTCCGGTTGACCTTCATGGAGGGAGAAGCTGTAGAGTGCCGCCAAGCCAAACAAAACGAGGATGACGACGATGGTCAACAGACCCAAGTCGAGACCGCGCGCTAACTGTCGAACACCGAGCGTCGGCATCCGGTCAACGATAGAGATTGTCGCGATCGAACTGGTTGATCTGGGGGCTGACGACTGCCTGGCTGGCCGTGGCCACCGGGTACTGCCAGGTCCGGTTGATGGTCTTGGTCGTCAGCGTTGGCCAGCGGTCTAGGACTAGTTCATCGACTGCCACAATCTCCGGGCCGGCTTTGATCACCACCGGCACCCGAACTTTTAGGAAGCTGTAGACGGAACGGTTGGTGACCGTGGCGGTCAGATTGACGGTTAGAACGCGCTGGCTGCCGATAGTCACGGTGGTTGGTGTCAGCGTGACCTGCTCGACCGTGAAGGACGGTGGCGGCACGGCGGCCGAGGCCGCTCGCGCCCAGATGACGTCGGTCACCTGCAGGGTTGCTGACCCCGGGGCTGATTGGCCAACCGAAACATTCAGCTGCATCACCGGCCGTTCACTACCCGGATTGAGCCACAGTCGTTGAATCTCAAGCGCCTCGCCCCCCAGCGTGAATTGCGCGATCACCTCTTTGGCGCCCCAACCATGGTTCGGGTTGTTGACCATCGCCACGAGGTCAACGCTTCCGTCGTGCGGGCCGATGATGGCTACTGGGCCGACGACCAGGGGCTGTGGCTGCACGGCGGACGATGGCTGGAGATCGGCCAGGCTTGCGGCGGCTCGCCCGACCAGGTTATCGAAGCGCGGCTGGGTAAGGAAGAAAAAGAAAAAGAAAATGATCGCCCACACCAAGCTGAGACCCATAAAAGCCAGCAGCACAATGACCCACCAGGTACGGAGCTGGGCCTTGTGACTGACAATCCAGTATCCCAGGGCGAGCTGGAAATCGCCGCGTGGCGTCATGGCGCCTCCATGCTACCAGACGACCAAGGGGCAGTCAATTCGCCCTAGCGACCGGTCCGTGGCTGTGGTATGATGATGGCCATGGATTCTCGCGATGTGCTCTTCCTGACCTTGGCTGTCTGTGCTGCCGTCCTGACTGCCGGCTCGGCCTGGCTGTTGTACTACTTGGTTCGAATCATCCGCACCGTCGCCGCCGCGGTCGACGATTTTCGGCAACGGTTGGCCACCATCGATGGCATCCTCCAAACGATCAAGGATAAATTATCGTCGACTCACCTTCAACTGGCCGCCTTGGCTGCGGGGTTGAAGCAGCTCATTAGTTTCTTCGCCAGTCGGCGAGTCAAGCGCCGACCCAGCACTCGCGCATCAACCCCAGCAGACGAGTTCTAGCTCCTGGCTGGGAGATGGTGCTGTCATCACCACGGCCACGGTGGTGCGGTTCTCGCTATGCCCGACTTCGTCCACCTCCACACTCATAGTCACTACTCCCTGCTCGATGGTTTGCCGAAAATCGAGGATTTGGTGTCGGCCGCGAAAGACCAAGGCGCTACGGCCCTGGCCCTGACCGACCACGGTGCTCTCTACGGAGCGATCGAATTCTACCAGCGCTGCCGGGCCGCCGGCATCAAACCAATCATCGGCGTTGAAACGTACGTCGCCCCGCACGGCCGACAACAGAAACGGGCCAAGGTAGACGAACGAAACTACCACCTCATCTTACTGGCCAAAGACTACCGGGGATACCTCAATCTCATCAAGCTGGTCTCCCTGGCTCACCTCGAAGGATATTACTACCGGCCGCGGGTTGATGATGAGATTTTGGCCCAACACCACGCCGGGCTGATCGCGCTCAGTGCCTGCCTGAAAGGTGAAATTCCGACGCTCCTCAGGAATAGCGACCAGGCGCAGGCTCGACGCGCCGTTGAGCGCTATCAACAGCTGTTCGGCCCCGACGGTTTTTTTCTCGAACTCCAGCCGCACAACAACGATGACCAGCAGACGGTCAATCGCGGCCTAATCGAGCTCAGTCGCCAGACTGGAGCCCCGCTCGTCGCCACCGCCGACAGCCACTACCTGCGGCCGGAAGATGCCGAAGCGCAGGACATTCTGCTCTGTATCCACCTCAAACGTCAACTGGCGGATCGGGAGCGGATGACCATGGCCGGCCAGGACTTGTCGCTCCGTTCACCGCGGGCGATGGCCGAGGCGTTCCGCCATCTACCGGAAGCGATCGCGAATACGGTCAAGATCGCGGCCCAATGTAACCTCGAAATCCCGCTCGGCCAAACTCGGTTGCCGCACTTCGACGTCCCGGCGGGGGAAATGCCGGAACGCTATTTAGCCGAATTGTGCCAGGCCGGCATCCCGCGACGCTACGGTCAGCTCCGGCCGGAGATCAGGCAGCGTCTCGACTACGAGTTGAGGGTCATCAACGACACCGGCTTTGCCACCTACTTCCTGATCGTTCAGGATCTCGTCAATTGGGCCAAGCAGCATGGCATTGTGGTCGGCCCGGGCCGTGGTTCGGCGGCCGGCTCGATCGTTTCCTACCTACTCAATATTACCAACGTTGACCCGTTGAAATATGATCTCCTGTTCGAGCGATTTCTGAATCCGGAACGGGTGGCCATGCCGGACATCGACATTGACTTCGCCGACATCCGGCGAGATGAGGTCCTCCGGTACGTCGAAAAAAAATACGGTCGCGAGCACGTGGCGCAAATCATTACCTTTGGAACGATGGCTGCCCGCGCGGCCATTCGCGACGTTGGGCGGGTGCTTGGGTTGCCGTACGCCTATTGTGACCGAGTGGCCAAGCTGATTCCGATGTTTGCCAGCCTCAGCCAGGCGCTGGAGCAAGTCCCGGAGCTGCGGGAGATCTATGAAAATGATGCCGCGGGCCGCCGGCTGATCGAAAGCGCCAAGAAGCTCGAGGGTGTCGCTCGCCATGCCTCGCGCCATGCCTGCGGGGTGGTGATTACGAAGGAACCGCTCGAACATCATGCCCCCCTGCAGTACGCCTCCCCCGAGGATCAGTCGATCATTAGTCAGTATTCACTCCATCCGATCGAGGATCTTGGCCTGCTGAAAATGGATTTCCTCGGCCTGGCCAACCTCACCATCCTGGAAACCTGCATTGCCGTTATCGCTCAAACGCGCCAGCAGCAGATTGACCTCGATCGGATACCGTTTGACGACCAACGGACGTTTCAACTCCTCCAACGCGGGGAGACCACCGGGGTTTTCCAACTGGAATCGGGTGGCATGCGTCGTTATCTGCGCGAATTGAAGCCGACCTCACTCGAGGATATCATCGCCATGGTCGCTCTCTATCGCCCCGGGCCGATGGAACTCATTCCCCAGTTTATTGCCGGCAAACACGGCCGCCACCGACCGACCTATCTCGATCCGCGGCTAGAACCAATCCTCCGCAAGACGTATGGTGTGGCCGTCTACCAAGAACAAGTCATGCAGCTGGCTCGTGACATTGCCGGTTTCCCCCTGGGCGAAGCTGATGTCCTGCGCAAAGCCGTCGGTAAGAAAATCGGCAAACTCCTCAAGGAGCAACGCGAGCGGTTCATCGCCGGGGCGATCAAGCATGGGACGAGCCGGCCCGTGGCGGAGAGGATTTTCGACTTCATCGAACCGTTCGCACGATACGGTTTCAACCGTTCGCACGCGGCCTGCTATGCCGTCATTGCCTATCACACCGCCTACTTCAAAGCGAATTATCCCGCCGAGTTCATGGCCGCCCTGCTGACATCCGACCAGCACAATACTGATCGGGTGGCCTTGGAAATCGAGGAGGCGCGACGGATGGGGTTACCCGTCCTGCCGCCAGACGTCAATGAGAGCGAGGCCAGCTTTACGGTGCTGGCCGGACGAGCCGCCAGCGGAACCGGCACCGCCGGGCCGACTGGTCCTGACCAACCGCGAACCATCCGTTTCGGCCTCGGCGCCGTAAAGAATGTCGGTGACCATCTAGTCGACACCATCATCGCTGAGCGCAAGCGTGACGGGCCCTTCCAGGGGCTGGAAGACTTTCTCCGCCGCGTCCAGCACAAAGATCTCAATAAAAAATCGCTCGACAGCCTGGCGAAGGTGGGGGCGCTTGACGCCTTGGCCGAACGACAGGTCATTCTCGAGAACCTCAATGATTTGCTGAAGTACGCCAAGCGCGCTGACGAAGAAGCGACGGTTGGACAAACCAGCCTCTTCGGCTCGTTCCCCACCCAGCACGCGCCGCGGTTGCGTCTCAAACCCGCCTCCCCGGCCAGTCGGTCGCAGCGCGGCCAATGGGAGAAGCGACTCCTCGGTCTCTATATCACCGACCACCCACTCGAAGAATACCGCCAACACCTGGCTCGCGCGGCCCAGCCGATCGCTCACGCCCGAGAACGATCGGCGCAACGCCTGAAGATCGGTGGGCTGGTGACCAGCGTCAAACGGATAACTACTAAATCGAACGAGCGGATGGCCTTCGTTCGCCTCGAGGATCTATCCGGCGCCATCGAGGTCGTCGTTTTCCCGAACCTTTTCCAAACCACCGGCTTGCTCTGGCAGGAAGACCGGATCCTAATCATCGAAGGACAGGTGACGAACCGCGATGGCGAGTGGAAGGTGCTGGCCGATCGAGCCTGGGAATTCCAGCCGTCCACCGCGCCCACCGAGTCGGCCGTCCAAATCGCCATTAATCTTGAGCAGACCTCGCCAACCACGATGCAGGAGCTCAAAACCGTTCTCCAATCATGGCCGGGGGAACGGCTGGTCGAGCTCGTCGTTCGCCGCGGTCAGCAGCAACGCGTGGTACGAACGGAGCACCGGATTTCTCTGACCCCCGAGCTACGACAAGCCCTGGAGAGCCTGCTCGGGCAGTGCCTGATTCTCTAGTCGATGCTCGGCCAAGCCAAAGTTCAACGACTCTACCGGGTGGTGACCATCGTCTTCCTTGGTCTGGTCGGGTTGACCTTCGGCGGTGTAGTCTATGCTGGTTGGTCCAGAACGATCATCACGGTCACGCCGAAGCGAACGGCCCTGACGACCTCTTTCCCGATTACCGTTAGTCCTGATCCATCGACCGCCACTGGTGTCCGCGGGACCGTCACGAAAACAACGAGAACGGCGAGTGCCACGGCCAAACCTTCGGACGTGGGCCTGTCCGTACCGGCTCATGCGCGCGGCACCATCACCCTTCATAATGAGGGTTCGGCCGCCCAATCACTGGCCACCCAGACCAGGCTCCAAGCCACCAGCGGCGTCATTGTCCGGATCGCCGAGCGAGTGATTGTCCCCGCCGGCGGGACGGTTGACGTCACTGCTGTGGCTGACCCGCTCGGGGCGGAGGGAGAAATAGCGCCCGGCCGTTTGACCATTGTGGCCTTGCGCCCAGCCAACCAGCAACTCATTTATGGCACCGTGGCTGAAGCTTTTACCGGCGGCCTCGAGCCTCGTTCTGGCACCCTATCGGTCGACGAGCTGACGAAAACAAGCAACGAAGCGCAGTCCCAGATCAGTGCCGCGGTTGGTGCCGATCAACCTGGTCGTCTCGTCGTCCTCAGGCCGCAAGAAGTCGCTACTGATCCGAAGCCTGATGTGCCGAGTGCCGAGTATCAGGTGACGGTGACGGTCGAGGTGTTGGATATTCGCTACGAGACCGAGTCGCTGCGCCGCCTGGTGGAGCAGTCTTTGACCGCGCAGCTCGGCGATGACCAGGAGCTGGTGACCATCGGCCAGCCGGAGTTGACATTCGATCAGCAACCAACCCTGGAGAGCGCACTGGTGACCGCCAAAGCCAGAGGCCAGGCCGAACTCAGTGCCACCAGTGCCATGATCCAGCCACAGCGCTTCGTTGGGCTTGATCGACAAGCTATTCTCGTCGCCCTACTCGGCAGCAACCTCATCGAGTCGGCTGAGGTTCAAATTTCTCCGCGCTGGCGTCGTCACGCTCCGAGCGAAGCCGCGCGGATTGAGGTTCGGCTCCAGCGCGCCTCTTGACGAGATCGCCGAATCCGCTAGACTCAATGACTCATTATTACTAAGCGATGCCCGCCACTCCGGCTTCAAAAAACCTGACGGCTATCAGACACACCCTGGCCCATCTCTTGGCGCACGCTGTTCAGGATCAGTTCCCGCAGGCGACATTCGCCATCGGCCCGGCCATTGACAATGGTTTCTACTACGACGTCGACGTCGGTCGACCGTTGAGGCCCGAGGATTTGCCTACGCTGGAGCGACGGATGCGCCACTTAGTCAAGCAAGGCTTGGCGGTCGAGAAGATTGATGCTGAACACGAGAGAGTGAAGCGGTATCTCGCCGCTCAGCCGTTCAAGCAAGAACTGGTGGCTGACCTCCATGCGGCTCATCAAGAACCGACATACTATCAAGTCGGACACTTCATCGACCTCTGCCGCGGCGGCCATGTGACGAACACCCGTGACATCCCCCTCGACGGTTTCAAGCTCAGCCATCTGGCCGGCGCCTACTGGCGTGGCGACAGCGCGAAGCCGATGCTGCAGCGAATCTACGGCGTCGCCTTCCAGACCAAGGCCGAGCTTGATCAATACCTCGCTCGTCAGGCCGAGGCAGCCAAGCGGGACCACCGCAAGCTCGGCAAGGAACTCGGCATCTTCTCCATGCACGATGTGGCTCCGGGTACGCCGTTTTGGCTGCCGGCCGGCATGATCATCATTCGCGAGCTCGAGAGCCTGCTGCGGACGGAGTACCAACGCCGCGGCTTCGTTGAAGTCCGCACGCCGATCCTGGTCAAGAAAGACCTATGGCAGCAATCGGGCCACTGGGACCACTACCGAGAGAACATGTTTACCTTGCGGGTGGAAAACGAAGACTACGCCCTGAAAGCGATGAACTGCCCGGCCAGCTGTCTGATCTACGGCGAGCAGACCCGGAGTTACCGCGATTTTCCTCTCCGGCTGGCTGAATTCGGCGTCCTGCACCGTAACGAGATCGCCGGCGCCCTCGGCGGTCTCTTCCGCGTTCGCGGGTTCACCCAGGACGATGCCCATCTCTACTGCCGTCCTGATCAAATCACCAAGGAGATCGGCGACCAATTACGCTTCACCCTGGCGATGCACCGCTTGTTCGGCTTCAAGCCCAGTTTCCGTTTAGCCACCCGGCCGGAGCCGGCCATGGGCGATCCGAAGCTCTGGGAACTCGCCGAACGATCCTTGGCGAGTGCTTTGCGGTCGAACAATATTCCCTATGCCGTGGCCGAAAAAGATGGGGCGTTCTACGGACCAAAAATCGACATCGATGTGACCGATTCCCTCGGTCGAACCTGGACGATTGCCACCATTCAACTCGACTTTCAAATGCCCGAGCGCTTTGCGCTGGAGTACACCGATGAACACGGCCGATCGCCGCGACCGATCATGATCCACCGGGCGATTTTCGGATCCTACGAACGGTTCATCGGCCTATTGATCGAACACTTCGCCGGCGCATTTCCGCTCTGGCTTTCCCCAACTCAGGTCGAACTGCTGACCGTCGCCAAGAAACATCGAGCCACCGGCCAGAAGCTCTTGAAACTCTTGACTCAGGCCGGTTTGCGGGTTCATCTCGATGACAGCGATGAAACCGTCGGCTACAAAATCCGGAAGGCCGAGAAACAGAAAGTGCCATACATGATTGTAGTTGGTGAGAAGGAGAAAACGCTTCAGCGAATGGCGATACGAGTCCGAGGAAAGAAGCAAGTGCGGTCAGTCCGCTTGAAAACGTGGATCATCCAAGCGCAAAAAAAGATGGCCTCGCGGTCGAGCGCCCTATAACTTTATAAAAACCCACCAGTTTCCTGATGGGGTACTTCGAGGTTGGATCCGACGGCACGCCTAAAACGGCTTGAACCCGGTCGGCTGGAGCAGGATCCAGACGAAGCCTGAGATGTCGGCCCCGGCGAGTTCCTTGACCCGCGCGGCGATTCGCGCGGTCCGCTCGTCGAGGTTGGCCCGCCGAGACGGGAAATCGTGGGCCCAGATGATGATCTCGAGATCCTTGGTGTGGACGTCGAGCGGGCCGAAATCCTGAACCCAGATCTCGATATCGCCTGGGCCGAGAGCCATCTCATCGCTGCTGAGTTGCTCGGCAGCGACCGCGGTCAGGGCCAAGACGAGATTCCTGATATTTTCGTCCGACACTCGCTCCGGGTTGCGGTTAACAACAACCAATGGCATGTGCGCCTCCTTCGGCAACGGAGTCCTTGGCTTCCCGAGTTTTCATGAACTCGGGGTGAACAGAATGTGCAACGAAAGACCTTAGCAGGTTACGGCCGCTGTGTCCAGGCCTGGTCAACTGATTTCGCTGGACGGCTGCAAAAAACCGCACCTAATGGTGCGGCCGTTCGGCGGAGTTGAGTTGGTCAATGAGCCTTGGCAATTCCGCCACGCGCTCAATCGTGTGGAACCGCGCCCCTCGAGGAAACCGTTTGGTCCGGAGCCACGGCAGTCCAGCATTTCGTAGCCACACCCCGACGATCCCCAGACGGAGGGCTGGCCTGACGTCGCTATCGAGCGAGTCGCCGACCATCATCGCACGACCGGCGAATCCTCCCAGCCCTAGCAATCGCAGCTGTGGACCCTTCGGTTCCTGCACCGGATGGATCGAATCGAAAAGCGCCTCAATCCCATTGCGTCTAACCTTCAGCAGCTGGAATTCCCTGTCTCCCAGCGTCAGCAGGTGGAGTTGGTGACCGTCCGTCTTCAGCTTGGCCAGTGTCTCGGCCACGCCCTCGAAGAGCGGGTAAGGTGCTGATCGCACCACTTCGAAAGCACCCTGGATCGAAGCCCCCACTATCGGATCGATCGGCTGCTTGAGTCGGGCTGCCAAGTGTGCGTATGCCTCTTCCCAGGCGTCTTGGAACAAGTCGAAGTAGAAGCCGCGGCGCTCGAACAGTGCCGCCTGGACGAACCGGCCGTAGCGAATAAGTTGATCGTCTGGCATGTCGAGTCCAGGCAGGGCGGTGTGGATGATCGTGGCACAGGCTAAGTCAGCCGCCTGATAGTACTCGCTGCACCGCCACAAGGTGCCATCGCCATCGAAGATGATCGTCCACCGACCATCCACAGCGGAACCATTCGTCATCAGGTACCTCCGGTTGGAAGGTGGAATGAAATGAACAGAAGGAACAGTTTGGTACTATTCTCGTAACAGAAAAAATCAGCGAGGTCAAGCGTGCTATACTTCCGGCCGTGCCACGCCGATTGGTTATCATCCTCGGTCCGACCGCCTCGGGAAAATCAAAACTAGGCCTCCAGCTCGCCAAGAAGTTTCAGGGGGTCGTCATTTCCGCTGACTCACGGCAGGTCTATCGTGGCTTGAACATCGGCACCGGAAAAATCAACCAGCCAGGCATGCGTGGTGTACCGCACTATCTGCTTGATGTCGCTTCACCGCGCCGCCAGTACTCGGTGGCCCGGTACGCCCGCGATGTCCGTCGGGTGTTGAACTCTATTGACCCAAACCGACCGGTGTTTCTTGTCGGCGGTTCGCCGTTTTACATCAAGGCCGTCACCGAGCCGCACAGCTTTTCACCGGTACCGCCGGATGCGGCACTGCGGCGGCGGTTGGCGGGTCTGACGACCGCGCGATTAATCGCGCGGCTACAAAAACTCGATCCGGAACGTGCCCGGCATATCGACCCCGCCAACCGCCGCCGCCTCATTCGGGCGGTTGAAATCGCCGGCGAGCGAAGGCAGTATTATTCATTGCAGTTTCCGCCGATGCAGGTATTGAAGATCGGACTGGCTGTGCCGCGCCGGATGCTGTTCGGCCGCATCGATCGCCAGGTCAAGCGACGTCTGCGTGGCGGCATGATTAATGAAGTTCAACGGCTTCACCGCCGAGGCGTGCCGTGGTCACGTTTTCGAGCGTTTGGTCTTGAATATCGTCTGGTGGTTGACTATCTCCGCGGGAGATTGAGAAGAGAACGGTTGGGGCCAAAAATGAAATCCGCCACCCACGATTTTGCCCGGCGGCAAATGACGTGGTGGAAACGTGATTCAGGAATTCACTGGGTTCGTCGACTGGACAAAGCGGAACGCCTGGTATCCAGATTCCTCAGGACCAGCGCCGGCGGTAGGACCTGACCACCCCGTCTCCGCCGGTGGCGTAGCCACCCCTCCTCAAAGACCTCCCTGCCCGCTGCGCGGGCGCCCTCCTAAGTAAGGAGGGCTGACGAGGAGAGGACGAGATCGGCCGCCGGTGCTACCCGCCTAGATGTTTTTTTAGTGCCTGCTGAACCAACTGGGGGTTTGCCTTACCTTTCGTTGCTTTCATCACCTGCCCCACCAGAAATTGCATCGCCGCGGCTTTTCCGTTTTTGACATCGGCCACGACCTTGGTGTTGGCGGCGATCACGTCCTTGACCGCGGTTTCAATGACCCGCGCATCGCTGACTTGTTCCAGCCCAAGTTCCTTCACTAACTGATGCGGACCCTTCTTCGTCAGTCGCATGTGTTCGTAAATTTCCGTCGCCGCCGGCAGGTTGACGTATTGACGATACACCATCCACAGTAAGCGAGCGAGGTCGGGGGCCGGGACCGGTAATCCGTGTGCCGTGCGGTGTTCGACTGAGATCCTGTTCAACAGCCAATTAGCAATCAGTTTACAAACCTTCGCTTTGTCGCTTTCCCAGCTACGAGCCGTCAATTCGACTCCTTGCTCAGCCTCGGCGTAGGCCCGGAATTCGCTGACCACTTCCTCAAAGTATTCGGACAGCAGTTTATCGCTCACCAGGCTGGCCGCATCCGCCGCGCTTAATTGATAGAGCCGCTGGAAACGATCTCGTCGTTGGGCCGGGAGTTCCGGTAAAGCGACTTGCAACTGAGCGAGTTTTTCATCCGTCGTCACCACCGGCGGGATATCCGGCTCGGGGAAATAACGATAGTCAGACGCTTCCTCTTTTATCCGCTGTTCAACCGTCTTTCCCGCCACTTCATCCCACCCGTGAGTGGACGATGTTTTCGGCGGCTGCCCGTCTTCCCACAAACCGGTCAGCCGTTCGATTTCATATGCCAGCGCTCGCTCGACCGCCCGAAATGAATTCATGTTCTTTACTTCTGTCTTGGGGTAGAGCTTATCATCGCCTTTTGGCCGAAGAGATACGTTAGCGTCGCAACGCAGGTGGCCTTTCTCCATGTCGGCGTCGGAGACGCCCAGGTAGCGCATCATTAGCTTCAATTCCTGAAGAAAAGACTTGGCCTCGGCGGGCGTGCGGAAATCCGGTTCGGTGACGATTTCCAAGAGCGGCGTCCCAGCCCGGTTCAAGTCGATCAGCGAGTGACGGCCGTCGGTAGTGTGGAGTAACTTGCCGGCGTCTTCTTCCAGGTGGATACGATGGATGCGAAACGTTTTGGTCTGGCCGTCGACCGGCATGGTCAGTGAACCGGCGTACCCGAATGGTTTGTCATACTGACTAATCTGGTACCCTTTTGGCAAATCCGGGTAGAAGTAGTTCTTGCGGTCGAACTTCGATTCTTGATTGATCTTGCAGCCGATAGCCAAGGCCACCATAATCGCCCAATTGATCGCTTGTTGGTTCGGTAACGGGAGCGTCCCCGGCTGAGCCGTGCAGATCGGGCAGATGGCTGTGTTCGGCGGTTGGTCGTCACGATTATCACAACGACAAAACATCTTCGATTTCGTCTTTAGCTGCACATGTACTTCGAGGCCGATGACTGCTTCGAGTTCCATACTTTACTTATTCTATCAGTATTTGCCCGATGAAAAAAGGGTTGGTGTTGGCCAACCCGTTGCAGGTGTCAGGCAAAAGCGATCGATATCGACAGCCCCTGCCCAAAGAGCATGGCCACGGCTTGACTGCAGGTTTCGCAGTTGCACGTATAGGCGTGATCGACCGCCGTCTGCAGTTCGAGGCGCTCGATCACCGACGTCAGTTCGTGACGCCGGGCCACCAGTGCGGCTGCGCGTTGGCAATCCATGCCTCCTCCCTCCCTGGCTAGACCTTGACGTGCTCGGTGAAAACGACTTTCGTCCCGTCCGGCAGCTGACGAACCTCGTAGTCGCCGAACAGGTTCGGTGCTTCCTGGCGAAGAATCTCCAGTACCATCAAGGCCACCGTCCGAATCTCGACTTCGGCGTGTTCGCTGCCCCGCAGCTCAATGAAGTGCCGCCAGGCGCGAGCGTTACCAGTGACGAAGATCTTCGTCTCGGTGGCGTTCGGCAGAACCGACCGGGCGGCCTGGCGGGCCAGCTTCCTCCGCAGAGTGGCATCCGGGACATCTCGAAAGCGCTCTTGGAGACGAGCCACCAGCGCTCGATACGCTCGCCGCGCCGCTTCGACCGATTGCACCCAGATTTCGTGGGTCTCCGGATCATCGGCGATCGCGTCCGGCTCGATGAACGGCGATTCGGATTCATCGACGTAGCGCTGTGACAGCTGCGAATACGAGAAGTGTCGGTGGCGAACCAGCTCATGCGTGAACGATCGCGAAACACCAGTGAACAGGAGCGACCAGACCGCGTGTTCGAGCACTGAGCCATGGCCGACGTTGATCAGGTGCCCGATGAACTCCCGGTTCGTCTTCCGCCCCTTGCCGTACGACATGTAGCAGGCCCGACCAGCCATTTCCACCAGCTGCTCGGCAGGGATCCGCGTGTCCGTTTTCCAGATCACTCCATGATCGCTCAGAAAAGTGGCAACCGTGGGTGCGTCAACCACCTGCCGACCAACGAGATACACCCGTGGACCACGAATGATGGTCAGTGGTTGCTCAACTACCGCTTCAGCCATATGTCCGTCGCCGCTCATGGGCGCTCCTTTCTTGTGCCGTGTACTTTTCTGAGCTGAATCAGCTCACGATAGACTTGAAGGTGCGGCTCTTGCCTGGACCCACCCTAGCAAAAAGCCGAGCCCGGCGTCAATGGCTGGGTAAGGACGGCACAAAAAACCCTCGTTATGAACGAGGGGGATCAGCTGGGGACGCGAGTTCACGACGACCGCGATCGTATTCTTCGGCCATGGCCGCGAAGATCTGTTGCAGCTGCGGTGACATGGTGTCAGGGCAACGATAGCAGTTCGAACAGCGAGGTTCGTAGCGCAAGCGCTTCCGGGCCTGCTGTTCGGGGGTGTCGGCCAAGAAACGAGCGTCGTCCGCCGGCGCCGGCAGGTCGAAGTACAGCCGCTGCGGGAAAGGAGCCGGCATCCGTTTGCACACCGCGCATGAGGTATCGCGCGGATACGGATGGCTGGTGATCCCGAGCAGAAAGGCGACCAGTTCGAACGGCTGGGCCCGGAAATCCATGGGCAAACCCGACCAATAGGTGTGCCGGCCGAGACGTCTGAGATCAAGGAACAGCTGCTTAGCTGCGGCCTCCATACCTGCGTCCCTGCCCAGGAAATGGACCTCTTCGAGGAAAAGGTGCTGGGCCGTTGAAGCCTCGACGATCGGCATGATCTGTGCTGGGTGATCGACTGGAATCACGCCATCGTAGAAAGCGCCGGTTCTCGATTCGACCCGGTCTGGCGCGCAACGAGCTGCCTCCCGCGGCTGGAAAAACAACACTCCCTCGGTCTGGCGAAACGGCACTTTGGCCAAACCGATGAGGACGGTCGTTTTGTCCGTACACATGTTGCCGTGTACCCCGTGAACCTCTCCCAAGGGTACCGCGATACTCTGGATTGCACCCAAAATTGCACCTCCTGAGGTGATGGGCTAGAAAGGGCTTCGGAATTTCGGAATGAGTCGTGCTCATGCTACGACGAAACTACTAGTTCGTCAACTGCGCTCCCGGAACAAAAAAGATCAGCGCCGCTAATGCGAGGAGTGTCGGAAAACTCCAAATCCCGTTACCGCCTACCGCAACCGCCGCTCCACCACGGCCATCACTAGCTTGTGAACGTATTCCTTCGGCAGAAGATGTCCATCCGGCGCGCAGTTGATAATCTTCATGCTGCGGTCGAACAAGGATAGTTCGGCGTAGACCTTGGCCACCTGGTTTTGGTACCGGACATCGCGCTCATGGATATCCCGTTTCCAGTGCCGGAGATAGGCGCGTTGACGCTTCTGCCGGATGAGTTGCTGACTGACAGCCGGCGGTACGTACAGCACGAGGGTGCAATCCGGTCGCGGGATGCCGAGCAGGTCAAATTCAAATTCCTCATCCCACATCCAATAGCGTTTCCGCGCCTGCCAATTGCTGATTTTTGAACCCTGGAAAGCCAAATTCGAAGCGATGTAGCGATCAGCGATAACGACGTTACCGGCCCTTAGCCAGTTCATGATTTTTGATCGGGCAGTAACGCGGTCAATGGCATAAAAAATGGAGGCCCGATACGGCCCCAGTTCTTTCAATGACCCGTATTCGCCGCGCAGGTAGGCAGCAATTGGTGCGGCTGAATGTTTACCGTACTGTGGGAAAGCAATGGTCCGAACGTTCCGACCTTGAGACGCAATGCGGCGGGCCAGCAGTCTGACCTGGGTGGCCTTACCCGCTCCGTCAGTGCCCTCAATAGCGATGAAGACTCCCCGTCGTTTTTGGGACATCATGAAGAGTTAGAGCCGCTACACGGCGAGCTGGCTCTCAGCTAGCTGAGAGCCAGCCGAATCCCTGGGCCCATGGCCGTGGTCAAGGTGATTGATTTCAGAAAACTCCCCTTGGCTTCAGCGGGTCGGGCCCGCTTAACAGCTTCGACCAACACCGTCACGTTTTCCCCCAGTTGCTGATCAGAAAACGACGTCTTGCCTACCAGGGCGTGTACGTTCCCCGTGTCGTCGTTCCGAAACGTCAGTTTTCCTTGGCGCCAGGCGGCTATCGCGGCGGCCGGATCTTTAACGATGGTCTCATTCTTTGGATTCGGCATCAGGCCCCTGGTACCAAGGGCTTTCGCGATCGGGGCCAACAACTTCATCATCTCTGGTGTGGCGAGGACGACGTCAGCTTCGAGACGCTCAGTATTCTTGACTTCGGCGATGAGCGCTTCATCCCCGACGAGGTCGGCGCCGGCCGCCTGAGCGGCCTTGGCTGATGCGCCCTTGGCAAAAACGACAATTTTCAGGACGCGACCAGTGCCGTGCGGGAGGACGACCGTGCCCTTGACGGCCTGCTCGGATTTCTTCGGGTCGATGCCGAGCCGAAAATGGAGCTCCACGCTGCCGTCGAACTTGGTGGTCGCTGTTTGCTTGGTTAAGGCGACGGCTTCGGACAGCGGGTACTGTTTACTGCGATCCACTAGCCCCACGGCTGCTCGGTACCGCTTACTTCGGTATGACATGATTACATCTCCTTCGTGGTTCAAGCCCCAGCACCATTCGCACCGCGATTAGTGCTGGGTCCCACGGAGTCAGTTTATGATACGGCGGGCGTCGGCGCGGCCGGCGGTTTTGATTCTTGCGATTCGCGGCGGATGCGCGCAAAGTGGGCCCAGAACAGCGGCAGGCCGACCAGCAACAGCGGCAGCTGAGTCGACAAATCGCTGTGAATCTGAACGGTCTTGTTGTTGGTCCGTTCCTCAAAAGTCTTTTGATCCGATTGCCACTGCCTGACCAGCCGGACCTCATCCGCAGAGAATCCACACTTGGACGCACAGTTCACTATGCTCTCTGTGCCGCGGTCCGACTCGCTGGCCACTGGTCTAGTCACGCCGCCATAAGGATCTTCCGCCCGCAAGACTACGCGGAGCACAGTGTTGATTATCCACCCGGCGGCAAAGACAACCATTAGCAGGCCGCTAAAGGCCACAAAGTAGTAATACAACGAGCGGAGGGGGGCAGGTTTCTTCAGTTGGTCCAGTTCGCGCTTCCCACCCCGTTCCATCAGCCGGGCGAACACCAGATACAGCGGCAAACCGACGATCAAAAACGACAACGGACCAACCAGGTCATTCCGGAATTGCTGGTTTGATTGCTGCCGATTGTCGCGCCACTGTTTGTACTGATCTTTCCAACTGGCGAACTGAGCCTTGTCATCAGCCGTAAACTGGCACTTCTCCTTACAAGTGTAAGCGACTGCCTGTGCTTCTTTCATCGGCGCACCTGGCAGGTACAGCGCTGGCGGCGGTTCACCAAACCGACCATACGGCGATCGGGCTTGGGTGAAAATCGTCTGCCGAAAAGTGGTCGAGAGAATAGCCACTAGCGAGCCAACCGTAATAGCCAGCATGACCAGCGAGACGACGGTGAAAAAGGCTTGTTTAAATCCACCAGCGTGCTCCATCTTGCTCTGCTGCATGACCGCCACGATGAATAGCACCACCACCCCGATCCCGACTAACGGGATGAGGATACCGAGAAAGGCGAGACTCTCCATAGTCGTGTCGTTAGTGAATCGGTATTATTCTTCGACTGTGATGCCCATATTGCGAGCCGTACCCTCGACAATTCGCATCGCCCCGGCGATATCCTTGGCGTTGAGATCGGGCATCTTTTTCTCAGCGATGGCTTTGACTTGGGCCTTGGTCACTGATCCAACCTTTGTCCGTAACGGGTCGCCGCTGCCCTTCTCAACCTTGGCTGCTTTCTTTAGGAGTTCAGCGGCCGGCGGCGTCTTGAGGATAAACGCATAGGTCCGATCCTCGTAGACGGTCATCTCCACCGGCGTCACCTCGCCCATCCGATCCTTCGTTTGGTCATTAAACTTCTTCACGAATTCGCCGATGTTCAGTCCGTGTGGCCCCAAGGCTGTCCCTACTGGCGGCGCGGGCGTGGCTTTGCCGCCGGGGATTTGGAGCTTGATGATGGTCCTAATCTTTTTTGGCATAAGTAGTGCTGTAGCATCCCCTCACCCTACGCCCCTCTCCCCTTTCCAAGGGGAGAGGGGCGGGAGTGGGGTGAATAACGTTGTTACAATTTCTTCACCTGTAGGAAGTCTAACTCAACCGGCGTCTCTCGTCCAAACATCGACACCAGCACTTTGACTTTCCCGCGGCCTTCATCGACCTCGGACACCTTGCCCTCAAACTCTTTGAACGGCCCGTCAATAATCCGGACCGGTGTCCCGGCTTCGACGTCGATCTTGTACTTCGGTTCGGCCACCCCCATCCGCTGCATCAGGCCCTTGACTTCGTCCTCGGAAATGGGTGTGGGTGTCGTGCCGGAACCGACGAAGCCGGTCACATTCGGCGTGTTGCGGACCACGTACCATGAGTCATCGGTGACGATCATTTCGACTAGGACGTAGCCGGGGAAAATCTTCTCTGTTACGATCCGTCGTTTGCCGTTCTTGATCTTGATTCGGTTCTCGGTCGGGATGAGGACGTTAAAAATCTTGTCTTCCATGTCCATCGATTCGATGCGCTGGCGCAGGTTGCGAGCCACGTTTTCTTCGTACCCGGAGTAGGTGTGAAGAACGTACCACCGCTTACCTTGTTGGAGTATTTGTTTCGGCACGGGCTAACGGATGATGAATTTTTCGAGCAGGTAATTGAGACCGAGGTCAATCAAGCCGAGAAAAATCGCCACCGCCACACTAATGCCAATCACCAGCACGGTATTACTCCGCGTCTCTTTGGTCGACGGCCAGACTACTTTCTTTAGTTCATCGCGCGACTCGCGGAAGTAGGAAGTGAGGCGAAAAGCCATGGCATCAGTATCCTAAAAAGCCCCGTGGGGCTTGATGAAACTAGTCTAACTGGCCTGGCCGCGAATGTCAAGCAGTGCCCGGCCTTGACCCCGCTTACCGGTCGTGGTATGTCTTGGCGGTCGATCCGGATGGATCGGCGTCCTAAACCAGGACAGCGTCGTTCCTGCGCCTTCAGGAACAGCCCTTTTTACCGGAGGTGCCGGATGGCGCCCAAACCTACAGCACCGGCTGTCCGCCCGCTTGACCACGCCCTGATACCGGTCATCAACGGCCCCCGCGACGTTAGCTGTGGGCTGCAGCTCCTCGACGGCGAGTACCGACGATATCATGAATTCACGCTCGTCGGCCTTGAGGACGCGGTCAATCTCACCGTCCAGGCAGTCATTTCTGGTGTTCGCTATGCATGCCCGACACCGCAGTGGGCGGGCGAGCAATGCCTGTGGGACATGGTTGGGTTCGGTACAGCACGAATGAACCACGGTCTCGGCACCATTCGGCTTCCGACCATCGAAATCCGCGGCTTCCGCGTTCGCGGGTCGCGTCTCGGCTGGGCGCGGTTCACGACCGTCGGGTCGGACTCGCCGCTCGTGCCGCTCCGGAGCTGGTCCTTCGACCCGGTGCGTTCAATCCCGGACCAGATCCGTCGGTCGGAATCCGTAACCGTGGACGTCTTCGACCCGACCACAAACCAGATCGCTCCGGCCCGGCTTCAGTACATCCGCGTCGACTGGACGCCGAAAGATTTCTTCACCTTCCGCAGCTTCTTGGTTCTCCAGAACGATGAGACCATCGCCGTGCTCGGCAACCTCAGCACCCGCGACTTGACCGGCTACCTGATCGAAATGCCGGCTCAGAAGTCGTAACCTTGTGCTCCCCATCCTCGCTCCCGCTCGCCCCGCGAGCGGTTTTCTTAATCCTGTCCAATCCGACGCGCCGCGATCATGTTTGAGTGAAGCCCCGCCCATTGGCGGGGCGAGCGAGTTATCGCGGCGCTTGATTCTTTTCGGTTCCTTTTCTGATCAAGCAGAAAAGGAACGGCACCGAAAATCCTACACTCTTTTCTCCTCAAACCCAAACGTTAGATTCGCTAAGAACACTAAGACGATCGACCACAAACCCATCCACAGCAAATCATGTTGAATCGCCGCCCAGCCAGACCCTTGGGTCATGACCTCACGCAAGCTATGCGACAGATAGGTCAGCGGCAGGTATTGAACGATGTTCTGCAGCCACCCTGGCATCGTATCAGTCGGGAAGAACGTGCCGCCTAGAAACAGCATCGGGAAGACGATCAGGTTGGCAATCGCTGGCACGGCGTCGACCGTCTTGGCCAAGCCGGAGATGGCAAACCCCAGCCCGAGAAACATGATCCCGCCGAGAATGACCGCCGGCAGGAGGAGCCACAGCGATCCAATGACATGAGCCTTGAACGCGAAAACCCCGACGGCAATCAGAATCGCCGCCTGGACCACGGCCACAATCAGGCGGGTGATCACGTTGGCGCTGACGAACTGGTACGGTTTCATGGGCGTCGCGACCAGGCGTTTCAAGATACCTCGTTCCTTGTAATCAACGAATAGGAAGGATACAGAGAAGACGGCCATTTGCATCACGGCCAAAGCCACGATACCCGGCAACAGGAAATCGATGTACTTCAGGTTACGGGAATTAACCGCCTGAACGTCAAGTCGGAACAGCGGCGGCGCCTGGGCCACCGCCAGTATCGTTTGATCGAGGATTTGCTGGAGCACGCTGGACGCAGTTTGGGCCTGCTGCAGTTGGCCGGTATTCTGGAGCACCGTCAGCGACCGCGGGTTTTGCACCGGACCGGTGGGAATGAGATCATCCGGCACCAGCAAGACCACGGTCCGATCACCGTCGTCGAGTGCGTTTCGCTCGGTGGCCTCCGGCCCGGTGGTAATATCGAAAGCCGGAACCTTCTTGAGCTGGGTCAGAAACTCCGCCGTGGCCGGAGTTGGGCTATCTACCACCAGGCCAACCTTGATTTTGGGTTCGGTATCGAAACCAATCAGTCCGAAAATGGTCATGATCACGATCGGCACAAACAGGGTAAAAAACACCGCTTGCCGGTTGCGCACAAACATCTTAATCGATGAACTGGTCAGGGTGGCAAGCGTGTTGGCCATCGTGAACGGCTATTCGCGAAGTTTTCGGCCAGTCAGCTTCAAGAAGACGTCTTCCAGCGTTGCCTGCCGCAGCTGGAGATCGAAAATCTTGAACCCGTGTTGCGCTTCAACCGCAAATAGGGCCGGCAATGTCTTCTCTGGATCGATCGTCAGGAGTTTAAAGCCATGATCCTCCGCATCCATCTGTTGCACGGCCGGCAACTGCTGGATAATCTCGGTCGGGGGTCGACGGTTAGCCCGAAACTCAATGGTCGAGCCGACGTCCGACTGCTTCAGCAGTTCTTGGGGTGTGCCAAGGGCAATGATGTGGGCATGGTCCATGATCGCCACCCGGTCGCAGAGGACTTCTGCTTCTTCCATATAGTGGGTGGTCAGAATCACTGTCTTCCCCTTGGCTTTAATGTTTTCAATCAAGTCCCATAGGTTCCGACGGGCTTGCGGATCAAGGCCGGTCGTCGGCTCGTCAAGGAAAACCGCCAGCGGATCGTTGACTAAGGCGACGGCAATCGACAGCCGCTGCTTCTGGCCGCCGGAGAGTTCTTTGACGCGGCTCTTCCATTTGTCCTCGAGTTGTACCTGGCGAAGAAGCTGCATCGCATCAACCTTCCGACCGTAGAGGCTGGCGAAAGTCTCAACTAGTTCTTTCAAGTTCAGGCCGTCAAAAAAAGAGGAGGCTTGGAGCTGGACGCCGATTCGGTGCTTGACGTCCCGCGGACGATTCTTGACGCTCAAGCCGTCGAGCACCACTTCGCCGGCGGTAATGCTTTTCAGACCTTCGATCATCTCCAAGGTCGTCGTCTTCCCAGCGCCGTTTGGACCGAGGATGCCAAACGTTTCACCGCGGTGCACGGAAAATGAAATGCCGTCGACGGCCGTGAAATCGCCGTAACGCTTAGTCAGGTTGGTGACAGTAATGAGATCGGACATAATTGGCTAGAACCCAAGTTTTTCTTTCACCAATACCACGGTAATCCGACCGGGAATGCGCTCGCGGGTAATGGTCAGGATCTTGCTGATACCGCTGTGGAAACCATGGGCTTGAAAGAGCCGTTGATCTTCGAGCGGCAAACTATACTCCGGCAAACGCTGCCCAGCTTGAACATCGTTCTGGACAAGCTTCTGGCTGCCGACGACGAAGATCACGTGCGCCGCACCGGAAACATAGGCACTGAGCTGGCTGCCGGTATTCGACGCGATGAACAAATGTCCATCTTCGGTCACGGCATGGACGCTGCCAACAGCCCAATCAGGAGTTGCACCAAGGATTCTTTTCTCTTTGGCTTGGGTGGCGGTATCCATGGCGGTTAGCTTCTGCCGCACCGATTCGTAATGGCCAGATTCATCAATCGCCTCGGCCAAGCCGATGGCCTTGAGCGTCTGCGATTGCATCGTAAAAACCTGACCGCCGGGCGGTAAGCGTTTTAGAACTTCCTCTTTCGCTTCTGCGCCAGTCGAGACTACGAGTGCATCCATGCCGTTGGCCGTAAGCGCCGCTACCGCATTCTTCAGCCGGGCGTCAGAAGCGAGTTGGGCGAATTGTGGATTCGGCTCCATCGACTCAGGCATGGGAGGCAGCCACCGGCTGAGATACGTGGTGGCTGGATGTTCGAAACCCACACATCAAAATCTTGCCTTTTTCCCAAATTGCATCGAGTAGGGCGTCAAGATTCTGGCGCAGCGCGTCTTTCTGCCTTGGGTTGAGGACTTTGAACAAGTCGCTGAATTTCGCATCGAGCAGTTCGCCAGCGGTGGCGGCTTTCTTGGCTCCTTGATGAGTCAGGGTCAATCGACGTTCGCGCCGATTCTTAGGATTGACCGTCCGCGAAATCCACTTTTTCTCCACCAAAGGGTCAATCTGACGACTGACTGCCCCGGCGGTCAGACCGTGGAAATTGGCAATTTTCTTCTGGGAAATTTGACCGGCATGTTGGAGCCAGCGGAGGAGCCGGTACTGCGCAAAGGTCAGGTCGGCGCCTTCGCGGAGAGTTTGAACAGCGATCCGATCCATGAGGAAGGTTAATTTATGAATTTTGATGCTGATATCTTTACTCGGGTTCTGGGAATATGTCATAGGTATCCACAGTTTACAGATCAACAGTTTACATGTCAAGTATTAACGAAAGCTGGCCCGTGACTTACCGATTGGGCTGGCGAGGTTAGGGTTATGACTGTTTAGATATCCAGGTTCCGAACGTTTTTGGCTTGGGTGTGGATAAACCGTTTCCGCGGCGCGACCTCCGAACCCATCAGGATATCAAAAACTTCGTCGGCTTTTTCGGCATCGTCAACGGTCACCTGTTTCATCGCCCGCCGCGCCGGGTCCATGGTCGTCTCCCAGAGTTGTTCGGGGTTCATTTCGCCTAAGCCTTTGTAGCGCTGAACATTTAGCCCAGCTGACGAGGATGTGGTAAGAGCGTGCACTAAATCTCTAGCAGATCTTATCAATTTTTTCTTTCCGTGCTCAACCACCATGAGTCCTTTTGAAACCTCATCAACCTTAGAATAAATATCAACTAGCTGCTTAAAGTCTTCGGATTTAAATATTTCTAAAGCTTTTTCATCAAGATCCAGGTTGTGTTCATCATATGTCACTTCTAGTTTAACACTTGATCCCTCGTGGCTAAGTTTTACTGTCGAGTCAGGAATAGATTTAAAAAGAGTGGTGGCAATTTTTATTCCTTCATTTTCACTTTTTAAAAGCTTAACATTACGAACTTGGAGTAATGCATCAGTCACTTTTGGGTGGAGCCCTTTGTTTTGAAGCTCGATAGATAGATTATTGTATTTCTCTACAAAAGAAAGTACTTTTGTAAGCTCTTCTCCTGAAATAGTTCTTTTGGTTTTAGGGTCGTATAATTGAACGTTGGACTTTGGTTTGGATAATTTTTCCAACTCGACTTCGTTATAAACATAATGAACTTCCTTCCCTATTTGCACGCGAAACAAAGGCGGCTGAGCAATATAGAGGTGGCCAGCGTGAATCAGCTGCGGGAAGTAACGATAGAACAAGGTCAGCAGCAAGGTCCGAATGTGCGCCCCGTCGACATCGGCGTCAGTCATGATAATAACCCGATGGTAGCGGAGCGCTGATAGGTCGAATTGCTCACCGAAATTGGTGCCGAGCGCGATGATCAATGATTTAATCTCATTGTTTTGAAGCATTTTGTCGATCCGGGCCCGCTCAACATTGAGGATTTTCCCGCGCAGCGGTAGAATGGCTTGGAATTCCCGGCTCCGGCCTTGTTTGGCGCTGCCACCGGCTGAATCCCCCTCGACCAGAAAGAGTTCAGATTCTTTTGGATCGCGCGAAGAACAGTCGGCCAGTTTGCCGGGCAGGGCAAAACCCTCGAGCGCGCCTTTCCGCAGGACCGATTCGCGGGCGGCCCGGGCCGCGATCCTGGCCCGCGCCGCCAGGATGGTCTTGCCGACCACCGCCTCGGCGTCGCGCGGGTGTTCCTCGAGGAAAGCGGCGAACGCTTCGGCCACCACTCCGTCCACCAAAGATTTCACTTCCGCGTTCCCAAGTTTGGCTTTCGTTTGACCCTCAAACTGCGGACTGGGCAACTTGACACTGATGATACCGGTCAGCCCCTCACGGATATCTTCGCCGGTTAAGTTTTCATCTTTGTCCTTCAGGTACCCTTGCTTGCGGGCGTAGGAATTGATCGTCCGGGTCAAGGCGGTCCGAAAGCCGATCAGGTGCATGCCGCCTTCAGTGGTGTAGATGTTGTTGGCGAAGCTAAAAACCGTCTCTTTGACGTCGTCGGTGTACTGGAGCGCGGCTTCGATGGTCACCTGATCGGCCACCTTCTCGACATAGAAGACGGTTTCGTGTTTCGGATCTTTATGATGATTGAGGTGCTTGACGTAGGAGGCGATGCCGCCCTGGAAAAAGAAAGCGTATCGATAATACGGCTTGACTCGTTCATCTTGAACGGCGATCGTTACTCCTTTCGTTAAATATGCCTGTTGACGGAGGTGGTCAAGAATCGTATCGCGGTTGACGTCCAGCGTCGAAAAGACCGAGGGGTCGGGTTGAAAGGTAATTGTCGTGCCGGTCCCTTTGGCCGGGCCGACCGGTTTGACCTTGGCCAGCGGTTTCCCTTGTTTGTATTCCTGAAGCCACAGTTTACCGTCGCGCTTGACTTCGGCTTTGAGATGGGTTGACAAGGCATTAACCACGGACACGCCGACCCCATGCAGTCCGCCGGACACTTTGTAGCCGCCCTCGCCGAACTTGCCGCCAGCATGGAGGGTGGTCAGGACGGTTTCGAGGGCCGATTTCTTCGTTTGCTTGTGGAGGTCGACTGGAATGCCGCGACCGTTGTCCTCGACCCGAACCAGGTGATTCGGAAGCAACGACACCACGATCCGGTCGCACCGACCAGCCATGGCTTCATCGATGGAGTTGTCGACGACTTCCCAGACGAGGTGGTGCAGGCCCTCGGTCGAGGTGTTGCCAATATACATTCCCGGCCGCTTGCGGACCGGTTCGAGCCCTTCGAGAACCGTAATCTGCTTGGCTGTGTATTCCCCGCTTTTGGGCTGTTTTTTCAGCGCTCTGGGCATAATCAATTTAGAGGGGTCAGGAGTGGTCTCTTTACGCTAAGTGTAGCACAAAAGCGGCTGATTGGGCAAGGCTCACGAACTTGACAGTATACCCTCTTTTTGCTACAGTCGCCAGGCCTCAAAAACGCCCGTTTGCACACTGGTTTCCACCCACGGCTTGAAAGGAGGGAGCGTCGTGAACAAACGACGAAAACGATTGGGCGCTCCCATGGATGGAAGCGAGCATGTGCTGGATCAGGCTCGGCGCGAGGCCCGGGAGCTTGCCCGGCGACCAGACCGTACCTTCAGGAGACTGCAGCGGGTTCGTCGACGTCTGACTCGCTCGACGTCAGCCGGAACTCGCCCGCTTGCACGCGGGCGATAAAGGCACCGTCTCTCGTGCGGTAGAAATGGCTGAGTCCTTCCCGCACCACCTCCGCCTGGGCATCCTGGTGGAGGGTTTTTTGTTCTTGCGCCAGGCCGGCCAGATGCTGCTCCAACGCCAGCAGCTCATCCAAGACGGCGGGATCGGCCTGCCGGCCGGCCAACACCTTTCGTTCGAGTGCAATCTGCGCTGACAACTCTTCGACCACCATCCCCCGAAAGACGGCTGGATCCCGATACTGCGCCGCCAGCCGTTCGGCTTTCTCCAGCGTGGCGAAATCAGTACCCGGCTGGTCAGCCGCCGCATCAAGCAGCGCCAGGTGGCGATACATGCGTTCCGCGCGGCCCGGATCGATCGATAACACCCCGCGATAGAACCACTCCCCGGCCGCGAGATGCTCGGTGCCGTATTTCAGCTGATCGTGGGGTTGTTCAACCAGGCGCTGCAATTTTGCGGCGATCTGCTCTTCGCTGGCGCCGATGGTGAAATCGATGCCAAGGCTAACCTGCCGCGCCTGCCCCTTGCCATCAACGAATTCCAGGCGTACGACCGCGTCCACGCCCCGGACATAGTCGTCAAACTTTGTGGTCGGGTGCGATTCCACGAGGGTCCGTTCACCGAACACGCGGGCTCGTTCCAACCACGGGAAGAAAGCCGACTCGAGCCGGTCCGTGACTTCAAAGAATCTTTGGCCCCGTTCTGATTGGGCCTGCCGCACTTGTTCCACCCGCCCGACCCGGGCCGCGTCCTCGAGCCGATACTCGATTGGGTGGCCGTCGCGACCGCGTGGGTCACGTTCCGTCGTCCACTCGCGAAATCGTGCTTCGGCTAGATGGTCAGCCCGAGCTGCCAGGCGACGATTTTGTTCAGCCAGGGAAACCGATCGGCGATCCTCCTGCAGGCGGCGATATTCCCGGAGCTGTTCCGCGATATTCCAGCGGAGATCGGCGGGTGCGATCGGCTTGGCCCGGAACCGCTTGCCTTCGGCCCGGGCCTTGTGGCCGGTTCGTTCCAAGACCTCGCCCAGGGTCCGGGCCTTATCCACGCCGGCTGCCTGCAGCTCCGATACCAGTCGGCGTTCAAAGCGCCCCAGCTCCTGATCGGGGATGGCTTCCAGATCCTTGGCTGAGTACCGTGCCCAGGCTTCAATCCCCTGTTCTGTCCAGGGCAGGGAAATCTCGGGGTGGATAACCATGGTCTGAGAATTAACGGATTGTGGCGCCAAGCTTCACCAGCCCATCTTTGATCGTGGCTTCGAGTTTGTCAACCTCGGCTTTCATTAAGGTCCGGTCGGGGGATTGAAAGATGAGTTCGAAGGTCAGGCTCTGCTGCTGCCCTTGCTGAAATTGATCGATTTTCCTAATGGTCGTCAGGAGTCCTCCGCCCAGCCGGCGCAATGTTTCATGAATACTCGGGGCCGATAACCGGCGGGGAATCCAAAGAGAAATATCTCTTTTGACTGACGGAAATTTCGATCGGGCCTGGTATTTTTTCGGCCCCCACCCTTGGTTGATGTCGTCGAGATTGAATTCTACCCATTCGAGATCCCGTCCTTTCATTTGGTCGTGTGCGATCGGGCGCAGCAAACCCGTCACTCCAAGCGCTTCCTGGAATAACCGTAGGTCCTCTTCAAGCCCAAGACCGCCCCCGGTTTTGTGACATCGCCCAAGGGCCAGAATCCATGGTTGAAGTTTCATCTCTTTGCCAAACACACGCCCGACCTCAAAAATCCTTGTATCGTGCCCCGCATCCGCGGCGGACATAAGAATACGGCGGATACCGGGTTTGAGGCTCAGCCGAAGGTATTGCTGCGTCTGATCAAGCGGGTTCGCGACTCTTACGTGTGCGTTGCGGTCTCCGGCATTGGAACTCTCGTCTCCACCGTAATACGTATGGGTGATAACCTCAAGAAAACCTAAACGAGCCAGCGTGTCTCTCAGCTGATCCTTCAAGACAAGTGAGAATGGTAATGGTTTGGGGATCGACGGCGCCGTCGGCCACGACTCCAGAAGATGCTCGTATCCCACCATCCGCCCCACTTCATCCACGAGGTCCTCGGGAACGGTCGCGTCAAGCCGCCACTCCGGCACCGTGACCTTCCATGACTTCGACCCAGCTACCTTGAAACCAAGTTTGCCTAAGGTGGCTTTGCTTTTCGCGGCGGCAATGTTCGTCCCTAGGCGTTCCTTGACGTACTTTGGGTTGAAGGTGATGATTTTGGATTTTGACTTCACACCGCCAACCCGGACACTCCCCTGTTCCAACGTTCCGCCGCAAAGTTCAACGATGAATGACGATGCAGCTTCGCTCGCTTCCTCCGGCAAACTTTGCCACAGTCCGCGTTCGAACCGTTTTGACGCTTCGGAGACTAAACCAAGCTTCCGCGACGTCCGGCGGATCGAGATCGAATCAAAAATAGCCGCTTCGATGATGATGTCCTTGGTCGCATCGGACACCTCCGAATCGCGTCCGCCCATGATCCCGGCCAAGGCGGTCGGGCCGCGCGGGTCGGCGATGACGAGCATACTCGGATCCAGCCCGCGCGTCTGGGCATCAAGCGTGACGAGTTTCTCACCCACCCGCGCGGTCCGGACCACAATTCTTCCGTCTGACACTTTGGCGGCGTCGAAGGCATGGAGCGGCTGGCCGTACTCCAGCATGATGTAGTTCGTGGCGTCGACCACGGCGTTGATCGGCCGCATGCCGGCCGAGCGGAGACGTTGCTGTAACCAAGCGGGTGACGGACCGAGTGTTACGCCGTGGATGACTCGCGCCATGTAAACCGGACATTGTTTGGGTGCCAGAACTTGGACCGCCACCGATCGCCCGGCCGGACGTTTGGCTCGGGGCGGTGCCGGTGAGGTTAGTTTTGGAGTCGTTCCGAGTATGGTTCCTATTTCCCGCGCCAATCCTCGCACCGACAGCAAATCCGCCCGATTGGCCGGGATGGCCAGGTCGAGAATAACGTCCGACGCCCCGAGCACGCGCCCCAACGGCGTTCCGACTTTGATCGCGGTATCCAGAACCAGGACCCCGGCATGATTGTATCCTAGTCCAAGTTCATCCTCGGCGCAGATCATACCACCTGACTGAACGCCACGGATGGTTCGCGATTCGACGATTTGGCCGTTGGCGAGTTTCGCCCCCACCAATGCCACTGGGACCTTTTGGCCAACTGCGATATTCGGCGCGCCGCAGACGATCTGGCGTGGTCGGTCGCCGGGCTTGGTTACGACCTCGGCCAACTGCAGTTTGTCGGCATTCGGATGCGGCTTGATGGAAACGATTTTGCCGACCACAAACTTCTCGAACTGACCGCGTCGATCAATCAGCTGCTCGACTTCCAGCCCGTGCATCATCAACGTCGCCACCAACTTCGGAGTCGGCGGCAAGCGGGGCAAGAATTCTTTCAGCCAAGAGAGGGGTAAGAGCATCCCGTTAGACGTTATCTAATTCAAGGCTCTGAGGCCGAAACAGACAAATCGTAGTGGGTAGCGGACGTCTAACGGGGAACATCAAAACTGCTGTAAGAATTCCAAATTACCGCTGTAGAAGAGTCGGATGTCAGGGATGCCATACTCGAGCATGGCCAGGCGATCAAGGCCCATCCCAAAGGCAAAGCCTTGCCACTGGTTCGGCTTCAAGCCCATCGACCGAACGACATTCGGATGGACCAGGCCAGCCCCGAGGATTTCTAGCCATTGACCCGGCTTGCTTGGCTGTTTCCACCACAGATCGAGTTCGATCCCCGGTTCGACAAATGGGAAGAAACTCGGGCGGATACGGCTCGGTTTCCCCGGATAGAGTCGATCCATGAAGGCTTTCAAGGTCGTCACTAGGTGGGCCATCGTCACTTGCCGATCGACCAACACGCCATCGCACTGAAAGAACATAGACTCGTGCGTGGCATCGGTCGCTTCGTGTCGGTAGACTTTGCCGATTTCAACGACTTTGAAGGGTGGTTTGACGCCGTAACTTTTTGGCCACCGAATTTGGACGGTCGAGGTATGGGTACGGAGAACAAGCTCCGGGTGATCCTGGATAAAGAACGTGTCTTGTACATCTCGGGCCGGATGGTCAGGCGGCACGTTCAGATCGTCGAAATTAGTCTTCGCTTCCTCGAGCTCCGGGCCTTCGTAGACGTCGTAACCGAAACTCCGCCAAATCTCCATCACCCGCCGACTGAATAACGTCAGCGGATGGAGGTGACCGCGTTCCGGACGTCCGACGGGCAGCGAGCGATCAATGGGGCGGTCGCTCGTCGGTAGACTCCGCCGCCGTTCGATGAGTAATGCTTCGATGCGCCGTTTGACCTCATTGGCTTGCCGCCCAAGACCACGCCGTTCCTCCAGCGGGAGATGTGGCAGCGTCTGCAGCGCGGTGGTGATCTTACCTCGCCGCCCAAGATACTCAACCCGCACCGCCTCCAGTGCCGGCAAAGTGGCGGCTTGACGAACGGCGATGCTGGCCGCCTGTTCGAGTGCCCTTAGATACGCTGGCGTCAGTCGAATGATCATGGATTCCTGATGCGGCGGCTGTCGGTGGCGAGGTAGAAGAACTCAACCATCAGCACCAGCAGCGCCAGGACGACCGCCGTCCACCACCGGAGCAGGCGAGCAGCCTGGAGGAGGAGGGCCAGGATTGTCCCGCTGCTGAGAATGATTGCTTCCCGGAGCGCAATCTCGACCTGTCGAAAAAGTACTTTCTCTCGATCGAGCCAGTAGCGAACGAAAAATCCGAGCAGGGTAATCGTGCCGAGTAGAGCCAACCACAAGCTGAGATAGAACAGGGCCGGAGCGACCGCGCCATTCGTGAATGGGTTGAGCGTCGTCAAGACCAGCCACCAAGCGGTCCACGACATGATCGTGCCGGCGCCAAGGATGATCAGGAATTTCGCCAACGACATACGACCAGTTCAGTATAACGATTTTGCCAGCCCTTGACAACGGAAAACAGTCGGCGTAGACCAAAAACAGAAGCCCTTTCCATCATCAACCCAAAGGAGGTGATCCTGGTGGTGCGGCTGGCTTCGTCTATTGAAACGCGCCGGTACAAGATGGCGTCGGCGATCGGCTTGGCCATCAGAGCCACCCAATCCCGCCCCGTCGTCAGGTGCCGCCGATTCCGGTTGCCGGCCTCGTTCCCAGTCGTCGAACGAGTGGACCATTTTGTCCGCCGCTTTGCTCGGCGGAATGGCATGACCGAGGACAACCTCATCCGGTTCAGCCTAGCCGTGGCCGAGGCGACCACCAACGCCGTCCAGCACGGACGCCAACCAGGACGGATCCAGTTCCTGTTTCTGGCCGTGGGGTTCTCGGGGCTGCGACATTTCAGTTGCTCGATCGACAACGCACCCCGCCTCAATCGAGCGCGACCAGCCCTGCCGCGAACCCAGCAGATCCGCCGACCGTTGACCCTTAGTACCGCGCCGCGTGGTCGGGGACGCCGGATCATCTATCAGATGGTGGACGGATTCCTGGCCATTCATGTCCGGGCCCGCGGGCACGAATGCCGCCAGGTCGTCCTGACGCTGGATCAAATCGATCCGTAACCCCTGCCTAGCCGGCGGGGGATTTTTCCGTGGTTGGCGCCTTGACAACAGACGACCAACAGCGCTAGGTTGTACGGGTTGTTTGCGGCGGGGTGCTCGAGAGGATGATGAGATGCCGACTACGCGGGTCGGTAGGTCCCAGAGCCACGATGCAGAATCTCAAGCTGTGTCCGCAATGCGGAATGCCTCCTTGAGAATCTGGGGCCCATGGGTTCGAATCCCATCCCCGCCGCCTCGTATGCCCACCAACATCCTGATCACGTTCCTTTAGCGCCTGTCGCTCAGCTTGGAGAGTCACACCTTGCCAAGGTGGTTGCCGGAGTTTTCCACCCCGCACCCATCGAGGTGCGGTGGACGTTCCTCTCAGGCGCTTCAACCTGTCAGCTCGGGTAGCTTAGCCCGGTAGAGCGTCTGATTCGTAATCAGATGGTCGCCGGGTCGCGGCGGGTTGAGGAACAAAGCAGATGAACTGCTTCATCTGCGTCCCGACGCGACGGGCGTCGCCATGTTTCGAAGGAACGGCGACGCCCAGGGCCATGCCAAATCCGGCCCCGAGCTCCAAGTCTTACCCCCCATCACTCGATGTGGGATTTTTTTTATCGTCCGAAACTCGCAATCTTTTGGCAGCCGCGCTACGCACCGAACCCCTATCGACAAATACCTTTAACCTCCATCACCTCAGCGATCAGCGTACGGCGCCGATATATGATTTCATGCTTTTGGATCGAACTGAATGCCCGCGCGAGGGCGATTTCTGAAACTTCATAGCGAAGCCCCGCGAAGCTTGCGTCACCTTCAATGAGGCTGGCTTTCTTTCGTTGCCACCGCTGTCGACGCGCCCACCGCAAGAATTTGTAAACCTGCTCGCTGTCTTCTGATTTCACGACATATCCCCAGTAGTGCGTCTGCCAACACGGTCGCGCCCGATACCAAACTGTCGTTACGCCGCTGAAAGGATTTGACCCAACCCACACATCCTCCCAAAACCACCGTCTGGTCCGTGGTCTGCCGCCGCGAGGATATTGCAAGATATCTACACCCGGCCTGGTTTTCCTTTTCAGGCTTCGCGCCTCGGCATCATAACCATTGTGTTTTGCTTCCTCCATGAAACGTATGATTTGCCTGTAGGTCGGATACTTGTTCATAAACCCTTAGACGGCTCTAAATTCACAGATTTCTCTGTAATCACAAAACCTACAAACCATCGGACTCGGCGTGGCCCGAAAATCGCCAGACTGGATTTTCTTGACCGTGCCCCGAATCCAGTCGAGCGTGGTGGCTGAATCCCTGGCTGACGGTTTCATGGTCTTGGCTTCGTTCGCATCGATGAAGTAGTATGCCAGTTCTTTCACCTCAGCGTTGAGAATCGATGGGTCTTGCGCCGCTAAAGCGTAGATGAGCAGCTGGTACTTATCGTCTTTTTCAAATTTTTCTTTCATTTTTCCTGTTTTGTAGTCGACAATCCTTACTTCCCGTTTATGCGCAGATTCGTCTGCCACATTCGTAGATTCGTTATCTGAATTCGTGGTCTCGTAGTCATCAACCCGGTCAATCTTACCGCTAATCACAAACTGATCGACTTTGAGATTGAATGTTTGCTCCAGCCGAAGCACGTTCGGCATGGCCTTGGTCGTTTTCTCGTACCACATCGATAACGCATCCTTCCCTTGTTGATAGTACTTTTTGCGTTCCGCTTTCGTCGGATACCATTCGTCGATGAATGATCGATCGTAGATTGTCCAAAGTTCCGGTAAGGTGACTAATTCTTTGCTGTCGCCTTTGTTCTTCTGCCGCTCCTTCCAGAGCATGAAGAAGTTGTAGAGCGTTTGATGGATCGAGGAGCCATACGATAAAACATGACTCCCCTTTTTCGGCACCTGGAGCACGAAGGCGTAGCGGTACTTCCAGGGGCATTCGTTGTAGGTTGCCAGCTTGGTGAAGCTGAAGCTTTTTTCTCGTTTGGCGTAGGCCGCAAGCTCTTTCTTCTCAGGTGGGGTGGGGCGGAATTGACGATCGGGCGGCGGTCGTTTCCTCGCGGCGCCGGGCCCAGTGCCGACTTCAGCCGGCGGAGTTAATAATCCCAATTCATACAGAAACGGTGACGGCTTTTTCCGCCGCTGCCCGCCATAGTCTTCGGCCAGGGTGAAGAACACGCCGTCCCGGGCGCGGGTAATCGCCACATACATCAACCGTCGTTCTTCCTGCACGTGGGCGTCGCCTTGGGGCAGGATTTCTCGGACCAGGGCATCAGGTACTGGGATCGGATCTTTGCGGTCCAGGCCGGGAAAACGCTGCTCCACGACGTTGCCGATGAACACATAAGGAAACTCCAGCCCTTTGGCCGAGTGGATGGTCATGATTTTGATGGTGTCCGGACTCGATGTTCCCAAATCATGCTCGAGACCGCCGCTATCGCCGGATTCCGTAACATGGTCGATGTACCGCAAGAATGTTTTGACCGTCGCCGGACGCTCGCCGTGTTGGAAGATCTCAATGAGTTTGAACACTTGTCTCAGCAGCGCGACCTGCTGCTGAGACTGAACCGATTCTTCTTTCGTGATCGACTGTAAATAGCCCGAGTCGTTGAGGAAATGGAGTAACACTTCGCCGACGGGCTTCGTGTTCGCCAGTTCGGTATGCTTGGCCACTAGCTGCTTCAACCTGGCGATCCCGTGGCGACTTGCGTCGCTGCAGGCTACATCATCGTGCTGCAGCTGTTCGAACAACGACCGCGTTTTCTTCTTGGCTCGGTACGACAGTTCAACCACATCGCCGTGGTCAATACCCCAGATGGGCATGGCCAGGACCCGATAGAGTGCGGCGTTCTCGTGGTAGTTGTCGAGTAGTCGCAGATAGGCCAGCACGTCCAGCACCAGCGGCTTGGTAAACAACCCGCGGGCCGCCAGGAAGACGTAAGGCCAGCCGCGGCGTTCAAACTCATTGACAAACATTTGGGCATGGTCATTCGCCCGCACGAGAACACAAAAAGAATCCCAGCCTAAACCCTTATTCCTTAACCGTAAACCCTCAATCTTCTCCGCTGCTCCACGCGCTTCAGCTTCTTGGGTATCAACACGAATGTCGCCAATCTCACCCTTTCCTTCACGCTGGGCTTTGAGTTTCTTCACCACCGCGGTGCCATCCACGAGTTGTTGTTTTGCCTCGAGCCGATCAGGATTGTTTTTTTGGATGAAGGCATGAGCTACATCGAGGATTGACTGTTTCGTCCGGTAGTTCTTGGTTAAGACAACCACCCTTGACTCCGGGAAATCTTTCTTGAACCCCAAGATGTTGGAGACTGACGCCCCGCGGAACTTATAAATCGACTGGTCATCGTCACCCACGACGGTCAAGTTATTCCTCGCTGCACCAATTAACTTAATCAACTCATACTGCGCCCAGTTCGTGTCCTGAAATTCGTCGACGAGAACATACTGAAATTGCTGCTGATATTTTTGGAGAATGGCCGGGCGCCCACGCAGCAACCGCAAGCAGTACAAGATCAAGTCGCCAAAATCGAGGGCGTTGCTGTCCAGCAGCAGTTGGTTGTACCGTTCGTAGGCCTTAGCTAGTTCCAAAACTCGATCCGCCTCGGCCCGGTCAGCCGTCAATCCCTTTTTGCCCTTGGCCGCTGATTTAGCGTACTTCAAGTATTCGGACGGCGAAATATCTTCGTCTTTGAGGCGCGAGAAGTGTTTCACAAGCGCGGAAATAAACTTTGTCGGGTTGCCAAGTGGTCGGTAATAATCCAGGGCGAATGCATCAAGATGTTCACGGATCAACAGCCACTGGTCGGTTTGCGACAATAGCTTAAAATCGTTTGATAAACCGATATCGAGCGCGTGCGCCTGCAGCAGTCGCTGCCCGAAACTGTGAAACGTCATGACCCACAAGTCGAGGTAACCGAACGGCAAAATCCGTTCCACCCGATCTTGCATTTCGCCGGCAGCTTTGTCAGTAAAGGTCAGGGCTAAGATGCTATCCGACGGCACATGTTCATTCATAATCAAATGCGCCAGCCGTTCGGTAATAACGGTGGTTTTCCCAGTTCCAGCCCCGGCGACGATCAATAAGGGCCCGCGGCCGTGCGTGATGGCGGCTTGTTGTTCTTTATTTACTTTTTCAGGAATGACGCCGGGCATGGCGTTATTCTACCACGAACAGAAAAAGCCCCACGAGGTCATAGCCCGTGGGAGCAGAGAAAGAGTCGTCATCGAGGTCGACCAGAAGCCAACCCTGGTGGCGGAACGTAGAAGGCGACGATTTCGGCGTCGGTCAGTCCGGCCAGGTAGCTACCAGCGAAGCCGCGATCCAGCTCCCGCAAACGCCCGAAGACCCGCTCCGGAAAGTCTGCTTGGCCGCTGTGCGCGTAGAGCGTTAGCCAGAGCAGGCCGTGGACGTTCCGCTGGTAATCAGGATCGGACGAGTCGAGCTTGAGGATTCTGCCCCGACCGAGGTTCTGACCGTTGACAACCAGTACGTTCTCGAACAGAACGCGCATCAGGCCTCCATACCACTCCAGAATCCGCTGGCACCCTGGGTTGTCCGGAAACTGGTGCTCGTCGAACAGCCCGATCTTGTCATCGAAGTTACGGAGTTCGATCGGTTCGTCGTCCAGTAAGCCTTCGACACCGCCTTCGGTCGCATACGTGACACTGAAACCGAAGTGTTCGATGACGGCCGCGTTGGCGACCCGAATGACGGTACGTCTGGCTGGCCAGTCGAGGATACCGATGGCAACCCTGACGCCAACTTTGTTTCGGTCAACATCAACCCAAATGGGCTGGCGCCCGCGTTGCCGCTCCTCATCGAGTAGCCGCATCCACTCCGGCCATTGCTCTTGACATGATTGGCAGGTAATCCGGCCAGCATCATCGGTGTATCGTTCTCCACTGGCCATCGTGTCTTCGGCCCCACATGCTGGACAAGCACCAAGTAATCGCATCATCCCCCCTTGGAAAGATCGACTCACCCTTCTTACGCTTCGATGACAAGAAAGTCAAATCCGTTAGAATTTGAGCGACAGTGGTTTTCCCGAAAGAGTTAGAGGAAGCTTAAATTCTTAGTTTTTTCGCACCGCCATCTCGGCCACTTCTAGCGTGGTTAAGCCCGAATAACGCTATGTCAACTTCGCGGTTACAAAAATCACCTGTTCGGCAGGAGCAGAACGGCATCCTTAGACTTACGCAATCGCCAACTCGTCTTCGGTGGCGATCCCCTTCTTGACCAGGATGTCGCGGATTTTTTCGTGTTGGGCCCGAAGCACCAGCCATTCTTCGTCATGCCGGCGGACAATTTTCACGACGCCATCGACAGTCGTCGTCAGGAGACGAAGATCGTGCTTGATGTCTCTGGTATCTCGCTTAATCGGCTCGACTTCTTTAACGACTATCTCCCGAATGCCTTTGAGGTCTTGATTCGTGAGCGGCATGGTGGGGCAAGGATAACGCTAGCTCCCAGCGATGTCAAGCGGTGACTAACATGAAGTTACAGGTCGCTCCCTCAGTCTAATGAATTTCCTTAAACGCCACCCCCCCTTTCCTTTCCAAGGTCGCCAGAAAGGTGCCGACTCTAACATCCGGTGCGGTTTGTTGAACCAGCTTCTTGGCTTCTATCAAATCTGCGCGGTGTCGTTCGATCTCGGCTGATTCATCGGGAAAAATCTTCCCATATGCCCCGCAATCGCGGTGGTTGATGATGATCACTTCCTCAATCTGATGGAGGTGTTTGGCGATCTTGATTTGCCGCAGGATAAACTCTCGGTCGGTCGGATGATTGGGGTCAACCAGGTTTTTGGCAGCTCCAGCCACAGACACATCGTCGTACTGATCAAGTAATCCCCGTTGCTTCATGAAATGCACGATTTCGTGAATGAATCGGAAATCGAGGCAGTGGAGAACGAGGGCTTTCGCTTGGTGTGGCATCGTTTGGAATAAAAAACGGACTGGTAGTCTACCAGTCCAAAAGGGCGGGAGCAAGTGAGCCGTTAGGCGGCCACCAGATCGAGTAGCCCCGGCGCCACGCGCTCCAGAAACTGCCGATCGCTGGAGCGCATGACCGTTGTGATCGGCAACTCGTCGAAGAGTGAATGTCGGCAGGCGATGACGCGCGTTTTCTGATGTTCGCGGCCAAGCTTGTCGTAACGACGGTGCCAGGTGATGCAAACTCTGATCGGTTCCGGGGTCCACTGTTCCTCCTCGGCCGCCCGGAGAATGACTCGTTGACCATCGCGAGACAGCCACTGCCGCTGGGCGACAGTCACGCCCTCCTCGGCACACCAACCGCATTCTTCACCGTGGGCCCCGGCGAAAAAAATCCTGATTCCGCGTTTCTCAACGGCGGTCCGGAACTCCCCGAGCATGAAGCGGGCATCACTGAGACGGTAGTCAGGACAGCGAGGAGACAGGCGGGTGATGCCGCCGAAGAACGGAACCGGCAGGGTCAGACAACGAACGACGCGTTCAATCTCCTCCTTCTTGTTCCAGTACGTCCGGTCGTCATTGCAGTCGTTGACGCCGACCAGCGTGTACGTTCCGGAAGGCCGACGGAGCTTAGTGTAGACGCCTCGGTCGGCTAGGGCCACACTAACTAACGCCCCGGCCGGCTGCGGTTCTGACGGATGGAACATCAACCCTCCTTGATGACCGGGTAAACTCGGTGGTCATAACGTGCCAGGCCGCCCTCTTCATGCCGGTACTGCGGGTGGCGGTCAGTGACCTCGTCCACGGAACCGTGCGCTCTGACAAGCCTACGGTAAAGTTGCAGTAGGCTGACAACTTTGGAATCTGTCAGGGTACCCTCCTTGTGCGGGTGCGATCGGGCAACAAAAGAACCAACAAAAAGCCGGGACCACCGATACTACCTGGTCCAAAGAGGTTTGTCAATCCCGTCAGAATTGGATCAGCTCTATTCCGGCCGAACCCCCTCGTGCGTGATTCCGTGGTGTCCGCGATGGCGGAAACGCCGGATCACATGCAGCCGGGCCAAGTCGCGTTCGAGCTTGGCCAGCATCCCGGCGTACTCCTCAACATCGACATGCTTCGCCTGCTTCAACTGCTCGGCCCGCTGTCGTGCCTCTTCAGCCCGTTGTTCATCAATCTCTTCCACGTGCTCGGCCGTGTCCGCCAAAACTGTAAGTTTCTGGCCATCGACCTCCACAAAACCGCCGCCGATGGCATATGGGTGTTCTTGACTGTCCTGGCGGATGATCATGGCCCCCGGCTTGAGGACCGCCACCAAAGGCATGTGCTGAGCTAAGACCGTGATTTCACCTTCTGTGGTTGGTAAGGTAACACTTTCAACGACGTTTTCGTAGACGACACGTTCGGGAGTGGTGATGACGAGGCGAAAAGAGGTAGCCAATCGACAGGTAATAATTATTTGCGCCCGTCTTTTTTCACTTGATCGATCGACCCCTTCATATAAAACTGCTGCTCCGGTACATCGTCATGTTTGCCGTCCAGAATCTCTCGAAAACCGCGGATCGTTTCCTCCAGCGGCACGTATTGCCCCGGCACGCCGGTGAAGACTTCGGCCACGAAGAACGGTTGCGACAAGAAGCGCTGAATCTTCCGTGCCCGCGCCACGGTCAGCTTGTCTTCTTCCGATAACTCTTCCACGCCGAGAATGGCAATAATGTCTTGCAGGTCTTTGTAGCGTTGCAAGACGCGCTGCACGCCGCGGGCCAGATCGTAGTGTTCCTGCCCAATAATCATCGGGTCGAGAATAGTCGAGGTCGAATCGAGCGGATCGACGGCGGGGTAGATCCCGAGCTCGGCCAGGGATCGACTGAGCACAACGGTCGAGTCGAGGTGGCCGAAGGTGGTGGCCGGCGCTGGGTCGGTCAGGTCATCAGCTGGAACATAGACAGCCTGGACTGAGGTGATCGACCCTTTGGTGGTCGAAGTAATCCGTTCTTGGAGGGTGCCCATTTCTTCGGCCAAGTTTGGTTGATAGCCGACGGCTGAGGGAATGCGTCCCATGAGCGCCGAGACTTCGGATCCGGCTTGGGTGAAGCGGAAGATGTTGTCGATGAAGAGCAGTATATCCTTCCCCTCTTGATCGCGGAAATACTCAGCCAGGGTCAGCCCAGTGAGACCAACCCGCTGCCGGGCCCCCGGCGGTTCATTCATTTGGCCAAACACGAGGGCCGTTTTCTTTAACACCCCGGATTCTTTCATTTCGTGATAGAGGTCATTGCCTTCACGAGTCCGCTCACCGACCCCGGCGAAAACCGAATAGCCGCCGTGCTCGGCCCCAATATTTCGGATCAGTTCGGTAATGACGACGGTCTTACCGACACCCGCGCCACCGAATAATCCCACTTTCCCACCTTTCACGAACGGCGCGATGAGGTCGATGACTTTGATGCCAGTCTCAAACACTTCGGTTTTGACTGACTGCTCGGTAAATGTCGGCGCCTCGCGGTGGATGGGCGCCGTGGTCTTCGTTTTCGGTGCGGGTTGACCATCAATCGGTTGGCCGGTGACATCAAGCATCCGGCCGAGGGTGGCTGGGCCGACCGGGACGGTGATCGGCTGGCCGGTGGCGACTACCGTCTGCCCTCGTTGGAGCCCGTCGGTCGAGGACATGGCCACTGTCCGCACGACATTGTTGCCGACGTGCTGTTGGACTTCGAGGGTTAGCGGTCCTTGGCCCCGACGTTCGACTTGGAGCGCGGTTAGTAGCTCTGGCAACTGATCATTAAACTTGACGTCGACGACGGGGCCGATGACTTGGTGGATGGTGCCGGTGAGATTCTCTTTGGGCATCGAGCTTATGTGTCTAGCGCCGCGCGACCGGCGGATATTTCTGCCAAATCTTGAGTGATCGCGGCCTGGCGAACTTGGTTAAAAGTCAGCGTCAAATCATCGATTAGTTCGCCGGCTGAATCGGTGGCGTTGCGCATGGCCATCATTCGCGCGGCTTGTTCTGAGGCGTTGGTTTCGAGCAAAGCGCGATAGAGCTGGACTTCAACTAAGCGCCAGAGGAGTACTTCCAGGACGACGTCGGCATCCGGTTCAAAGATTTGTTCCGTCGGGATCCGGGCCGGTGCCGCATCATGGGGACCGATGGCAAACGCCTCACGATCGAGGGGCAAGAGTTGCCTGATCCGCGTCACTTGACTTAAGGTTGAGCGGAAGTCCATGAACACAACGCTGATCCGATCATAGACCCCGCGCCGGAATTCTTCCAGCACAAATCTTGCCAGCGGTCGGATCGCCAGCACACTCGTCACTACATCGGTCTTGGGAAAATCAGCGGCGGCATGAAATCCGTAGCGATATGCTAGTGGTCGACCCTTGGTCCCAACGAGAATAAGATCTGATTCCACCTGATCATCTTTCGCGCGCCGGCCGTAGCCCAGCGCGGTGGCGATGAGATTGGTATTGAAGGCTCCAACCAAGCCGCGGTTAGTGCTGATGACGACCAGTCCTTGGCGGCGAATGGGTAGACGGCGATGCAACAATGGATGAAGGTCGGGGTCGGTTCGGGTCGAGACGCTCTGCAAGAGCTGCCAAGCCAAATCGGTGTAGGGCCGGGTGTTGAGCAAGGCTTGGGTGACCTTCCGCATTTTGGCACTGGCTACCAATTCCATAGCCTTGGTGATCTTCTTTGTGTTCTGGACCGACCGGATGCGTCGTCGGATGTCGCGCGTCGAGCTAGCCATGGGGACTGGAAAAATCCTTGATCAGTTTGTTCAGTTGCTGCTCCAAGTCCTCAGACAAATTTCCAGATTTCATCAAAGATTGCTGCCACTGTTGTCCACTCGTGTCGAGCCAGCGATGGAAATCATGTTCCCATTGCGACAGCGATTCGACAGCTACCCGGTCTAGGTGCCCCTGATTGGCAGCATAGAGAATCGCCACCTGATGTGGCGCAGACATTGGCTGGTATTGTCCCTGCTTCAGGATTTCCGTGATTCGTTTTCCGCGATCAAGCTGCTGACGGGTCGATTCATCGAGTTCCGAACCAAACTGGGCAAAGGCGGCCAATTCGCGATACTGGGCTAAGGCTAAACGAATCTGGCCGGCCACCTTTTTCATGGCTGGCGTCTGGGCGGCCGAACCGACCCGCGACACGGACAACCCAACATTGAGTGCTGGCCGGATGCCTTGATAGAAAAGATCTGATTCCAGGTAAATCTGACCGTCGGTGATGGAAATGACGTTGGTCGGAATGTAGGCGGAAACGTCACCGGCCTGGGTTTCAATGATCGGCAACGCGGTCAACGAGCCGCCGCCGTGTTCTGGACTGAGCTTGGCCGCCCGCTCCAACAGCCGGGAGTGAACGTAGAAAATATCACCGGGATACGCTTCCCGACCAGGTGGCCGGCGGAGGAGGAGCGACACCTGACGATAGGCCCAGGCGTGTTTCGACAAATCGTCATAGACCACCAGGACGTCCTGGCCCTGGTCCATGAAATACTCACCCATGGCGCAGCCAGCGTAGGGCGCCAAGTACGATAGGGCCGCCGGATCTGAGGCGCCAGCCACGACCACCGTCGTGTATTCCATCGCTCCCGTCGCTTGCAACTTGGCGACAATCCGGGCCACTTTCGATTCCTTCTGCCCAATAGCGACGTAGAAACAAACGACTTGTTGCCCGGCCTGGTTGATGATGGTATCGATGGCAATCGCGGTTTTGCCGGTTTGACGATCGCCAATGATGAGTTCGCGCTGGCCGCGGCCGATCGGGATCATCGCGTCAATCGCCTTGAGGCCAGTTTGCAGCGGCGTATTGACTGATTGACGGCTCATCACTCCCGGCGCGATTTTCTCCACCGGATACGTTTGGTTGGCTGCTATCCGACCTTGACCGTCAAGCGGCTGCCCGAGCGGGTTGACGACCCGACCAGTGACGGCCGGACCGACTGGCACTTCGAGTAGTTGACCGGTGGCTTTGACCATCTGGCCTTCGGCAATACCGACATCAGAGCCGAGGAGAATAACGCCGACGGTGTCCTCCTCAAGGTTGAGTACGACTCCCGGCACACCGTTGACAAACTCGACCATCTCCGATGAACGCACCTGGCCCAAACCAGCCACCCGGGCAATTCCATCACCAACTTCAAGCACCGTCCCCACGTGTTCGCGTTTGGCGGTAGTTTGGAAACTCTGAAGTCCCGCCGTCAGTTGGTCAATCAGCGATTCAGACATGGCGGTCAGGTCTGAGACCAGTGGGTCTGTAACCTTTTGAGACGGGTGGCGATGGAACTATCGATGAAGGTGTCGCCGTGGCGTAGCTGCCAGCCGCCGCGGAGCGGCGGATCAAGAATTGCATCAACGGTCACTTGGCCAAGGTACTTTTGCAGCCGCGCCGCCCATTCGGCTTGATTGATCGATCGGGCAGTGGTCAGGGTCACTCGAGTGAGGCCGGCGGCTTGATCCTCCAGTCGGCGAAGGTGGGCGAAGATGCGTGGCCATAACTTGCCGGCGCGATGACGCGAGACCAGAAGGATTCCATTCCGCACCACCTGCCAACGTTGGTTCGGTTTGGCCCGCTTCCAGGACTGGGAGAGAACCTCTGCGTATTGACTGGCCGACAGGCGCTTCATGATTGGGCCGCTGGTCCGGTTGACCACCGCTGGCGGAGGGCAATCTTTGCGCTCTGCCACAAGTCGACCGCCCAGATCAGATTATCGGCCGACCACACAATCCACGCTTCCCGTGTCTTCGGCAACATCCGGCCCCAAGGCCAGAAGTGCGTGCGGATTGCATGCAGGACCGTCGGATGTTCACCATAGGCGCTAGCCGCCTGCAGAGATATCCGGAAATGGTGCTGATCAGCGTTGACGAAATGCCGACGCTCCGGCATATGGCCATGGTACCAGTCGTGCAGAAAGCCTGCCCGAGCAGCGATATTGGCGTTGGCGTGAAAGAAAACCGCCAGCCGGTACGATAGTTTCCCGACGGCATAGCAGTGGCTAAACCGATCGCGTTTCCAGTGATGATTCCGAGTTTCCCGCAGGCGTTGAATGTCTGGATGGTCCAACAGGTCGGCGATGTATTCTTCGTAAGACTTTATTCTCACGGCGGTGGTTATTTCAGCCCCTCGAGCGCACGACGAGAGAACCGACGATCGAGATCTTCATCGAGTTCCTGATCGATCACTTTGCCCGTCGCCTGTACCACCAGGCTAGCTAGTTCACGCTTGGCTTCGGTCACCAGCTGCGCCTGCTGGCGGGCCAGCTGATCTTTCGTGCGGGCCAGGAGACGCGCTGACTCAGCCTGGGTTTCAGCCAGTTGTTGCTGACGGAGTGTTTCAGCTTGGCGCTCGGCCTGGTGGACCAGGCGCAAGGCTTCGGTCTTGGCTTCTTCCACGAGACGTTGCTTTTCTTGTTGCCAGACCTTGAACTCTTCTGCGGACTGCTTGGCCTTGGCTAAGCTATCGGCAATCGCTTGGCGGCGTCGATCGAGGAGATTGATGATCGGCCGGTAAGCAAACCGCCGCAGGATCCAGAGGACGATGCCAAACGTGATGGTGTTGGCCACCAGCAGCTTCCAGTCGATGCCGAGGGTGCGGATGAGTTCGTCCATAACAGTTCAATGAATGCCGGCTACTAACCTCCTACCTTAAACCTCTCACCTCTACTCCTTATACAAACTTAATAATCAGCGCCACCACCAAGGCGTAAATCGCAATCGCTTCCGTAAAGGCCATGGCGATCAGCATCGCCACCTGCACTTTGCCAGCGGCTTCTGGATTCCGACCGATGGCTTCCATCGCTTTGGCCGCCAAGATGCCGATGCCGAGACCAGGGCCAATAGCGCCGACCGCGATGGCGATGGCCGCGGCGAAGAGGCGGGCTACATCTTCAGTCATAGTCCTTTGTTCCTTTCATCAGATGAGTAAGTTCCCATCATCGTCGATTAATGTTCCTCGGCCGTCGCCGCGATTTTGAAAAACACCAGCGTGAGGAGGGCAAAAACGAAGGCTTGAATCAGGCCGACGAAAATCTCCAGAAAATAGAATGGTACCGGCGCCAGTAACGGGACCAGGCTGGCAATGACGAGCAGCAGCACTTCGCCGGCGAAAATGTTACCGAATAACCGGAACGAGAACGAGATCATCTTGGTGAACTCGGAAATGAACTCGATCAGGCCAACGAAGGTAAAGATTGGATTCTTGAGATTCAGAAATTTCTGGCCGTATTTCTTGGCCCCGACCGCCAAGATCCCAACGACCTGAGTTCCGATGACTGAGATCAGGGCGATGGCCAGGGTCATATTGAGATCAGCCGACCCGGAGCGGAAGAACGGCACGAACGTTTCCCGACCATGCTCGATTTCCCGCCAGCCAATGGGGCCGAAGAATGGCAACAAACCCAACCAGTTCATGGTCAGGATGAACAGGAAAATCGTGGCCACGACCGGAAAAAAACGCCGCGTTTGTTGACGATCGTTGGTCACCGAATCGACCAGTCCCAACAGACCATCGACCGTGGCTTCGGCCGCCACTTGCCAGCGCGAAGGCACAGCCTGTAGGCGCCGAGTCGCTCGCCGCGCCACGATGGCAATAACCGCCACCGCTGCCAGAGTGCCGATCATGCTATTGGTGATCGGAAAGCCGAGCACGTGAGCGATCGGTTCAGCCGCGAGTGAGATCGAGAGATTCATGGCTTCCGGTCCGAACGGTTGGAACTTTGTTCGATGTCTTTGAGCAAACGACGAAATTTTCGAATCAGGAGTAAGGTTGTAGCCGCGACGGCAATCGCCATACCGCTCAGCAGCAGCCACGGCGAGGTGCCCAACGTTCGGTCGGCCAACCGCCCTCCCAGTCCGAACATGACCAGCGGCACGACTATCATCCAACCCAGTTCCCAGGCCAGGTTCAGCGCCTGCCAGAACGGTGAACGAGCGTCCTTGGTCATGCCGGGGGCGTAGTTATCCACTTCTCAAGGCGCCTACAGACTACTACTTTTTTGATGATCTTTCAAGACGGCAAAAAGAATTCCGCTAAGATTAGCCACGGCAGCACTTGACGAGAAACACGTAAAGTCTTACGGTCGTATGGTTTTCCGGTTTCGACCAAGGAGGGGAGGATCAGTGGTCAGCGATCAGTCCTTTGACTACGAATACGAGGCGATGGATTCCGGCCTCTGGCATCGTTTTGCCCAATCCAGCCTGGACTTCGTTGTTCTCGCGTTCGGCCCCATGCTACGGGCACTCGATTCGTTGTTCGGCTAAATCTGACGGCCCCTCGGCCGTCTTGTTTTTTGAAGCCGGACGTCGATGCCGTGCTTGTGTTTGTGAAAGTCTTGATCGCCGGAGATTCTGATGTACATTGGGTTAAGGATTTAGGATGAAAGACTTCATGCCAGTACTTAACAAAAACCTTAACCCTAAATCCTAAACCCACTATTCCACATTCGGCTTCTCCAACACTACCGGCTCTGCTTTTTCTCCGGCCTCAGCGATCTTTAACACGTCTTTGTCGATGCTCTTGAACTGTTTCAGGGCTGCCTCATAGGTGTTCTGCGTGGTATCGATTTGCTTGCCTAGTCGTTCCATGTACCCTTCGTATGACTGCAAGTGTTTCGCCAAGACTACAATGTTCTGCCTAATTTCCTTGGCTGATTCTTCAATCTGCAAGGCTCGCAACCCCTGCAAGACGGTCTGCAGATAGGCAAAGAATGATGTCGGCGAGACGATGATGACGTGCTTCTCCTTGAAGGCGTAGTCGATCAAGTCGCGCGAGGACACGCCGGTTTGGCCGACTTGGTGGACCAGCAAATCATAGTAGATCGCTTCAGCTGGAATGAACATGAAAGCGAAGTCCATGGTGTTTTCGGCCGGACGGATGTATTTTGACGTTTCATCGATCCGGTTCTTGAGGTCCTGTTTGAACTGCTTTTCGATTCGTTCATGTTCCGACCCAGCCGGCAGCTCGACCAACCGATTATAGTTTTCCAGGGAGAATTTAGCATCGATAGGAATCACCTTATCTTGAATAAAAATCGCCGCATCAACGATCTCGCCGTCGCGGAATCGGTATTGCAACTTGTAGTGTTTTGGCGGCAGCACGTTTTTTAAAACCGTTTCCAGGTAATACTCCCCCAGCACGCCACGCTGTTTTGGATTGTTCAACGTGTCTTGCAGGCGTTTCAGCTGGTCAGCAAAATTCACCACCTGGCGGTTTGTTTCATCCAGCTTCGTCAACCGTTCGGTGACGTCACGGACGATCTTGGTCGTTTCACCAAACATTCTGGTGCTCTCGCCGAGTTGGGACTGGATGGATCTTTGAACCGACTCGGTTTGACGTTCGATGCGCTCGTTCAGCGCCTTGAGGTCCTCTTTCAACAACAAGGCCGCCGGATTGCTCGCCGCCTGGTCTTTCATGTCTTGTAACAGCTTCGACGTACCGGCCAGTCGCTGGCCCAGGATCACAAACCCAACCACGACCAGTCCCAGGCCAATCAGCAGAATCGTTGTCAGTGCCGGATCCACAACCAAACTGTATCAACCCACTCCGCGCTTGACAAGCCGCGTTCGAGCTGGTAGCCTCAGGGGTCGCCGACTCTGAAACTGATTCCGTTCATTCTCATCCCGCGAAAAAGGAGGTTCGTTTGAGTGGAGAGAAGACGAGGAATTTCGGACATCCGGGATTGACGCGGGCTGATCATCGGTTTCCCTGGAAACTGCACGGCCCGTTCGGTTTCGGGCGGGACTTCCCGGCGCAACTGGAAATCCCCTTCTTGGCCGCCCTGGCCGAGACGGTGGAAGCCGAGCGGTCCGTCCGCGGGAGGCTCCGACGGTTTGTCCACCGCGCCGCCACCCGGAACCTCTGGCAGCGGGAGGTACACTTGTCGATGGTCCGGGCGAATGCTTCCCCCCTCACTATCGATCTGGAGACCTTCCAAGCCGGACTGTCCCACCTGATCCCCCGGCTCGTCTACGACGGGCTGACGCTCGAGCATCTGGTCTACCACCCGACTCGCCCGGAGTCGTTCCAACCCCGCGGGCGACCGATCGTGATGAAATGGTCCGGGTATCCCCTGGCGCAAGGCGTATTCTTTCACCTGGCGCCGCACCTCACCCCGGAAGAATTGGCTCAGCCCGAGACGGCCTGGAACCGTCTGCAGACCTTGGCCCGCTGGAACTTCCAACATGGCTGTCGGCGCCGATTCAAGCGCGGTGACGCCCGCTACCTGCGCTATCGGATCAATCTGGCGCTCGCCCTGTACGAACGCTGGCTGCGGCTGCAAAGTGACGTCCGGCAGGGGGAAGCTTGGTTGCCGGAGCAACTGAGAACTTCACCGCCCCACCAAGCGCTGTTCCGTTCCTTTCTGGAAGTCTTCCGTCTGTATCTTCGCATCGATCTTCGCTCCGCGCTGACCGATCTACGCTCCAGCTAACGCTGGGGCTTTTTTCTTCCCGATTACCGCCGAGGGATTCAACAGTTGACAACGTCAAGCCGCCTCGGTAGGGTGTAGTCGTTTCCGTCTCTCGAATGGAATGGAGGGTTCACGAACATGTCTGCACTTTCCGAACAGCTCACCACCTTGGCCCTGGTGGTACTCAGCGGCTGGCCAATTGTCGCCCTCTACGCCTGGCGATTCGCTCTGGCCTGCCGGCGTCTCCGAGGCCAGCGTTTGGCCACCGGCTGGACTGGGCCCGGGGAGCCGATGATGGACGTTATCACCTGGACCCGGGTCGGCAACTGGCTGCTGTCGATCATCCCGATGGTCTGGGTGGGGCGCCTGATGATCGAGCTGCGGCCCGGCTTGAATCCATCCTCCGGCTCGGCCTCGGCCACGGCCCAACTAGCCGGCGTGGTCAATCTGCTGCTGCTAGGCCTGGTCGCCGAATGGATCTATGACCACTTCGAACACGACTGTGAAGCCCGGCTGGCACGTCTCACGTCGGCGGGTGGATCCGTCCTTCCGGACCGCATCCCCAGCGCCGCGGCTGTCTAGACAGCCGTTTTTTTTAAGCCAAAAAATTGTTCCGCCGCGCGGGTGGTTGCTTCGGCTACCTGCTGATAGGGAATCGCCCTCAACCGAGCGATAGCTTCGGCCACCAATGGTGCGTGTGCTGGCTCATTCCGCTGCCCCCGATGCGGCACCGGCGCCAAAAACGGGGCGTCGGTCTCGATCATGATTCGTTCGATGGGCGCGCGCCGAGCGACCTCCTGCATCATCTCGCTCTTGGGGAAAGTCACAATGCCGGTAAACGACAAGTACCCGCCGAGTTCCAGAAACCGCTCGGCGCGCGCCCAGTCCCCGGAGTAACAATGCATCACAAACCGCGAAAACTGGTGACGAGCCAACAATGTCAACACCTCGTCGTAGGCATCGAAGACTCCGTGGCGATCGCGGACGTGGACAATGAACGGCCGCTGACGTTGACTAGCCAACAACAAGTGCTGCTCAAGCACGTCGGCCTGAAGTTGCCTGGCCTCGACGTCATCCGGTGCCAGACGAAAGAAATCAAGGCCTGATTCACCAATGGCTACGACTTTTTGGTGGTCGAGCATGGCGGCCAGTTCGGCCGGATTTACTTGGTCAAGGTCACCATCAGTCGGATGGACGCCGACCGCCGCCCAGACCGGCTGGGTCGGGTATTGTTCGGCCAAACGGATGCCGGCTCGGCTGTCTTCCAGCGTCGTGCCGACGCAGATCAAGCCTATTCCCTGGTCCAGGGCGCGGCAAATTACGGCGTCGCGGTCAGCATCATACTGCGCCATCTGAGGGTGGCAGTGGGAATCAACCAATTGCATTTTCTACCGCGGCAAAAACCGGTCAATCGCCTTTTCCGCTCCCTTGAGCGCCGGCGGAAATAATGGCACCAGCCAGGCGGCCACCGTCATCAGCATCTTGGCCCACGATGATTCCGCGATCGCTTCGCTTAGACGCGGACCAAGCGGCAAGCGGACGGCGTACTGCAGCATGACTCCCAGGAACAGGGCGCCCTCAAGAAAACCAAATGCTGCTCCGCCCAGTCGGTTGACCAGTTTCATCCCCGGCACGATGGCGACGAGATTGAAAATTCGGTTGACCAAGACAAACAGTAACCCAATCAAGCGGGTGACCAGTAGAAACAACAAGAAAAAGGCGGCGATCGAGGCCCAAACTTCTTGGCCGGCGAAAACCGGTGTCAGAACCTGACCGAATTGATCGGCGTAGTGAGAGGCCACGATGACGCCGACGAGCAACCCCACCACACCGCCGATCGACTGAATCAAACCAGTCCAAAAACCGCCCCAGACGAAGCTGAACAGGGTCAGGAGGAGCAACCAGTCGAGCCAGGACATATTTCTACCCTACTCTTTGAGCCGTGACTCATCAAGTCGGGGGAATAACGGCTCGGCTTTCTTGACCGGCTCAACAAATACTTGCTGGATTTTCATCGATGTTTCAGGTAAGTACGGTGTCAGCAGTTCGGCAATATTCAGAACTCGGCTGGCCAGGTCGTTGAGAAACTCCTTGAGCTTGTCTAGCTGCCCTTTCGCCGCCAGTGTCCACGGTGCCACGTCATCGATGCGCTTATTTGCATCGGCAATCATGGCCCAAATAATCGCCAGTGCCGCATCGAATTTGTATTGACTCGTGTTCCGAGTTACTCCGTCGCTCCGCGACGCGTCTACGAATACAGTATTCTTATCGAATGATCCGCTCACGTACTTCTCCAGCATATTAGTCACCCTCGACACCAAATTCCCCAAGCTATTCGCCAAATCCGACGTATAGGCGGCCTCGAAACGCTCGATCGTGAAATCACTATCCTCAAACGGGCTGACCTGCCGCAGCAGGTAGTACCGCAGCGCGTCGGTGCCATACCTCTCCGTCAACGAAGACGGATCGACGACATTCCCTAAGGATTTGCTGATTTTTTGGCCGCCCGACGTAATGAATCCGTGAATGACGATTTGTTTCGACGGTTCAAGGCCGGCGGACAACAGCATTGCCTGCCACATGGCTGCCTGTTGCCGTAGATTATCTTTTCCGGCGAACTGTGTGGATGGCCACCACGCAGCGTACTTTTCATTCGGCCAGCCCAACGCTGACACGTAGTTAATCAAGGCGTCGAACCAGACGTACATTACGTGCTCGGTATCATCAGGGACCGGCACGCCCCAAGGCAACTTGTCCTTGAGCCGGGAAATGCTGAAGTCTTCCGGGCCTTGTTGAACAAAATTCCTAACCTCTTTCAAACGGTATCCCGGCACCACAAAATCCGGGCGTTGTTCATAGATGTCCAAAAGCGGCTTACGGTATTTCGAAAAACGGAAAAAGTAGTTCTCTTCGTCAATCGTTTCCAATTCAAGGTTGGGGTGAATCTGACAGCGACTGTTTTCGTCGAGTTCGGAGTTGGTCTTCTCCAACTCGCACCCAACGCAATACTTGATTACGTACGCCTTCTTGTAGATATCGCCGGCGGCGGCACAACGCCGCCAAAACTCCTGGGCGGCAGCGATATGCTTCGGGTCAGTGGTGCGGAGAAAACTGTCATAACTGAGGTTGAGGGCTTGCCTCAGACGATCAAATTTGGCGGCGTTCTCGTCAACGTAAACTTGCGGATCTTGACCTGCTGCTTGCGCGGCACGATAGATCTTCAGCCCATGTTCATCGGTGCCGGTATTGAAAAAGACTTCGTCTCCCTGCTGGCGATGCCAACGCGCCATCACGTCGGCCTGGATGATTTCGAGGGCAAAGCCAATATGTGGCTCGGCGTTGACGTACGGCAGGGTGGTGGTCAAAGACAGCTTAGTCATGATCGCGGTCCAACCACCAAGACAATCTCCCCCCGCACCTCGTCAGGATGATGCTGAAAATGTTGGTGCGCCTCGGCCGCCGTTCCAGACACAACCGATTCATGAATCTTGGTTAATTCCCGGCAGACAGCGATCCGACGATTCGGCATCATCGTGGCCAACGCCTCGAGGGTCTTCATCAGTCGGTGTGGCGATTCGTACACCACTACCGTTTCTTCGGTGGCGGCGATTCTCCGAAGCAGCGTCGGCCGACCCTTTTTGTGCGGCAAGAATCCGACAAACCAAAACCGGTCGGCCGGAAAGCCGCTGAGGGCTAAGGCGGCGGTCAAAGCTGAGGGCCCAGGTACCACCTCAACTGGAATTCCGCGCTCCCGAGCGCCGGCCACCAGCCGACCGCCAGGATCGGCTATCCCCGGCATGCCGGCGTCAGTCACCACCGCGACCGGCTGCCCCGCCGCGACCCGATCAAGCACCCCTCCCAGATCATCAGGCCGGGAATGCTGATGCAAACTGATCACCGGTGTTGTCAGGTGGTAGTGGGACAAGAGTTTCCGGGTCACACGCGTGTCTTCGCAAGCGACGAGTGTCACGGTCTGCAATATTCGCTTCGCCCGCTGGCTAAGATCTTCGAGGTTGCCGATCGGCGTGCCTACCAAGAACAGCCGGCCCATGATGACAGGCTTAGGTCTTGGGGGTTTCCAGCCGAGCTTCTTCGACTTTCTTTTCTTCCAAGAAATCGCCCAAGAAGGTGGTGATGATAATGATCGTCGGTACCGCCAGGATGATGCCGATCAATCCGGCCAGCTTGGCGCCGATCAGGATGGCGATGATGACGATCACCGGGTTGAGGCCGGTTGCCCGCGACATGACTTTCGGCACAATCAAGTTGTTCTCCAGCTGTTGAATGACAATGTAGAGAATCAGCACCCACAATGCCAGGAGCGGGTCTTGCGACAGGGCCACAATAATGGCCGGAATGGCACCGATGAGCGGACCGACGATCGGTATGAGTTCGGTCACTCCGGCAATCAGCGCCAGCACCAGCGCGAATTTTACCTGCAGGAGCGACAGGCCGAGGTAGGTCAGGACGGCGATGATCAGGCCGAGCAGGAGTTGCCCCCGTAGCCACGAACCAAGACGGTCCTCGATCCGGTTGAACAGCTGGGTCAAATACGGACGGTGCCTGGCCGGGGCCAGATCGACCGCCAATCGCTTCATCCCCTTTTCTTCCATCGTTAAGTAAAAGGTTAAAACAAGAACGCCGATGAACGACAGTAGACCGCCGAAGAAGCTGAACAACCGCGTGAAAATGCCTTGGGTGAATTGGCTGAGACCTTGCGTGAGAGACTCGAGTGCGCGTTGGAGTCCGGTCACCGCCGAACTGTCCTGATAGTTCTGAAACAGGGCAAACCCCTTCTCGTACAGCTGCGGGAAAGCCTTGGTGAATTGGGCCAATTGGTCAACCACGAGCGGCACGAACAAGATGACAATCAGCGACAGCACGGCCACGATGCCGACGTAGATGATGGCGATCCCGGCCGCGCGGGGGATCCCCCGGCGTTCGAGGCGGGTGATCGAGGGGTCGATGGCCGCCGCCAGTACGAGAGCCACGAAAATGACCAGGGCCACGTCGCGCACCACGTAGAGAAACTGAAGAATCAACAGGATGCCAACGATCTTCAGAATCGTCAGAGTCGAGATGTTGACCGTTTGGGTGGGTTGGGCCATGCTCCTAGCCTAGGCTTTTCAGCCGCAAAAAGCAACCGTCGTTAGACGGCGCGCACTATGGGTATAAATGGTTTCGGATCTTTGAACGGACCGAGCATCGCCAACCGCATGGCCGTCGGCCGGAATAATTGGCGGGCCACTCGCTGAACATCGCGAGCCGTGACTTTCATAATCCTGCCCATTACCTGATCGGGTGTTTCAATCTTCGGATGGAATAACGCTTGGCGTCCGTACCAGGAAGCGATGGCATCCGAATCTTCAAGATCGAGAATCATCTTGCCGCGGAGGAATTCCTTGGTTCGCTTTAGCTCGGACGAAGGCACCGGTGTCGACTTCACCTTTCGCAATTCGCTCGTCATGACGCGCAGCGCTTCGGCCACTCGACTCTTTTCCAGGCCAGCTTGGACCATAAAGGTGCCAGTATCTTCATAGGGATTCACCGAGGCGCTGACGGAATACGCCAAGCCACGGCGTTCGCGGACCTGGATGAAAAGTCGCGAGCTCATGTTACCGCCGAGGAGAACGCTCAGGACGCTGGCCGCCGGTAGCCGTCGATCTGTGTAACGGAAACCTTTGACCCCGACCGCCAGCTGCACCTGCTCCGAATCTTTCCATTTCAGCTTGACCGGAGACGTCGCGGCCGGGCGATAGGGCCGGGCCACACTCTGGTGAGGCTTACTCGGCAAGGAACGGAAAAAACGCCGCAGCTCCGTGTCCAGTCCATGTCCGATTCTCCCGGCCACCACCACCCACATGTTGCGCGCCTGGTAGTGCCGGTCACGGAATTGAATCAGGCTGGTGCGGCTGACGCGACGGATAACCTCTCGCGGGCCAGCAATATTCCAACCGAGCGGATGGTGGTCGCCGAACACGGTGGTTTCGAACAGGTCATCAATCGACATAACCGGGTTGTCCTCGTAGAGATTGATTTCTTCAATAATCACGCCTCGTTCGCGTTCAATTTCTTTGGGCGCGAAGAGTGAATTTTGCAACATATCGCTGACTACGTCGAGCGCTAGTTCGGTGTGCTCGTGATTGATCTTGACATAGTACCCGGTCCAGTCTTTACTGGTAAAGGCATTATACCGGGCGCCGACGCCATCGAGCAGGCGGGAGATGGCCAAGGTCGACGGCCGCCGCTTCGTGCCTTTGAACATCAAATGTTCGATAAAATGGGCGATGCCGTTGGTGCGGCGCGTCTCGTAGCGCGAACCGACTTTGGTAAAAACAAAGACCGTCACCGCTTTCGTATCATGGAGCGGGACGAGCAGCAAGCGCAACCCGTTCGGCAACGTCTCGACTTTCATCACGGCGTGTCCTTGATGATGAAAACTTTTTGTTGGCTGACCAGATAGCTGGTCAGTTCGAAATTCTGGCCGCTCGACGTATAGCCGTAGTAATGAGTCGGATGTTCGGGGTCGATCGGTTCGTTGAAGCTGCCGCCGTAAAAATCCTTCAGCGTCTGGTAGAGAACGTCGGCGGTGCCGCGATCAAGTCGGATCTGTTTGCCGCCGGTTGAGGGGTAAGCGCGTTTGACGGCGTAGTACGCTTTCAGTCGGTATTTCAAGCTGATCAAATCTTGCTGGCGAAAAATATCGGTTAGGCTAGAGGATTGGTCGACCAACCGCTCCTTGTCACGCTGCTCCTGGCGGTTCAGCTCGGCTTGCGTGGCGGAGTCGATGGCTAAGTAGTCGCCGCTGTTGAGGGCATTGCCATTGCCCAAGATACCGTTAACGCTGAGATTGGCGTTGCTGGTATTCTTGTTGATTACAGCGTTGGCATTCGGCACCACCGTGGAGGGGATTTTTGACTCGTTGGCGGCCTTCTCGGCCTGCTGTTGTCCCTGCTTCAAACCGATCACCAGCCCGACGCTCAAACCGACCACGAAGATCACCGGGTAGAGCAGGAGAGTAATAATTTGGGCCGGCGTCAGCTTTCGTGATTTTTCCGGCAACGCGGTGGCGGGGTCGATCAGGACAGGCATGGTTGTTGGTCTTACTGAAAACTAGTCTAGCATATTTAGCTACTTTCCCCTAAGGCCGCGGCGAGCGATCGGGAGCCGCGACAGAAAAATACCTGGTCGCGAGGAACGTTTGCAAGACTGGGTCTGGTGGGGTCGGGGCGGCATTACGCGGAGCGGGATAGCGAGTAAATTGCTTTACTCGCGGCCGCCGAGACGGGCCGAGCTCTGTTTCGGAGGAATAGCGAGGCCCAAGAGGCAACGAGCAAACGGACGATCGACACACAAGGGAAGGGAGGCAGTCCCGACCGCGAAAGCGCGTCGGGACGGTCGGAACGGGCCGTAGACCGGCAGCCGAAGGCCAAGCAGATGAACTGCTTCATGTGCGTCCGGTCGGAGGTGGGCCGGCCGATGCTTCGAAGGAGCCGGACGGCTCAGGGATACCATCGGTTTCCCTCCGAGACTACCACGACCCCCCACCACCCCCGCCAAAACCGCCGCCGGAGAATCCACCGCCACCGAACCCAGACGAACCGCTGGCCGCCGGCGGGGCGAAGCTGCGGAGCGTGCGAGCGGAAAAACTGTTCATGGCCGACCACAACATCAGACTGTTGAAACTACCAGGGTATGATCCGTGATACCACGATGGCGGCGGCTGGTTGAGGCCGGCGAAAGCCTGACTCCACTTCTCGGCCACGCCAAAGGCCATGGCGTACGGCAAGTACTGTTCAAAGATATTCTGGCGCTCCTGCCATTGTAAACGATACTTCTCGGCCTTTTCCAGAAACAGCTTGAACCCGCGGGCGTGCCAGAAGGCAGTCACGCCTTTTGAGGTGCGCTTCGGCATGACGCCGGCGAAAACGATGATCAGCAGCCCGATGATGGCCAGGCCGAGCTGCGGGAAAAGCGTAAACGCCACCACCAGCCCGAGTACCAGCACGCCGCCGCCGACCAAGCCGGCTCGCACGCGCGCTTGTGACGGATCAGTCAGAAAGTACCCTTGTTCGGCTACCTGGCGGTAGAGATCCGATTGGATGGCCCGGACGTCGTCGGCGAAGGCGCCCTTTAGTTCAGACAGCCGGACGGAATCGCCGTCGGCAAACAGACCTGATAGCAGTTGGCGTTCATGTGCCCGGAGCGGTGGGTCGTCTTTTCGTTTACGCCGGCGAAGTTCGTAATCAGTTGACGCGGCCAAACCGAGCAGTTTCTTCTCTTTTGTTTCGGTAATGTCCACGTAACCGCGAACGGCCAAGTCGATGATGGTGGCGACCACGTCGCGTTGATTGGCGCGTTCGTCAAAGAGGACGCCCATCTCACCCGGCGTCATCCCGGGCGGCGGGTCGTACTGGGCGATGACCGTGCCCGGCCCGGCCGGATCGCGACCCTGCCGCTTCCAATATCGCCACAGCCAGACCGCCAAGATCAGCGGCAAGGCAATATCGCCGATGATGACGGCCGGTCCTGACCGGAAAACAGCCCGCCATCCCGGCCCCAAACCGCCGCCCTGCCGAAGCTGGTCGTAGTTGCCTGGTTTCGTCACCACTCCGGTGGGCCAGCCGACGACCACGGTCAGGTAGTCGTTGCTAGCGAATGTGGCGCTCGAGATATCGGTGGTGAATCGGCACTCTTCACTCTTCGACCCCACGGCGCCGGTGAAACAGCGAGACTGCAATTCATTGATGGGTACCTGTCCCGGCAACCTGACGGTGGCGTCGACTTGCCGAATCGGCACTTCCCAGTCCGAACCGGTGACGTTCCAGTAGAGTTCGTCGTAGTCGTCAAAAAAGTTAACCGCCGCCAGCGCGCGGTAGCGAAGGGAATACGTGTGTTCGCCGCTGATCGTGCGATCAGGATCGCCTATTTTCCAGCGAACCGTGTCGGCGAATGACGATTGTTCGTACGGCACCGATCCCCCATCAAGAGTAATCTCATCCAGTTCAATCGGCACGCTTATCCGATCAGCTCGATCTGTGGCGTAACGAAACGGTAGGTCACGGAAAATACCGTGCTTCGGCACAAAAAAATTGACCTCGATCGTTTCCGTGACATCAATCGAAGCGTCGGACTGAACGGTGACCGCTGAATGAAAGCGACTGATCGCCCAGTCGGCGGCCGTGGCCGGCCGAGCTATCAGGAATCCGACGACCGCGGTCAGAACAAAGTAACTACGCCAAGCGCTCACGGAGATAGTCGACCAGTTCTCCAATCGCCACGTCAGTTTGCTTCATCGAATCGCGCTCGCGGACCGTGACCGTGCCCTTGGGGCGTTTGCCGCCTTCGAGGGTGTCGAAGTCGATGGTCACGCAGAACGGCGTGCCGATTTCGTCTTGGCTATAGTACCGCTTGCCGATGTTGCCGCGATCATCCCAAGCCACCATGAAGTGCGATTGGAGTTGGTGAAAAATATCCCGCGCTTGCTTGACCAGGGGCGGCTTGTTTGCCAAGAGCGGAAACACCGCGACTTTGTACGGTGCCAACCTCGGGTGCAGTTTTAGGACCAAGCGGTCATCCTCTTGGTGGTAGGCCTCGATCAGAAAGAACAGCAGCGAGCGATCGACGCCGGCCGAGGTTTCAATGTCCCACGGCAGAAACACGTCGCCGCTCTCAGGGTCTCGGTATCGAACGTCCTGCCCGGAAAATTCTTGGTGCCGCTTGAGATCCCAGTCCCCGCGATCATGGATGCCGATGAACTCCGCCCAGCCGAAGGGGCTGTGGTATTCGATATCGAACGCTTGCTGAGCATAGTGGGCTCGCTCTTGAGGCCGGTGCTCATGCCATCGCAAGTGCCGCGGGTTTAATCCGTACCTCACATACCAATCCCAACGATCCTGTTTCCAGTACGAAAACCATTTGTCAGCCTCTTTGTTATCCGGTCGAATGTAGAACTGCGTCTCCATCTGTTCAAACTCGCGGCTGCGGAAGGTAAAATTCCCAGGGGTTATTTCGTTGCGAAAGGCCTTGCCGATTTGGGCAATGCCGAATGGGATTTTGACCCGAGTGGTATCGAGAATATTCTTGAAATTCACCTGCGCTCCGTTGGTGATTTCGCCGCGCAGATAGATTTGCTGTTTTTCGCCCTCGATCACGCCGAGGAAGGCCGGTACCAGCAGATTGAACTTTTTTGGTTCGGTCCAGCTGGCTTTCTTGTTGGGGTGGGTGGTGGCGTGAGCTTTAATTTCACCTTCATGGTCAGCCCGAAAACGCTGATGACAAATTTTGCACTCGATCAATGGATCAGTGAAAGCTTCGACATGCCCAGAAGCCTCCCACGCCCGGGGGTTCATCATGATGGCCGCATCGATGCCAACCATGTCTTCGCGTCGCTCGACCACATCGGTCCACCAGGCGTCTTTGATACTCTTTTTAAAGAGTGCGCCGAGTGGACCATAATCCCAGGTACCAGCCAAGCCGCTGTAGATTTCTGAACCTGGATAGATAAAGCCGCGCCGTTTGGCAAAACTGACAATCTCGCCCATCAAGTTCGGTTCCGGCGCCGCCATGATAACCTCAATGGTAGCAAGAATTGGACAAAATTCAAGAGGGATTTCGAAATGAAAAACACCCGTCGTCATGCGGCGGGTGGTTCGCTCGGGCCTCCGGTCAATGTGCTCGGGCGGACCGCGCCGGTCGGCTCTGGACTTGGAGTTCCGAGAACGGTCTCAATCGAACCGCGCCATTCGAACCGCACGAACCAACTGCGATTCTTCGGTTGCCCTTCGACCGGCGGCGACTCCGTCGAACCGAGAGAAACGTTCGTATTCCGCTGGAAGTGCTCCTGGAGAGCCGGGTTAGCCCTGAAGAGGGCAGAAATCAACCAGGTGCACAGCCGACCAGGGGGAGTCAGCTTGCCTTCGGACAATTGACGATACTCGCTGAGCGACTCCATCACCGGTTGTGGAATCCAAGTCCCGACTGCTTGGCCCTCCGGAATCCGCCCGCCGAGTTTTTCCCCCACCTCCTGGCTGAAGGAAAACGTTAGATCCCCGCCAGCGGTCCGAAAGTACTGGATCCACTGGTGTCCGAGCCGCAACTGGTCTTCGTCCGTGAGCTCCAATTTGGAGCCCGGCCGCTCCGGTTCGATGTGGACTTCGGGTCTGGTTACCACCGGCATAACCCCTCCTTGTGAAAGGTCGCAGATATTGTGGTCGGCGACACCTTATCGAAAGCCGGACCGTTTGTCAACAGCAGCGAACCACCTGCTTCCGGACGCTTCAGGAATTGGACACCAGCCGATCGCCTAGCGGTCGGCGTTTTTCTTCACGCCGAGTGGTTATCCCACCGGCTTGGCTTTCTCCACCCGCAGCGTGCCGCCCGGCTCGAGCACGGCCACGTCGCGCCGGCCCAACTGTCCCTGGAGGAGAAATTTCGCAATCGCGTCATCAACCCGCTCTTGGACCAGCCGACGGAGCGGGCGGGCACCGAAGACTGGGTCGTATCCAGTTTGGGCCAGTTCGGCGATCGCTTCCGGCGAAGCTTTGAGGGTGATGCCCTTCGTCTGCAGATGTCGGGCGATCTCGTTGATCATCAGGCCGACAATCTTGACAATCTGGATCGGGCTGAGTGGCTTAAAGACCACGACGGCATCAAAGCGGTTGAGGAATTCCGGTCGGAAGTACTGCTGGAGAATGTCATTGATCAATTCTTGTTTGATCGTTTCCATCAACGCACCTTCGCGGAGTCGATTCTGAATATGCTGCGTGCCGGCGTTGGAGGTGGCAATGATGATGACATTGGTGAAATCAATGGTCCGTCCGGAAGCATCGGTCAACCGTCCGTCGTCCATCACCTGGAGAAAAAGATTGAGCACATCGGGATGGGCTTTTTCTAATTCATCGAGCAGGACCAGTGAGAACGGTCGGTGCCGGACTGCCTCCGTTAGCAGGCCGCCGCTGGACCCGCCGTAGCCCGGCGGGGCGCCGAGTAGACGGTGGATGCTGGCGATGTCTTGATACTCCGACATATCGAGCCGGACCATCGACGTGGCCGAGCCAAAGTAAACGGCCGCCACGGTTTTCGCCAGCTCCGTCTTGCCCACGCCGGTCGGCCCGAGAAAAAGGAAACTGGCGATCGGGCGTTTGGTGTCGCGGATTTCCGCCCGGGCGCGACGGAGGGCATTGGATACAGCCTTGACCGCTTCATCTTGGCCGACGATCCGACCATGGATCTCGTCTTCGAGGTGCAGCAGCTTCGACTGTTCGTCGGCGGTCACACTTCGGACGTTGATCTTCGATTGCTCGGAAATAATAGTCGCTACGTCGTCACCTAGGACGAGCGCCCGTGGGCCCCGGGCCCGGCGAGCTAGGGTAGCGGCTTCGGCCAGAATCTCTAGGGCTTTCCCCGGCTGCGTTTTTTCGTGGAGGTAGCGCTGCGACAATCGGACGGCTCGGTCAATGGCGTCATAGGTAAAATATACTTCGTGCTTCGCTTCCAGGGCGCCGATTCGCGACTCAACCGCGACGATCGATTGTTCTTCATCCATTTCCGGGACTTCCACCAGTTCGAACGCGCCGCTCACGCCGCTGGGCTCGATCAGCCGCCGATAGGCGCTGACCTGGGCAGTGGCCGCGGACAAAAAGGTTCCACGTTGCAGTTCTTCAGCAATCATATGGGCTGCATCCAGCCCGCCGCCGCTCGACGACACACCGACCAGTTGGTCGAAGTCTTCAATCGCCAACACGATATTCCCCGCCCGAACTAATTCCTGGATGATGAGGGCCACCCGTTCTTCCAGCTCGCCCATCCCACCAGCCCCGGCCACGAGCGCCGCCGAGGATAAGCTGACCAGCCGCTTGTCTTGGAGGATCGTCGGCACATCCTCGGCCACCATTCGCTCGGCCAGTGCGTTGAGGACGGTCGTTTTGCCGACGCCGACATCGCCCACCAGCATCACGCTCCGCCGGCCGCTGGCCATGATCCGGAATATTTTTTTCAGCTCCTCGTCACGGCCGATGACGTAGGGCAGTACCCCTTCGCGAGCACGGCGAGTCAAATCAAGGCTGAAACGATCGAGGACCGGCGTGGCCGAAGCGGTGTAACCACGATCAATGACGCCGCGCGGCTTCATGGCTGCCCGCTGCCGGTACCGTCGCAGCCTCGTCCGCAAGTCTTCCTGAATCAACAGCCAGGCGATGACGTGTTCGAGCCGCTGTTCATCAACTCCCAATTCGTACAATAGTTCCCGGGCCGGATCTTCCAGTTCGCTGATGGCCGCCATCAAATACGGCGGTGTGACCCGATCTAAGCGGTCGCCGGCGGCCCGTCGAAAAGCGTGGATGAGCAAAGTTCGCGTGGCCAGACTCGGCACCGGGTCAATCGAGCCAGACGGCTGGTGGCTATCGAATGTGGCTAGGCGCTCGCGCATCGTGTCCGGCCTGAGCCCCATGCGCACAATCATGCTGGCCACCTGTGGTGTGGTGGTCAACACGTGGAGGACGTGGGCGGGGGTCATTTCCGACCGCCGGCGTTGCTGTGCCAAGAACCAGGCCTGATCCATAATCCGGAGCGCTGCTTCAGAGAAGCGACTGCCCACATCGAGGTGTCTTGTGCCCGCTGTCCAAGCCTGATCGACCGGAAGTTGATCGGTCCCGGGCGGAATGCGCGGATAGAACATGGTTTCCCGCTCCAGGCGGTAGTAAAGGTAGAGCGCGGCCACGATCCCGAGCCACCAAGCAGCCAAACTGACGTCGCGGGCGAGCCAGGTGAGCAGCAACTGCCCATCGAGCAAAGCGCGGTAGAGAACGGGTCCGCCCAAAACCGCGCCGCCGATAACAAGCAGCATTAACAGCCCGGTGATGAGTAGTTTGATGACATGCTCCTGGCGTCGCTCGGCGATGGTCAGAGCGTTGATCGGATGAGACCATGACCACCAGCGCCCGGCCCACCAGGTGGCCAGGCCCGCCCCCTGACAGGTAGGGCAGGTTCGGGTTTGCCGACGCTGGTCGACCAGCATCCCGTGTCCGCCACAAGTTAGGCAGCGGGCCAGTTCGGCGGATGGCGAACCAGCCATGGTCTAGGCCGGAATGAGTTGACGGATGAGCATCCCCACGGCCACGACTGGCACCAAGAGCCACAGCAGGAAGAGGAACACGATCACACCTGACCAGACAGTCAGCACGGCCAGCGACCAACCGATCAGGAGGAGACGGAAGAAAAAACTGATGATCCGCCCGCTCCGCGAATAATCGGCGTACATCGGTTTGCCGATGTTGATGATCAGAAACCGCAGCCCAAGACGATCGACCATACCCCACCACTGTCGCACGGTCCGGCGCCAGGTCAGACGCAGGCCATCGCTATACCACCAGACGGGAAAATACAAGATTTCTCCGATCACCTCGCGAAGAACAAACGATAGGGTTCGACCAGTCAGCGACTTAGTCATGGAGAATTTTTCTTACTTTACCATTTTCCGCCGGCTCAGCCAAGGAAAAGCAGGCAGGGGGAGGCACCGTCGATCGTTTGCGCGCTCGGCGGTGCCTTTAGAGATGCTGGGTACTTGTATCTGTCCGCCAAAGACTGATTCCCTTCATGACGCGACCTCCCGGTGCTAGTGGTCTTTCTTGGTATCGACTGTCCGTAGCCGATCCCACTGAACCCGTTTGTGACTGTCATTCTTCATCAGGACCACCCCCCACTCCGGCTCGAAGCGACAGCCATTCTCCTCCATCTTCCAAGGCTCGGGTGGTAGGCTGCGGCCGATAACCGCGAGCAGCATCCCGCTTTCAAGGTTGCCATCGGCACCAGGAAACATTACGGTGTCGCCTGGTTTGAAGCCGCCTCCGACGTCGCCCTTGAGCGTGAAGCTGAGGTCATCTCGTCCGTAGCTGAACAGGGCCCGATTGTATCCGTCGAGGGTACTCCAGACCCGATCCCGAGGCCAGCGCTGACCGATTCCAGTTGTGACTTCGTCGGTCAAAACTTCTAGTTCTGTAGCAGCAAGCAATGCAATCACCTCCTAGGAAGGACAGATTGTGAAACAGCATCCCCTGTGCCTTCCACAATACAAGAGGCCTGGGTCATGTCAAGTGTGAAGATCCATCATTTGACTACGGCCCCAAAAAAAGGTAGACCGAGATCAGCCGTCGTTCCTTCAACCCTGACTCGAGGAGGTGATCATCTATGGCTGCCTGGGCCCATGTCCTGGTTGCCCTCTTCGTCGTCGTCGTCATCGCTATTGCGTTGGCCCTTGGTATCGAGCGGTCGGTGTACCGACTCGTCCGAGTCGTCGGCCGCCTCTTCGATCTCGCTTGGCGGCTGATGATGACCGTCCTGGAGTTCCTGGCCCGCCTCGGTCACCGGTTGCGGGCGTTCGTCTACCGGCTCGAGCCGCTGACGGACTATCTGCCCTTCGGGGCCGACACGCAGACGGCTCTCCGTGGACTGCTGATGGTTGGCGTCGCCATGCTCATCGCCGAACGTCGTTTTCCCTTGGCCCTGACCATTTTCATTCCGGCCTGGATGCTCGACTTCACCGATGGCATGACGGCCAAGCGTCGCGGACCAACGCGGATCGGGAAGTATCTCGATCCAGCCATCGACATCCCGTCGATTGTGCTGCTCGCTTCGTTGCTGTGGCCATACTACCACCGGCAGTGGCTGGTCCTGGCGGCCGGGGCGCTGGCCATCTTCCGGGTCCTGCTGTTCGGACTGTACCACCTGGTGTTGGCTAAGCGCATCGGTCTCGGCATCCTGCCGAGTCACATCGGCGGACAGACGAAGATGTGGTTCATTGCCATCAGTTTTGGTCTGATACTACTCAACCCCCGGTCGTCGGCTACGGTTCGGTGGGCCGAAGTGTGTCTGTCAGTGGCTAACGCTCTCGAGGCCTTAGCGCTGATCGGCCTGGGCCGACGCGTCGTCCAAGGCCGGACCAGCCGCCAAGCGAAAACCCGTCCTGAGCAGCAAGTGCCGCGGACGGGAACCTAGCTACCACTCGCCGCCGGGCGAGTGTTTCTTATTCTTCGGCCGCCGCCACTGTCCCCTCTCCCGCGGCCTGTGGATCATTAGGGACATCGGTCGTCAGCGACGGTTGGCTGACCTCCAGCGTGCGGCCAGAGAAGCTGTCCGTCGCTTTGGCCGCGGCCGTATTCGTCAGCACCACGGAATTTCCCACCTGAGTATCGTTGGGGGTGATGGAAACTTCAAAGTAAGCAACCAACGTTGGCAAGCGCGACCCAGTCCCGGGCGGCACCTTGTTGAGCGTCCAGCTGACCGTCCGCTCGTCGGGGTCGATGCGAATATCGCCGGCATCGCGACCGATATTCTTCCCGGTCCAGAAAACGTGGGTTGGGAGGGCGGCCGTGACTACCATGTTCGCCGCCTCACTGGTCGTGTTGGTCACCCGCCAGAAAATCCGGTAACTCGTGGTTTGGCCGACCACCGGCGGGACGGGGCCCTGTCCGTAGGCCGAGCCCTCATCACTATAGTACCGAGCTTCGGCTTGGAAACCGAAGGTGGTTACGATCTTGGTCGTAAATTCAATCGGGGGCGTTCCCTCAGCCGGAGTCGGCAGTGTCGGCGAAGAGACTGCCACCCGGGCCACCACCCGCTGGTTCACATCATCGTCGCTGTCAACAGTTAGGCTAGCCACGGTCCCGACCGCCAACCGAATAGTCACATCCTGCCCGGGCTTGAGCAGCTCCAGACCGAGAACCTGATCCTTGGTCCAGGTCAAACTGCGATTGTCAACCTTGGCCTTGGCTGGGTTTTCTAGCTCAGTCAGGTCGAGGGCCGCACCATCAAGGGTCACGGTCGCAGCGATGTCGCTGATTTCCACGTCGCTCTCGTTGGCAATACGAATCGTGTAATTAAGGGAAGTTCCGAGTTCCGCCACGCTTAACTCTGTTTGACCGTTGACTGCGACCGAGGTGGTCAGACCGGTATTCACCAAGATGACTAAGATAGCTTGCTCCGCCTGGAGATCAATTGTATTGGTGGCTGTCACCAGGCCAGCTCTGGCCGTCAATTCAAAGGTGTCACCCACATCACCGACCATCGATCCGGTGACGGTAATCGTGCCTTTGGTGTCCTGGGCGATCGAGTCCAGCCGCCAGACACCGGTGCCAGTTCGCGATTCCGGGCCGGTGGCTGGGTTCGTCCCCGTCACCTCCAAGCCATCAGGGTAGACCGCTTCGATTTGCACGTTGGCCAAATCACGGTTAGCCGTGTTGGCGTAGCCGATGGTCCACGCGCCGCTGGCGCCGGGGGCCAATTTCTTCGGTCCGTCGAGCGTCAGAGTGAGGATCGAAGAAGTAATTTTGGTCTTGGCCTCGGCCGTCGTCTGGAATTCGGAGTTGAAATTGGCTGGTCGGTAGGCCAAGGTGGCGCTAAACGCCCGCGCGGTGTTGACCGAGCCAAAAATAGTGCCTTTGATCGTCATCGTCGCCACCCGGCCACTGGCAATCGTCCCGAGATCGAAGGCGTTCTGGAAATCATTCGTGCTGGCACGGCTCGTTTCTTGCACCGTAAAACCTTCCGGATACTCGATGGTTAGTTCCGCCCGCACGAGGTTGACTGGTTCGAGGTTCTGGTACTTCGCGGTCAGCACAATATCGTCCCCCGAGGCCACCTCGGCCGGCGCTTCAAGTTCGAGTTGGACGCTGGCGCCGCTGAATTGGTTGGTCCGGTTAAAAACGAAAAAACCGCCGACCGCTGCCAGGGACAAAACCGTCAGCGAGCCGATTACCCAGCCCCACGGGAATGGCCGTCCGCGGCTGCGTTCGAGCCGGCCCATGCCCACTGGGGGGGAAGGTGGGGGGGCGCCATGTAGGACCGGCTCCAGTCCGCCGGAATCTAGTTTCTCGTCAGCTCGAGGCTGAGGCTCAGCCGCCGCATCGCCGACGGCGACCGGCACTTTCCGACCTGATCCCATACGCTTTGTTGTCCGGCCTCGACCTTCGGGCGGCGAGCCTTCGGCTGGCTCAACTTCGGGGTGGTCGAGATCAGCCAAGAACGCCGAGACGTCGGCGTTTGAGTATTTTGCTGATGCCGGTCGACGAGCGCTCACGGTGCTTTTTGGTTTCGCCATGACCACTAGTCTAACCCGAAACGGCGGCCCCTGACAACCGCTCAAAACGCATCACTGACTGGAGAACCTGGTCGCTCTGCAATGGTCGATCAAGCGTTTGTTCTATCACCAGCCGCAGCAGCTGACGGACCTGACGAAAAATCTGTCGCTGATCATTCGGCTGACCTTCGTTCCGGAGGTAGTCGACGGTGTCCGTCGAAAGAGCCATGTATCCAGCCTGGGCCTCAGCCCGATGGACGAATCCATGGAGCGGCTGGAAGACCAGGTCATCAGCCGACAACGGACGATGGCAAAAACCACATCGCTCAAGTGATGGCGCAAACCCTTCGTGCTGTAGAATCTGCCAGGCCCGGCGAAGAAGAAGCAGCCATCGACGTCCGCTTGACCATACAATCTCGCCGGTCATTGCTTCGAGCATCTGCACGACCAGCGGGTACAGGCCGGGTTCCGGCTGGTTCGGTTTCGTCACGCGCTCGACGAGTTCAAACAGCCACTGCGCACTGACCAAGGCGATGAGGTCTGATCGCAGCCTTGGCCATCGTCGCCGGATGATGCTGCCGGTGACCACGTCGACCACCCGACCATTGGCCACCATCATGTCGACTTCCATCAGCGGCTCAAGTGACCCGCCGAGTTTGGAAATGCTCTTCTTCGTGCCGCGGGCGCGAATCTGCTGCTGGCCGAGATTCGGTGTCAAAACCACCAATTGCCGGTCGTGTTCGCGATCGTCCGTGTGCCGGAGAATGAGCGCTTTGGTGCGGATGACAGTGGACACGATGTCCAGTATACCACGGGTTCTTGACACCAATGCTGGGCCTGGGTAGGCTCCGATCAGCCCATCACATGGTCAGTCGAAACGCGACTGATCGAGGTGGGAAGCTCTTTTCATGAGGTGGAATCATGGCTCGAATCTTCAGCACCAGCGACGCCGAACGCGGTCAGCTCATGGGCCTCCTGGGTGAGGCGATCCGGCGCATGACCGAGGGGTCAGTCCCACACGAAATCATGGATCAAGCCTTGCGGTCGGTCGCGTTCTGGAAGTTGCCGTGTGTTGTCAGGCCACTTGTGCCTGGCTATGGATCACGGCTGTTGGATGGTCACCCGGATCTTTACGCCACACCGAACGGGGTCATCTACCAATCTGGTGGCTCCATCATGCTGAGTGAGTGGAATCGCCCTGATCCGTGTATCCTGTGCTCCGTCCGGGATCTCATCGAAGCTTCAAAACAATTCTGCGTTATCCCCAAAAACGATGGCGTGGTCGTCGCCGAGGAAGGCCGGATCGTCTTCTGCCGTGAACACCTGGATATCCGCCTGTACGACGGACCTGGCGCAGTCCACAACGCCTATGACCACCCCGACGGAGTCGCCCTAGTCACGGATCAGGACGTATTGATCCTGACGCTCGACGCGGTAAACCGGTACGAGTTCCGAAGGGTCGACCCCCATGAAGGATCCACCTGGAAATCCAGTGCCACCTGGCTGGTCGAGCAGGATGGCGGCGTATTCCACTGCTATGGACGGCGGGGAATATATCACTCGCTGGTGATCGGCCACGTGGATTTTTGGCAGCCGCACGCCCGTGGCATCGTCTTCCGGCGAGAAAGGTCGTTCTTCCTGGTCAGGCCAGAAGACCTGAGCCAGGTCGAGCTTTTCACGGGCGACTTCAGCCCGCTCTGGGACCGTCGCCACCAGAAGGAAGTGGACTTTCTCTGCTTGCCCCAGGGGATTATCATCAATGCCCGGTGGGAAGGCGGCTGCGCGCTGCTGTACTGCGATAAAAACGGGCAACGGCCGATCGTAACCGGCGAACATTTCCTCGGTACCGCCGAAGTGGACGTCGATCCGAATGGGTACGTCGTCTACAAACGCGATGGGCTCCATCGGGTCATCCCCGGTCAGTGGCCGAACCGAAGCTGCCGGCCGGTGCCCCAGTCTCGGCCACCGAACCTCCCGCACCTCAACCCGCCTGACCCCAGGCGGTTTTTTATTCCGACGTTGCGTCGGAATAACCCTGAGCGCGACTCGCGCGAAGGGTCTCCGTTTCCAACGGTTTTGACAAGTCTTGTTTCCGGCCGTAGACTTGCTCACGTCACGATGGCTGTACTTTCCCCTTTCCAGGAGGAGCGTCATGGGATCCGAAATATTGCATATGACGGATGGTGTCTACCTTTCCACCGCCGAGGCGGCCCGACGCTTGGACGTCAGTCCTAGCACGGTCCGTCGCTGGATCCACCGCGTTCGAAGCCGGAGCCGGAAGTGCCCGCCAGTCTTGAAGCTGCTCAAGATCACGTACCTTCGATACGTGGAGAGTGATCATCGGGAATGGTACCTGGAACGCGAATCCGTAGCCGCCCTCAAGCGCGCCCTCCGTGCTCGCGTTCGCGCCCCGGCCAAATGATACGGCGGGGTTTTTCTTTTAGGCCCGCGCTAAACCAATATCGGCTTTTTTACCGTCCAGCTCGATGGTGGTTTTGTGGCTGACTCCGTCGAGACTCGGCGACGCGGTTTTCGCCCGAACCTCTGGCAAAATTCGCTGGGCGTACCGCTCCACCACCTGACCGGCCAACGTTTTAGGCTGCACATACAGGACGATTTGATCGGCCGGCTTCAGGCCGGCAGTTTTTCGCAAGGCGTTGATCTCACGCACCAGATCACGAACCATCCCCTCTTCTTTTAGTTCATCGCTGACCGTCGTGTCGAGCGCCACTCGATCAGACGACATCCATTCCTTGCCGGACGGCAGCGACTCGGCCACGTGAATCTCTTTGACGTTCAGTTCTTCACGCACGATCGAATCAAGGTCAGGCCGGAGCGCGGCCGTCATCACCAATTGCGCCAGCGGTTGTCGTACTTTCAAGCCGGCTTTGGCCCGCAGCGCATGGCCTTGCTCAACGATCTGCTTGGCCAGCGCCATGTCGCTCAGCAGCCGCGCGTCAATTTCGCCGACCGATGGCCAGTCTTCGAGGTGGACAGATTCTTTGTCACCGCCAACAACGTGGTACACATGCTCCGCCAAAAATGGGATGAACGGAGCCATCAGTTTCGACAACTTCCGGAGCACGTGCTGCAGTACGACGCTGGCCACTTGCATTTCATCCGACTTGAATCGATCCCGGCTCCGCCGGACATACCAGGTTGAAAGATCGGTCACGAACGCGCCAATGGCTCGCGCCGCGCCGGTAATGTCATAGTGCTCTAGACGCTTGGTCACGTCTTTCGTCAGGACATTGACCATCGAATGAACCCAGCGGTCGAGCGGGTGGTTCGCCCGACCAACATTCGTAGATTCGTAGCTCCTATTCGTAGGTTCGTAGTTTTTATTTGTAGATTCGTAGAGTTGCCAAAAACTGACTACGTTCATCAAAATCAAGAATGTTTTCTTCACCCCTTCGCCAACAATCTTCGGGTCAAAGTTTTTCGTGTCCCACGGCTGGTTGGCCGTGTACATGAACCAGCGCAGAGCATCAGCGCCGTGCTTGGCAAACAGCTCGTCCAGATCACCGTAGTTCTTTAGCGATTTTGACAACTTTCGACCTTGGGTGTCGTTCAGGTGGCCGAGCACCAGGACGTGCCGGTACGATGATTCCTTCACCGCGCCGGCGCGCTGGAGCAAGGTGCTGATCGCCAACAAGGTATAGAACCAGCCACGCGTTTGATCGATCGCTTCGGAAATGTAGTGGGCTGGATAGCTTCCGGCACCGTCGATCTGGTTCTTGTGCTCGAACGGGTAGTGCCACTGGGCAAACGGCATGGCGCCGGAGTCGAACCAGGCGTCGGCCACCTCCGGAACACGTTTCATGGTGCCGTGGTGACATTGCGGGCATGACCATGCCAGACCATCAATAAAGGGCCGGTGGGGATCGAAACTGCCATCCGACTGGAATACCGTGGCCGGAAATTTCAATTCGATCGGCCGGCCGTTTGGCACGTCCTCCAGTCGGGTTATGGTCGGCGCCGGCTGCAGGGATAAAGCCCACTCCGTCACCAGAATCGGGTCGGCGTGGGTGACGATGACAAAGGTTTTTCCTTCGTGCTTGGCATCGAGTTCGCGCAGAAAACTGAGCATCCGCTGACGAATGTCGGTCCACGTTTCTCCCCCGGGTGGTGCGTCGTGCACCCGTTTCGAACGATCACCGAACGTGGCGTGGAATTCGGCAATCGTTTTTCCTTCAAAAACTGGTCCGATGTGGTACTCGTTGATCCGTTTGTCCTCGGTCACGGCGATGCCCAGCTCTTGACCAATAATTTCAGCCGTTTGCCTGGCCCGGAGAAACTGTGAGGAGTAGATGGCGTCAATCTTTTCCGGCTCCAATTTCTGCGCTCCGCGTTGGGCTTGTTTTCTCCCCGACTCAGTCAGGGGACACAAATTTTTGTTGGCTGGTTCGGTGTTGAGCGTATTGTTCTCGTTGTTCGTGGATCCGCCGTGTCTGACGAAGAAATAGCGATTCCTGGTCGGTAGCCGATCGAGTAAGTCTTGGTAACTGCCGAGGCACTCCTGGTGCCCACACTGATCACATCGCCAGATCGGCAGCGGCGTCCCCCAGAAGCGCTCGCGCGAAACAGCCCAATCCTTCACCTCTCGCAACCACTCCCCAAAGCGTCCGGCTTTAATGTGCGCCGGGTGCCAATTGATTTTATTATTGTTCGCGATCAGTTGATCGCGTAGCTTCGACATCTGAATGAACCACGACGTTTTGGCGTAGTACAGGAGCGGATGTTTGCAGCGCCAGCAGAATGGATAATCGTGGGTGTAGTTCTCAATCTTGTACAACTTGTGATGCTTCTCCAGCCAGTCAACAATCTTCTTTTGCGTCTGACCTTTGGCATCGCGAACCTCCAAACCAGCCCACGGCTTTACCAACTCGTCGAACTTTCCTTGCAAATCGACGGTGTGGATCGTGGGCAAGTCAAGTTTCTTCCCCAATTGAAAATCATCTTCGCCGTACATGACTGCGGTGTGGACGACGCCGGTGCCTTCGTCGGTGGTGACGAAGTCGGCGGGCACAATAGAATAGGCGTGTTCGTATTCCTGAGCCCACCGGCGAAGAATCTCTGGTGCCGTAAGGCCGGTCGGTTCCAGAGACCCTTCGCTTCGCCGCGGGCTTCGCTCAGGGATACGGCTCTTCCCTACTTCACGCAAATCCAGAAAATCAAACAGCGGCTTGTATTTCTTCCCGACCAGTGCGGCACCGGAAACGGTTTTTGCCACCTGCTCCTTCCTGAATCCTAAATCCGGCATTCGGTTCTCGGCCAAAATGTAGTACTCGTCGCCGCGCCGAACCCGGGCATACCGAATCTTTGGATCCACAGCTAGCGCCACGTTCCCCGGCAGCGTCCACGGCGTCGTCGTCCAGGCCAGCACAAACGTTCTCGGTTCATCAACTAGTTCGAATTTCACATACGCTGCTGGCTCGGTTATCCGTTCGTACCCTTGGGCGACTTCATGACTCGACAGGGCCGTACCGCACCGCGGGCAATACGGCACGACTTTGTAATCCTGAACCAACAGTTTCTGATCCCAAATCTGCCTGAAAATCCACCATAGTGTTTCAATGTATTCCGGCTGATAGGTGATGTACGGGTGCTCGAGATCGAGCCAGAACCCCACGCGCCTGGTCATCTTCTCCCACAAGTCTTTGTACTTCCACACCGATGCCTTGGCCTGGGCATTGAACCTCTCGATGCCGTACTTCTCGATATCTTTCTTGCCGGAGATGCCGAGTTCTTTTTCGACTTCTATTTCAACCGGCAGCCCGTGCGTGTCCCAGCCGGCTTTGCGCTCGACACGATAGCCCTGCATCGTTTTGAATCGCGGAATGATGTCCTTGAACGCCCGGGTTTCAACGTGCCCGATGTGCGGGATGCCGTTGGCCGTTGGTGGTCCGTCGTAGAATACAAAGTCTCCTTTCGGTGAGGGTTTCGCTAGCGTTTTCTTGAAGATGTCTTGGGCTTCCCAATCCTTGAGAATCTGTTCCTCGAGTTCGGGAAATTTGGGGATGGGCATAAGAAAATCCAGTCAGATTCAGCGATCCGACCTCCTACTCCCAACGTCTGACCTCTGAATTGCGATATATCAGATCGCCCTTCTATTGTACCCCCAAACGAGGTGCTAGTCAAAAAAAGCTTTCCCGACTACGAGGGCGATAATCAACGTCATGCACCCAATGAAATACCCCACACCACCGGTGAGAATAGCTTTGGGCCACCTTTGCTTGGATCGGTGCGGGGGTTGAAGCGATGAGGATGAATCAGAATGCACCGGCCTTCCGAAGGCGCTCCGACCCAAGCACCACAGTACCAGAACAAATAGCGTCGCGGTCCAAATGATAACCACGGGGAACAGGACATCATAGAGAAACGACCACATGGCAAGTACCGATGTGGCACCAATGAGCCACGAAGCTGGTGCAACTCGCTTGTCGGAAAGCACACTAATCACTATCATGGTAGATCGATCGTATTAAGTTTTTTCGACTTAGTCAATCCACAACTGATGACAAGAAAAATCCCAACTTCTTTCGAAGTCGGGTCTAGTGCGGCACGAGTTTCAGGTGGTTGGCGTGGGCCCAACGGGAGAGAATCTGGTGCCCCACCAGATAGACCAGGAGCATGAACATCAGCGCTGGGCCACGGCTGGCGATGAAGTTGCCGGTGAACCATTGCCGGTCGAACATCCACGAAAGCAGGAAGGCGCCGGCCACGGCATCGAATTGGTCGACCAGGAACCACGGCTGACCGCGGTCGAAACCGATCCGCCGCTTGATCAGCGACTTGGTCAAGTCGCCAAGGAGGGCACCAAGCGCCAACCAGCCCATGTGTCGAATGAACTGGAAATCGTCGATCTCCCAGATCCGGTACAGGCTGGGCATACCACCGGGCGTCAACGCCAGCATGGCCAGTGTCCAGGTCGTCAGGACCCCGAAGAACACGCCGCCGAAAAAACCTTGCCAAGTCTTGCCATCGCCGAGGAGACGACGGCCATCGCCAGCGCACCAACCGAAGTCCATTGGCCGCCCGCCGCCGAGCACCACCGGCAGCATGTTGGCCAGCAGCAGCGGCAGGCTGAGCCAGGTGACAAGCGCACAATCTCCGAGGAACCCCAAGACATAGGACACGGTCCACCTCGCGGGTGTGGGTGGAATTCGAAAGGACGAGGAACGACAGTCGCCGCTACCCTACCCCAGACGTATTATCTCCGTCAAGCCCGCAGTCGTGCGATTATGTCTTCGTAGACACGGAGCGTCTGTTTCGCGGTCGCCATCCAGGAGAAATGACGGGCTCGTCGTCGCCCGCGCTGAGCAAGTTCCGCGGCAAACTTCGGATTGGTCAACAATCGATGCATGGCCCGGGCCAAACCTTGTACATCTGTCGGTTCAAAGAGGAGCGCGGCATCGGCCGCTACTTCAGGTAATGAGGAGCTGGTCGAGGAGATAACTGGTGTACCTAACGACATGGCTTCCAGGATCGGCAGTCCAAAGCCCTCGTAGAGCGAAGGGTAGACAAAGGCCATGGCTTCCTCGATCAACTTGACTTTGTGGTTGCGGGTGACGGAGCCAAGAAAACGCACCGCACCTTCCAGTCGCAGTTCTCGTATCGCTCGGAGTTGTCGCTTCCCGCGGCGGCCAAGGCTGCCGGCCAAGACGAGTTTGACGTCGCCCAGTTCAGTCTGATGATGCCATAGGTCACGCCACGCTTCGAGTAGTGTCCGGATGTTCCGCCGTGGCTCAATCGTGCCGACGAATAGCACGAACCGTTCCGGCAGGTGGTACACTTTCCGCACATCATCATCCGCATCCTCAAGCGGCAAGATCGCTACATCCGCGGCTTCCGGAATAACTACGATTTTCTCGACCGGTACGTCAAACTGCTCACGAATGTCGCGTTTGGTTGATTCGGACACGGCGATCACTCGCTTGGCTCGGCGGAGTGACCGCGGGACGAGGACGCGGGTGGAGAAAACCTGGGTCGGGAACCACTCGGGATACTTGTAGCTGACCAAATTATGAACGGTCACTACGCTGGGTCGACGGTAGCCCAGGGGAATGATATTGGCCGGGGCATGAAAAAGATCGAGCCGCGCCCGGAGCAGCACGGCGGAGACGAGCATCTGCGAGTAAGCGATCGGCAGGAATCGACCATAACTCGAGAAGGGGAAAAAACGAATCTTGACGTTCGGCCGCTGGAACTCCTGTGTCCCCTCCGCCGCCATCCGATAGTCGAAGAACAAGACGTACTGATTAATATCGTCTTGTTCCAGCAAGGCCTTGACCAGGTGGTACGTGTAGTGCCCGACCTCAGCGCGTCCGCCCACGGCGGGGCTCAAAACTGTCCGACAGTCAATCCCAATCCTCATAGTGCAGCATAGTCGCTAATTACTGCGGGAATAAGGTTGTCTCTCCGCCGGCCGCGCGTTGACCCGCCGGTCCGCTTGGAGTCGCACCAATCTGTTTTGGCGCCTGGTGATGAACATCGTGACCGGTGCGGATGACAATCAGAGTATATGACGATCACGCCAGCATGCAAATGCCCGATCCCGAGCGGCCGCGGCGAGTTTGGATTCCTCGGGCACGGTGGCTATGATCCCGCGTCCGGCGCCTCACGCACCGCCCCCGCGGTCGTGGCGGGACAATCGCGGACTGAATAACTGTCCGAGCTGGGTCAGTTCTTTAACCTTGAGCAGCCTCAGCGAGGCGCCGAAGACGACCAGGCCGAGCGCCGCTGACAGCGCCGCCCGAATGGCCTGGTTGGTGAGCGTCGGAGAAAACGCCGGCCCGAAATAGGCAAAGACTCCGTACGCCGCCAGCCCACAGAGTCCGCCGGCCAAAAAAACCTGGCCCAGGAAGGGGACAAAGGTGGTGCTCGTCCAGGACAGCCGGCGATGAACGGCCACCAGCCCGACCACCGCAGTCATGATAGCCCCCAGGCTGTAGGCCAGCGCCAGCCCTAAACCATTGTACGTTTTGCCAATGGCCAGATACCAAAGCAGCGCTGTGGTGGTGCCGATGATCGTGATCAGCAGCGGAGTACGGGTGTCTTTTTGAGCGAAGAAAATACGGTTGAATATTTCTACGACGCCGAAAGCGACCAAGGAGAAGGAAAAGAATGCCAGCGCCGTGCTGATCCCCAGGACCACGGATGGCAACCCCGCGCTCCGCTGGTACACAATTTCAATCAGGGGGACACGTAAAACGATCAGCAACACGCTCACTGGGACCAGCGCGACGGTGATTGATTTCATGCCAAACAGCGACAACGCGCCAAGCTGCTGGCGGTCATTTGACCTGGCCAGGTCGGACAAACACGGGAAAACGACAGTCGCCAGCGAGGCGAACAAGAGATCGAGAAATACCTGCTGAATCCGGAGGCCGTACGTCAGGAAACTGTAGGTCCCATCGGCTTGGTAGGAACTGAGGTGCATCATGACCAAGAAGTTAAGGTTAAAGACTACGGCCGCAGCGAAAACTGGCCAGCCAACGGCACCGATCTGACGGAACAGCGGGGCCAGGCCGGCAAACATCACCCGCGACACGACCAGGCGTGACCGAGCCGCCCCAGCCACGAGCAGCAACTGGACCACCGCCCCGACCAGCGTGCCCCACGCCACGGCGCCGATCCCCGCGGTTTTGTATAGCAGAACTATGACCACTAAAATCATAGCGTTGCCGATCAATGGCAACGCGCCTGGTAGGTAGAACCGTTTTTCTGCGTTCAGCAAGGCGGAGACAAAAAAACTCAATGGCATGGCCACTAAGAGCGGCGACATGATCCGGACCAGGCGCACGGTCAGCACCTGTGTCGTCACGTCACTGCCCGCACTGACCAGCTGGACGACCCACGGCGCGACCAGGCCCAACACCGCCACCGACAGCACCAGCACCATCGCCATCAGCGTCACGATGCCGGAAAACTTCCGCCAGGCCTCGGCGGTCCCGTGCTGATCCCGCTCTTGAATAAACAAGGGAATGATGCTGGCGGTGATCGTTGGCGCGACGAACGAAAACAGAAAAGTGGTGATGGTCAAAGCAGTGAAGAAGGCGTCCGTCCGGTGATCGGCGCCGAACAGCGCGGCCACCAACGGGTCGCGCACAAAGGCCAAGACTTTGGCTAGTAGCACCAGCAGGATCAAGACGGCGCTGACGGCCATGATGTTCCGTTTCATGGTGCGACGGAACTATAGAGTGTCTCCAGCCGGCCAACCAGCGCCGACCAGGAATGTTCTGTGACCAACGTCTGCTGAGTCTGGCTGGTTGGTTGATGGTCAACTGGTAGTTGCCGGATCCAGTCGAGCCAGCGGCCAACATCATCCAGCGACGCGTAGCGAATTACTTCGCCATACACCGCCCGCAGCGATGGTATGTCCGCCGCAATCACCGGGGTTCCACAGGCCAGTGATTCTAGAATCGGGAGCGCGAAACTCTCGTCGATTGAAGGTTGCAGCAGGCCACGGGCGTTCTGGTATAGCGCTACAAGCTGGGCGCTACCGAACTCGAGACGGGGGGTAAAAGAAAAATGGGCTGACACGGTACGGCCACGTAGGGCTCGCCGAAAATCAATGGCGGCCGCACCGACCACGACGCACCTGATGCCGGCCTGCTCGATGATCGCGTTCAGCAAGGGTACGTTTTTGTACGGCGCCGCGCTCCCAACGTACAGCAGGTAATCGCGGGTCGGATGCGCGGCCGGCACAAATCTGGTCACGTCCACCCCGTTCGGGATGATTGACAGACGGCGCGGATCGACATGGAATCGTGATCGGATGCGGCTGGCCACGTCGGGGCTAATAGCCAGAATCTGCTGGGCGCGTTTGATCGAACCTGGCACCACGAACATCTTACTCCACCATTGCCCGGGGGCGAACCATTCGGGATGGGTGTAAATACTGATATCGTGCGCCGTGGTGACGAACGGCTGATAGTAGGTTAATGGCACGTTTAAGTGGGGGAAATGCATCAGGTCGAACCCCTGAGATCGTAGTCGTGAGGGAAAGTAGCCGTGCTCCCAAATGACTGGCAGAAACCGTTTGACGCGTCCGCGAACGGACAGTGTTTTGATCGTCGCCGGTATCCAGGTTGTATCCTGAGCCCGGTCGACCACGGCCGTGTACGAATGCCGCGTGCCATAGCGCCCAAGCGAACGAACGAGGTCGAACGTGTAACGGCCGATCCCGCCAGCCGAGGCGGCGTTTCTAGCGTCGATGCCGATACGCATGGAAAGGGAAGAAGATAGATTTAGGATTAAAGATTTAGGTCCGGTTTTAGGCCTTTAGCGCTCCCCTGGTGCAACTTTAATCTTTAACCTTAAACCTGCCGGGCCTCACATCCTCTCCGGGCAACTGACGCCCATCAATCATAGCACTATTCGGCCCACCGGATTTCTAATGTTTCATCATCCTCTGCCCCCTGGCCGTAGTAACGATGAACATCAAAGTGGAGGTATGGGCCTAACCCACCAAGCCATCCGGTGGCACCAGCGTATCCAATAACTTGTCCTCGGCTGATCGTATCGCCCACCTTGACAAGTGAACCATGTTGTTTGAGATGTTCATAAATCGAATACTCCTCTCCTTCGTGTTGGATTTCTATGTAATTTCCCATTTGGTCGAAGCGCGGATCGTCCCCGCCCTGATCAGAATCTTGTCGGACATCAACCACCACCCCTCCGCGGGAGCCCCTAATTGGAGTTCCGACAGGAATAATAAAATCGACTGCCTTCTGAAGACGGCCTTTGTGAGCGGGCGATCGATCGAACGTCATTAGAGCTGCAGCAGATGCATCCACCGGGCGGTTATATTTACCTTGAGTTTTCATAAGGAAGGTTGGGCGGGAATTCACATTCTTTCGGGGCAAGTTACACCCATCAACCCCAACACTCTCTCCAGCACCTGGCGTGTCACTCGAACTAGCTGCAACCGGTGAGCCCAGACCGTGCCTGTATCAATCACTCGGCATTGGGTGTAGAATTCGTGGAACTTGGTCGCTAAGTCAAGACTATAGAACGGCAGTTTTTGGGTTTCGTGGCTAACTGCAACCTCCGCCACCACGGTCGGGAAGTAGAGCAACGCCTTCACCAACCTCAGTTCACTCGGCTGCGGCGGTTCTTTTGATCGCTGGACTGGCAGGCTGGCCGCGTTTTTCAGAATGCCCGCCAACCGTGCCCCCGCGTACTGGACGTAGTAGACCGGATTTTTTTCCGACCGCTCTTTGGCCAGGGTGATGTCAAAATCCATGTGCGTATTCGGCGCGTGCATCAAGAAAAAGAATCGCGCTGCGTCCAGACCGACTTCGTCAACCACTTCTTCCAGGGTGACATACGTGCCTGCCCGCTTTGACATCTTCACCTCGTGGCCATCACGGATCAGCCGCACCAGCTGGACAATTTCCGCGTCGAGTTGATGGGCGAAGCCGAGCGCGGCCATGGCCGCCTTCAGGCGTCGAACGTAGCCATGGTGATCGGCGCCGAGGTACAAAATCTCCCGCTTGACGCCGCGGATGGCGAATCGATCCCAACGCAACGCGATGTCTGACAGAAAATACGTTTTCTCACCGTCCTTCTTGATCAGCACCCGATCTTTATCGTCGCCAAAAGCCGTCGTCCGGAACCACAGCGCGCCGTCTTTATGCGCCAATAAATCATGGCGCCGGAGTTCGTCAACTACTTTCACATCGAGCTTCTCGGCATACAAGCTGCTCTCCCGAACCCAGCGGTCAAACTCGACCTTCAATTTCTTCGCTACCACGCGCTGGATATCACGAATCATGATGTTCAGGATTCGACTTTTGATCCGATCACGAATGGTCATCATGTCCTGGAGTTTCAAGCGATCGATCTTCAGCTGTTTCGCCAAGTCGGTAACGTATTCTCCTTGGTAGCAGTAATCGGGATACTCGGTCGGTATTCCTTTGAATTGGAAATATCGGCGAATGACCGATTCGGCCAGGATGTTGACCTGTTGGCCGATATCATTGAGGTAGAACTCGCGGCTGACCCGCCACCCGCTGATGGCCAACACATTCGACATCGTGTCACCAGCAAAAGCGCCGCGGCCATTGCCGAGCGTCATTGGCCCGGTTGGGTTGGCGGAGATGAATTCGACCAAGATTTTGCCGCCCCGTCCGGCATCGTTGTGTCCAAATTTTCGATCAGCCGCGATCTTCGGAGCATAAGACATCAGCCATTTCGGCGATAACCAAAAATTAATGAAGCCCGGACTGGCCACCTCGGCTTTGGCGAGAATCGATACCTTGCCCATCTGCGCCAGGATGTGTTGCGCGACTTCTATCGGCGGTTGTTTTACCATCGGGCCGAGCTTCAACGCCACCGACGAGGCGTAGTGGCCGAACCGCTCGGCTGGCGCCGGCTCGATTGCCACCTCGACTTCCCCAACCGCTGGGTACGCTCGGCGGATTGACTCGGACAATAACTGACGCAATCGGTCGACCGGCAGAATCATGCGCTCATTATACACTACCCCTTGAAGCCGTGATACACTGCGGTCATGCCCACACTCGCTACGAACCGCGACGCTCGACATCGCTATCGCATCCTCGAAACCCTCCAGGCTGGTATGGTGTTGACCGGTCCGGAGGTAAAATCAATCAAGGATGGCAACGTGTCTCTCAAGGGCAGCTATGCCACCATCATCGGCCGTGAGCTGTGGCTGGTCAATGCCCATGTCGGCGCGTACAAACCGGCTGGGCCGATGAAACACGACCCGACCCGCAGCCGCAAGCTGCTGGTCCGACGGTCGGACATTGATCGGCTGATCGGCACGCTCAAAAGCCAGGGCGTAACCTTGGTGCCGCTGTCGGTATTCAGCCACCGCGGATTGATCAAAGTCGAACTCGGCCTCGGTCGGGGCAAAGGGAAAAAAGACAAGCGTGAGACAATCAAGCGTCGAGAAGTCGAAAGAAAAATCGGCCGGGCGCTCCGTCAGAAGGTCTGACTTCACGCCAAACACCCGGTGGTCGCCCGGGGTTGACCCCGTTAGAGCGACCTTCGAAATACTTCAAATGCAGGGTTAGTTAGAAAGAAATCTTTCTCGCTCACGCTCTAACGGGGTTGACGGAAAAACAAGATCAGAGTAAATTCTCGGTCATCTTAGCACGTTCACCGCGGTCAGCGCGATCGCGCTGCATACCGAATCATGGGAGGGAGGAGTCCACCATGGTCATCCCCGACCCGTCCGAATGCGACGAGCGTGAACTGCCCTTTTGGCTCAGGTTTTGGAACACGGCCCTGGTTGCGGCACTGCTTGTCCCCCTGGCGGTTCTGCTCTACAGCCGGCCGAATGTCATCGTGGCGCGATACTGCATCTGGATTTTCTTCGCTGGCACCGCCGGACTCGTCCTCACGGCCTTCATCGCCTATCTTCAAACCGGGCCAGCTCCCCGCTCGACTACATAACGTCGGCGGTTTTTTATTGACAAAACTATTGATTTCCGTTACACTGATTTTCTGAACGTTGGACATTCGCTACAAGCAGGAGTCAGCTCTCGGAAATCTGAGGTCCGGGTTTGGACTTTCTGACTTCCGACCTCTAACCCCCGACCTCTGCTCGTCGGGGATGTACAACAGTTGATCGATCGTTGACAGTCCATCGCGCTCATGCCGACACGCCCACGCCGTCGTTACTGTGTGGGAACATGAGAAGTGCCAATACACTTTTCAGCAGGCTGAAGACCGCGGTCGCTTCGGCGTTCCGCGCGCCTTTGCTTGCGCCTGCCTTTGCCTAAACAGTAAGGGCCATCCGTCCGGTTGACTCCGACTAGACCGATCGCGGGTGTCACCTCAGTCGGACCAGTGGTGAAACGTTCAGACTCATCACCGCGTACCTTCTGAACACCGTCGTCAGGATTCTTGTCCGTTCTTGACCTGATGGCGCGTACTGAGAACGGGCTGAGCATGGAAGCCAGCGTGATGGATGGTCCGTCGAGACGCGGGTGCAAGACCCGCCATCTCCACCAGGTAAAATGCCGCCGCAGGCGGCATCACCTGGCAAGCCACGGCGTGGCGAAGCCAGGTGTTCCGCGCAGCGGAATTACCTGGTGGCCAGGTGGTCGCGTTGCGCGACTTTACCTGGCAAAGTATCAAAGTATGTATGTGGCTTGGGCTAAGTCCATTTCACGATGTTTTACGTTTACCTCATTGAAAGTCAGCTCGATGGCTACTGGTACATCGGCTTCACGACTCACCTCAATAAGCGCGTTGCCAAACATAACCGCGGCGAAGTGACTTCGACTTCTTCTCGAAAGCCGTGGCGCCTAATTTACGCCGAGTTCTATCGGAACAAGTCTGACGCACTGGGTCGCGAAAAGTTTCTAAAGTGCGGCGCCGGCCTGCGTTTTCTAAAAAAGCAACTCCGCCACCACCTTAACGGCCGTTGACACCCAAAACAGCGATCATAGACTGGGCATGAAAGAAGAATGACACATCGCCCAGGACTTACCCTCACCCCAGTCCTCATCGCCTTCCTAGCCGTGGTGGCGTTTTTGGTGGTCTTGAATTTTTCCATTCCGGCAGCCAAGCAGTCTGCCTCCACGAACCGCAATACGAGCAACACCTCCTCCTACGTTCCGGCCCCTGGCCACGAGAACGTCAATGAGATGGTTGTGGTGAATGCGAATTCTACGAATGTGAATACGAACGTTGCGAATGTAAACGCTCCATCCGACCTCACCGCCGGCTGGACGACGTACTCGAACTCGACGCTGGGTTACTCAATTCAATATCCACCCGATTGGACGCAATCTGTGGTTGACGATGCCGTTCTCATCGTGCCGCCAGAAACAGTGGTCGCCGGGTACGCCGAGGGTAGTATCCGTCTGCTGGTCCAAAAAGTCCCCACCATCTCAACTGACCTAGTGACAAATTCAAGCAACATTACCATCAACGGCCTGTCGGCGACCCAGCAAACGGAAGGGGGCTTACGAATATACACTGCCACATACTTCCAGAAGGGCAACGAGTATGTTCAGGTTATTTACGAACAAGACGCAAACAGACCAGAATTCCCCCTCATTCTTACATCCTTTGCCTTCACCCAGTAAATGAGCCAAAAAACCACCCCTTGCACCCCAAACTCCCCTCCGCTATACTGATTTCCAGATTCTGCCATCGTTGACTAGTAATCCCCACCACAATTCAGACTAGGTGCTCGACACCCCTCAGTAATGCTGGGTCGAGCGCCCTGAGCCAGTGCTCGGGCATCGTTCTTGGACCTCCCTCGCGGAGGGCCTGGTTTAGCATTTAGACTGTCAGCTATTCCACCGAAACGCTACAGAGTAAACCAGCAGATTCGCGTGCCGCAGGTCGTCGTCATTGACGATCAAGCGAAGCATCTGGGCGAGATGGACACCGTCCAGGCCCTGGCCCTGGCCCAGGAGCGGGGTTTGGATTTAGTCGAGGTGGCGCCGATGGCTCGGCCACCAGTCTGCAAAATCCTCGATTTCGGGGCGTTCATCTACCAGCAGGAGCGGCAGCAACGGAAAGCGCGGGCCGGGCAGAAGAAAGTCGACCTCAAGGGGGTCCGCCTCACCTTCGGCATCGGTCACCACGACCGGGAACGCCAACGCCTCTTGGCGCTCAAATTCCTCGAGGAAGGCCATAAAGTCCAGGTAGAATTGCGTCTCCGCGGCCGCCAGAATGCCCATCGTCAACTCGCTCAGAAAAACGTTGGCCAGTTCATCACTGATCTTGGTGATCAGGTGGTGACCGAACAACCTATCAACATCCTCGGCAATCGGATTACGGCAATTGTGGGGAGAAAGAAATAATTCTCCCCATCGCGCGCCCACGGTGGGCCGAAGGTTTGGCCCCGTCCTTGACGTCAATTAGTTGATTCGGTATTATTGCCCTCTCATGCCCAAACTCAAGACCCACCAAGCCACCGCCAAGCGCGTCCGGTTCACCGGTCGCTCCCGTTTGTTGAAGCGCAAAGCCGGGCAGGATCATTTCAACGCCCGCGAATCCGGCGTGACGACGATGCGGAAACGCCGAGACGTGTCGCTCCACCCAGCTGACGCCAAGGCGGCTCGCCGGCTTGCCCCCTATCGCTAGATTCTTGCGCTATGAGAGTCAAGCGGGGAGTCACACACCTTCGGCGCCGAAAGCGCCTGTTGAAGTTGACGAAAGGCTACCGCTGGCGTCGAAAAACTTCGATCCGTCTGGCCCGCCAAGCGGCCATTCGCGCCGGTCAGCACGCGTACCGTCACCGCCGGCTGAAGAAACGGGACTTCCGGGGCTTGTGGCAAATCCGTATTAACGCCGCCGTCCGGCCGTTTGGCTTGAACTACAGTCAGTTCATCCATAAACTCAAGAACGCTCAGGTCGAGGTCGATCGGAAAATCTTGGCCCAGTTGGCGGTCGAGCAGCCCGAGGTTTTTCGGGCCATCGTTCAGAAGATCAAGAGTTAGACGGGTATCCAAAGACAGCTTACAGCCTTGTGGCTGAGGGTTGTTTGTAGTGGGCCCGAACCCGCACCAGGCCCTTGACTTGATCGGGGGTGCGCAGCAATCTCTCCCCCGTGACCCCGTATGGTTCTCGCTTCGCTCGAACCATGGGGCAGGCAAGAGGGCTCGTTTCGCTCTGCGGACCCAAGGGGATTTGAACCCCTGATCTTCTCCGTGACAGGGAGACGTGTTAACCGGGCTACACTATGGGTCCGCAGAGCGGATGAACTTTGCTGCGTGCCTCGCCCGTAAATTCGCGTTAGCGAATTGTACGGGCTTAACCACTACACCAACGGTCCGCATGAAGCGGGACAGGCCGGGAGACTCTAGATAAAAAGAATGGAGACGTGCGTCAGTCCCGCACCCGAGTGAAACGAGCGGTGCGGGATTAACCGGACTACAGTATGGGTCCGCGTTTGCGCCAGGTTCTTCTTGGCATGCCTGGCCCGTAGACCGGCGCGCGGCGACGGCTGTACGGAGCTAGCTGGGTTTCATTACGACACACTCTGCGAGCCATCACCGGCCTGGAAATTTGGCAGGGCGATTGTAGCATGGAAGTCGACATCCGTCCAGCCGCCTAGCAAACGCAAACCAGACCGGGCCGGAAACGTAGGCCGCCGGGTCCAACCACTATCCCAACCACCAGCCCACGGAGATCGACGACTATTGCCCACCACCCTCGGCCGTGTATTTCAATCGACACGTCTAATCGCTTATCGTATACTGGAAACGCGGCTTCGAAGACATGAACCTCTCGTCGCTATTTCTCAACGAACAACCTATTGCCGGTCTTGAGGTCAGAGACACCTGCCTCCGATTGGCCCTGCTATCAACTCCTGGCGGCAAACCCCAGGGTGCGCAACTGCGGGCCGTGGCCGAAGAAAACCTGCCGGTCGGAGTTATCCGGCAGGGCGTGCTTCACGATCCGCGTTCGTTTGCCCAATCCCTCAAGAGACTGAGGGCCAGGGCGGGCGCGAGGATTCGCTATGTCATCCTATCCTTACCGGCCGACGTCGTCTACAGCCGGGTCTTTTCTCTCCCCGGTACCCTCGACGCTCACCAGCTTGACAAAACGGTGCGACTTAGCGTCGGCTTTCTCCTGCCAATGAGGCTCGAAGACGTGTACCTGGACTGGGAACGAATCGAGGGGAACGGGCGCAATGAAGTCCTACTCGCGACCACACCCCGAGTCATAGTCGATGCCTACCGCCAAGCCGCGGACAAGGCTGGTGTGAATATCACCGCGGTGGAGTTTCACCCTCTCAGCTTGACCCGGGTGCTAGATGTACCAGACGTGCAAGCCCGGTTGTACATCATGCCGGACGCATCAACCACTACCTTCAGCATCATTCAGGGACGATCGCTCCGATTCTGCCGGGTGGTTCCAAACGAACGTCTAGCCGCCGGCAAGATCGGCGAGGAAATTCGCCGGTTAAGAGCCTTCTACGAATCGCAACGCGGCCCAGTGGCTGACGTCGTTGACCTAAGTCGAGCCCAAATCCTCGGACTCGTGGCCGCTCATCCACTGACCAGAGAGTCCAGTAACTCCTGGCTAGTCAGCGTCGGCGCGGCGCTCCGTGGACTGATTCCCCGCCGACATGACGTCGCCATCAGTTTGATGGCGATTGGCACCGAGGAGGCGCATGCTCTCCAGAAGGCCAAAGCGCTGGCTGGATTCTGGTCGAGCTTGACCGTCGGTCTGGTCTTCCTTTTCACCCTGGCGTACGTCGGCACCTGGGCGGTCACCGGCTCATTGGCCCGAGCCGCTGCCAAGCAACGACCGCTGCTAACCGCCGCGGCCGGTCCGTCTGATCTCGCCAATCTTGAGCAACGGGCCAAGGATTTCAACGCCATCGTCCGGGCTGCCGATCCCATCCTGCAATCAACGCCGCGGTGGGACGTGCTGCTCGACGACCTAAAGGCTCGCCTCAGCCCGGGAATCACCATTAGCGCGCTAACCATCACTTCCATCCGCGACCCGATTACTCTCGCCGGCCTGGCCGTCACCCGCTCCGACCTCAACGCTTTTCGGCAGAAACTTGTGGACTCGGACTACCTAACCGACGTCGCCTTGCCATTGACCAACCTCGAACTCACCGCCAGCATTCCGTTTCAGTTCACCTTTCGACTGACTGATTCCTTGCGCCTAACGCCGGGATCCCCCAAAAACCAATGAACGGAGTTAGGATCCCGCCGGCGGTCCTTAGTTCGCTATCAAAGGCGGTGGTGGCCATGCTGATCGGTGCAGCCGTTATCTACGTAGCTAGCAACAACATCATCAAACAGGTCAGCCAGATCCAGCAACAACGAATCGCGTTGCGGGTGTTGGACAGACGGTACAACACCGCCGCCAGCTTGAGGCAGGAGTTATCCCAACTCGGCCCAAACGAAGACCGGATCAAGAAGGCCTTCCTGCCGGTTGAAAACATCCCTGATTTCATTTCGGCCCTCGAAAGCGTGGCTCGTCAAAGTTCGATCAACCAGACGGTCAAGTTTGGGACGCCAACTCCTTTCCCTCATCCTGAACTTCAACTCTCAACCATTGATTTTGATGTCGCCTTGGCGGGCACAGTGGACATGTTCCGAAACTATCTGAAAACCTACCAACAACTTCCCTATCTCACCGAAATTGTCTCCCTCACCCTAACCTCGACCAGTCGCCTCGGCTGGGATGAGTCCGCCACCATTTCTTTTCGGGCCAGGCTGTACACTGGCAGCCTGCAAGAAACATGAACCAGCCAGATCCGATCCCTAACCGCAGCCGTCTCCGACGGGTGATCTACCCGGTCGTCGTCATCACTTACCTAGTCGCGGCCATCATCTTGGCGCTGGTGGCGATACGCTTTCTTTCCACTAACCTCGGTCGAGCCATTGCTATTGACCAAGACATCGGACCGTCCCAGACTACTCATCTCGACCTGGAAACCTATCGCCGCGTCGCCAGACGGCTCGGCATCCCCCGGGAGCTACCGCCACTCTAGATTTCACTCCAGGACGTGGCCGTAATCTCGCCGCTGGCGTCGAGCGGGTCGAGCGTAACCGACACTCTAATCGTTCGGATGTTTCGCTTCACCTGACCAACCGAGGTGATGGTCTTGTTGGTGTCGTCCCCTTCCACTGTCAGCCGCGCACAGCCGTCGTTATTCGAACAGCCGGTGCTGGGAACAAAATCGATAGCATAACACGGATTAGACACGTCACACAGGTACTTCTTGTTGCGGGCGATCCGTTGCAATGCATCGCGCGCTCCAGCTTCAGCAAAGAACAGCGCCTGTGAGGACTGAGCTGCCCCAGCACTGGTGCTGACCTGGATGAAGGTGCTCGAGGCCAGGCCCACCCCGACCGCCACCATAAAGACCACCATGGCCAGGACGGCGGGGAGACTGGCAATGCCGCGGCGGCGGTTGTTTTGGAGAATCATGGCCACCGGCGTGGTTCGTAACTATCGTAGTGAAGTGGTCGAAATTTTGCTTTGGGCATATTGATACTCGGGGTTGGCCGTACTGTACTGCTGGGTCAATACCGTCTGAATGGATACCACCGTCCGGTCGAGAGTCGTATTCTTATTCTCCAGCCGGGTGAAAGTGACATTGGTGACGGTAATAGTCGGTGGGGTGATTGGCTCGGCATTCCGCCTCAGCTGGCCGTCAACCACCTCATAGGTGACAGTTGGGCCCGCCAGGGTCATAGACAGGATTGACGATTGAGCTCCGGCCGACGGCGGATCAGATACGGCCGATGCCTGTCGGAGGTCAGTCTCAATACGCTCCATGGCAAACCGCAGTATTGAGTCAACTTCCGCCCGCGCTTCAGCCCGCGCCCGAGCCTGATTGATGGTCGCAAATATGCCGGACAAGGCGACCGTCACCAGCGATAGCACTGCCACGTAGATCAGCAATTCCAACAACGAAAACCCCGGTCTGCTGATGGCCAAGAATCGTCTGCCTGGCACTGTTCGCATGGCCGTTACGGGCTCCAATTTACGATAATATCGTCCACCCGTGGATAGTTTGAGCCCGAACTCGTACAATCATTTGAGCAGAGCTGTATTTTGTACCGGAAGTAACGGTAATTATTGTGCTCGCTATACGATAATGTGACTGGTGTATTAGGGCTGGGGGCATTGTACCAGTCGGTTGAGACGCACGTCGGTCCACTTGATACAGCGCAGAAGTTCCATGTACCAGCATCATCACAGGCGGGAGGATTGGTTTTCCCATTTGGACAGTTCGAAGTGGCCAGCTGGAATCGAACCGTGCCCGTTCCGGCTGCTCCCTGCCACATGACGCTGTTGTACGCCGCCCCGTCGGTCACTTGGGTATCAAAGACGGCTGATGTCAACGTCCCGTAGATCGTGCCCCCCGGACACGCATTGAAGGTCCAGCTCCCCTGATTTGTGCCAGGAACGTTCGTACCGCCGTTCACCGTGATCGGTACCGTGGCATTCATGTACGACACTGTGACGTCATAGAGTGTGAATGTTCCTGTTCCAGAGATCGAACGGGCCGGTTGCCCAGTGTCCGTCGTTGTCAACGTAATGTCATCGGAATCTGAGCATCCATCGCTGTTTCCTCCGACGTCGAGCGTGAGGAGACCGCCACTGGCGACATCGAAGATGCCGCCGAGCATGATGTCGCCAATGGAGGTATTTGCCCACTTGCCGTTCGCTCCGATCGTGACGGCGTTCGGCGAACCGTCGACCCTGATGTCTCCCGCTCCCTGCTGCAACTCACCCTGTGTGATGTTGAGGATGCCGTTCACGCGCAGTTCACTACCGATACCGACGCTCACCGCAGTCGTCGGTTGTGCTTTGCTGATAGTAACGGATGCGAAATCACTGGTGGAACACGAATCGGCATCGCCGCAGCCTGTGTTGAGCACCGTGGGGGTGGCGCCATCAAACGTAAGAGTCGCGGTACCTTCGTTGAACGTTCCGCTGTTAAACCAGTTCTCGCCAACGGTCAAGGATGCGGTGGGAGGAGCTGTCAACGTCGATCCATTTCCGATGACGACGTCACCATCGACGTCGACCGCCGTGTTGTTTGTCGCCGCTGTCACAGTCACGGGATTCGCTCCACCGGCTGTAAGATCGGAAATTGTCCTGACCGTTCCCGTATCGAACGTGTAGGTTGGATTTCCGCTCGTCGGTCGCAACTCGAGGTTGTAATACGTTGTGGCGGTGATGTTTGTTGCCGTCGTGCCCGTGTAACGTATGGTTGAACTTGATGGGGTGAACACTTCGCCAGCACCGATGTTGAAAGGCTGGCCGCTTCCGGAGAGGGTGATGGTGTATGAAGAAGCATTGAACGTGTTCGTACCGCTTGACTGGTTAATCCAGAGCTTGCTTTGGACGGTGAAGTTTTGGGTGACATTTATGGTTGATGATTCGTCTGCTTTACCGATGTGCAGATTGCCGAACGTTGAGGCTCCTGAACCCCTGATGCTGCTTGGGGCGCCGGTGAGAGTCGTAACCCTATTCGCGTTCTGAGTTAGCGTGCCAAACGTCACGATTTCGGTGCCAGCAGTAAGATCGTAGTCGTTCAGGGCAAGCGTTCCAAGGGGGTCAGCGATTGTGACGCCGTCGAGCGCGGCCAGCACCGCCCCGCCCTGCCAGCTCTCAATTTGGCTCGTTGGCGCCGCACCGTTTCCGAACACGACGATACCCGGTAAACCTGAAGCTATCGATGAATCAGTCGTTTGGAATTTGAGCTCGTTGTTGATATATAACTTCAGCGTGATGCCGATAACTTCAAGTTTTATTGTGTCACCAACTGTGGCGGCCGGTATTGTGTCGCCAGGTCCGGGATCGAGCGTCTGGTAAGCGCCACCTAACCATCGGTATACATCCGTCGGACCAGCGGTGGTATCTGTTGTATAGCAGTATCGATCTAAACCATCGCTGCTTACACGCACACAGACCTGCGCTTCGTTTCCTGGAGAAGCTGCCGCGATGACTGCCTCTGAATACTGATCAGCACCGACCGGGGATGCCCACGTGGCTGTATTATCTCCAGCCAGCGCGCCACCGAGATCCGAGCTGCTGTAAATCTGCGGGTCGCCCTGCACATTGTCCGTCCAGCCGGTGCCGAGTCCCGGTCCCGCCCTCTCGAAATCGTCCTGGGATGCGGTCAGGGAGTAGGTTCCGCCGCTGCCCGTCCAAAGATGGGAGTACGTAGTTGGCGCAACCGTTGCGCCCGTTGCATGGGAGTAGACGACCGTCGAGAAAACCGAATCGAAAACGCCCGGCGTGGTTAAGGAACCGTCAATAACGAACGGCGTTCCATTTCCTTCAATGGTCAGCACGTACGTATCGGCATCGAGCGTTCCGTCAACTTCGAGTGCAAAGGTGGTGACATTGCCGTTGAGCGTGTAGGTATTTCCGGCCCTGATGTACAATTCCTCGCGCGCTGACGAGCCGTTATTATCAACAATCAGGTTGTTGCTTACATCAACGTCGTGGAACACGTCCGCATCCGGTGATACCGAGTCGTCATATGAACCGAGATTCGAACTGGAGAGCGACTGATTGTCATCACTCCCGATCGTCAGGTGTTCTTTGTACAAAGTAACGCCGGTGATATCCCCTGAACCGTCGTATTTCGTCACCGCAACCGCCCGATCGGTCGTCAAACCGGTCGAGATATCAATGAAGACGGTGACGACCGCTCCGCTTGCGGGTGCCGGAACGCTAGCGATGCTCCAGCTTCCTGCGACCGTTGGTTGGTTTTGGGATTGCAGCGTGTCATTGACAGCGACGGCAATGGTCCCCACGTCTGCACAGGCAGTCGTTTGATCAAATGCGTTGCACGTTCCGGAGATATTCATGGTAGGTGGTGCTGCCGGCACGTACTCAACGAGCAGCCACATGGTTGTAACAGCAAGGATCGATCCACCGCGGGTCAGACGGACACCGATTTGTGTATTGTCAAGAACGCTCGGCGTCCAGGCAGAGGACGTGAATGGACGGTCGTACGCGGTAATGCTGTACAAACTCGGAATTGAGGTGTCGTTTGTCACCCACGCCGTTGAGGTAATGGCTTCAGTATCGCCTTCAATGGCCGGTGCATTGGCACTGTCTTTAAGTCGGACAACGAGATCGGCTTGCGTGGAAGTCGTATTCGTGAACCGAATTCCGACCTGGGTCAGATTCACGAGTGCTCCGGCTGGTATCACCCCCGCAGTGTCTGTAACGTTTACATCGGCAGTTGCGTTGAGACTTGAGGCAGCCATGTAATGGCCACCAGTTCCGTCATTCGGAGTAATCTCGCTGGTACAGTCCCAGTTTGCCGTACATCCACCCTGATTGGTCCACTGTGAAAAATCTCCTGGTGGTGCATTGGGTCGTAGGTGGACAACGCTGCCCGGCCCGGGGTAGCCGTTCTGCGTGGCACCGATCCCCTTGTTCACCGCGACGTCGTCGATGTACCAGTCACCGCCCTGCCCTCCATTAAACCCCGTGTTGCCGCCAACAGCAAGGTTCATTACACCATTGGCAATGTTCCGCGTTGAGCTCGTTGCAAAAACGGTGCCGTCGATCCGCGCTTCGACAATGTCGGTTGATCCCGATCCACGGGTGTCTAACTTCATCTCGATAAAGTACCACCTGTTGGTTGAGAGCACGCCCGAGGTGCCAATTGTTCCAACCTGGTCCCAGAGATCGAGCAATCCAGTGGGTCTGATGGTAATTCCGGCTTGCCACGTTCCGCTGGAATCCTGAAAGTGCATGATCATACTGTCCTGCAAGCCGGTTGGAGGTGAGACAACGTAGAGGTACATCCGGGCGTAAAACGGTCCGTCATTATTCGCCGCCTCAAAATCATGTCCGATTCCCTTACGATCGAGTAAGGTTAATCCGTTGATCCGCATCGACGCGGCACCGGAGTGTTTCGTTGTGGTGTTGATGAGCGAGATGCCGTAGACTGTCTGGAACTCCACGCCGCTGGTCTCCGACTGCAGCTCGAACCCGGACGTCCACAGCCGTCCGCCCTCGGCCGGCACGTACTCTACCACGAGCCAGAGCGTGGTGACGAAGGTGTCCTCTGATGATGTAATGTCTCGAAGGCCGATCCGAGCGCTGTCGATGTCAGTCTTGGTTATCGGGTCTCCGTCCGCGGAGCCTGACTGATTAAAGAGGGTCAGCCGATAATTCTTCGGGTTGCTGACTGCGTTCGTCGTCCAGCCGGGAACGCTTTCGCCTGGACTGATGTATTCTTCTAAAGCATTCGTCCCTGGGATATTGATCCGAAGACCATACTGGGTGAGCGGGGTATCACCGTGAGAGTAACGAACGCCAACCTGCGCGAGCTTCACCTGATCGCCGTCGACGATACTCCACGTCGATGCATTTTGGACATCCACCGTAATAATATCGCCTGTCGTGCACTCAGCAGAGTCAAGCTCATCATCGATCGGCGTCACCTCGTTGATAATGTCCCAGGCTGTGCTGCCGCCAGTGCAGGTATTCGAGACGTTGCCGTTCGGGAGCAGGTGGACGACCTTCCCCTCGCCCGGCCAATTCTGGTCATTGCCGCCGCTGTCGTCATTGATCGCGATGTCGTCAAAGTACATATCGCCCGTAACGCCGGTCGTGTAGTAGCCGAAGTAGAGATCGAGTGCTCCGCTGGTAAAATCTTGGTCAAGCCGAGACGCGAAAGATGCGCCGTCAAGCCTGGCTTCAAGTTCGTCGTTGAGACCGGCGCCGTCAGTCGAGTCGAATCTCATCTCAAGCCGATACCACGTGTTGAGCAAGAGCGGCGACGAAGATCCGATCAGAATGCCATCTTCTTCATTCCGAAGATCAAGGGTCAGGTTAGTGTTCAGTCGAATACTCGCCTTAGTGCTTGGCGCTGAATTGACAAATGCCACAATGAGGGTTTGGGCTGAAGGAGCAGTGGTAATCCGAATGAATGTCCGGACGTAGATGTCGTCGGGGAGATTCGCCGCCGCGTAGCGATAGCGAATGTTTTCAACGGCAGCCGAGCTGGTTACTTGGGTTCGCAACGACGCCGCGCCTGATCTGACATAGCTGGGGCTGGTGTTGATCGCCGGTAATCCGTTGGTCGCGGTAATCTCCATGCCCGCAGACAGGCTCTGCAGCTCAAACCCGATGGTTGTCAGCCGACTTCCCGAGGCCGACCCGCCGACCGAGTCCAAGGCAACCTGCCACGGCCGTGACTCGCTGAACTCTCCCAGCGCGAGCGGACCGAGGAGGTACAGGGCCGGGGCAATGTCCGGAAAATCAATGGTGTACTCGAACTCGTGCGTTTCGCCCGTTCTCCAGTCGACGTTCCAGGCAATTTCCTGCTCAAGATCGCTCACTGGTTGCACGGCACCTTCGTCAGACACCGATTTCAGTATGAAGTCGGACGGAACACGTTCTCGAACGGTTCCGCGATAATTGCTGTTGGCTGTGATCGTCAGCTTCACGTTGTAATCAACCACCGGGAAGACGCGGGTGGGGAAGGTGGTGCGCTCGATATCGAAGGGAACCGTGTCGCGCACCTCAAAGAAGTCGTCAATTGACCGCGTTCCGTTGATGTTTGTGGCCGTGACCCGGAGCCGGTAAATTCCGCTTTGTCCGGCGCGGTACGAGGCGGCGTAGTCGGGGTTGATGGTGACGCCCTTGTCAACGCACTCGGGGTCCGGCCGAATGGTTCCATCCGATGTGGAGAAACGTTGGTTCCGACCTGCGGGGTCTGTGACGACCAGTTCGACGCCCGCGCTACACTGGGTGTGTCCGGTATCATCCAGTACGGTCATGCCGATCTCGGTGGTGGTGTCCGGCCGGATGATGGAGCGGCGGACGTTGACGCCGATCACCCCCCAGAAGAATGTTCTGTTCACAACCATGGTCTTGCCGTTCGGTGCGCGAAACTGAACGCGGGCGGTGTAGCGGCCGGGACGCAGGCCGGCGGTGGAAAACCGGAGAACGGTATCTGCATCGCGACCGCGTCGACGAACTTCTTCTGTGAACGCCTGCTGCAAGATACTGTCATCTGGACTGACGAGCGTCACGTCATCGATCTTCCAGGGTCCGGTCGACGCTCTCAGCAACCGCGGCTGTAGTGCGTTCGATGAAATGGCGATCGTCGGTTGCTCGGTCACTCGGAATGCGCGATCTTCTGATCGGGCTGACGATCTGATTTGTTGCGTACTCGATGTCTGTCGGAAAACGACAACCGTCACTATGGCTGCCAGTGCTAGGAGCGTCGCTCCGACTGCGCCGGGGCTGATGATGGAAACATGTGACGATTGCTTTGTCCTTGATCGTCTCATGGTGTGATCGTGATGCTCCCGGGAGTGGTAGTGTAGTCGATGTTTGTCCGCGTGTCGAAGCTGCCGCTGTTGATGTCGCGCAGGTTTGCACCATCCTCCTGCGTCGTCCATGTAGATTCGACACCCGCTCTATTGGGCCAACGCGTAACGTAGTCACTCGCGCTCAGCGCTGCCGCCCCAGGCCAGCTCACCGCGACAGAAATCTTTTGCGTTGACGGATCGTGTCGATTCGACGGCGGCGTGCACGTGACTCCCGTGCCATTGGAGTTGGTGACACCAACAATTGCCCCGCTACCGTCTCGACACACGTTCTGCACCCGAAAAGAACGCGTGTAATCGACGCCGTTGATGGAAAGTATTTCAGACCCTTCATTCGACGGATGAGAGATTACCCACGCTCCCGAGGGGTAGGTCGGTGGCAGTTGACCAGTATTCTTTATGGGATGATATGGAACATCCTTCTGACGATCAAAGATGTTTATCCAGTTTTCGGTTGCGGCCGCATGCACCGCTTCAAAGGTTTCTTGCATCAGACCGTTGGCGACGTTTCTCTCGGTCGCAATCTTGTTCCCCCGCAGGCTGACGACTACAATCTGACCGCCCGCGCCAAGAATCACCATGGCCACGGCGATGGTAATGAGTATTTCTAGCAGGAGCTGACCGTTCCGGTGTCGATGGTCATGCCTGATGGAGGTGCGTATGGCCACAGAACCTAGACGCTAGTATATATTTCCGTTCGTCGTCACGGTAATATCCTGAGCTCGTCCTTCAGATTGGATGGTAATAAGCCTGTTCGGATTGGTGGTCCCGTGAAGACGGTCAAAAATTACGTCCATGGTTGGGGCGGCGAATGTCATACTGCCCGGCAGGTAGATGGTTTCCTTGACTGTGCGGCCGATATAGTCCGTGGTTGAAAAGTTTTCATAGTAGTCGGAACCGGCCGCGTTGACAAAACGAATGCCCCAGTGGCTCGCATCTTCACTGGCAATCGCTTTGGCCTGCGCCTGACGGAGATCGAAGATGATTGATTTTCTTGCTTCTTCCAGCTCCGAAGTTTTCGCATAGTTCCGGTAGTAAGCCACACCGCCGACACCGATGACGGCGAGAACCGCAATGGTCAGCAGGGCTTCAACCAGGGAAAACCCGTGGCGTTGCCCCCCCTTGGCTAGCAGGGGGAAAGCCGGCGCAACACAGTCTGCGTCTGCTGCCTGCGACAGACCGACACGATCCGCCGGGATGAGACTCATTCGTAGATACGCTAGCCTCAGGTGAAGCTGCCGATGAATTGGTAGATCGGCAAGAGAATCGACAACGCCACGATTCCCACCACCGCCCCCATGAACAGCAGCAAGGCCGGCTCCAGAAAGGTGGTCAAGTCCTTGATGGTCGTGTCGATCTCGGCATCATAGAATTCGGAAAAGGATCGGAGAACTTCCTCGGTGGTGCCCGACTTCTCGCCGGCCGCCACCAGGCTGGAAAAGAAGCGCGGGAACAGCTTCGGGTGCTCTTTGAGCGTTTGGGAGAGCGGCACGCCGTTGGCCACCCGTTCCGCCGCTTGGTCCAAGACCCGTTGATAAGTCTCGTTGCCCACGGCTTGACCGGCGAGCTGCACCGCCTCGGTGATTGACACCCCACTCCTGAGCATGCTGCCGAGGGAACGAGAGAATCTCACCAGGGCTAGTTTCTTCATAAGTTCGCGGGCCACTGGCAAGATCGAGATCAAGCGGATCAGAAACCTGCGCCCGGGACGGCGAAACTGGATGACCAACCACACTATGACCGCCAGCCCAAGCACATCCAGCAGCGGGTATTTGGTCACGGCCGTGCTGATAACCAACAACACCTTGGTCATGGCTGGCAACTCAACATTGGCCTGATAGAAAGCCTTGGTGATTCGCGGCAGGACAAAGGTCAGCAGCAACACCACCACCCCCAGCGTGCCCGCCAGCAGCAGCACCGGATACGAGAGCGCGGACTTGATCCGATGGTTGATGAGGTGGATCTTCTCCGAGTACTGCGCTAGCTCGTCGAGCGTTTGCGCCAGCTGCCCCGACGCTTCCGCCGCTCTGAGCATCCCCACGTAGATTGGCGGGAAATAACGATGGTATCTCTGGAACGTGGTCGACAGCGGCAGGCCATTCTGAACGTTGGTCTTGGCATCCAGCAGTATGGCTCGCGCTGTCTGCTTGGTCGCGTCGGCGACCAAGATATCCAGCGATTCGGTCAGATTGACCCCGGCCTGGACAGTGGCGCCGAGGTTCCGCATCATCACGATGCGATCAATCGCGGTGAAACGCTCAAACGGGCGGACCCAAAAAGCAGGCCGCGACCCGCCAACTTCCTCGATAACCATCGGCGTCAAGTGGTGGCTCAACAGATAGCCAATCGCCTCCTGGCGATTAGCCGCGGCCAGTACTCCTTTGATCGCCTGGCCAGCCTGGTTGACTGCTTCGTAGGAGTAGGTGGCCATGGCTATTCTCGAACCACCCGGACTACCTCATCAAGTGTGGTCACGCCGCGCTCGATCTTCCGCAGCCCATCCTCGAACATAGTAACCATGCCATCCTGCATCGCCCGCTGTCTAATCTCGCTCGCCGGCGCTCGGCGGATGATCAGTTGGCGAATCGCTTCGGACACTGGCAGGACTTCGAAAATCCCGATCTGTCCTTGATAGCCGGAATGACCGCAGACTGAACAACCAGTGCCGGCGAACAACTGGCTGGGTGGTCGAATTGCCACCGGACGACCAAACATTGACAGCTGGGCCGCCAACAAACGTTCAACTTCCGGCGTTCGTGGCAAGGTGGTGATGCACGAGCGGCAGATCTTCCGCACCAGACGTTGGGCGATGACGAGATTGACCGTTGACGAAACCAGAAAGGGCTGGGCGCTCATGTCGAGGAGCCGCGGGAATGTTGAGGGCGCATCATTGGTGTGAAGCGTAGTCAAAACCAGGTGCCCGGTCAGGGCGGCGTGAACTGAGATACCCACGGTCTCGTTATCGCGAATCTCCCCGACCATGAGGATGTCGGGGTTCTGGCGCAGGAGCGACCGCAGGCCGGTGGCAAAAGTAATGCCAGCTTTGGGGTTGACCTGGGTCTGGTTGACCCGCGCGATCTCGTACTCGATCGGATCTTCAATCGTTGTAATGTTGACCGTCGGGGTATTGAGAATATGCAGGATGGCATAGAGCGTAGTTGTTTTCCCGGCGCCGGTCGGTCCAGTGGCCAGGATCATGCCGTGGGGCTTTTGGATTTCTTGCCGGATAGCGGCGGCTTGATCGGGCGAGAGTCCCAGGTCCTCCAAGGTGAATGGCCGGTTCGCTGGTTTCAACAGTCGCATCTCGATTTTCTCGCCATGCAAGACCGGTAACACGCTGACGCGAATGTCGATTTGCCCACTCCCCAAGTCAACACGAAAGCGGCCGTCTTGGGGTGTCCGGTGTTCATCGATCTGGAGGTTGGCCAAGACCTTCACCCGGGCGACCAGCGTCGGGGCGATGATTTTGTTCAGGCTAAGAATTTCATGGAGCACGCCGTCAATGCGGTAGCGCACCAGCACCTCCTGGTTCAGCGGTTCAAAGTGGATATCAGAAGCGTTGAGCACGACTGCGTTTTCGATGATGCTGTCGACGATACTGACAATCGGTACGGCCGCCGCCAGCTTTGATAGGTTGGCTTCGCCTGAGCTGGGGAGGAAGGTCTTGACTTGTTGTTGGATGACGTCATGAAACTGCTGCCCCATCGACCGCTGGTACTGGGCCAAGCCAAACCGAAGACTGCTCGGCTTGACGAGATACGGTTCCACCCAAGCATTCAGCTTGACCCGCAAGAACTCGATGGTTTCATAATCAAGCGGATCGACCATCGCCACCTTGACTACGTGCCGTGACTGATCGGAGGAGAATGCCACCACCCCGCGGGCTTTGGCCAAAGCCTCAGGAACCAGTTCGAGCGTGGCCGCGGGGATAGTAATCGTCTTAAGATCAACAACTGGCACACCAAAATACGGCTCCAAAAGCTCAACTAGATACTCCTCAGTTATCGCCCCGCGCCCGATCAAGACCTCAGTGATCGGTTGGCCCAGCCGCTCAGACTCGGCTGCAGCCTGCTGAAACGTCTGGCGGTCAACCACCCCAGGGGCGGCGGTCAAGATGTTTTCCAGTGCCGGTCTTGAGATGTGCACAACACCAGACTACCAAAAATGGCCCTAATTGTCAGGGTTTCACCAGCATCAGGTCGGTCTGGCCTGTCCGCCCAACCACTGTTTGCTTACCCTGACCGGCGCCGGAGCGGGCGCGATCAATGGAGCCGGGTGCAGCGCGATCCCGAAGAGAATACTGTTCTTGCGGCCAAGCCCTAGACTCGAAGCGTGCCCAGATCAAGCATCGTTACTAGTGGATCTCCGAGAAACATGGTTATTAGGGCGGACAGCAACAACGGCTCAGCGAGCGACGTGTAGGGCTGTTTCATGACCACCAGCCTGAAGACCGAGAACATCACCACCAGCAGTAATCCCAGCGGAATGAACACTACCACCTTCGGCCAGCCAACAGCCACCGCGGTTAGCAGTCCCAACTCGAGCTCGCCGGGATGGAAGAGCCTCCGGCGATATCGATGTATCAATCTCAAGACCGCGTAGAAACCGGCGGCTACCAGGATGCTGATTAGCGGGGCTCAGTGGAGCTTCAAGCAAGTACCTGGTAAACTCGCCGTTCGACCACACATAGTATTGGGCGGCAGTCAGGACCGCCGCAAAAATGACCCGCACCGCCATCGCCGCCAGACTGAGTCGACCGAGTATGGTGGGCAATGACAGCTGCCGGCGGGCGTAGAACAAGAACACCGCGGCCGCCAACAAGACTCCTAGCACGAGTTGAAGCAACCACGCTAAATCTGGAAGGCGAGCCCCGGCCGGAATCACTTCAGATAACGACACCGATGAATTGTATCAAGAACCACTCTGACTGTCAGCGCTCTGCCGAATGCGCCCAGTCCAACAACCGAAAGCAGCTTCCGCGATCAGAAGCTGCTTTGACTGCTGACAATTCCCAGCGACTAGTAATTGGTGTCGTTGCCCATCAGGCGGACACTGGTCCCAACCTCATACAGCGTGCCCTGATCACCGCCGTCCTTAGCTGCTTTGTCATCCGCGCCATTCGGCCCAAACTCGGCACTCTCCAACCGCGCATTGAGCTCAAAGACGTTCTGTGGTTCGAGTGGGGGGGTGTCTGTAACTTTCTGACAGGCGTAACGATAGACATAGTCCGTATTCGCCGGTGCGGTCACGTTGGCCACTGTATTGGTCGGATCAACAGGTAGACTCGAGAGCGGTGAACCGCCAGTGATAGTGGTCAAGTCAACCGGAATCCAGCCGCTCCCATCAACCTTGGCGTTGTTAGCCAACGCCACGGCGGTGCATGAATCTCCGGCCGCACCCGTCCCGCCAAAGGAGGATCCGCCCTCCACATCATCCCCTTCAGGGACGTTTGCTGTGCAGTCGGGCTCGGTCCCGGTGTGCGGCAGACTGTAGTAGATTACGGCACTGGTAACATCCCCCGGTAAAGTACTATCGTAACCGAGACAATTGGCTGTCGGTCCGAGCGACGGGTCGGTGACAGTGGTAGCGTAGATCGCCAGCACTGTCTTCAGCGTGGTCAAATCAGAAATTCGCTGCGAATCTCTCGATTTCTTCAGGGTTTCGGAAGGGTTCAGCACCAGGATCAGAACCACGGCTAGGACCGCCATTACCGCCACCACCAGCAGCAATTCAAGCAAGGTGAAACCGCCGCGATTGCGGCTGGTCGGGCTAACTTCGACCGTCGGTGGGGTAAGCGACGATCTCCTAAATGTTGATATCCGCCCCAGCAATTGTCTCAAAACCATAGGGGTCGTAGTTTTAGTTTGTGCTCGTAAGTTTAGCTATACTTATACACAGCATACCACAATTCCGTGCGCAATTCAAGAGCGAACGGGTAACCTTGACTGTCGTCCTAGGACTCAGATTGGGAGTAACTGCTGACCAGCCCGACCACATCGTGGAGTCTGACATTCGCCTTGATGATATAATCAGTCGCACCCAGCGCCATACCGCGATCGATTTCCTGCGATTGGCCAAGATTACTCATGATCACCACCGGGGTTTCCCGCCACCGCTCATTCGCCCGAATAGCGGCCAGCACGTCAAAACCGCTGACTCCAGGCAACATCAAGTCAAGGAGCACCGCCTGCGGTGGGTCACCTGATAGCAAGTCCATCGCCTGACTACCATTCTCAGCGACCGCCACGTCATAGCCCTCTGCTCCAAACTTAAGCCGCAGGGCCTTGGCTAGAAACTGGTCGTCTTCGACCACCAGGACTTTCTTTCGAACCATAACGTTCAGAGGGAATGTGAGGCTCGTGATTCGCCGTGCTCAAATAGGATATCTGCAGTATACCACGGGGCTGGTTGCCTGTTGAACCGTATCGGCTGCCCTTGGGCGGCTAATCTTGGATACAAAAAGAGCGAGACCTGGGTTGGTCTCGCTCGGGAAGAGGTTGAAAGAGCTGCCGTGCGGATGACTTTCATCCGCACCTTGATCGTCCCGCTCAGTCGAAAGTGCGGCGCTGCCCCGGGCCGGTCTTCGAGCTGCGGAACGTTGAGCCCGAAGTAGAGTTCCTTGCCCGACGGGTGGGCCGGTTTGAAAGTCCAGCCAGCGTACCCGACGTACATCGGGTCCGCCGAAAGCCCGTGTCTGAGAAGCAGGGCTCCGGCTGGCAGAGAAGCGCGGATACAGTTGGAGGCAAACCAGGCGTTGCTATTCTCGGGGGTCACCCGGCAATGCCTTACCGGGTCGATGATGCCGCCAGTGGAAACCTCACCTGGAGCGCCATGCCGGTCGTAACTGGTGTAGGTGCTGTCCGTCACCAGCCCGGAGACGTACTGGCCGGGTTGCAGGATGACGTGGCTTCGGTACCAACCGATGCCAGCCGGCATCTCCACTTCCACCCAGCCGCCGGGGAGGCGACGGATGGGCAGCGGCTCCTGGGGCTCGGGGATGTAGCCGTCCCCGATCTTGCGAGGATTCGGCAACAGTTCGAACCCGACCGCCTTGTCCACCGCCGCATTCAGATCATGAACGGGTGCCGTAGTGATTTTCGACCCCCACTCATAATGCTGAACCATCAGCCAGAACAGAGCGATGACCAGGGCTAGCAACGCGACCCCGAACAACGTCTGTCCCCACGTCCGGCGACGGTAGTCGCGGATGGGGGGGAACTGGTAGGCCATTCTCCCCGCACCCGCCGCTGGCTGGCGCGAAAGACGTGCCAGATGGATCGTCCACCACAGCTGGACCACGAAAATCACTGTGGCCAGAGAGCGGATGACCCACGTCAGCCAACTGTGAACCTTGGCCGGATCACTGGGCCAGAGCGCATCCTTGAACTCCGGCCACATCAGCCAGAGGGTGATGTCGCCGATCGTGAAGGCAGTGGCCCAGTTGGTCCACCACCAGAACGGTCCCCGTGCCGGACCCGGCCGGTAGGACACGTGGGTCCAGAACAGCACCGGGATGAGCAGCGCCGCCACGTACTTCATTGGCGGATGGTTGTGGAATGGCGCCAGAGCGTACCAGAAGGCTCCGATGGAGAAGAACATCGCGATGCGCGCCACGATCTTCCACCATCCGTCGAGCCACTGAAGGCCGGTCTTCCCGCCGGATAGCAGGAACGACGGAAGGGACCTCAGGTACCCCCACGACAGTTCCTTTTCCCCGATCGCGGTTAAAGCCCCAGCGCCAGCCCCGACAGCCGCAACCAACGGCGCCAGCTTGGCCCACCCGAACATCGCCAAGAGCGACACCGCCACCAGATCCCACATCATCCACCAGGCCCGGTCGTCGATCTGGTTGAACCTCGTGATCCACATGATACCGGCCATGCCCAGTCCCAGTAGCAGGACCAGGCCCCAGATCACGCACCGTCGCAGGAGGATGTACGACCGCATCGACCAGTCGTAGACCCGAGCGGCGATCTGCTCGCCATACTGCATCCGCGCATAGTGGTAGAACTCGGTGATCAGGTCTCGCCCCTCGCGGGTCAAGACCAACGGGATCAGCGCGACGGCGCCGACTCCGTATGGCGCCAACTTCTTGATTGCCGCGATGACCTCATCCTTGATTTCATCGAAGAAGGCCCAGAAGCCGGTGGCCGTCCTGGCCGCCGTCCCTTCGGGCTGGTTACCCTGCGGGGTCCTCGGATTCTGATCAGCCATTGACAGTTCTCCTTCCGCGCACGATCAGTGCCGCGGTGATGACGAGGGCCGCCGTCAGTACGACCCCGCCGATCCACCAGTAGTTTCCGCGAAGGATCTCCTGAATCGCCAGGGTTCCAACCGCGAACGACCCGGCCGCGACGACTGCCAGGAACACCATCCATTGGTGCTTCCGAGAGCTCGACCGCTCGTGAGCGAGTCGAAGCGGGTCGTCCGGCTTGAGAAGGTTGCGACGATGCGGGTACTTCTTGAGGTTGGCCGGACTGAAGAACTCGACTTTCCAGTTCGGCCGGTCCAGGTAGCCCGGATCGAGCTCTTCGTTCCTCTCGGCCAGCCAATCCGTCATCTCGCCCACGGGATCGGAGAAATACTTCCTCCAAAGCACCCGCAGCTGCCGACGCTGACGACGAGTCAGCGGGAATCGCCACTCATTCATGCTGTTGACTGCGCGCAAGAACGTCAAGCGCTCGTCCGTCTGCTCGGATGGATCGGTCTGTCCAGTCTCCGCCAGGCGGTTGGTAGGTTCGGGATCCGGATGACGAATCTCAACGACTTCGCCGCTGGCGTTGACCACCTGCGTCTCCGGCGCAAGTACTTCCTCGGCCGGCCTGATTCCCTGGGTCAGTCGGGGAGAACCGGGGTCGAGAAGCAGAAGCCGTCCCATCTCCCCGGCCTCGTTGACGGCCCGGAGCGCGGGTTGGAGTTCGTGACGGACACGCTGAGGCAGGCCCATCCACCACTGACTGAAGTCGATCATCGCTTCCGGCCCGAGCTCGGTCGTGGCCTTGGCCACTAGGAATCCTTGCCGGAATTCGAGGAAGTCCTTGACGAATCCGCCCCGCATCCAGTTGCGGAACGTGTTCATCCCCTCTCTCAGGTACCTGTTCAGCCGACCCGCAATCCGCTCGAAGTCTCCTGGTTGCGGTCCGGGGTAGCCCGCCGGGAAAACGCTGTCCGGCTGCTCCTCGAAATACTCCCGCAGGGTGAACGGCAGGTCCTCCATGAGCGTGGTGACGCCTTCGTTCGTGACGTGACCGATGGCGCCTGTCCGGGCGGCCAGCCAGTCGGCAAAGAATTCCGCCGCCGTCAGGCCCCCAAGCATCAAGTTCCGGAACGTCTCGGCGCGGTCGGGCTCGCGCTTGTGGTACCAGACCGCTGCCAGCCAGGCTGGCTCGTCAGTCTGACGTAGAAGGTCGAGCCGCCGGCGTAGGAACCGCTTAAACGGCCGCCGGATGATGTTGCCGGTGATGACCTCGAAGCCTTCGAGGAAACCTTTTTCTCCCCTAGCTTCAGCCACTTTCTTGCTCCTTTCACGCGACACCCGAATGATCGGGTCGCAGTTGTGCGTGATCGATACAGCTCAGCGCCTTAGGTCGGCGCGTTTCTTCGATATTACTTCAATTGTCAAGTTGCGCTCGGAAACAACTAATTCCAGATCGCAGTGACCCCTGACGCTAGCACAAACTTACGTTTTTGTCAAGCGCCAATTTCCGCGTCCGTCAGTTTCAAATTCCAACGTCCCTTCCAAATCCGTCCGGTGGACCTCAACCCGGAAGTATTCCAGCCGTCTTAGGGTCGTCGGATGCGGATGGTGATAGCGGTTTCTTGACCCAACCGAAATCACTGCTATCCTCGGCTGCACTGCCCGCAACCAACTGTGGCTGGTCGAAAACCGCGATCCGTGATGACCGACTTTCAACAGCGACGCTCGCACGTTAACCCCGCTGGCGGTAATCCGTTCCTCGACCTCACTCGACGCGTCGCCGACCATCACCGTAGTACTGCCAGCACAGGTCAAACTAATACCAACTGACCACTCATTGGTCGCGGTGGTACGTGAATTCCGTACGGCGTCCAGAAACGGCCACAGTATTTCCAGTTTTAGGTACGAACCGAGCTGGAATTGTTCGCCTTGCTGTACAACGCGCTCGTCTACGCTTCGTTCCGCGAGCACTTTCCGCCAGGCGTGCCAGGTGGCAGTGTCGGTGCTGACGCCGGACGTCAAGAGGGTCATAATCTCAAACCGTTTTGCCACCGACACCAGGCCGGTCAGGTGATCGCTGTCAGGATGGGTCAGCACTATCAGTTCCAGGTTTCGGTTCCCCGAACCGAGGTAGTGGGGCAAGAGTTCGACAATCTTTGACGATGGTCCGCCATCAACGAGCATGTCTTGATGATCAGGTGTCTGAATGAGGATGGCGTCACCCTGGCCGACATCAAGAATGGTTAATCGACAAGCCGGACTGACATCAGTCGGCCAAAACTGAACCGCCAGCCACAGCCCGAAAACCAGACTAAGCCAGAGGACTTTCAGTCGCATGGTTTCGAGTCATCAGATGAAACGCAAACCAAACCGCTAGCGCCGCAGTCAAGGCGACCAGCCAACCGGACAACTGAACAGCGGCGTTCGGCAGTGTTGCACCCCAGTGAATGATGGATAAAATTCCGCGGACCACCGTATCCGTGGCCGGCCCCAGTAGACCAACAAACAGCGCGCCGAACCCCAACCCCATACCGAGTGGGATGAGCGGCAACACGCTGGTGTTGACCAGCGGCGCCACGAGTGACAGGCGGCCGAAGTGCCACAGCAGCAACGGCTCGGTCATCAGCATCGCCGCCAGTGTCGTGGCCAGGTTGTCGCGCAGACCAAAAGCTTCGGGCACCCACGGCAACCGTTCAGCTAAGGGTTTAGCCACGCCCACCAGCCCGATGGTCGCCAAGAATGAGAGTTGAAAGCCGAGATCATGAAGCAGGATGAGCGGATTGTTCCAGGTCATCACCAGCAGTGTGTAGCCGAGCAGCCTAGCCATGGCGATCGGCCGGCCGAGCCGGCTGGCCAACACTACCATCATGACCATCAGGCCAGCGCGGGTGACCGAAGCCGAAGCGCCGGTCATGATAACAAATCCGATGACCAAAAACACGGTTGGCAACCAGGCCCAGCGGCGGCCGATTATTCGAATCAGTACGGTTGAAGCGGCGGTCACGATGATGGTCACGTTGAAACCGGATAGCGCCACCAGGTGAGTCGTGCCGGTCAGTCGAAACTCTTGCCGCAGTGCGTAGGGCATGTCGGCTTGGGCGCCGAGAAGCAAACCGACCAGAAACGAAGCGGCGGGTTCGTTGAAACTAGTCTCGATTCGCCGTCGGGCCCACTCCCTGACGTACGCCAAGACCAGCCGTGGACTGAGCCGAGCTCGTTCTTGATGTACGATCCTGGCTCCCAGACACTCAGTCGTCAAACCGTGAACCATCTGGGACCACCGTCGATCGGATCTGATCGGAACTGGTTGACAACGCATCGTCACCCGATCGCCAACGGAAACCATGGTCCCGGGCAGCAGGTCAACCGCTGTTTTGCCTGACCGACGCTCTCCGTCCATCCGTAGATCGCTCAGTTCAACCGTCATCTCGCGAGATTCGGTGGACGGGCGTTCGAGTATGAGACCAGAAATAGCTACCGGCTGGTTGATTCTGGAGACCAGATTGTGTGGGCTTGGTGCTACCCAGCCAGCCCAGCGTCCCAAACCAAAACTCATCCCAATTACCACGCAACTGACCAGACGCAGCCGAGACCACGGCCAGAATCCAAAACCGGTAACCAGCAGCCCGCCAGCCGGCCACCAAGTCAGGCCGGTTAACTCAGCCAGCATCAACCCGCCCAAGAAACCCGCCAGTGTCGATAACAAATAGGACCGAGGCATAGACGCTTCGGCCACCAGACTTGTCGAGCTAAACCTAGACGATCACTGGACGAATGTCAAGCCTAACCACGATCCAAACGCCGGCACCGTGAGCACGGTTCATTCCACGGTCACCGACTTGGCCAGCCCGCGCGGCTGGTCAACGTCGCAACCGCGGAGCACGGCCACGTGGTACGCCAAGAGCTGACAGTAGACGCCGGCCAGAATGGGCGTGAACATGGCCCGGGTGTGCGGCATCCAGAGCACGTGATCGATCTTGCCCTCCGCTTGCAACGCCTGGGGATGCTCATCGCCCCGACTGGCAATCAGCGTCACGCGCCCGCGGCGGGCCGCCACTTCCTCCAGGTTGGCCATCACCTTCGGGTAGGTGACCTCGCTCTCCCCCTCCTGCGGGGCAATGACTACCACCGGCATGCGCTCGTCAATCAAGGCAATCGGACCGTGTTTCATCTCCCCGGCCGGATAGCCCTCGGCGTGAATGTAACTGATCTCCTTGAGTTTCAGTGCTCCTTCTAAAGCGGTGGGGAAATTATAACCCCGACCGAGAAACAGGCAGTTGGTAGCCGACTTGAATTCCGGTGCCAATTGTCGAACGGCATCGTCAGCCGCCAAGATCTGGGCCACCTGATCCGGCAACGCCTTCAGGGCCGTCTCAATGTCAGCGCGGCCTTGGTCCGTCAGGTTTGAGGGGCGCAGCTCGGCCAGACAGAGCGCAAACAGAGACAGAGCGGCCACCTGGGCCGTAAAGGCTTTGGTTGATGCCACCCCGATTTCCGGTCCGACATGGAGATACATCCCGGCGTCGGCCACTCGCGTCAGCGACGCGCCAACGACATTGCCGATATTCCACACCACGGCACCCTGAGTCTTGGCCCGGCGGGCCGCGGCGATCGTATCTTTCGTCTCGCCGGATTGGGATATCGCGATGCACAGCGTCCGCCCGTCGATGTAGCTGAAACCGGTGGCCAGCTCGGAAGCGTACTCAACGCTGACTGGTAAACCGAGGATTTTTTCCAGCATCCGCTTACCGATCAGCCCGGCGTGCCAGGACGTGCCGCAGGCGGTAATGACTACCCGCTCCAGTTTCTCGACCAGGAACGGTCGGATCCGTTCGAGTCCTCCCAGCACGACCCGAGCGTTACCGTCGGCCGACAGCCGGCCGGCCAGGGTGCGTCGCAGCGCCTCTGGCTGTTCCATGATTTCTTTGAGCATGAAGTGGGGATAACCGCCTTTCATGATCTGTTCGACCGTCCACTCCAGGCGCTCGACTTCCTTCGTAATAGACTGGTTCTCTAAAGTCAGCGGGGTGAACTCCCGTTCGTGCATGACCGCCATCTCCCCGTCCTCGAGGTAGACCACCCGATCGGTTTGCGACCGGAAGGCGGTGGCATCTGAGGCCACGAACATCCCGTGGTCAGCCACACCTAAGACCAGCGGGCTGCCGTGACGAGCCGCGACTAATCGGCCCGGTTCGCGATTAGTCATGACGACGATGCCGTAGGCGCCGGACACCACGGCGTGCATTTTCTGAACGGCCTGTACCAGGCCGTCTCCCTGGTCGAGGAACCGTTCGATCAGGTGGACGAGCACCTCACTGTCGGTGTCAGAACGGAACGTGTGACCCTCGGCTTCGAGGGTAGTTCGTAGTTCGCGGAAATTGTCAATCGTACCGTTGTGGACCAGTACCACGTCGTGACGACAGGAGGCGTGGGGATGAGCATTGACGTCGGACGGCACGCCGTGCGTGGCCCAGCGGGTGTGAGCGAGACCGACGGTGCTCGTGGTCGACTGCCCGCTCAACGCGGACACCAACTCCGCGACTTTGCCTTGGCGTTTACGGACGACAATCTGTCCGGGCGGCTCAAGCCAGGCCACGCCGGCTGAATCATAACCCCGATACTCGACCCGCTCCAACCCCTGGACTAGCAGCGGCAGCACCGGACGCTGACCAATGTACCCGACTATACCACACATACGATTTTCATCGAGCCTACCAAAGCCAGCGTCGTAGGTCAACTAGAACCTATCCTAAAAATCCATTCCGGCGCTGCGGCTCGGAATTTCGGGCTGCGGGGCTTCGCCTCGGACGCAAAATATCTCGATATTCCTCGTCCTCCGGCTCGCCCCTCGCCCGCGAAATTCCGTTCCTCGGCTCGACAGCAGTTGGCCGTCCAGCACTGCGTCGACCTGAGCAGTCTCATGCTTGGTGCGGTGATCCTTGACTAAACGGTAGGGCTGGAGGACGTAGGAACGGATTTGATTACCCCAGGCCGCCTCGTGAAACTCGCCACGGAGCTGCTGTTTCTCGGCACTCTGTTTCTCCAGCTCAAGCCGATGCAGCTTGGCTTTCAGAATCTTTAACGCCGTTTCCTTGTTCTGCTGCTGCGAGCGCTCGTTCTGGACGGAGACCATGGTCTTGGTTGGCAGGTGGACGATCCGCACGGCCGAGTACGTAGTCTGCACGCTCTGACCACCGTGCCCCGAAGATAGAAAGGTGTCAATCCGCAGGTCTTTTGGATCAATCTTGATCTCTTCGACCGCTTCGAGTTCGGGTAACACTTCTACTAGCGCAAACGACGTGTGGCGCATCGCTTCGGCGTCGAACGGAGATATTCGGACCAAGCGGTGGACGCCGGCCTCGGACTTCAGATACCCGAAGGCATACCGACCCGCGACCTCGAAGGTAGTGCTCTTGATCCCGGCTTCTTGACCACGAGACTCATCAACCACTCGGGCCGGCCAGCCGCGGCGCTCGCAAAACCGGAGGTACATGCGGCGGAGCATCTCCACCCAATCTTGGGCGTCAGTGCCGCCGGCGCCGGCGTGGATGGCAACAATGGCGCTCCGCTCGTCATACCGATCAGCCAAGAGAAGTTGAAACTCGAGCTGTTGGAACCGCTCTTCCAGCTCAGCTACGTGCTGTTCGACCTCGGCCCGCTGGTCATTCTCAGCCACGCCGGCCAATTCAATCCACGCTCCAACATCCTTTTCGATCCGCTCCCAAGCATCAACTTCTTCCTTCAGTTCGCTCAGCCGCCGACTGTCAGCTTTGGCCCGAGGGCGGTTAACCCAAAAATCCGGCTGACTCATGGCCGCCTCGAGTTCAAGGATTATCTGTCGCCTTTGATCTAGGTCAAAGCAGCCTTCGCGAGGCAGCGGTTTTCTCGCGAAGGTGTTCCAAGCGTTTTACCAAGTCAGACATTAGACCCAGTCTAGCCTAACCCACTGCCTTCGGCAAGGGACCGATAGCTCCCAAGCAGGACTGGAGTTTATCGGTAGCAGTCCATCCGCATTCCCCATTCTGCTGCCGTTCACATCGCGCCGTCCGATAGCAAGCGTACTCCTCGCGGTACTCGCACGTCGTCACCACTTCTTGATCGCTGCAGACCTGGCCGCTACAACCGGTGACCACACAACCTTCGCGGGTCCGACGATTCACGTTCGTGCCTGAGCGAGTCGCCCGGGAAAAGCGGAATGAGCCTAGCAGGCGCTCAAGCTGCTGGAGATGCCGACCACCAGCCATAATAACCAGTGTCTGACCACGTAGATCAATCAGTACCTCCTGCAACCGGTCTTCAATGCCTTGAACGACATTCGACTTTTTCGCCGTCCGGCCGCCAACCACCAAATCAGTGAAGGTCCGTGACGGCAAGAAACGCTTCTCGTCGGCCTCGACCTGGGTAAGTGATTCGGGTCTGACGGCCACGGTCAGTTCATCCTGACCAGCGACAATCGGTTCGCCGCGCTGATGTGGCGGAGACAGCACCAGCAACCGATCATCATTCTTATCCGTCGGCACGAATGGCTGCCACTCACCATGGTACTGAAAACTGAACCCATAATCTTTGTTCCGATAATCAACAAACCGTAGCGACGAACTGCCCGGGCCAGGCTGGATCGCAAAATTCATGACCGCCAAGAACGCCGTCACCCCCAACAAGCCAATCAATACGGGGGTTAAGGGAGTGGTGGTACCTAGCGACGACATTTAAGGTCGGAGGTGAAAGGTGTCGAGCATTCCGTTTTCCTCCATTCGGCCGACAGTCACGACATACAGCCGGCCATTAGTCTTGATACCAATGTAGTCCGTTCCGAGGCCGGAGAAACGGACCCGTTTACCCGCCACCCCGTCCAAAGTGAAGTCCGTCACCCGATAACCGGCTTCACCTTCATAGACGGTGGCCCATTGAGTAATGGTTTGGACCGTGCCGATTGATTTAATCGCCTCGCGGGTTTCGGTTGCGACCCCATCCCAAAAAACGATTTCTTCGGCCGCGGACCGCGACTGGTCGACCGACCAGCCCGGTGGTAACTTCAGGTCAAACCCCAAATCGGAATTGCCGTAGTCCGTCCAGCCGGCGGTGGGGTTAATCACCGTATTCGTAACATTCGCATTTTCATTCCTCTCAATGGTGTTCACCACGATCATCTCATTCACGTTCTCATAGCCTGGGACTGGGACGTAGGAAGACGTAATGCCCGCGTTGCGGTTCGTAGGACTACTATTCTTTGCCGTCGGGATGGAAAGATTCAAGACTACTAAAAACGCGGCCACCGCCAGGAGGCTGACAATGATCGGCGTCAGGACGACCGAGGCGCGACGGTCCACAATCCTAGAACGCTAGGCTCATGACAATAATAAAAGCGCCGATGGCGATAAAGATGACCAGCGCCGGGACGAGCGAAAAGCTACTTTTTTTGCTCCCTTTTTGTGTTAGATCCATCGTTCGATGGTAGTTACTAATCAATAATTCTTAGTATACCACTTCTGTGACGACGTTACGATTTGTAGATAACCACCGGCGTCCCCCCCTCGGCCCAGTCAAATAACCAGGCCGCCGTGTCAGTGGGTCCGAGCCGCACCCGGCTGCGCCGGGTAGCAGGCAAACTGCTTTGCCTGCGGCGGCGAGGACGAGGGCGGCGATCCCCCGACTTGATCGGGGGCGCCGCGCCCAGGAAACTAGCTTTTGTAAATCACCACCGGAGTACCAACATCCGCCCAGTCAAATAACCAGGCCGCCGTGTCGAGTGGCTGCCCCACGCAGCCGTGGCTGCGCGGCCGAATGCCAAAATCATTGTGCCAGTACACGCCGTGCAGTGAGTAGTCGCCCTTGAACCATAAGATATTCGGCACGTTCGGAACGTAATAATCCGGGCCGGACATCTTCTGTTTCTTAGTCTTGGCATAGACACGAAAACTGCCAGTCGGCGTCCAGTCATTAATGCCAGTTGAAACCTTGGAAGAATAAACTAGCGTCCCATCCTGGTAGACAAATTCCATTTGCTTGCTAATGTCGACGGCGATGACTTTGCCGGTCGGCAGCGGTGCGGGCGGCGTAGTCGCATGCAGGGTCGGGGCTGGGACCTCATCCATTGGCAGTTCCGGGGCAGCCAGGGCCGGGTTGAGAACGGCCGTGCTAACCAAGGCCACAGATTGTGGCACATTCAACCGCCGTCCTGAGCTGCCAGGGGTGATGGTTTCGGTATTATTGGCGCTGACCAGCACCTGTTGCGGTTGCGGTTCAACATTCACCTTGGTGGCCAAAGAAAATATATAGCTGCCGATGGCCGCCTCATTAACGGCGATGGCTACCTGGCCTGGCTGTTCGACGGCGGTGTCGTATTGAAACCATCCGGCTAACGTTCCGGTATCAATGGGGAAATCTTGCCCGTTTACCCGGAGCGTCAGTGGTTGGCCCAATCGCGCTTCCGCCTGGGCGATGGCCGGAACGAAATCTCCCGCCTCGACATCTGGCCACTCGATTTTTGGCTCGAGCGCCAGCGTCGCCGCTTGCCCCAGCCTAGCCGCCGCGTGCAGTTGTTCTTGAAACGCTTCATCATCGATCACCAGGCCGGCTCGCGCCAGGCTGACCACCAAGTGACCGTCCCGGAACGTGACTGCTGGTTCGACCGGCGGGGAACCGACGGCAGCAATGATCTGAGACAAGTAACGAACCAGCCCATCGTTAGTCCAGGTGTAGCTGATGGGAATCGCTTGTCGTCGCACCTCAACCGCGAACCACCGTGGCAGCGGGCTGAAACGCCCAATGCCGTAGGCCTGATGAAGCGGCGGCACCAGATCGAAAACGAGACCGAGGTCGCGGTAGGATGGTTTCCAGGTACGATCTTGGTAGACCAGCGTCACCTGGCGGCTGGCCAGTTCTTGTTCCAGCCGGTGTTTGGCCTCGGCTAAGGTCAACCCACCGACGGGTACGTTACCGATCCGGACACCAGGCAGAATGCGCGGTCCAAAGGCGTGACCAATCCCAACTAACCCGGTGGCCACCACCAGGCCGACTGCCAACCACCACCATCGCGCGTGATCAGCGCTTGGCGATCGTGGCTGCAGCTGGGTTTTTCTTGGCCGCGGCATACCGAACTACTGGTCAAGTCGCCACCATGGTAACACACTGCCCCTCGGCTTCCAACCGCACGTGCGGCAGCCAGGAGAAGTTCGGAGTGACGATCTATTCAGACCGTCGCTCGAGCGTGACCGGCAATTCTTTGGTTTGTCCGTCGTGGTGGACCTTGAGCGTAATGGACTGGCCAGGATTGTACTTGGCGAGTAGGCCAGCCAGGGAATGTTCGGTGGTAATCTTTTCGCCATTCACCTCCAGGATGATGTCGTTCTCCTTGAGACCGGCTTTGTCGGCTGGGCTACCAGCGATCACTGCTGGTTCGCCTTGCTCGCCCGGCTGGATGTAAGCGCCCTCCTTGACTGGTAACTCGTTCTGTGCGGCCAAGGTTTCGGTAATGAGTACATACCGCACCCCCAGGAAGGGTCGAACGATCGTCCCAAATTCGCGAACTGATTCAAGATCGCGCTTGACCACACTGATTGGCACGGCGAACCCAATCAGCTGTCCTTCTTGGCTCACGGCCGTGTTGACGGCAATGACCTGCCCGGCCAAGTTGAGTAATGGGCCGCCCGAATTACCGGGGTTAATGGCGGCGTCAGTCTGGAAAACATCTTCCAGCGTCTCCGCCTGCCCACTGCCGTCGCTGGCGGTGATGGTACGCGATTTTCCGGAAATAATGCCTTTGGTCACCGAACTACGAAAACGAAGCGGGTCGCCGATGGCGATGACGGTCTGGCCGATCTTGACTGCGTCCGAATCGCCGAGGGGCAGGGCCTGAAGATTATCCGCCTCGATCTTCAGCACGGCGACGTCATTTGCAGGATCTTTGGCCAACACTTTGGCGCTGACCGTACGGTTATCGTTGAGCGTGACGGAATACTGGGCTTGGTCGTTGTCGACCACGTGTTTATTGGTGACGATCAAGCCACTCTGGTCGACAATGAAGCCGCTGGCTTGCGTCACTTCCTCGCGGTCCTGGGGTTGGGAGAAAGGAAAGTTGAAGAAGAAATCGTCGAAGGGCGAGGCTGGCCGGCTGTTGCTGGCCAACGTCGATCGGCCAATGACGCTGACCACCGCCGGCAAGGCTTTATTGACCACCTCCACGGTGGCCGAGTCCTCTTCGACTCGTAGCGTGGAACCCGAACTGATCAGGCTCGAAGTATTCGTCCCGGGGGACCGCTTGGCCGCCAGGCTGTACCCAACCAGACCGCCCGACACCCCGCCCATGATCAGGCTGACGAGAACGACCGGGACGAGGACCGACGGCGGCCGCGGTGTGGATAACGACGGCGGCGGAGAACTCATGCTACTACATAATGTAGTAGACTGGTTTCGGTGTCAACCCCATCAGAAATTATTACGTGGGCAGTCAGCAATGAAGTGGACTGCCAACTATTGCATAGTGAACTGGGGCGAGTAGACGTATCGGGCATCTGGGAGCAACCAATCGTGTTCGTCCACCTGTCGGCCACGGAGAAAGGGAACTGCTATCCGGTAGACACCTGTCGGGGCCTGGCCGTAAACTTCCCCCAGCTGATTTACGCGAATCAGTCCGTCCCACTGGGCCGTCTTGAGATCGTGGCGGGGAAATTCGGCCGACCCAAAGCTGGCCGCTTCACAGGTTTGGCCAGTCAGGTTGACGGCCGCCGAGGCATCATCCTCTACCTGCTCCAATCGCCACCACGAGGTCGCACAGCCGTCGGCCCGCTCCGCCAGCCAAATCTTCACTGGGCTATTGTTGCGGAGCGAAATGAGCACCGGTTCACCGGGCTGATAAACATCTTTGTCAACCCGCAGCAGAAGCCGGACTCCGCGCGGCAACGGCGGCGGCGCTGTTTCGTCGACCTGCGCACCGAGAATCTCGTTCGAGGCCTGAAAGATTAATAACAGCATGATCCCCCACCCCAGCAGCAGGGCGATGACCACCGCAAAGCTTACCCGTTGGGTGACTATCGCCATTTAGGATGTTAATAAGTCGCTGAGACTGTGGAATTCGTAGCCCTTAGCCTTGAGATCCCGAATGATCAGACCAACTGCCTGGGGGGTGACATCGAACCCGGCGCTGAGCATAATGATGGCCCCCGGCTTCGCCTTATCGACTACCCGTTTCCGTACCTGGTCCGCGGTCATCCCCTCTTGCCAGTCGAAGGCATCAACCGTCCAAAGAATAGTGCAGTAGCCTTGGCTTTTGGCCGTGGCGACTACCGACTCATTACTGTCACCGTAGGGCGGCCGGAGGAACGGTTTTGAGGATCGGCCGGTCGCGGCGCTAATGGCTTGGTCGGCCTTGGCTAACTGGTCCACGACCTCGCCCTCGGTCAGCGACGTCAAGCGGGGGTTATCGTAGGTTCGATTGTAGATACCGAAACCGGCGCGGGCCAGGTTGGCCACAAAGTCCTGGTGTTGCTCAGCCACCCGGCCGCTGACGAAGAAAGTGCCGGCCGTATTCTGTTGAGTTAAGAGGTCAGCCACCTCGAGTGCCTGGTCGTTCGTCGCCACCAGGTTGAACGTCAGGCTGACCGCTGATGTGGTACCGGATTGTGAGATCGGACCGGCGCATCGATCAACGGAAAATGTGGCCACGTCAGGTGGGTTGATCGGGCCCGAGGCCGCGTTGGTGTTGGCCGCGGCATTCGTATTGCTGTTCGTATTCGTGTTGCCATTGGCCCGGTCTGAAAGTAGCGAGACTTCGTTGTCGTTGTTGGCATTTGGGGACGGACTACCGCTGAAGAGGGCCCGACCAAGAACGATAATCATCAAGGCGCCGATGGTCCATACTCCAATCCGACGCCAGCGAGAAGCGCTGGAGACTCCACGGCGCGGTTGATAGCGAAGGTAGTCAGCCATTGATCAACGCCGAGTTGGCGGCCCGTTGACGTTGTCCTAAGTATAGCACAACCGTGTGGTGGAGACCAAAGAAGAGACCGCTGTAGAATAGATCGCCGAGGAGCGTGTAGCGGAAGAACGGCCAGCCAGCGACATAGGCCGCGACCAAGCCCGGCCAGGTGTGCGGGTAGAGTGTCCCGAACCACCACACCGCCGCGTTCGTCACCAAGAAGAAAAACGCCGCCCCAGCCAACGCCGCCCCAGCCAGGCGCCGCCACCCTCTCGGCCCCAGGCTCAGGCTTTCTGGCCGGTGCCGAACCCAGAACCCCAGGGCGCAGCTGACGAGAAAGCTGCCGTAGACCGAGATCATGATCGGCCACGAGTAGAAACCAATCGCCATATCGCTGATAAACATCAACCCGAGCGGGACAATAACCGCCAGACGCCGCGGGAGGTAAGCGCTGCTGAACATCGCTAAGGCGCTGACCGGCGCGAAATTCGGTGGCAAATCAATCAGCCCATAATGACGGAGCACTCGCAGGCTGGCCCCACCCAGGATCAGGAAGAGGACAAACCACCATCGCCAACGGTTGGCCTGCCGCGTGGTCATGGTTTTGGACCAAGCACCCAGGAGACGAGCATCGTGTCGCCAGCCGTTAATTCCGCGGCGGCTAGATCAATAACCTCCTGCCCATTGAGTCTGATGTCCCAGTGCCCGCGGCCGGCATTCGGGAGACCAAGAAACTGATCCAGGTATGTGCTGTCCCCCCGACTGCGGTATGACATTTCTTGGCGTCGTTCCGCTGCGACCTGAGCTAGTGCTTCGAGGAGATGACCGGTCTTCGTCACCACCGTCCGGCGCTCGACAAGCCCAGGGGTCACGACCTCAACGCTGACCCCCAGCGGTTGCGTAGTGTGCGCGCCGAGCACGGATCCTGACCAGCGATGATTTCTGACACCGGGACGCACCAAGGGCCCCAAGAAGGCGGTACTCATCCCCACCGCCAGCAGCGCCGACCAAGCCCAAACGCGCCAATCCCGTCCGGCCGTGACCGAACGACGCCCCTCACCGACGGTAACGACTGCCGCCAGCCTTGCTCGTGCCGGCGCCACCGCGGCCCGATGGTGGACCTGGTGAGCGACAACGGCCGTCGAAACGCGCGCTCGAGTCGGTCTAGAACTTCTCAAGTTTCCACTCGATCGTGTCGCGGCTCTTCGTTTGGTACTCTTTGGCACCGACGTCGGCTAGTTTGCCATTGACGTAAAAGGCCCAGTATTCACGATCGCCGGGCGGCCGGCTGTCAATGGCGTTGACGAATCCCTGGTCCGAAACATCGACCTGGTGTTCGGCTTGGAGCAGTTCGAGGGCGTTCTTACCATCCTCCCCGGCGTAGCGGACCCCCTGGGCCTGGTTGGCCTTGGCATTCGCGGCGTTGACATTGCTGTCACCTTGCGAGTTAGTGCTGACCTTGACAGTTTGGGTGAAGGAACAGCCGGCGCCGAGCAAGAAAATGCTCAGAACGACGGATGGGATGATTTTCTTCGTGTTCACGGCATGATGAACAATGAATAAAGTTCCCGCCGTCGTAGAACTGCAGGGATCAATGAGATCCGTGCCTTTCCACGAAGGACTTGTCTTTAGGGCCGATCGACATTCGACCCAGGTGTCGGACTATACCGCGGCGGGACCGTTCCGGGATTCAACCGGATTACCTTGTGGATTGATTGTACGTGCTTCTCATCAACTGGTCAATGCGATCCAGCAATAAACGGTCCAATAAAGAAGAATCGGGCTATGCCGAGCGTCAGGAATGCAAGCGTTAAGGTAAACACTTGGTAGACCTTTCCAATCCGATCGTCGTCAGGGCGATGGCAAAAGTAAAGAGAGCGAGCATTGCCACCCACCACATGCCCTCACCCGGACGCAGAGCAAACTGCCAGGTTAAAATGATACCGATCGCACTCACTAGGAGTATGTATATATTAGAGTTTTTCATTTTATCGTCGAATCCGGCTCGTGGCGCTCCGTGTTATTCTTCGATTGTTTGCTTACCCGGGGCGGCGGAACGGTAGGTCAACCTAAGATTCGCGGATGATGTCAGCGCCGGGTCGAATGTATTCTGTGCGGTAAAGCTGTACGCAGCCGAACCTTCCGGCGACCCTTCCTTCGGCGTCAGTGTATACCAGACCGCATCCGTCTGCCCGGCGGCGATCGATAACTGTGTGGCATTCGATCGGACCGTCCAACCAGCGGTCAATGCCGGGTCCGGTTGAACGACGACGCTTGAAGCCGGGCAGGCGCCTGTATCATGATTGGTAACCAGCATTTGCACTGAAACCGACGTCTGGCCGGTGCTCCGATCCAGCCCGGCGCTAGCCGGCTGGAAAATCGCGGTTGGTGCTTGCTCGACACACGGAGTTCCGCTGAATTGAATCTCAATATCCGTGCCTTCGGGCGAAACCGCCACCGTCCGAAGCGTAGCCAGGCCGAATGTCCGAGATTGCCCGGCCGGTAGCGGTGCGTTATACAAATCGGAATAGTCGTTCGGTCCGATGCTCGGTTGCCCGTTCCACAGAAGGTTAGGAGTAAAATCCAGCAGGTACGACGAGTCATCCGGCGGGGCGAACTGATTCCGAACTTCGTGGTGGATGAGCGGTCCGGTCGCCCCGCCGTAGTTCCGCAAAAAGCCAAAAGCATCATTGTCGAATCCAATCGGCTGGCGAAATTCGAGATACAGATATTCGTGCGTGTTAGCTCCCACCGGAACGCGGAGAAGTTTGACGCCGGACGAGGCCGTTTCAAGGGGTTCGATGTGATACGTACCGCTTTGCGTGATCGTCTGAACCCGGTCGTTCTGAAGCCACCCCAGCCGCCGCTTGTGCGGGCCGGTGTGGTGGAAGTACCCGGCGAACGGGCTGTACGGCTCGAATTTCTTCAAACATCCAAACGGCGCATAGATTTCGGTGTGGCATTCCCACGCCCAGGCATGATCCAGTCCAAGATTATGGCTTAGCTCGTGGATCATCGTGTAATTCCCGGTTTGCATCGCTTGCGTCGTCACGACGTACGCAACGGTCAGAGATACGTCCCCATCTTGCGTCTGGAACGGTTGCGGCACGAATGATGAGTTGCCAGTGTAACCGCATGACAAGGTGTGTGGAGCCAAAACAAGGACATCCGTGTACGCGCCGTAGTCGATTGATGCATCGGCCGCGGCAATCGCCGCTAGCTCGACTGTGTGTTCGTTACACGTCGCGTTGAGATTGAGCGGAAACCAGCCGAACACATCTCCAGACAGCTCAAGACGGGCATAGGAGCTTTCACCGAACTGGGAAGCGACGGACGCCGGGCCGGTCAGGACGAATGCATTGACTTGAGCCGGAGTCCATGATTGCTCGAGCATATCCGAGAAACGACCCATAATCACCGCCAGCTTTCTGGACGTCGCGGCTTGCGGCTGGATCGTGACCGACTGCGTTTCGTCGATACTGACCGCCAAAAAGCGATCGTCAACCAGAAATCCTTCGACGGTCACGCTTTCGGCTGGCTTGATCGCTTGCAACACCGCATCATCCCCGACCACCCGGACGTTTTTATTATCGGCGACGATATATTGCCGGCGTCCACTCGTGTGGCGCGCGGTATCATCCCAATGGCGGAATGCCCAGGTTCCGGTCATTGATGTCCGCTGGTCTATCCGGGTGCCCAGACTTTGCGCCAGTTTTTGTTCTTGCGCGGCCGTCAACAATCCCCGGAGCGCATCCTGCGGTTTAGTCCTGACCAGCGATCGGAACACGGCTCGCCGGCGTTCAGCCGCCTGCTGCAATTGTTTTTCTGCTTCGGCCCGGCTGGCACCGGAACTCACATTCCATTGAGTATACGCGGCCAGTAATGCTACGTTTTGTTGTCGCAATCCCTCCTCAGAATTACGAAGGGTCGGCGAAGTACGAAACTGCAACCAGGCGACGTAGCCGGCCGCAGCCGAACCGAAAATCCCCAGTGTGATCAGTAAGATCGGCACAACGAGACGAAGTTTAATTTTTTCACGAATCGTTGGCACGGGCTGGAACATGCGGCATTAGTAGTCTAATCCCCTCGTCGCAATAATTCCCTTGTAATACGGATGCTTGATCATTTTCATCTCCGTCACCAAGTCAGCATATTTCAACATCCATTTGATTTTCTGGTGGCCGGTCCAAATGAGGTGAACCATTTTCGCTTTCTTGTCCTGAGCTCGGTCTTTCAAGAACTTTTCCACCGGTTGTCGATCCAGGATTTGTTCTTCCACTGCCGACCCGAGTTCGTCAGCCACAACGAGTTGGTATTGTCCGGAAAAAACTTTTTTCCGCAGCACAGCTAAGGCTTTCAACGCGGCGGCCTGATGCTGCTCTTCCGGTTTGCGGTCATTAAGAATCTTGTAGAACCCTTCGCCGAGCACCAGAACTTCAACCCCCAGTTTCCGCAGACTCTGCCGTTCCCCGCTCGGCCATGGCGGTGATTTCATGAATTGGATGAAACTCACCCGCCAGCCGTAGCCGGCGGCACGCACTGCTACGCCGACTGCGGCCGTTGTCTTCCCTTTTCCATCACCAATGTAAGCGTGCGTTAGACCCCTGTCGGCCGGCCGGAGTTTCTTTGGGGCTTTATGTACGGGCATGATGCACAAATAAACGAATGGCCGCCCGCCCATGCGGCGTGGTTTTCGCGTCCGGCATCCGTTGGATATCATCAACCGATAACCAGCTTCCGCCGGCCGAATGAACAGTGTTGATTCGCGGTATCGTGTCACCCTGGCCAACATAGAATGTCACCAGCTCGTTCTCAGTCTCGTCTTCAATGTGTTCTTCGCCAAGGAATTCTAGTTTCACATCCAGTCCTAAAAAATCTTTTAGCGCCTCGGTCGCCGCCGGCTCGGGACTTTGCCCGGCGAACACATGTTGTCCAACCGAGCTCGACCACCTGCCGGGAGAGAGTTCTTTGTCGCCCGCGCGTTGGCGTAAGAAAACTCGGCCGGCTTGATCGAAAATCAAAATATGCACGGCGCGGTGCAAGAGATGCTGGGCATGAACCTGGCTTCCCGACCGGGTGCGTGGAATCGCTTCCCCGATGACCACCAGCGGTTTCTCAAAATCGGACATCTGGGATGTTAGAATTCTCCCTGATGACGAAGTTGGCGGCTCGGGTTATAGTTTTATTTTCTCACTCAACCGATACACCAAAGGAATCTCATACCGCCGACCGCGCCAGGCGTTGAGAAACCCAACGATCATCGCCACCCAGACCAGGAAACCGAGGATCCAGCCTAAGATGGGGATGATCCAGACGAGGTGGGCGATAAGAAGTACTAGTCCCTGCTTGGCGTGAAATTTTACAAAGTCGTCTTTTGGCCTGGCCAAAAGCATAACCAAGCTGACGATCCAAGCGTACGACAAGGCGGCCAGCAGATTTTGATCGCTGGTGGGCGGAATTTTGTCTACTTCTTTCTTGATTTCTTCCTTCACCTTTTGGGTTTTTGATGGTTTTGGGTCGGGCATATTGGTACTATACCACAACCCTCCCCCTGTGGCCCCCTCCCCATGCCGCAGGCATGGGGAGGGGGCTGGGGGTGGGGGTGTTTTGGTTCAAATGCGCGCTAGCTACAACCAGTCGTGGTGCCACACTCCATACAGATCTGGCACGAACCGTTGCGTTTCATCTTCATCGAGCCGCAGCTGGCGCAGGTGTCGCCGGTGTAGCCCTGGGCTTTGGCCGTCAGCGCTTGGTTGGCCGCCTGGCTTGGTTCGATCGGGATTGAGGCCGCTACGACGGTCGGTGCAACTGCCGTTTCTGTCTTGGCCGTCTCGGTGGTCAGCGCGGTGGGGCTGGCTAGCTCCTGGTTCTGCCCGCTCCCTGGCTTGATCTGAACAAGATCTTCGCGATTGAGGTACTCATAACCGAGCATCCGGAAGACGAAGTCGAGAATCGAGGTAGCCATTTTCACGTTGGGGTGGCCGATGACCGGGCCAGCCGGCTCGAAACGGGTGAAGGTGAAGGTATCGACGAACTCTTCGAGCGGTACGCCGCGCTGGAGACTCTTCGAAATGGCAATGGCGAAGCAATTGATAAGCGAACGATAGGCCGCGCCTTCTTTGTACATGTCGATGAAGATTTCGCCCAGCCGGCCATCGTGATACTCGCCGGTGCGCAAGAAGACTTTGTGGCCGCCGACGATCGCTTCTTGCGTCCAGCCCACCCGCTTGGCCGGCAGTTTTTCCTTGGCCCCGCGGACGGCGACGATGTCGTTCATCATTTGCGGTGTCGGCTCGGCGACATTATCGTCGGCGGCCCCCAGGGCGGCAATTTCATCGTCAGCGTTGACGCTGTTGAGTGGTTGGGATAGCTTTGAGCCGTCGCGGTAGAGGGCGATGGCTTTGAGCATGAATTTCCAAGCGTCCCCGTGGACTTTCTTGACATCTTCAAGCGTTGCCTCGTTCGGCATGTTGATCGTTTTCGAAATGGCGCCGGACAGGAACGGCTGAACAGCCGCCATCATTTTGATGTGGGCCGGGTAGGGAATGTAGCGTTTGCCTTTGACGCCGCACTTGTTGGCGCAATCGAAAATCGGGTAATGTTCTTCCTTTAGGTGCGGTGCGCCTTCGATGGTCATCGTTCCGACCACGTACTCGTTGGCGGCCTCAATCTCCTCCTGGCTGAACCCTAGCGCCTCGAGCACTTGAAAAGCGGGCTTGCCCGCCGCCGCACCCAACCCAATCCGCTCCATCGTCTCGGGACCGAGGGTGGTCGGGTTGATGACGAAGCGGATGTCAAAGGTTCCCTCCAGCGCCAGTTCAATCTTGGCCAGATCGTCGCCGGTAAAGCCTTTGGTCTTCAGCGCGGCGTGGTTGATGTGTGGCGCATCGGCCAGCGTCCCATGGCCTTGGCAGTAATCCTCGATGTCCTTGATTTGTTCATCCGAGTAGCCGAGCCGCTTCAATGACTTACTGACCGAGGCGTTGACGATCTTGAAGTATCCACCGCCGGCCAGTTTTTTGAACTTGACAATGGCAAAATCCGGTTCGACGCCCGTCGTATCACAATCCATCACCAGCCCGATCGTCCCGGTGGGCGCAATCAGCGTGGCTTGGGCGTTGCGGAAGCCATGCTCCTTCCCCCATTGCAGGGCTTTGTCCCACGCTTCGCGGGCAGCCTTGATCAGCGGTTCCGGTGCTTGTTTCGGATCCAGCCCCAGGGGCGTGATGGTCAAGCCTTCATATTCGCCGGGCGGAGCATTATAGGCTGCGCGACGATGATTCCGGATGACCCGCAGCATCTGCTCACGATTACGTTCATAGGCTGGAAATGGACCGAGCAGACTGGCCAACTCGGCACTCGTGGCGTAGCTTTCGCCGGACATGATGGCCGTCAACGCCCCGGCAATCGCCAGGGCCGGCGGCGAATCGTATGGCACGCCCATGGTCATCAGCACCGTCCCCAGGTTGGCGTACCCGAGTCCGAGCGTGCGGTACAGGTACGACAAGCGGGCAATCTCTCTGCTTGGGAACTGAGCCATCAGCACGGAAATTTCCAAGACGATCGTCCATAGCCGCGTGGCGTGCTTGAAGGCCTCGAGCGAGAACGTCCCACTGTCGGCATTGTAGAAGTGCGCCAGGTTGATGGACGCTAGATTGCAGGCCGTATCGTCGAGGAACATATACTCGGAACACGGATTCGAGGCGGTAATCCGCCCGTCAGCCGGACAGGTGTGCCACTCGTTGACAGTCGTGTCGAACTGGAGACCAGGATCGGCGGACATCCAGGCCGCCTGGGCGATGTCATCCCACAGTCGCCGAGCCTTGTAGGTGGCGGCTGGCTGGCCGTTCGTTCGCCACCGCGTCTGCCAATCTTCGTTCCGCTCAACGGCCCGCATGAATTCGTTCGGGACCCGAATCGAATTATTGGAATTCTGGCCGGAGACGGTCAAATACGCTTCGCCTTCGAAGTGGGTGTCGAAGACTGGGAAATCGATCGACGATTGGCCCTGGGCGACCAGCGCCAAGCAACGCAAGATGTAATTCAGCGGCACCCGACGCTGGAGGGCGTGGCGAACGGCTGTTTTCAGGGCCGCGTTGGTGTGGTAATCGGTGGTATTCTGTTCAGTCGCCACTCGCATGATGCCATTCAAGGCCTGGGCGTTGATCATGCTGCCGGTCACCAAGTCGGCCACCTTCTGCTCTTCCTTTGCTTTCCACCAAATGAAGTCCGTTACATCCGGATGATCGATATTAACCACCACCATTTTGGCCGCCCGGCGCGTGGTCCCGCCGGACTGAATGGCGCCGGCCGAACGGTCAAAAATCTTCAAGAACGACATCAGGCCTGAGCTATACCCCCCGCCGGACAGCTTTTCATGACGGCTGCGGAGCGAGGAAAAATTACTGCCCGTGCCGGAGCCATACTTGAACAGCCGCGCTTCCCGCGTCACCAAATCAAAAATGCCTCCTTCGTTGACCAAATCGTCTTCCAGTCGCTGAATGAAGCAGGCGTGCGGTTGCGGATGGGTATAGGCGTCCGCGGATCGTTTCAACACCGCCGTCCCCGGGTCGACGTAGTAATGGCCTTGCGGTGTACCGGTAATTCCGTAGGCCCAATTGAGTCCGGTGTTAAACCACTGCGGTGAATTCGGCGCGCCCATCTGTCGGATAAGCATGTGTTCCATCTCGTCCTGAAAGGCCTGCGCGTCCTCCGGCGAAAAAAAATAACCGTGCTGCTCCCCCCACCAGCGCCAGGCCCCGGCCATCCGTCGGACCACCTCCTTGACGCTTCGCTCCGAGCCGAGGATGGGCTGACCGTCCGGGCCCAGCCGGGGCTGGCCATGTCGATCTCGCTGCGGAACCCCGGCTTTGCGGAAATACTTTTGGGCCACGATGTCCGTCGCCACCTGACTCCAGCCGACCGGCACCTCGACGTCACGGATTTCTTTGATCACCGAGCCGTCCGGATTCTTGATCACCGAATGCCGACGCTCGTACTGCACCTGTTCGAGCGGATCCTGGCCGGCCACAGTGAACAGGCGCTCGATTTTCAGCCCGGCCCCTCGGCGTGGCGGGGGCGGAGCCACCCGTTGGCCGGGCGCCGTTGAAATTGGCGTACGCTCGCTGGTGAGTGTCTTGGTGGTCATGGACAGCGCATGGTTTACGACTGTTTTTGTGGCTTCGGGCGGGCCGGAGATGGACGTCGTCGACGCTTGCGGAGCAGCCGGTTGAGCTCCTGGCGGAAGGTCTCGACGTCTTGAAATTGACGGTAAACGGAAGCGAACCGAATGTAGGCGATCTGGTCAATCCGCTGCAGCCGTTTGATCACGATGGCGCCGATATCTTGCGAGGTGATCTCGGCCCGGCCCCGGAGTTGAATATCGCGCTCGATTTGGCCGACCAAGCGTTTGAACGTCTGGACCGTAATGGGCCGTTTTTCGAGCGCCTTCCGCAGACCACCCTCCAGTTTCTCGCGGCTATAAGGCTCGCGCCGACCGTCTCGCTTGACCACGGTTAGGTTGAGAATCTCCACTTCCTCGATGGTTGAGAAACGGAACCCACAGCGATCACAGACCCGCCGGCGTCGGATGGCCAGGCCCTCATCGGTTACTCGGGAATCCATGACGCTCGTGTCAGCGTGGTGGCAAGAGGGGCATTTCATGAACTAAACCTCAACAAAACAAGGGTTGGCGACCAAACATGAGCGGCCGGAACAGCCGATCACGAGCTCACGGCTGCTGAGGAAGGATGTTTTTCAATGTTCTTGTGGGTTTTGTTTTTCCGGTCGGTCTGGACGCTGGTCAGCACTGGTCAGAAATCTAGCGAACCTCAAGATCTAGTAGTCAACCTGGGTAGTATACCACTAGATGTTGGGTGCGGTCAAGATGGCAGAATCTCCTTCGCTCGGCTCGCCACGACCGGAAATACTAAGGAATTCCGATCAACTCGGTCAGCCGTCGCGTCCAAGGTGTGGAAAACCAACAGTTTTTTAGCGCCCCAGGATATTGGTCGGCCAAACCGGCTCTGGTTCAATGACCGCACCAACGCGTTCGAACAGCCAGACCCGCTCGGCGTGGTAGCGCTGCCGATACCCCCTGGAATCCCGGAGCCAAGGAATAAGTTGTTCGAGCATGATACGTTCGTTGCGCCGATGAGCGTCTGTTTTAGTGTTTGGGCCGAACTTGCGCTCCAGAATCGCCACGTATTCCACCTGTTGAAGCCCGTTGGGGACGATTTGGACGACTGGATGCTCGTTGATATGGGCGCCGAGGTTTTGGGTGATAGCAACTGCCTTGGCTTGAGACGGAATCATGGCCAGCGCTTCAGCCACCTGCGGGGCCAGCTCTTCCTTCCAGGCTACCTGTGGCCAACGTGTTTGTGGGCTCCAAGGCCAGGGACTGAATTTCCACAGACTCAGTAGACTACCAACGAGCACCGCTGCCACCCACATCGCTCGACCCCAACGCCAACCTGACGGCCACCGCCACTCAAACCAGCGTCTGAGGACTCGCCAGCTGAACACTAGACCGAGGAATAAAAAAGGAATGAATAGGGCGTGGTAGTGGAAGAATAGGGTCTGGGGGTTTGGACTGTCCCACCACCAATAGAGCAGCAGTTCCGGCAACAAGAGCGCCGTGATTGGCGCCAGGAGCGGCCAGACGATGCCGAGTGGGAGTAAGAGTTGCGCCACCGCCTGAAGATGGACTCGGGTGGCCAGCAGCTCCCAAGCCCGCCGGGGGTGGAAAAGCGTGTTCAGGATCGTCCCCGGACTGGATTCCGCCTCGACGTATTTCTCAAAGATGAAATGGCTGGTCTGACCTGGTCGCGAGAGTGGGATGAAGAAAAATATTTGCGACGCCGTCCACAGCCAGGGGACCACCAGCGCCCATCCGGCCCGGCCACGATTGCCCCGCCACCAGTAGAGACCGCTGCCGAGCAAACCGAGGGTAATACCAACCTGTTCTTTCGTGATCACCGCCAACGCCACCCATAGCCAAAACATCCGATCGCGGCGATGAACGACCGCGTCGGCGGCCGCCAAAAAGAACGTTATCGCTAGCGTGACCGAGTGAAAATCAAAAAGGTTGGCGAACTGTAAGGGTGGGTAGGCGAGATAGACGAGCCCCAAGAAGACACCCAGCCAGGCTGACTTGGTCAACATTTTCGTTAACCGAAAGACAATCCACGCACCCGCGGCGAGCACCAGGGTTTGAAAAACCAGCAGGTTATCGGCGGTCCGCCCGAACCAACTCAGCGGCGCCAAGAGAACGAGCAAGTAGTCAGCGTGAATGGCGGAACGAAGCATATTCGTTCCATGGACGCCACCCGGGCCGATTTCAGGGTTGGTAAAGGTAAAACCGCGTCCGTGGCCGACATTCCAGACCGTCTGTGACATGATCCCCAGATCGTACCAGCCGGCGTTGAAATTGTGGGCGCGGCCGAGGGAAAACCACGAGATGATGACGATGTAGAAGACGAGACCCAGCCAGAGGATAATCTCCGGCCACGGCCACCGACGCCCGGGGGCAGTGTTCATCATATAGTCCGTGGTCCGTTGAGGTAATCGGCAAAGATCGGTGGCAGGGGTTCTGGTTGGCGGTGGCGCAATCGTTGGAAGACCGTTCCGCGCTCGTGGCGAGCGACCGCCACAAACGCCGCCGACCGGGCGAAATAGTCCTGCCACACCAACAGGTTTTGCTGCTGGTTTACCATTGGTGGGTCGGCTGGCCGAGGTTCAGCCGGCCAATAGAGGACCGCGTAATCTGAGCTCGTCAAGCCGTCTGGCAGGAGATAGGCGGTCTGGCGGCTGCGCACATATTGACCAATCCCCAAACTGTAGCTAACGACCGCCGCTGTTGGCAGCCCTTCGACCAGCTGGGCGAAGGAAGTCAATTTGGGATCGTCATCAAGTGAATGTGGCTTGAAATACAGACTCCAGGGATTAGGACTGACCAAAACTGATCCGAAAATAGTCATCGCCGCCAAGGCCGCGGCCAGCGCCGTGCGCCCGACCGGCCGACGCCGCAGCCGTTGCTGCCACCACCGCCAGCCAAAGACCAACCCGAGGAACAAGAAGGGGATGGCCAGGACGTGGTTATGGAACTCAACCGAACGAGCTTCGGCCACCGACGACAACCAGTGGGGCAGGAGGGCGACTACGGCCAGCCAGATCCAGCGACTGAAGACGGGAAGCGCGGCCAGCGGCACAAGCAAGAGCGCGGTCGTGGTTAACATCGCCGGCCGCCACAGGCGAGCCATGAGGATTGACGGGTTAAGTAGGGAGCTTAGCTGCGCGACCGGGCTGTGGCCGAGTGTGCCGAAGTAATAGTTCATCAACAAGCCCTTCGCGCCGGCCGGTTGGAAGGTAGGGATGACCCACCAGAAATGAACAAGCGAGTAGCTGATGCCCACCAGCAAGCTCGCCCAGGCCACCGATGGTGACCGCCGTAACCACCACAACAGGAAACTCGCTGGGCCAATCAGCAAACCTATTTGCTCTTTGCTGATCAGTGCTAGACCAAACCAGAGCCAAAAAATGCCTGACCGGCGACCGGCGATGATGGCCTCAGCCGAGGCGAGGATAAATGTTGACGCCAAGGTCACGGCGTGGAACTGCCAGACCACGGCCAACTGGAGCGGGCCGTAGGTTAGATAGGCTAGCCCGGCCAGGACGGCGAACGGCCGCTGACGGACGACCAGCCAAGCCAAGCGGTAGACAAACCATCCGCCGGCCGCCACCACGGCGGCCTGAACGATTAGCAGGCTGCTGGCCGAGCGGGTGATCCAACTTAGTGGCGCCAGTAGAATCAGCAGGTAATCGGCGTGGACGGCCAGACGGGAAACGTTCTGGCCCAAGCCGGTACTGGTGAAGGTAAAACCGTGGCCATGTCCGACATTCCAAACCGTCTGCCACATATTGCCGAGATCACTCGAGTACCAATCGAAGACCGCCGCCTTACGAATACTGAACCAGGAGAAATAGAGGCTAAACAATCCCATCGCTAGGACCATCAACCCGGCTGATATCGTCGGTCTGTGACGAGGGGTGCCTGGTTCAGTCATTCTCGCCCATTATCATGGCGACGAAATTCATACTTGACAAGCCGCTTGGTCAAACCAGATGGTCATCGATGGCGAAACTTATTTCGGCCGTGTTCATGGCGGTTTGAGTTCAACCGGCCAATCCCCTGGCCACGCGCCCGGGCTTTTTCGATACAGTTGAAAATGTTCGTCAGCGTAGACGGCGGCGTAGGCCGGGGAAGTCTGGAGAAATTTCCGCAGCCGGTCAAGAAAAAGTTCCTCCTGACGCGGCCAGGAAAAGATTGGTTTGTAGAGGGCGACGACGTCAGCCTGCTGAGCGCCGCGCGGCAAGAACCAGGCAGTTTGCCGATCCTTCATCAACAGGGCTAGCCCCCGGCTGTAGGCGACGCGGTCGGTGGGACGGATGAACTCCTCTTTTTTCCGTCGGACGACTGCCAGTTCGGGATCTCGAAGCAGGTAGGCGCTATCAAAAGTCCGCGACCAAGGAAGCAAGCCGATCAGCGTTGAACCGACGACCACCCACAGCACCAGATAACCGGTCACCACCGGGGGACGATGTCGGAACATAGCTGGCCACCAACGCTGAATTCGCTCCCATCCGTGCATCGCCCCAAGCCATAGAAAGGGAATCGCCAGCACGTGATTGTGATAGAGCACGCTGCTCGGCGTCCAGCCTTGGGCTAACCAGTGAGGCACGAGAGCCAGAAAAGCGAAGACCATCCACGGGCTGAACAGCGGCAGAAACCCGATCGGAACGAGCAGGTAGAGGGCACTCGCAAATTCCCTGGGGCCGAAACGATCAAGCCACGTGGCCGGGTTAAAGATACTAGTCATCTGAGCGATGAGTCCTGATCCGAGGTCGCCGTAGTAAAATTGGAGGACGAAGTGTTGGCCATTCGGTGCCTGGCTGGGGATAATGAAGAAAAAATGGGCGGCGGAATATACCCAAGCCAAACCGAGGCTGGTCCAGGCCAACGCCCGACGCCCGCGGCGCCACCATAGCCACCAGCTGAGCGGCCCGACGATGAATCCGACCTGCTCCTTCGTGATCAGCAGCAGGACCAACCACAGCCAAAATACCCAGACCCGTCGCCCGGATACCACCGCCTCGACCAGCCCGAGAATGAATGTCGGAGCCAGAGTGATTGCGTGGAATTGGTAGGTCACGGCCGTCTGCAGTGGACCATAGAATAAATAACTGATCGCCAGGATGACCGCTGTGGTAGGCCGACCTAGGCGGCGACGCGCTAGTCGATAGACGAACCAGGCACCAGCGCCAGCAACCGCCGCCTGACTGACCAGCAACAATTCCGGGCGCGGCCAGATTCGAACCAGCGGCGCAAACGCCATCAGAAGGTAGTCGGCGTGAACAGCTAAACGGGGGGTGTTTATCCCCCATTCCTGGTGGGTGAAACTGAAGCCCTGGCCATGAGCCACGTTCCAGACCGTCTGCCACATGTTGGCCAAGTCATGCGACTGGGCATCGTACACCGCGGCGCGCCGGATGCTGAGCCAGGAAAAATAGAGTGCGAAAAGACCGATCGCCGTAATGACGGCCGCCACGGCCAGTTGGTCGACGCCCGGGCGACGGGTCAGAAGTGAGCCGGATTGTGACAGCGGGCGCCCATGGTCCGTTGAGACCATGGTCGACTACATCATTTTCTTCCGGATGAAGGCGGGAATCTCGAGGTCCTCTTCCTCTTTTTGTTTGGGGGTAGTTTTCGGTGCCGTCAATGGCGTCATCGGTTTTGGGCTGGGGCTGACCGGTGCGGCCATCGGTCGCTCTTGAATCGGGCGGGCTTCAAATGTTCCGCTGAGGTTGGCTTTCTTGGCTGGCCGAGATGTACCCTTGCCAAAGCCAGTGGCAATGACGGTGATTTTTAGTTCGTCTTTCAACGATTCGTCAATCACGGCACCGAAGATAATCTTGGCGTTGCTATCGGCTGATTGGGTAATGACCCGGGCCGCTTCGTTGACTTCGTACATGCTGAGCGAGGGCCCGCCGGTGACCGTGAAGAGGATGCCGCGCGCACCGTCAATCGGCATTTCCAATAACGGGGAGTCAATCGCCGCCTTGGCTGCTTCCACGGCCCGATTCTCGCCGGTCGCCTTGCCGATCCCCATCAGGGCCGTGCCCTGATCCTTCATGATCGACTTAACGTCGGCGAAATCAACGTTGATCAACCCCGGTACCGTGATCAACTCGGCAATCCCTTGAATCCCCTGCCGGAGCACATCATCAACCACGCTGAAGGCCTCCAGCAACGAGGTCTTCTTGTCAATAATCTGCAGCAGGCGGTCATTCGGAATGGTAATAATCGTGTCCACCTTGTCCGCCAGTTCGGTATGACCCTGGTCAGCAATATTCTTCCGCTGGGCGCCCTCGAAGCTGAATGGTTTGGTCACCACCGCCACGGTCAAGGCCCCGACGTCCCTGGCCATGTCGGCGATCAGCGGCATGGCGCCGGTGCCGGTTCCGCCACCGAGACCGCAGGTTAGAAAAACCATGTCACTCCCCTTGACGAGTTCGTGAATCTCTTCTTGGTCTTCTTCGGCCGCTTTGCGCCCTAGCTCCGGGTCCATGCCCGCCCCCAAGCCTCGGGTGGTCGACTTGCCAATGTGGATTTTTGTCGGGGCGGCATTGTGATGCAAGGCCTGGGCGTCGGTGTTGATGGCTACGAAGTCAATGCCGCGGATACGGTGCAGCATCATGCGGTTGACGGCCGAGCCGCCCGACCCGCCGACGCCAACCACCTTGATTTTAGCAAAGGTTTCGATCTCCGGCTTCACTTCCATACGATTGCGTGGCATGATGCGATTAGTCTATCAGACGAAATCGTCAGGTGCAATGGCCGTTGTTTCAGTGAACACCTAGGGTGTTCACTTGGCCTACGGTAAGAAGCTCTTAAACCAGCGTCGCATCCGGTCGATGGTGTCATTGACGGCCGTCAGTCGGAGCGGCAAGTGACTTAGCACTCCTCCCTTGGCATGCATCTCGGCACTCCAGCTAGCCAAACCGAGAGCGGTGGTAAAATCGGGATCTTGAATTTTGTCAATCGCGCTGGTGTAGCCGGTGGGAACTCCAATCGTCACCGGCAACCGGAACTCCCGTTTCCCGACCTCGACCAAACCCGACAGTTTCGCGCCGCCGCCGGTGATGATGACGCCGGCCGGCAACAACCCGGAGCGATCGATGTGTTGCAATTCTCGATCGACCATTTTGAAAATCTCCTCGACCCGGGCCTCAATAATCTCAGCGATGTGGCGACGTGAGACGGCCGTGGCTTCCCCGCCGATCTCACCGAGGTTAACTTCCTCGCGCTTCTGCACTTCTTCCGACCAGGCGGTTCCGAATTCAAGCTTCACCCGCTCGGCCAGGTCGATCCCAATCCGCAAACCAATGGCCACATCGTTGGTAATGTGGCTGGCGCCAACCGGGAGAATCTTCGTGTGCATCACCTCGCCTTCCTCGAAGACCATCAGACTGGCTGTGGTCGCCCCGAGGTTCAGCACGGCCACGCCCAGCTCTTTCTGTCGCTTGCTGGCACAGGCCAGTGACGAGGCCAGGACGGCTAAAACGAGATCATCAATGTTGACGCCGGTTCGATAGATCGCTTTTTGGAGATTTTTCATCTGGGCGCTCAGGCCTTGAATGATTTGCGCGTCGACCTCGAGCCGCATCCCAGACATGCCGATCGGGTCTTTCACCCCATGATGGTTGTCGACCGTAAAGGACCGCGGAACGACGTGGAGAATCTCGTAGTTCGGCGGCGTGGCCACGGCTTGGGCGGCTTCGATCACTCGGTCGACATCGTTCTGCCGAATCTCTCCGTCCGCCTTAGCCACCGCCACGATGCCGTGGCTCTCTTGTGAAACGATGTGGGTGCCATTGATGGAGACGGCCGCCTGTTCAACCGGAACGCCGGTCATCCGTTCGACTTTCTCCAGGGTGGAGGAAATCGAAGACACCGCATCTTCGATGCTCGTGATGGTCCCCTTGGAAATACCTTCGGCCGGCCCTTCGGCCGCGCCGAGAATCTGCAGCCCTTCTTCGGTTGGGTGGCGTTGACCGACGACCACTCGAACCATCGCGCTTCCAACGTCCAGTCCCGTGTGTAAATCAGCCCGTGCCATGCGACCAATCAATTAGCTGAAGACGCGTCATGGCTGTAGTATAGGATACCGAAGATAAAAATGCGAGGGCTGTGGATAACACACTGAACACTTCAAGTGTTCAGAATAATTGCACCAGTTGGGGACCAAGAATCAGCAGCCCAATGGCGATCGCGGCCACGGCGGTGATGAGGACGGCGGCCGCCAGCAGATCTTTGATCAAGCCAGCGTAGGGGTGGATACGCGGCTCCAGGAGATCAACAAACCGTTCGACCACTGTATTCACCAATTCTAGGGTCAGGATGCTGCTGATGAGGAAGATAATCAGAGCCGCTTGAACCCGGTCGAGCCCGGTGGCCAGGAGCAGGACCACCACCACAATCGCCACCGCCAGGTGCAGGCGGAAGTTGTTTTCGCTGTCGAGCGCCCAGCGCAGTCCACGACCGGCGTGACGGAGGCTGGAAAAGAATTGTTTGAGACTCATGACTGAACGGTGATCGCTTCCTCTCGCTGTCGCCAGCGCTCGGCCGCCGCCGGCGTGTGGTGGTCAAAACCGCAGAGATGCATCAGGCCATGGACCAGCAGGGAACGAAAATGCTGGGCGTAGGTCCGCCGGTATCGACGGTACTCACGACGCACCATCGCCGGACACAACACGATTTCACCCCACTGGCGTTCCGCCGGCGACGGGCGAAAAACATCGGGCGTAGACAGTCGCCAACTCAACACGTTGGTTGGCCGATCGATGCCCCGCCAGCGTCGATTGAGCCGGCGGCTGGCAGTGGGCTTCACGACGGCGATCGAGAGTTCGCCAGCCGGGCTGGCCAAGCGGCGACGGACCGTCTGCGCCCAGCGGCGGATAGCGGTCGTTGGGAGACCGGCCGAAACCTGACAATGAATGGCAACCGGGTATCGCCCAGGGCGGTTAGCTCGTGGCCGCGACAAGCTTGAAGCTCCGAACCATCATCTCAAAGGTAGTCCAGTAGTTGACTTGGGTCAACGAACCAGTGGTGTACTGGAGACTGTACACCTTCGTGTCGCGGAAGAGGTAGACGGCGCTTTCGTCTTCGCTATAGATCCCTTCGAAGCCACCGAAGGTAATGGTCTTCAGACTGTTGACGTTAGCGTTTGGGTTAGCGCTTTGATACCAAGCCTCGGGGGTTTGACGCGTGGCATTGTCATGAATCCGCACTTGGAAGAACTCTCCCGTGGCTTGCGACGGGTTGATGAGGATGCCACCGGACTGATCCTGAACGCCAGTCCAGGTGCTGGGGATGAGCAGGCTGTAGGTATTGGTACCGTTCAGCTGCCGCTTGACGAGGGTCGAATCTTCGAGGCGACCGGAACCTTTGGGGTTGTAGCCATTATAGACCTCGCCGATCACGGTGCCATCGGACCGTTCCTGCTTACCGTCGATGAAACTGTCCTGATCGCTGTCCGGCTTGCTCGAGTCGGTGCCGTAGACGACCTCTTCGATATCGGTCAAGCCGTCACGATCACCGTCAGCCGACGATGGCAGCGGCGTCAAGCGCGGGGTGTTGGTGTTGGCATTGCCGTTAGCATTGGCATTCGTGTTCGCATTTGCGGCGTTAGTGTTGGCGTTGGCGTTGGCGTTGGCATTCCCGTTGACGTTGAGGTTGCCGTTCGTCGCACCGTTGACATTACCATTGGCGTTTCCATTGGCATTCCCGTTGATGTTTCCATTGGCCGGGCTATTGGTGTTGAAGTTCTGGTTTCGGTTTTGATTGACGACCGAGCCGTTGGTGTTATCATTGGCCGGCTGGTTAAACACGTTTTGGAAAACGTACAGGCCCGCTACCCCCAGACCGGCCAAGACCAGAACCACGATGAGGATGATCAGGAGGCGTTTTGTTTTCCGTCCGCCGCCGGTGGGGCCAGGGGTGACCGACCGGAACTTTTCGGGCATGGTAAAAACTTTGGGCTGAGCCGCGCTGGGCTGGCTGGGTGGGGTCATTGGCGAAGGTGGTGGGGGGGGAGGTGGCGGGTTGAAGGTCGGCGGAGGCGGTGGTGGGGGGGTGAAACTTGGTGGCGGTGGCGTCATTGGTCCCACTGGCGGGACAGTCGGGTTGTCAAACATAGGCTCCAAAGTTTATTGGTTTGATAGTTGTTGAATGGCTTCGTTCAAATTGCGGAGACTGCCGCTGCCAAGTGGGTTATCACCACGGGCAATTTCTTGACCGTCGGTCCCTCCGTCCCCGTCGGAGTCCTGAAGACGAGGGTTGGTCTGGTAGACGCTGGTTTCCTCGCGGTCGCTCAAGCCGTCGCCATCGCTGTCCGCCAAATCCGGATCTGTTCCCAAACGTTGTTCTTCGTCGTCCGCCAGCCCGTCACCGTCGCCGTCGTTGAGTATGACTACTGGAAATCGTTCAAAGGTTGGGCGGGTGGTTCGATTCGTGGCGTTTGTTTGGTCGGTCGATGCGGCCGGGCGATCATTGACCTCCGTGGATGGCCGCCGTGACCACCATTGCTGAACTAGCAGTCCGCCCAGACCAACCAGGATCGCTACCCCCAGTATAAAGAATATTCTGGACCTTGCCAACCAGGACCTGCCCTCCCCGCCTGGGGACGGTGGCGTGGGTAGAGATAGCGACGGGTCAGGCATGGCTAGGGCCGGAGGGCATAATTAAAGCAGGAGCAGTTGCTGCCAGGAATGCCGCTGCACGGGTTCGACCCCGGGGCATTGATAAAGTTGCCGGGACGGGTGTACTGCATGTTGGCGTAGAGAGTGTACGTGCGGCCGTCGGATTGGTAAGCATAAATGGTTGAACCGGACGGGCATTGAAAGGCCTTCCGCAGCTCCGACCAACAGCTGTCGGCTTCATAGCGGTCGTCAACCGAGACCTCCGGCGGCTTGCATTCCGGAATGAAAACATTGGCCGGATCTTCGGGCAGCGCCCGTCCCAGGGCGTTCCCCAGCGTCTGTTGCCAGGATGGCCAGCGCGAGGTCGACATCCCGATCAGGAACGACCCGGCGGTTAGCTTCGGATATTCGTCGTTCTCCTCGTGGTAGTCTTTCAGGGCGGCCTTTATTGCTGCCAGGTCTTGAACGCGCCTGGTGTCGTCGCGGAGAATCGGGCGCCAACCGGCTCCCGGCAAGTTGGTGTTAAATACCACGGAGTTGATCATCTGATTGAAAATGTTCTTCGTTTCCGGTGCGGCCGCGTTGGAGTTGTAGTCGATAACGAAGATGAAGCCTTCGAGCGGTCCGCCGTCAGTGATATCGGTCACCCCGATGTAGGCGGTGGTGCCAGTCCGAAACGCCGGGTAGCCGCCGATGGTGGTCGAACTGCCACCGCTGTCGAGCGGAAAACGTTGACGAAACCACTCGTACGGCGGGAGCAAGTCCGGGTTGCGATAGATAAGCAACCCGATGACGTCACGGCTGGTGGCCGATTCTTTAAAGAACATGCTCTTGACCCGATTAGGGTCGGCGGCATTCTGACCTTCGATGACGCCGAGCCGACCATTTGAACCGGTGTAAATGAAATCGGGGAGCAGCGGCCCGCCGCTTTTCCCCCGGCAGTAGGACATGGTGAAATGGTAATCCGGACACGGTGCCCGGCTGTCGCAATTGCCGACGGCGTCGGTAAAGCCGCTCTGGTCGGCATCGACGTAGGCCCATGGGTTCTCACAGAAATCAACAATAGCATCGGCGTCACCGCAAATCTTTTTACCCTCGTCGCTGCCAACGCTGTCCTCCGTCACATTGGCGCAGGCCTGAATCGTCGTCGCACCATTGGCGCGGGCGGTAACGTTGGCAAACGTGAAGTTCCGGTCATCGGGCCCGGCCATCGATGCGCTGGCCACGCCCTCATTGCTGCTCTTCCAGCCCCACTTCCAGGCGTAGACGCCGGGCACATTGCTGACTCCCTCACCGCGCTCCGATAGGGCCCCGGCCCAAAAAAAATGGACTTCATCCTGGGCGGAAAATCGCCAAAAGTTCGGGCTCACTTGGATGTCGGCCACCCGACAAATGCTATCGCCGGTTGTATAGGTTATCGGACTGGTGATCGCGCTCGTGGTAACGTTGGCCCGAACGCCGTTCGTCCCGCGGATGAGCGTATCCCCACCGTAAGTGATTTTTTCGACTTTGATATCATCGCACCAGGTCTTGGCGCCCCACCAAGCGTAGCAGTCAATATGCAATTTCGAGGCCGGGAAAGCGCGATTCGTTTTGGCCACCACGACTTCAATGAATTTCCATCCACCCGAGGGACCGGAGAACACTCCTGGGGCGGCGTCAACGAGATCGAAACCGCAGTTATTGAAATCGTGACAGACGACAATGAGCCCATTTTTTTTGCCTGGCGTCGACCCCTCAACTTTGACCCAGCCGGTGACGCGGTAGAGCACATCAAAGTCTTCCGTCCCATCAATCGTTTGCGCCTCCCATGATTGATCCCCGGCCGGGCAACCGCTGCAGTCCGCAAAGCCGGAAAATCCGGTGTGGTCGGGTGGAACGTCTCGGGACTGCTTCCCGTTTCGGTTACCCCAGATGGTCGGGACGCCATTGACATCGGCCTCCTCAAAGCTGGGATTGCCGAACGCAAGGACCGTTGTCGTGCTGCGGGTCGTCAGGTGGAACGTTTGGAGCGCGCTCGGGGACAGGATGCCGGGGCTGTAGAGTAACCGCCCACTCGAACCGTCATTGAGAACACGGGATGAGCCGAACACAACGCGACCCTTATCGAGGTACTGAACCGTCTCGCCGGTGACTGAGGCTTCATCGATCGGCTGGTCGAACGTCACCTCGAGGCGGGTGTTGCGACAGATGCCCGTCGCCCCGTCGGCCGGACTGGTACCACTGATCGTTGGCCGGGGCCGGCAGCAGAAGTCGCGAGCGCAGCCATAATCTTCGGTGGAGTATTCCGGCGCGCAGTGGTCGTCGATGGCGCAGCGCTTGGTGGTGCAGCTCAACGCGCCGGGATCGCTGACTTCGAACGGCCAGGGGTTTGAGCCGACGTCTTCGTTCTTCACTCGTACCTCGCTCGGACCGACGGCCGCGTCGGTCGGGATCTGGGTGCCAATCTTGGTGTCTTCCCAGCTAGCGTAGGTTGACATGATCGCCAGGGAGCCCGAGCCAAGGTGAATAATATTGGCCTGGTCATGATCGGTCCGCTTCGCCGGTTCGTCGTCGCCGAAGCGGGCGCCGCTCGCGGTCACGCCGGTCAAGATCGGGCCCCGCGTTGGGTTGAGGCGACAAAGGCCAGGCGTGAGGGCGTCACTGTTGACCGTGAAATCCGGCCCGTCAGCCTGCCGGTCGTCGAAACGGTTCACCCTGACCGGGCCGCTGACGGCGTCGTCGCCGCCATCGGGCGTGCTGCGGTTCGGGACCTCGCGAACGATCCGCTCGTTGGTCCACGTTGCCGCCGGTGAGAGACAAATATCAGAATCGGGGGCAATTCCTTCGCGATCGTCGGCATCACCGGCGGCCCCGAGGAAGATGACCTTGCTCTTGGCGCCGTCGTAGCCACCGAACCAGCAGCCTTTGACCGTTGTCCAGGTACCAATCGGGCCGGCGGTGGGGTCAAGTCCGTTGACCACCGGCGTGCATCGATTATCCTCGCAGGTGGATCCTGGACAAGCTTCCCCGAAGCGGTTCGTCCGGCAGTCATCGCTCGATCGACACGAGGTCGGATCATAAAGAATGCGCACCGCGCGGGAGGTTTTTCCCTCCGTAGCCACGGTCGTGTCCGTTGATCCGCCCGCCACCGGATCCGCCGGATTAAACGCTAGCACGCTCCGACCAGAGCGGCCACTCAGTTCGGCGGCATCGCTATTATTGGTATCCCAGGCATAAGTCAAGCTGCCGGCATCCAGCAGGCGGCATTCCGCATCCAGCGGCTGGGCGCTCATGTTGACACCATACGGCGTCTCCCGGAAAGTGTAGCTGATCGGACTGGCCGCCACCGCGGTGCCAAAGGCGACCGAGGAATTGATGACTACGCTGGCGATCGGGCACGGTGCGCCGTCGGCCTTGGTGGTAAACTGCCATACATACGGACCGGCCAGTGGGATGTCGGTTGCGCTTTTGACCCCGGTGGTAATCGAGGCTTGGTAGTTCGTGGAGGCGGACAGGCCGCCGGTCGGATGGAGGCTGCAGCCTGGATCGCATTTCTCCAAGTAGATGTTGCCGGTAGTGAAGGTGGTGGTATTCATGTCGACCGTGAAACGGGCCGTGACGTCGCTGTTCAAACAGACGTCGACATCTGACCGGCGGGGGCTCGGGCTCGGCAAGATGCCACCCTCAAGATCGCAACTTGCTTCTTCCGCCACTCGCGGCGTCGTGTCTCCTGGTCCGGCCGGAGCGGTGACTGAGTAGGGCAAAGCATTACTCACGGCACCATCGCCTCGCCGGACGGTCAGGAGCGCGCTCAGCGGCGCCGGCGTAGTGGCTGGGATCTGAGCATTTCGAATCTGTTCTTCTGACCAGGTCGCCGCGCTGACGTTACCGAGTTTCGGTGGTGGCGCCGGCGAGAATAAGACGGCACTGTTGCCGGGGTCGTAGCTGCCAAAACGTTTACCGCCCAAGGTGGTGTAAGACTCCGGGGGACCGCTATTGGGAGTAACGGACAGCAAGCACACCCCGTCGCTACCATCGCCGGCCTGGAGAAAGAGGTTTTCCTCGTTGCTTTCCAACGGACCGATCGGATCATCATACTTGACGGTCACCTTGTATGGATGCGTTTTGTCGAACTCACCGGCGTCGAACGGCGGGTCCGGCGTTGTCACCTCGGACACGATAACGTTATTCTGCCAGCCCAGCACCGGCTGATCGGTCCCCTCGAGTTGAACAATGTCGCCGGGGTTCTGCCCATCGCTCTCTCGCACGGCCGCTCCCGGCGGCTTCTTCTCGAAGTAATTGCCGACCACGGAGACGCAAGCTCCAGTTTGTCCGCTACTGGGGTCTAGGCGATCAATGTATGGCGGCTGGACGCAGCTTTCGGCCGTACCGGTGGTAAAGCTCCAGGTGCGGCTGAGTTTCGTGCCTTCACGATCGATGACCAGATCGGTATTGACCGTGGCCGTATGTGGCGTCTCCGGGCTAAGCAGCAGCGTCTCTGGCACAAAGCCGTACTTCGTACAACTCCGTTCTGGATGTTCTGAATCGAGCGGGTCGAGCACCCGAAAGCCGCGGCCCGGATTCGGGGACAAGGTCCCGTCGCGAACCAGGCTGCCACCGCCAGGTTCGCAGTCTGGTTCGCCGATCTTCCACATCGAAGTGGCGAACTTGACGAACACTTCGCTGGCAGGACAGATGGTCCCGGCCAAGGGGTAAACGAATTTAATGCCAGCCACGACATCGTTCGTTTCAAACACCCATTCGTACGGTGTCGCCTGTTTCGTGCCGCACAGGGAATAGAAATCCTTAGCCACAATCTTGTACCACGTAAACGGCTCGAGGCGGACGCCGTCTTTGAGCTGCAGCCAGGCGCCGGTGCCGAACGGCTCGACCGTGTAATCACTAGACGGGAGCGGCGTCGGATCAACCGTCCCGCCGGTACCATCATCCGGATCCGGCGCCGTGGTAAACTTGAATAGTTGAATATTGTCATTCGTCACCAGGTTCGTGTCAATGGCGTTGTTGAATTCAACCTTGAACGGATATCGCTCGCGGTCGACGTTGCGGTCCGGTTTGCCGACCCCGGTGAGGTAGGTCGAGCTTGGCAGCGTTGACGATGCTTCTAGCGCTGGACCGGACACATCGGTGCCCACGCTGAAGGTCCAGTAAATCAAGTTGTTTGTCTCGTCCACCTTGCAATTTTCGCCTGGCACAGCATCCCCCTCGATCGGTTCACCAGCGCTGTTGCGCTGACACTTCTGCAGCGTTCGGCCCGGATCAGTCGTGTCTTTGATGGCGGTGGGGGCGTCGCGGGCCGGAACGATCAACCGGTAGGTGGTGTTGGTGGCGAACCAGCGGTTGTCCGGGCTGGCTTCATCCTCGCTGAACGAACGATGGTAAAAAGTGATAGCTTTGCCCTTGGCTACCCACTCGGCTTTGGTGTCGCCAGCCGCGCCAGTCGGCCGGTCGCCGGAGAAAACCTGGGGGCTGATCTTGCTGCCAGCTGGCAGACTAAACTCGCCGTCTTCGCAAATGTCATCGCCTACGCCGTCGCCTCTGACATCACTACACTCCAAAATCACCAGATTGGGATCGCCATCGGCCAAGTCGTCCTCCACCGCCGCTCTGACGGTGTCGATATCCAGATCGTGGTTGAAGTACAAGGCCGCGGCGCTCGAGCGCGGCACGTTGGTGTCGTAATCCGGACGGACGGCACAGGTGGTGACGCCGGTCAGGTCGAACGTCCGTTCGCCCGACCCCAGACAGCCGAAACCGACGCAGCCACCGCCGCGATCGCTATTGCTGCTGGTCGTCACCCGCTGGAACGTCCGGACGACAAAGAAGACGATCGCCCAGGCCAGGAGAATAATCACTAGGCCGATGAGCGCCTGCAGAATGACTTCTTTCGCCTTCTCCACCCGCTGCTCGTTGCCGCCGGCGGTCAGCCACAAGTAGCCACCATAGATGAGATAGGCCACCGCCACCAGGGTCACCAAGCCGAGCAGGATGCGGATGAGATTGATGATGACCTGCCGCAGGTCGGCGCTGCCCAAACCGATCCGGCTGCCGATCGACTCGACGCTAAAGGTGGTCGCCGTTTGGGCCGAGACCGTGCCGCTGGCAAAGGCCCACCAGCCGAGCAGCAGGCCGGCCACGAGCACCCCAGTCACGAGCAGGGCGCGTCGGTTCATCCCAGGCAAGGCGGACATGGTTCTGGTGTTTGGTCTTTGGTCGTCGGGCTGGTTAGCGCAAAAGGGTTTTGACGGTCGCCGATACTCGCTCGCCTTCGGCCTGGCCCTTAATTTTTTTCATCACCGATCCCATGACGCGACCGAAATCACCCGGTCTAGCCTTCAGTTCAGCGATCGTTTCTTTTACCACCGTCTCGAGTTCCTGGTCGCTGTACTGAGTCGGCAAGTAGTACATCAGTTCTTGAAGTTCGGCTTGCTCTTTGGCGGCCAGGTCGGCCCGCCCCCCCTGCTGGTAGAGAGCTAAGGCTTCGCGTCGGCGTTTGGCCTCAGTGGTCAGAACGGCGATGATTTCCTCATCATTGAGGTTGTGCCGGGCGGCGATCTCGGCGTTCTTGATGGCCGATTTTAAGAGCCGTAGCACGTCAATCTTGACCCGCTGGTGGGCTTTGAACGCTTGCTTGTAGTCGTGTTCAATTTTTTCCATCAAAGCCATCGCACGGGCGGTTAGCTGACGGGGATGGTCGGTAATCGCTTGCGCCGACGGGGACGATTTTTCAAATCAAATTCTTCCAGCTTGCCGAGTTTGCGTAGTAACTCCCGCTCTTGGCGGATGGATTGGCGCCGCAGCGCATCCACGCGAATTGCCCGTTTGTTCTTCGGCGGCTCGTAGAACCGCCGCTTCTTGGCTCGCAGGAGAACGCCACTCTGCTGGATACGTTTTGAGAACCGCCGGAGTAGGCTTTCGCTTGATTCATTGTTTCGTCGCCGGACTTCGATCATGCGCTTACAAGCTTGGAGTTCAGATGGGAGTGAAGTTGATGTCCGGGGTACCTTTTTCGAGGGCCGCCGGCGTCGCTACTCTACCACCTTCGGCGTCGAAAGTCAAACTCCATAATCCCGTTAGAAGCAGCCGAGAAAAATCAAAGACCAAAAGCTAATTCCCCGAATCCATCCGCTTCATCCACAATGCCACCACCCGGACCGATTCTACTGGGAAACCTCTGACCACGGTCAACCTCTTCAAGCCATCGGGCCGAGCCGCCGGCCACCCAACAAATGAAGGTGGAGGTGATCGACCTCTTGACCACCGTGGCGACGGACATTAAATACCAGTCGGTAACCAGCCTCCGCTATCCCCTGCCCTTCGGCCAGTAGTTTCGCCCGCCAGAGCATCTGTCCGAGGAGACGCTGGTTGGCTTCGCTCATCGCGGCGATTGAGGTCACCACGTGGTCTTTCGGGATGATCAAGATGTGGGTTGGCGCTTTGGGGTGAATGTCCGGAAAAGCCAGCAACTCGTCGTCCTCATAGATTTTCGTCATCGGCAGCTGGCCGCTAGCCAAGCGGCAAAAAATGCAGTCTTGGTTACGCATCGTCGGCCGTTGATTCGTCCGTCGAGTCGGCGACCTGGCGGGGGTCAAACCGTTCCGGTTTGACCAGCCCCGGCATGGGCTTGGTGCCGTTGGCCTTTGCTTTGGCCAGTCGCTTCTCCATCTCGACCACCGCTTTCCCGTAGGCCACCACCTCTTGCATGCCGTTTTCCATGTCACGAATGAGGACGGTGTCGTCCATCAATTCTTTCTGGCCAATAATGAGCGTGTAGTGCGCGCCGAGTTTGCCGGCCACTTCCAGTTGCTGTTTTAAGCCGTCCTTGGTCATGCTTTCCGCCACCCGCAGGCCGGCTCGCCGCAAGTCCTCAAACAACCGTAACATTTTCTTCCGCGCTGGTTCACCGAGCTGCGCCACGTACAGTTGGGGTGGTTCCGCTCGCGGCGGTTGAATCTGTCGCTCTTTCAGTTTCAGCAGCAGGCGATCGACGCCGCCGGCGAACCCGACGGCCGGGGTTGGTCGGCCACCGAGCTCTTCGACCAAGGTGTCATATCGACCGCCGCCGCCGAGGCTGGCCTGTCCGCTTTCATCATCAGTCGGCCAGAATTCCCACACCGTTCGACGATAGTAGTCGAGGCCGCGAACGAGACGGGGGTTCAAGACAAACGGAATGTCGAGCTCATCGAGGTACTCAACCACCGCGGCGAAGTGCTGCTTAGAAGGTTCGTCGAGGTAGTCAAGGATTTGCGGCGCGCCGTCGAGCAGGGTGTGGAGGTGCGGATCGTGACTGTCTAGCAAACGGAGCGGGTTACGCTGCAGCTGTAGGCGCTGGTCCTCAGATAATTCTGATTTCCGCGTTTTGAACCAGGCTTGGAACGCTTTAATATACTGCTCGCGCACCGTCGGATCGCCGAGGCTGTTGAGCTGGAGTGACGTCTCCAAACCAAGGGTGCTGAAGAGGGCGCGGGCCATCAGGATGAGCTGGCACTCCATTACCGGTTGTGGCGCCCCAAAGACTTCGAACCCGAACTGCCAAAACTGCCGGTACCGGCCGGACTGTGGCCGATCGTGGCGGAAGAAAGGACCAAAGTACCACAGCTTGACCGGCTGCGGCTGGTTGAGCATGCCGTGTTCGATGTAAGCCCGAACCACACCAGTCGTCCCCTCTGGCCGGAGGGCGACGCTTTCACCGTTCTTGTCGGGAAAACTGTACATTTCCTTCTGCACAATGTCCGTGGTCTCGCCGACCGACCGCGTAAAGAGGCTGGTCGACTCGAGAATTGGCGTTTCAATTCGTTCGAAACTAAAATCGGTGGCCAAGCGCCGCAGCGTATCAAACAACCACCACCAATACGGCTGATCGAGTGGCAGGATATCTTTCATCCCGCGCAGGAGCTGAGGCGGAGCAGTTGGATCTTTCGACATCGTGACCGATCCTTAAGTCGCCGCGGGCGACGGTAACGGATAGGTCGGCGTCTGGAACGTTTGGGCGCGATAGATCGGCCAGGCCCGGACGGCTGTTCGGCCGACGATGGCCCGTCGCTCAATCGGACCGAACGTCCGTGAGTCGAGGCTGGCGGTCCGATTGTCGCCGAGGACGTAATATTCTTCCACCCCCAAAGTCACCTCGGTGTGCCCGGGCGTGAACGACCCGGACGACAGGTAGGCGGACTCATCGAGCGCCTGCCCGTCCGGATGGACCGCATCGAAAACCGTGATTCGCCCGTCGGCAATCAGCAGTCGGTCAGCCGGCAAGCCAATAATCCGCTTGATGAAGAACTCATCTGGTTGAAACGGGTTGCGGATGACGACTACGTCCCCCCGACGTGGGTCATGGAGCCGGTACGACAGTTGATCGACGATCAGGTATTCGTTGTTCCGAAAGGTCGGTTCCATCGACGCCCCCTTGACATAGAACGGTTGCAGCAGAAAAGCATGGATGGGTTTGATGATCAGCAGGGCAATGATGATAATCTTGGCCACCTCGATCACAAAGCCGCCGAATGAACGACTAAAGCTCGGCAGGAATTCTGATTTCTTGGTTGACTCGGCTAGTTTCTGAAGGTTGGTGCGGTAGCCGCGAAAGGCACGGGGGTCACCGAGCGGATTGTCCTGAGCGCCGTGCGTTTCTTGTTCTTCTTCTTTCTTCCGGATAGGCATGCGGATGGAAACTTCTAGCCATGGTGTCGTTGATCTGCCCGCTGGTGGTCGCACCTGGACTCGGACCAGGGACCTTACGGATGTGAACCGTACGCTCTAACCAACTGAGCTATGCGACCGCCGACAGGCGGGTATGCCCAGTGGCGGCGGACTGCTGACCGAACTTATCTGACTGCCCGCCACGCTCCGGTGGCAGCGACGATGGTGAGAATAGACAGATCTAGAACTCATTTCAAAACCTGCTTTCAGGGCGAAATGGCAGATTTCGCGGGCGCGGCGCCGCGGCGGAGGGTGAAATGTATTGGAGATACATTGAACCCGAGCCGCCAGCCGGAGCCCGAAATCGGGCCTGGCAGCCGAACGCAGGTCTTCCCACATGATCGGCCAGGAGAACTTCGATTGCCCATGTTGACGATCGCGGAACATGAGCGGAACTTCAACCATCCTGGCTAGCAACCGCTTCGCCTGCCACTTCATCTCGATCAGGCAGGCGTACCCGACTGTCTGCGCCGGTTGCGCCAATACCTGACGAAGTATCCCCGCCCGCCAAGCGCAGTAACCAGAGCTCCAGTCGTGGAGCTCTGGTCCGAGCAGCCGACGGAGGTACCAATTGCCGACCAGGCTGATGACTTGCCGGTACCAAGGGATGCGGATGGCTCCGCCGGGCACGTAGCGCGAGGCTACCACCAGCTCGGTCGTGCCGAGCTGGTTGATCATCGCCGGGATCAATTCCGGATCATGCGATTGGTCAGCATCGAGATGGATGATCTTCGTCGCCCCACGGTCTAGGGCCAGCGACAGGCCCTGACGGTAGGCCGGACCAAGCCCTGTTTTCTCGGGTCGGTGGAGAACCGCCAGTCGCGGCCAGCGCGACCGTAGCGTCTCAGCCAGTTGTCCGGTGCCGTCGGGTGAATGATCGTCGACCACGAGCACAAAAAGATCGGGGTGCTGAAAAAGTTTTGTCACCATCGGTTCGAGATTTGGCCGCTCGTTGTACGTCGGCAGAACTACCCAGGTCGGCATTGGTCTCAACTCAGACTAACCTCAGGATCGGGGACTCAGTGCAGGATTTGATCAGGAAGCGAGCGGCGGCGGGCTAGGCGCGGTCGGTGGCGGGCTGAACGGGCCGGTGGCCGCGTCGTGGCCGAGATTCTGATGAATCAGCTTTTCGGCCCGGCGAATTTCTTCCATTTCTCGTTGCAAGGCGGCGGCCTTCTTCCGCGCGTCCCGTTCCAGCGTCTCCAAGTCGCGGCGGAAGGTGGTTCGAATCCGCACCCGTCGCAAGACCCAGTAGCCGGTACTCGCCGCCACCAGAACGCCCAGCCCGATAATCATGGCGTTGGCAACGGCAGGATTATTGAGTAAGGGGATCCGCGCCAGGAACGGTAAGGCGCCGGCGACGACCCGTAATGTGACTGCCCCCTCAGTGGCATTACCGGCGCGGTCAACGGCTCGGACAATGAACGTGTATTTGCCGGCTGGATGCGGCTGAATGGTGTAGGGGCTGATGGCCTCGACGAACAGTGTGTCCCCGCCCCGACCATCGCCTGGTACCTCCTTGACTTCGTAATGATCCAGCCCGGAGGCGGCGTCACTGGTCAGGAAGCTGAGGAGAACCGTGTCTTCCTTGGTCGCCACCTCGTGATCGAGATGGGGAGAAAATTCGGCCGGCGGGCTAGTATCGATCCGGACGGTGTAGGTCGTCACCCCGCCCCAGATTTCGGCCTCGGCCCGGAGATGGAAGTACCAAATGCCGTCGGACTTCGTCTTGACCGTCGTCGCCGTGGAGGTGGTATCGACTTCTTCATCAGGTATGCCTTTCGGGTTTTGGTCGAAAGAAAAACTGTAACCGGTGATGCCGGACAGACCTTCCCAGGTGAACTGAATGCTTGGGTTATTGTACCACTGGTTGCTGTCCGGGTGGGATGGGCTGTTGACCACCGGGCCGGCTGGCGGCGGGTTCTTGAGGGTGTATTCGGCGCTGCTGGTGGCGGTCAGAATATTAGTCCCCTCGGCGTCATTGCGCAGCACCTGCGACGTCGGGGCGTACTTGATAATGGCCTTGCCAGCCGACTTGACACGGAAGGTAACGGTGCTGACAACGCCGGCGTTGGTTCGGATGCCGGGGTTCGGCAGGCCGCCTTGAAAACTGATGGTGCCGTCAGTGTTTGAGTAGGTCGGTGAGGTTACCCAGACGGTCACAAAGGAGGTGCTGGCCACCGGATTAACCACCTGGAGCTTGTCCGGCGGGAACAAAACGTCGGCGCTGATGGCGTTGACCGCATCACCGCCGGTATCGAGCACGAACGACACGTCGACCAGACTGCCGACTTCAAAGATACCAGAGCTGGGGGAGACTTTCAGGCTGGCCGCCGACTCTTGCGCCCACAAACGTACTGGCACCAGCCACCAGGCCAGGCCGAACACGGAGATGAACGAAATGGTGGCCCATGATCTTCTATCCATTGCCGTCACGGTACGAACGACTGTCAGTATACCAGGATTCCGTTCCTATGGCGACGAGCGCCGTGCGACGCGGACGATGAACCACCCGGCCGCGGCCATGATCGCGGCCAGTCCAGTTATCCAGATGGCTACCGAAAAAAATGCCGGGCCGCGCCGGGGCGGTAACCAGCTGGCCACCCGCATATTGCCCGCGCCGTCGACGGCGGTGATGGTAATCGTCTGGTCTTGCCACTCGGGTCGGATTCGGAGCGGACTCGCCACACGACCGGCCGGCTGACGGTTGACGGTCAGGAGCTGCGCCTCAACTCCGGACATTGCATCGGACACCTGCCAGGCCAGCACGGCCTGCTGGCCGACGGTGTCCGGATCGAGCAGCCGGAGACTGAAGGCTGTCGGTGGCGTACTGTCGAGGAGAAATCGACGCTGGGTTAAGTCAGTCCACAACCCCCCGCTGGTGCGGCGCTTGATGGAAAAGTAGTAGACCCCATCCGCCAGGGCCGGGTACGATCGTTGCCCGATTTGAGATTCGGGGACGTCATCTGGGACACCAGTCATATCGGAATCGAAGACATAACTGTACTCGGTTTCGGCGGCCACGGCCCAGTGCACTTCCACTGCCTGTCCGGTCGACCAGGTCCGTGGATCAGGATGAGTGGTCGACTCGAGCGGAATGCCGGTCACGAAATCACTGGCCAGGTCAAGTTCGAGCGGCGCCGAGCCGACGCTCAGTGGGCTGGCCGCTTCATCGTGCCGATAGACTCGAGATCGGTCCAGGTCGAGCATGAAAACTACGTGGCCGCTCTGCCGCGCGCGAAAATACAGCGTCGCCACGGTCGCGTCGACGGCATAGATTCCCCCCGGACGACCGGCCACCAGCGTCATGGTGCCGACCGGATTGGTCCACTGCGGTTCCTCCGGCCAGAGGGTGAAGATTGATTGCTCGCGCCCCACCCGCAGGACTTCCAGGCTGTCGGCTGGGTAGGCGATGAACAGGTCGGCGGCATTAACACTCTGCCCTTGGCTGTTGAGACGAACTTCAACGGTGAACACCTGTCCGAGTTTGACCAGGCCGCGCGGACCGACGAGCTGGATCTCCGGCCGCGGCGCTTGGGCCGCGACTAACGGTGGCCAGAGGCCGATGACCAAGCCGGCCCCCACCACGAATGAGGAATATCGAGATATTTTACGGCCGCGGCGAAGCCCGGCAGCCCGAAATTCCGAGCCGCCGCGCCGGAATGGATTTTTAGGATGGGTTCTAATCAGTCGGTCCATTGGAAAAGCATAATGCTGAAATCAACAATCGCCACTCGACCATCCTGGTTAATGTCCGCTCGCGGATTCTCTGGGCTGGTGTCTTGCCAGAAGTACAGCAGGATGCTGAAGTCAGTGAGATCTACTCGTCCATCTCGGTTCAGGTCTGACGCGGCCAACTCGGCCGGTCGTCCACCCGGGCTGACCGTCAGCGTGGCGGTCCGACTTGGTTTGGACTGACCGCCATCGGGGGCGACGGCCACCGCTACGAACGTGTGGCTGCCGACACCGAGGCTGGCGGTGTTGAGGGACATGGTCCAGTGCCCAAGATCGTTCGCCGCGGCCGTGAATTTCCTGGCCCCAGGGGCGGCGGTCACGGTTATCAGGCTGCGCGGTACGGTCCGGCCATTAACCGTGACCAACGCGCCGAGCCGCTTGGCCCCCTGATCCAGACTGATGGTCGGACCGAGGAATATTCCCGACACGAGGGTGGTTGATCCGGTCGACAAGCGCAGCGCGAACGTCAGCGCCGGATGAACTCGGCTGGCCGCGTCAGTCGCCCGGATTTCGAAAATGTGTTGCCCGGTCGGTTGATCTGGCAGACCGAGGGAGAACGCGGCTGCCTGGTCGGCGGTGATGGTTTTAATCACGGCCCCGTCGCGACGAACCTCAATCACCGCCTCGACCGAGGCCCGACCTCGAAACTCGACGACCGGATTGACCACCCCCTCTGGACTGGTCACGACTTGGGCCCCGATTGTGACTTGAGCTTCCTCTTGCGCCAGCACTCTCGCCGGCTGGATACCAATCACAAACAGGCTGGCCAGGAGGATCGGCCAGAGGGTGCGCCGCAGGCTAACCCGGCGCATACTCCTTACTTACCGGCGGTCGGTGGCTTCTGCTGGGCGTGCCGAATGACGGCCGCATTATAGCGCTTGAGGCCGACCGTCAGAATGAGAATCAGAATGACCAAAACAACCAGAACCATCAACAGAACGCGCCAGGGGATAATCGTGAATTGGGTGGTGGCCTGGAGAGTCAGGTCTGACTGTCCATACATGACCGTAGCCGTGGCGGTGTAAGGACCGAAACCGAAGTTCCGCCATTCGGCCCCGAACTCGGAGAAGAAGTTGCCTGACTGATCTTTGCTGTCCGGCTTCTGCCAGGTGACCTCGAACCGCCGCACGCTATCCGGCAGGACGGCGCCATTTGTATCGTTTGCGGTCAACCGTGCTGACTCGCCGCCGAAAATATTGCGGACGATGACCGTGCCCTTCGGTCGGAAGTGGACGTTGCCGTCGTTCCGGATCCGGAGCAACAGGTCGACCGGCAGTCGACTCTTTGATTTTGATCCGGTCGGCTTGAATTCAAGAATCGAACCGCTCTCTTGAACCTGGCCCTCGACTCGGAGAATAATCAGCGTCCCGACCAGCGAGCGGACGGCTACCTGACCACCGCCCTCTTGCTTCGGCGAGGGTTCAGTGCCGAAAAACACGCTGGCATAGTGGCCGCCCGGTTCCGCCTCAGGTGGGACGTTGATTTCGATCGGGACTTCAATCCGATCGCCCGGCTTGAGCGTGTATGGCCCGGCCCCGACATCAATCCACCCGGCTAGGTCGCTGCGCTGCTCAGCAAAATCGAAGGTTGGCTCGCCCTCCTCCCCGTAGGCCGTGAAATTCGAAACCGAACTAAAAAGGGCATAGGCCCGATCCTCCTCGTTGTAGAGCTTGATACTGGTCTTGACCGTCTGCCCCGGCTGGACGCCGAATTCCAGACTCGGCGGGACGATCGAAATCGCTTGCCCTTGCTGCGGCCACAGGAGCCAGCCGGAAAGGGCGATGATGGTCGGGACAAGAATCCGGGGGCTTCTCATGTTTGTTGTCGTAATCTTTGCTCCACCCTCCACCGCTTGACCTAAAACCTAGCCGTCGTCACCACCGTGGCGATGCTGGTGTAGGTGCCGGCTTGCTGGGTGGCGGAAATCGACGCCAGGAAGCAGAGGGTGGTGGCTTCGGCTGAGGCTCCGCCGGCGTTGGAGGCAAACGTCTTGAAGGTCGTAGTCAGCGGGCTGGCATCCAGGGAGGCTTGCCCGCTGTCCGTCGCCGCGGTGGTGTTACAGGTAATGTCGGTGTCGGTGACGACCAAGTCATTGCCGGAATCAGAGGTTGAAGCACCATACTCCGACGTTCCGCGGTTGAGGGTGTTGTCCCCGCCGACCACCGGGATGGTATTGCTGCCAGAGGTCAGGGTGGCGTCGAACTTGACGTGGGAGGCGTAGCCAGCGTTGGCGTTGGTGGTGACGGTGCTGGTGATGGCGTCGAAGTTGGTTTGGCTGCTCAGCAGGGTGCCGAGGGCGACCGGGTCGCCGGCCAGCGTGACGGAGAGGGTC